>NZ_JBBHLF010000008.1:0-411653 GCF_037483205.1 Chitinophaga sp. CCNWYY40
GGTGGTTATGCCGAGGGTGTTCACCTCTTCCCATTCCGAACAGAGAAGTTAAGCCCCTCATGGCCGATGGTACTGCAACATCATGCGGGAGAGTAGGTAGCTGCCATACTTATTAAAAGAACGCCTTAGTGTTTCAAACACTAAGGCGTTCTTTTTTATATCATCTCCCGGAAATTATCTTCCCAAAAATTATCTATCATTTACGATTATACCACTTCGCCAGATTTATCGCAACACCCATATTAAAATTCACCGGTTGGAAATACTCGTTAAAGTTCTTATCATTAGTATTATCGTCGTAAAAACTATTGTCGTTTAATGGCGTTGAAAACTGCAGCTGCGCCTGAAATTTTACGTATTTATAACCCACCCGCACCGTAAACGCCGGCTCGTAGAACACCACAGTTTTGTCGTAGATACGCATATATTTACTCTGTTCTGCCGCATTATTTTCAAATGCCTTTACGCCAATATTGCTGTCGTAAAAATTGATCAGGGAAAAACGACTGCTGAACGCAGCTTCCACCACACGATGGGCAAGCCCGAAACTGGGTTGTATGAATACCTTACTGAAACGGTTTTTTATCACGTAGTCATTCAGGTTAATGTTACCTGTACCGTCGTTATCCGACTTGTAATTACCGGTCAGCGTTTTGAAATTTCCGCTGCCATAACCTGCATATACATCAAAAACTGCTTTCTTATTTGGGCCGATAGGCTTGAAAAAGCCAACTGCTCCCTCTACCAATCCTCCGCGGGTGTTATTATCCCGGAATAAATCATTGTCATCATCATAATTATTGGCCGGATCTGCATAATTAAATCCCCACAGATACTGGCCATTTGCCATGATGGCGATATTATCAGTCACCGCAAAAGCCCCCTGCAGATTAGTAGGAGTAATACTGCCTTTGAATTCATATTTCTCTTTCAACAGTGGAACATTTACCTGGTTAGGCACGTAAATACGCTTGTTACAAGAGGATACGGCAACTGCAGCAGTACAGAATAATGCTACATAAATGGAAGATTTCATAAAGTTGTAGGTTATCAGTTTTTAGTATTGAATTATATTCCGGTAGATTCCCGCTTGATTAACTCCACCGGGAATACGTAATTTTTTGTCACCTTCACCGTTTCATCATGATTGATCAGTTGGACAATTGTTTCCACTGCCTTCTGCCCCATATTATAACCCGATTGTTCAATGGTAGTTAAAGAAGGGGAAATAATACGGGAAGAAAGATCATTGGAATAGCCCACTACTTTGATCTGCCCGGGAACAGCAATATTCCTGTTCTTCGCTTCACGGATAAAAGCAACCGCCGAACTATCGTTAGCGGCAAACATACCATCCGGCATTTTTTGTGTGTCAAATAATTGTTGCGCAGCAACAGTCGCAGAGTCCATCGTCAGGTCGTGGATATAAACCAGCTCTTCGTCGAAAGGAATATTGTATTGTGCCAATGCTTCTTTATAACCTGAAAGCCTTTGCTGATAAAGGTTACAGGTAAGTACCCCGGAAAAATGGGCAATACGTTTGCATCCCTGTTTGATCAGGTGTTCGGTGGCCAGGAAGCCGCCTCTGAAATCATCTCCGGTAATAGTATAACCCTGGAAATCGGTAGGTACACGATCATAAAATACCAGTGGAATATTGTTCTTGATAAACGGGCTGAAATGATCAAAGTTGGTGGTAAACATGGAGGCCACCGCCAGTAATCCATCTACACGAAGGGAGTAAAAAGTATGTACTAATTCCTTCTCCATCGCCACAGTTTCATCCGACTGACCAATCACAATGCTGAACCCATATTTATGCGCCTCATGCTGAATACCGCTGATAGCCGTACTCTGAAAGTACATGGAAGTACGTGGTACGATAAGGCCGAGAATGTTCGACCGTTTCTTGCGCAAACTGGAAGCAATCCAGTTGGGTACATAGCCCATTTCTGTAGCTGCGGTTTGTACTTTTTCACGTGTTTCCAGGTTAATGAGCGGATTGTTTTGCAGTGCACGTGAAACAGTAGATGCCGACAGATTCAGTTTATGCGCGATATCGTATATCGTAATTTTGTTAGTCCGATCTTTCACTTTTGAGGCGTCTAGGTTAATAATGCAGCGATATTAAGCATTTTCCACAATAATTTATAAGCTTTTGAACATCCATAAAACGAAGACACCCTTCCCGGAGTTACCGGGAAGGGTGCAGATATTTCGTGTATGCGGATTCGTTATTTAGGATCCAGTGCCTTATTGATACGGGCAATCAGATCCTGGAGGTGGTTGCGTGTCATGCTGTCGCCACTGCCTGCAGCTGCGCGCAGCTCAGTTCTCAGGGCTACCAGCTGGGCACGGCCAATGCCTGCAGCATCTGACTTGGATGCACTAGGAGGTGCATAGCCACCCATCATTGGATTGGCGGGGGGAGCTGGAGCTACCAGTTCAGCAAGGTTATCCACATAGTCGCGTTGCAGGTTTCTGCGGTATACGTCTATCGGCTGATGTGTATAAAGTTCTGAGAAGATGGATTTTTTCAGATCATTCAGCATATCAACAGGGGCATAAGCCTGTGTTCCCAGGGCAGCTTCACCGGCAATCAGTTTATTGATGGTATTGGTGCCCATCAGCCTGTCCAGCACCGGTGTTTGACGGGAACTGATCAGGGAAACGCCATCGCTGCCTATACGGCTTAATAAATCCTGGTTAATCAGCCATTTCGGAGTGGTGAACAGTTGCTTGTTCAGGAACTGTATAGCCTCTTTCTGGGTCGCTTTGGGTACGTATTCGTACACGCCACCGGCTTGCTCTACGGTTTTAGGTGTTTCGTAGATACCGCCTACGTTTTTGGCTACGTGGCCCATGTAACGGCTAAACTGACCGGCTACTTCCCTGTAAAGTTCAGTCAGGTTTGCATAACCTTCGTTATCTACCTTTGTCCAGCTAAGGAGATTAGGCATAATATACTGGAGGTTTTTTATACCATATGTACTGGCAATCATGGCATTGTCGCCCAGGTCTTCATTCTGTGATCTTGGATCATCCGGGTTTGATTCGGTACCGAACCAGAACTTCTTATCCTTCAGTTTTTCAACTGTTATTTTATTGAGAATTGGTGTTTCTGCTTCCGGTGACTTGGCCTGTGGGAGCAGTTTATAGCCCCATTCGATTGCCCATTTATCGTAGTAGTTAATGCGGGGATAGAGATCAGCCCCGGTGATGCCATCGCCAGGTTGTGCTACGTAGTTAAAACGTGCGTAGTCCATGATAGAAGCTGCATGACCATTCTTTTTCACCCATTCCTTATCGCGCAGTTTTTCAACCGGGTAGGTAGAGCTGGAGCCGAAGTTATGACGCAAACCGAGGGTATGACCAACTTCATGGGAAGATACAAAGCGGATCAGTTCACCCATCAGTTCATCGCTGAACTGCATGTTACGTGCGCGGGGATCGTTGGGAGATGCCTGCACAAAATACCAGTTACGCAGCAAATGCATCACGTTGTGGTACCAGTTGATATGACTTTCGATGATTTCACCGGAGCGGGGATCATGTACGTGAGGACCGCTTGCATTGGGCACATCAGAAGGTTTGTATACGATAGCAGAGAATCTGGCGTCTTCAATAGACCAGGTAGAATCTTCCTGGGGAGTAGGCGCCATTTTAGCGATGATAGCGTTTTTGAAGCCCGCCTGTTCGAAGGCCGACTGCCAGTCGTTCACACCCATGATCAGGTATTTACGCCACTTTACCGGCGTTGCAGGGTCAATGTAAAACACGATGGGTTTCACTGGTTCCACCAGTTCACCGCGTTTATATTTCTCCATATCTTCCGGTTTGGGTTCCAGGCGCCAGCGGGTGATCATCTGGAGTCTTTTTACACCTTGCGGATCCGCATCGAAGTCGGTTACGCTGGTGGTGAAGTAACCTACGCGGGGATCAAAGTAGCGTGGCTGCATTGGCACAGCAGGAAGCAATACCATGGAGCTGTTCAGTTCCACGGTAGCATTACCGCCCGGAGAAGGGGGCATACCCGGGCCGGCAGGACCGCCGGATTTGCTGTATGTTTTTACGGTTTTGATTTCGGTATTCATCGGATAGGATTTTACATCAGAGATGTAAGATTTATCTGGCTGAGCACCACCGATTTTGAGCATGTTCTTAACCTGGCCGTCGAAGAACAGGATATCGTTATCCCCGCTGATGTATTCTGTGAGGTCAATAATGGTACCTTTCCCGTCTTTAGATGCTGCTTTTACATCAAATGCTGCAACGATAGGCTGCAGATTGGAGTTGCTCACAGACGTGAACATAGGTTGGGTAGAATCTTTTGAAACATCGGCATAAGAGATATTTTTCAGGAAGATGCGATTGTTGGGGCCTTTTTCAAAGCGGATCACATTTTCGCCGATGATATCGCCGCTGAAGCCCATCATCATGGCGCGGAGGCCTGCGGCCGATTTGGAGATCCTGTTTACTACCAGTACGTCTCTTCCGAGCAGGGTATCAGGGATTTCGAAAAAGAAGCGGTCATCCAGTTTGTAGATATTGAACAGGCCGGAGTCAGCTTTGGCTTTATCGGTAATTACTTCGGCGAAGGGTTTAGGTCCTGGCTTGGGTCCTGGCTTGATCATGGGAGGTTTCCCGGTAGAGTCTTTGGCAGGAGCAGGAGTAGTTGGCGCGGCGTTGCGTTGGTGTTTTTTCCGCTGTGCGCTGGCAGGTTGATAAACGGTAATACCCAGGCAAAGTGCGCCTGCCACGGCTATTATCAGTTTGTGATGAAATGGTTTGGTCATTACGATTTAATAATTGGTTCTTGATTAGTTGTTATGTTTTTTTAAAAACCTTTGCAAGTAAGTATTTTAAGTACTAACTTATCAGGAAAATCCATAAACGCGGTAATGGCTGTAGGAATGGAAAAAAAGAAGCTAAATTGAATGGTAGGCGTTGGAACAATAGTTGCGGTGGCAACTTTTTTTATGTAAGTATTTATTATTATAGCAAATAATAATTTCATATGGCAGGGATAGAGGGGGAAGAGTTGATTGCCGCTGCCGTATTGATTTTCAAGTTATGAAGCGGGGAATATTCGACGTTGTGTTGCTAAATGCTATTAGCGTCGCCTGAAAGTGTTTACTGGCGCGGGAATAAATAAGTTAGCAGAATTGTGAGATTTCTGTTGGAACATTTGAATTTTTTCTTAAATTGTGCGTCCAACTTTGAAAAAAATCAAACTATTTCAAGAATTGGGACAGTAACAATCAGTTGTGAGAACTGCAATATTGGTTTATTCGCTTATGTAAGTGTTTGCTCTAAAAAAATGAGTGGTCTAAAAGCCCTGTGATGGGGCTTTTACGTGTGAAGGTTAATTTTTGTGGGTTTTTTTGGGCTGCACTTGTTTTTTTGGACCAACCGTATAACTTTGCGAATCACTGATTAAAACAGTAAATTGGGTGCTGAGGGGCATTCTAAAGTGAATAGAAACTTCTAACAAACAATAGTTTAATTTTTAACACTAAAATTTCAATCAACATGGCTGAGACTAAAACAACTGTGACTGCAGCTACAGCTAAGGCTTCTTCTCATCAACCTAAAAAGTCATCCAACCTGTTCGCTACGTTGGCTGTGCCTATCTGCTTAGTGATAGGATTCCTGTTTTTCTTTTTTGTATTAGGTAATCCAGCCAACTTTCAGGGTAATAATCCCGATGGACATCCTATAGATTCAGGTATCGGTAAATGGTTTGGTACTGTTTACAAGGGAGGATTAGTAGTACCTGTATTGATTTCAGTATTACTGGTGTGTTTGACTTTCGTAATCGAGCGCTTCCTGTACCTGTCAAAAGCAAAAGGTAAATTCAGCGGTTCTGAGTTGGTACGTAAAGTACAGTATCACCTGGCTAACAAAAATGTAGACGCAGCACTGGCTGAGTGTGACAAACAGAAAGGCTCTGTAGGAAACGTACTGAAAGCAGGTCTGAAAAAGTACAAAGAAATGGTTACCAATGCTGATCTGGACACAGAACAGAAGATCCTGACCATCAAGAATGAAATTGAAGAAACTACCGCACTGGAACTGCCAATGATGGAAAAGAACCTGGTGTTCCTGTCTACCATTGCATCAGTAGCAACCCTGTTGGGTCTGTTCGGTACAGTATTGGGTATGATCAAGGCGTTCTCTGCAATGTCTTCTGGTGGTGCTCCGGATTCTGCACAGCTGGCGTTAGGTATCTCTGAGGCGTTGATCAACACCGCACTGGGTATCGGTACATCTGCTATTGCGATCGTAATGTACAACTACTTTACTACCAATATTGATAGCATCACTTACGCTATTGACGAATCTGGCTTTACTTTAACTCAGAGCTTCGCTGCAAACCACAAATAATCTGAGATTATTTTGTGGAATTTGAGCGGTTTTGAATCTATTTAAAGTAAACCATAAAACAGAGTAAAGATGCCTAAAGTTAAAATGCCAAGGAAAAGCACGGCCATTGACATGACAGCAATGTGTGATGTGGCTTTCCTGCTGTTAACTTTCTTTATGCTGGCGACTAAGTTTAAACCGGATGAACCGGTAACAGTAGTTACCCCATCCTCTATTAACACCACCCTTTTACCTGATTCTGATGTGTTGTTATTCACAGTAGATAAGGATGGCAGAGTGTTTTTCAGTATGGATGGTCAGCCCAAAAGAAAGAAGCTGATAGAAGATCTGAACACGCAGTATAAACTGGGCCTGGACGATAAAGAAATTAAAAGCTTTGTAACCGGCGCCAGTGTTGGAGCACCAATTAAAGACCTGAAACAATACCTCTCCCTCTCTGAGGACGAACGTAAGAAATCAGGACTGGACAAAGGAATTCCTACAGATTCTGCTAATAATGAGTTAGGTGCCTGGATCGAATATGGTGTTGCAGCACAAGGCGGAAGCATTGCGAAGCTGAAGTACTGTATCAAAGCAGACAACCAGACTCCTTATCCAAAGATCAAAGAAATCCTGGATACCTTCAAAAAGAAGCATATTCAGAAGCTGAACCTGGTTACAAACCTGGAAGAAGCACCTAAAGGTACTGCTGCCTGGGAAGAGGCAAATGCACCTAAGAAGTAAACGACAGTAATTGCTTCCTGACCTGGAAGACTGTTGATTTAAGAACTAAAAAAAATTGGCTACTATGGCAGAAATGGATACCAGTAGTAGTGGCGGTGGCAAGAAACACGGTGGGACGAAATCCAAGAAACAATCTACCCGTGTAGATATGACACCGATGGTAGACTTAGGTTTTCTCCTGATTACCTTCTTCATGCTTACCACTACCATGTCCAAGCCCAAAACAATGGACTTGATCATGCCAAAGGATACCGAAAATGAAAAGGACCAGAACAAAGTAAAAGAAAGTACGGCCCTGACCATTTTACTCGGAAAAGATAATCGTGTTTACTATTACGAAGGTTTGGCACAAGACCCGAATGCCTCTGCTAATCCTGACTTCTTCAAGGCAACATCTTTTGCCAATACCGGAGGAATCAGGGATGAGATCATCAGAAAGAGGGATGAGGTTGCCAAACTGAGAAATGCAAAAGGTGAACCAGAAGATGTTGTGGTGATTATTAAAGCTGATGATCAGGCTAATTACAAGAATTTCGTAGATATTCTTGATGAAATGGCCATCAACAGGATTCAACGTTATGCAACTGTAGATATCAGTGACCAGGATAAAAAATGGATACAATCTACAGAAGCAGCTAACGGTGTTCAAAGTACTCCCGCAGCTCCGCCGGCTAAATAACTAATTATTTTTTTGCATCCATCATAAAACAACAACAATGGATTCTGCTAAAGTCTTAAAGTCCGATTTTCTTGATATCCTGTTTGACGGCAGGAACAAGGATTATGGGGCGTACGATTTGCGGAGACAGTATAATAAGCGTGTGCGGAATGCCATTTTAGGAACCGCGTCATTGTTTGTAATATTCTTTGCAACGTACATGATATCACAGTGGGTTAAAGCTTCTGAGGGTGAAAACACAAAGAAGCCGGTGATACAGGAAATTAAGATGGAGGATGTGAAGTTACCGGATGATCCGAAAACGCCACCTCCGCCACCTCCACCGCCTGCGCCACCGCCACCGGTAAAACCGTCAGTACAGTTCACTCCTCCTGTAATTAAGAAGGATAATGAAGTACCACCGGATGAGGAACCTCCGAAACATGAGGATATTAAGGATAAAGCCATCAGTACCAAAACTGTGGACGGTGATCCAAACGGAGTTGATCCGGGATTACTGGAAGATAGTAAAGGTACCGGTGTAGTAGGCCCGCCTCCTGCTCCTGCAAAAGAAGAAATCTTCACTTTCGTAGAGCAGCCTCCTACCTTCCCTGGTGGAGAAGAAGCACTGGCCAAGTACCTGAGCAAAAATATCCGTTACCCACGCGTTGCGCAGGAAAACGGTATCTCTGGTACAGTATTCGTTCAGTTCGTAGTAGATTCTGAAGGAAATATTAAAGATGTAAAAACAGTAGGTGCCGCAAAAGGTGGTGGCCTGGAAGAAGAAGCTGTGCGTGTGGTGAAAACCATGCCTAAGTGGAAAGCTGGTAAGCAAAATGGCCGCCAGGTTTCTGTACAGTTCAACCTCCCTATCCGCTTTACTTTGCAGGAGTAGTACTGTATCAAACATATTTTTCAAAGGTCCCGTTTCAACATCGTTGGAACGGGACTTTTGATTTTCAGGAATTGGTGATAGTCCCGATTGTCCGTAAATTTGTGCCCTTTGGGAATATTCATAAACTAATCACGGTATGCTGGGTAAATTAACAGGATTTGATGATACAATTGTGGCGGTAGCAACAGCACCCGGCCTCGGCGCCATTGCAGTAATACGGCTGAGTGGCCCCGACACCTATGCTATCTGTAACGGACTATTCCCGGCAAAGGATCTCCTGCAGCAAGCCAGTCATACCCTGCATTTTGGCAACATCGTTTCCAATGGTCATATCATCGACGAAGTAGTGGTAAGCCTCTATAAAGGTCCCCGTTCCTATACCGGCGAAGATGTGATCGAGATATCCTGTCATGGTTCTCCCTATATCCAGCAACAAATCATTGATGCTACCATCAAAGCCGGCGCACGCCTGGCCAAGCCAGGCGAATTTACCCAACGCGCATTCCTGAACGGTAAATTGGATCTCACACAGGCCGAATCCGTGGCCGACCTGATAGCCAGCAATTCCGCCGCCTCCCATCAAACTGCTATGCAGCAAATGCGTGGTGGCTTCTCTAAAGAATTACATGCCCTGCGCGAGCAATTAATCACCTTTTCCGCCCTGATTGAACTTGAACTGGACTTCAGCCAGGAAGACGTGGAATTCGCCGATCGTACGGGCCTATATACCCTCGTTACCAATGCCACCGGAGTAGTGAAGCACCTCATTGATTCCTTCCGGATGGGAAACGTTATCAAAAACGGCGTGAACACCGCGATAGTGGGTAAACCCAATGCCGGTAAATCTACACTCCTGAATACCCTTCTCAATGAAAACCGCGCTATCGTCAGCGATATCGCCGGCACCACCCGTGACACCATCGAAGAAATACTTAACATCGATGGCATCCTTTTCCGGCTCATAGATACCGCCGGTATCCGCGAAAGTCTGGATACCATCGAAAGTATCGGTGTACAGAAAACGATGGAGAAAATACGCGAGGCCGGAGTAGTCGTTTACCTCTTTGATGTGAATGAACTCACTGAAACGGATATACGTAATCAGATTAACGCTTTTGAATCACAAAGCGTAAACTATCTCCTGGTAGGAAATAAAACAGATATCACCGGCGAAGCAGCCATCCGCAATAAATTTGCAGGTATACCTGAAATACTTTTTATCTCTGCAAAGAATCATGCACACATCCAGGACCTGAAAGACGCACTGGTACATAAAGTACTGGCCGGTGATGTTAATACAGAAGACACCATCATCACCAACGCCCGCCATCATGCCGCACTGCAGGAAGTGCTGAAATCATTGCAGGATGTAAAACAGGGAATGGATAACGGTTTGCCGGGAGACTTGCTGGCACTGGATATCCGGCTTTGTTTGCATTATTTAGGAGAGATAACAGGGGAAGTGACGAATGAGGACAGGCTGGATTATATTTTTAGTAAGTTTTGTATCGGGAAATAGGGGCTTTCTCATACTTTTCTCTATTTTCATATTCTTTCTAAACTCAATGTAGTAAACGATTTTAGCCGAACAAATTTTTTATATTTTCCACTGATTTTTTTGGTTTTGGACCCCCAAAAGTGTACCTTTCGAATAGTATAGAAAGAGGTACAGAATTTTCTATTTTGGAGAAATGATGGCAGTAATTGACAGTGATAGACAGTTTTTAAATAGTAGACGACCCGGATAAGCATACCTCTTATAACCCATATTTCTGTTTTTTAATAATTCCACATGAGCAGTAATATCAGAATAAGAAAGATCTGCGAACATTGTAATGAAATATTCGTTGCCCAAAAGACGGTTACCAAGTTTTGCTCACTTGAATGCGCAAGACGCAATTATAAACTCCGTCAAAAGAATAAAAAGGTAGAAGACTCCAATGTTGAAACCAAAGACAAAATGCTTCAATCAGCATTAGGCTCCCAGGTTGTATATGTTCCTATACAATTACCACCACAGGAACCCAGTGAGCTGGTAGACATTAAAGCCTTATCCGCAATCACCCGGATAAGTCAGCGTACCTTATTCCGGCTTATAAAAAATGATAACGAGTTTCCACGGCTCCGCATTGGCCGTAGTCTTTTCTTTCACCGCCAAACAGTAATGAATTATATCATCACCAAATTCGGGAACAAATGAGAGGGAAGTTGCGCAAGAAGAAATTGAAAGGGGGGAAGCTGAGCTTATACATCGATTATTATCCGCCGGTATGGAATCCGCATAACAAGCGCTTTACCAGGCGGGAGTTCCTGAACCTGTATGTACACGCTAATCCTGTTACTCCGCTGGAGGTCAAGGAGAACAAGTTATATAGTGAAATTGCCGAGAAAATTTACATCAAACGCATGAAAGCATTGATGCTGGAGGAAAATGGCTTATTTAATAAAGATTCATTGGATGCGGATTTCTTTCTTTATGCGAAGAGTTTCATCCGGGATAAGCAGCAAGAGAATGTTGATACCACTCATTACGAAACAGCCGTTAAGTATCTTCATAAATGGATGGGTGACCATTGTAAATTCAGACATATAGATGAAATCTTTCTCCAAAAGTTCAAGCAATTCCTGTTAAATACGCATTCCCTGAAATCCAAACATACAAAGCTATCGCAGAATACAGCCGCTTCTTACTATGATAAATTTACAATCATTGTGAAAGAAGCTTACCTGGACAGGTTTCTCCCGGAAGACTATACCATCCGCGTTAAACGGATAGGCAATATAGATACACATCGCCAGATACTGGACGACGCAGAATTAAAGTTATTAATTCAAAACCCGGTGGATGATGATACTGTTTTCAGGTCTTCTATTTTTGCTTTGCTTACCGGATTCCGCTTCAGCGCTATTAAAATATTAAAGTGGAGCGATCTGCATTACTCAACTCCACTGGATTCATGGTATGCATACATTGTCGATCCTAAACCGGGCCGCTCTTTTAAACATTATATCAGTAAACAAGCTTATGCAATTCTCAGAGACAAACCGGAGGAAGATAGCCTTGTATTTCCTGATCTTAACTATTCCCGTACACGCACAAAGCTACAGGAATGGTTCACCAGCGTAGGATTGAAAGACAAAGCCAAGTTCCATAACTGGCGGCACAAATACGCGACTGACCTTATTGAGAAAGGAGAAGATATATATGTAGTCAGCAAAATGCTGAACCACAAACATGTGAAAACAACCCAAATCTATGCGCAGGTGCCTGATGTAACAAGGGCCAAAGCCGCGAACAAGGCGATTTATGATCACTTAAACTGATGAATATGGCTTCAATAGAACAACGATTATTGTGTATGGAATCTGATATCCGGGAGATCAAATCGTTAATGATTGAATTGCTGGAAACTGTTTCGAAAAAGCCCCGGCCAGCCGGTGGCGGTGAAATCATGTCTGTAAAGGAACTGGCGGATTTTCTCCGGCTGGATGCGAACACTATTTATAACAAGTGTGCGAAGGGGGAGATGCCGCATTTTAGAATGGGGAAGCTGTTGAAATTTAAGAAGTCCGAGATATTAGATTGGGTGAAGGGATTGGAGAATGGTTCGGATTGTTCAGTGGATGAATATGTTAATCGTTATATGCAGCAAAGAGTATTTAAAAGTTAAAATCATTTTATAGGCAAATTGCTAACCAAACTTAATAGTTACATTTTATGGAAAGTAATCAGATTCTTATTTATCAGACAGTGGACGGCGAAACGACTATCGATGTAAAACTAGAAGACGAAACAGTTTGGCTAAGCCTGAACCATATTGCGGAGCTTTTTTCGCGTGATAAGTCTGTAATATCCAGGCATATATCTAATATATTCAAAGAGAAGGAGTTAGAGAGAAATTCAGTTGTTGCAAAAAATGCAACAACTGGAGCAGATGGGAAAATTTATCAAGTTGAGTACTTTAATTTAGATGTGATCATCTCAATTGGCTATCGTGTCAAATCTCAAAGAGGTACTCAGTTCCGTATCTGGGCCAATAAGACGTTAAAGGAGTATTTAACCAAAGGATATGTGGTCAATAAGAAACAACTGCAAGAGAAATCAAGTCAGTTGGAGGAATTGAAGCAGACAGTGAAGTTATTGGGAAATGTGATGGAAAGTAAGCACCTTAATTCAGATGAGGCCATTGGCTTATTGAAGGTAATTACTGATTATACTTATGCGCTTGATGTATTAGATAAGTATGACCATCAAGTTTTGCAAATTGAATCAACAACACCGGAGAATCTTTTTGAAATTACCTACCATTCAGCGATGGATGCTATCAAGGGACTCCGCGATAAATTTGGCGGCAGTTCGCTTTTCGGAAATGAAAAGGACGAATCTTTCCAGGGATCGCTGGCTGCAATATACCAGACATTTGGCGGTCAGTATCTTTATCCAAGTGTTGAGGAGAAAGCAGCGAACTTATTATATTTTGTAACTAAGAATCATTCTTTCTCGGACGGGAACAAGCGTATTGCTGCATTTTTATTTGTATGGTTTTTAGAGAAAAACGGAATTTTATATCATTTTGACGGTTCAAAGAAGATCGCGGATAACGCCTTGGTGGCCCTCACACTTATGATTGCAGAGTCAAAACCGGATGAAAAAGAGATGATGATTAAAGTTGTTGTGAACTTAATAAATCTTAGAAATTAATGTTCCTTTACTCTTACCACTTTAAAAGTAATGTTCATGAAAAAAGTATCCAGGGAAAGTGGATTTTTTTAATTATAGATAAACTAGAATTTATCGGTTATCAATTATAAATATGCTAATTCTGTTTTTGTCCTCTCTTTGAAACAAAAAAAAAGGAAAAAAAATTTGGGACGTTGAAATTTTTCATAATATTGCTACCTGAAAGGAGTGAATTTTAAATACCCTGTATCTGTAGTTGACCCGTATCCGTGATCTCCAAAATTCCCCTTAAACATATTTTGTACTGTTTAAAGTTACGTCATGTTTGTACCTGTTGGTTCTCAGAGAACCTATTTCCCTTCCTATGCAGTAAGCTGGATGAAGCCATTTATTACCTTCATCTTACTTTGGAGCACTTTATTACTTCCTGCGACATCAAATGCACAGATTAATACTTCTCTTCCGGTTGGAAGCTCACCAGGATCGGTTAGTAATTCATCTTCTGGAGGTAGCACCTATAACCTTCCTATTCAGTTGCCTGATGGCACGAATGGTTTGATGCCTAAATTATCATTGACCTACAGCTCACAGGCGGGGAATGGAATTGCTGGGGTGGGCTGGAACATCGGTGGGTTATCTGCGGTGACCCGAACAGGTAAGAACGCCTACTATAACGGAATGGCTACACCCGTTAACTTTCTTACGACAAATGATGTGTTTATGCTGGATGGAAACCGATTGTTTCCAATATCTGGTGCTAACGGAGATAACGCAACAATATATGGCACCGAAAGTGAAACCTATGCTAAGATTGTGTCAGTAAATAGTCGTGGTAATTGGGGGCCTGATTTCTTTGTTGTAACAGGTAAGGATGGTACTGTAATGCGGCTTGGAGATGGATCATTTCAGTGGGGCAACAATGGTGAGGAAGTCCGGGTAAACTATTTCTTGAATCAGATCAACGACAGGTTTGGAAACTATATGAGTTTCTCTTATAAGGATTATAATACTGACCAGTGTCGCGTTATAGACGAAATAAAGTATACCGGGAATCTAAATACTTCCTCCCTTCCTTATAATAGTATCAAATTTAATTATATTGACCGTACTGATAAAACAACGGCTTATGTAAATGGAATACCGGTTCGGTCATTGGCTTTACTTTCCTCCATTGTTATTACCAGTAATGGGAAAGCCTTTAAAACGTACCAATTTACCTATGCTTATAATCAAGATCAGCCTTATCTTAAAAGTGTTAAAGAAATAGGTGCGGATGGCAGTACACTAAATCCGATCGTATTTGATTACGGTAATAACCTGGTAACTGATAATGTTAAGATATTACCACCGTACCCATTTCTTCCATCTGGAGATTGCATAACAGGGGATTTTGACGGAGATGGAAAGACGGACATTCTGGCTGCGCGGTATGCATACAATAACAATGGAATAAAGGAACATAAGGAGTACGCGATTTACCGCAATTTTATAGGATTTGGAAACACAGGTGGCGTCTCCTTCTTATATTCTTATCAGATGCCAGCTACAACTGAAATTATGGGAGTTAAAGAAAACCACTTCTATAATTTCATGTCACAAGACTATGATGGAGATGGTAAGGACGATGTGATTTTTACTCAAACGACACAGCAGGGTAGTGGTAGTTCTGCTACAAGAACCTTTGGAAAAATATCCATCAATCATACTCGTATTTATAATGCTGCCTCCGGGTGGACCTATCTGAAAAAAGACTTTGCCCAGATCCCGCATGTGTTCCCATATTCGCAGGATTGCAAGTATATTCATAAAAGTGGTAACTTTTTCCTTCCTGGAGATTTCGATGGAGATGGTCATCAGGATTATATCCTGATACTCGGAATTAATCCGGATAACTCTTATGGGGCTTTTTTATCTACACCGGGAAAAGGTGTAGTGAATCAGGAAATTTTGAATTTTGGTATTGGTACCAATACCGGTGCATTCTTTGCCACTACAATTGCTGCTGCTGATAATATTTACCCTTTAGATATTGATGGAGATGGAAAGACAGAACTTTTGGTCGTAAAGGATAATATGAGTTATGTGATAGCACTGGAGCCATTGCCGGCAACCACTGGCTATATGTATAGCGCCAAAACAATTTTTACAACATCGGAGATACAGAAAAACTATAAAGTTTTTCCAGCCGATTATAACGGGGATGGAAAGACAGATCTGCTTGTCCGTAAGTCTCCCAATAATTATAGTTCACAATGGGTTCTTTGTACCAGCACTGGTATTGGATTGGTATCCAAGCCGATGTCTCTCATGCATCTGCCTGTGCTTCCTGGTGATAATGGCTATGCACAAGGACACAGCCTTGTGGTAGGAGATCTGAATCATGACGGAAAAGCTGACTTGATTCATTGTATGGACCTTTCTACCTCCAGCTCAAAATATATTGCCTATTATAGCACTGGAGACGGATTCTATCAAGAAAGCTTTACTGTTAATCAAACAATTAATGGGGATAATGCCATTAGTGGAGATTTAAATGCCGACGGAAAAACAGACTGCGTAGCACTTAGAGGACAAACCGGGTACATTGTCAGTATAAAACCGTTCAGGCAGGAAAGATTGTTGACCAAAGTAACCAATGGTATAGGACATGTTACAAATGTAAATTACAGACTGTTCTCTGATGACACATATTCAGATTTCTATCAGCGCTCAATTCCATTTGAATATGCTGATCCCAACGAAATAAATGGTTATCCCTATCTGTATGCAAAACCATATCAAGCCATTAAACCGTCTATTTACGGACTCGCATCAATTGATGTGCCCGATGGAATTGGAGGTACTTCCTCTACCAGATTTAGTTATCAGGATGCTATTTTGCATAAAGGAAAGGGGTTTCTGGGCTTTCTGAAACAGATGGAAGAAAGTAATACTACGGGTATTAAAACGACTACTGAAAATGAAATTCATAGTACTTATTTTGTACCATATACTGTAAAACAAACTTCAAGTGTCAATGGAACTAACTTTGCTGAAATACAGCATACTTATACTTTTACCCCTTTGTCAGTAAGAAGGTTTTTTCAGAAGGAAGACAAAGTTATTGAACGTGACCTTTTAAATGCATGGGCAACAGAAACCTCAAATACTTATGATGACTATGGTAATATAATTAAAGCAGAATCCAAAACAGGAACAATTTCCGGAGCTACTGTGACACCAATTGAAACTGGTACCGTTACCACTACCTATAGTATACATAATACTCCGGTTCCTTCTTTACCTGACCAGATAGTGCGTGTAAACCTGCGTACCGGATCCCCGGCTGTTACGGAAACGGTAAAATATACCTATAATGCAACTGGGCTCCCTGAAACCAAAATTAGTTTTGCCGGTTTACCGAAAGCTGTAACCAGAAAACTCTACTACGATGTTTTTGGTAACATTATCCAAACGGATGTGATGGCTGCCGGCCTGCCAACAAGGACAGAGAAAATCACCTTTGACTTATTAGGAAGATATCCCACAAAGCGGGAATGGATTGGTAGCGGCATTACGAGATCAACTACTCATCTATATGATGATAGATGGGGCAAACCCCTTAATTTTCGTTCTATCGACGGCCTTACTACAACCTACGAATATGATGGCTTTGGGCGCCTGACTAAAACAACCTTACCGGAAGGTTACGCTGTCACCCAGGCACTTACCTGGGAAACACAGGGCGGAGTGTTTGCTGTTGGTACCTCTCAGCCAGGCGGTGGGTCAAATACAAAGATATGGTATGATATATTGGGAAGAGAAGTAAGACGGCAAAATACCGGATTCAACAGCGGGCTGATTAATCAGACATTTACTTACAATGCAAGGGGACATCTGGTTAGTCAAACTGTGCCGGCATACACTTCTGAAGCACCAGTTACTTTTAGTAACACTTATGATTCCTATAATCGGTTAACTTCCGAAACTTCACCTGCCGGAGCAACTACTTATAGCTATCAGGCAATGCCAGGAGGACTGATGAAAACTACAGCAACAGCTCCTGGGGGAATAAGTAGTAATAATATCGTAGACGCTACTGGTAAAGTGGTAAGTGTAATTGATAATGGTGGGGAACTTAAATTTCAATATAACAGCTGGGGAAATAAGACGACTGTAAGTCACGGTGCTTTTCAACTGATCAGTAATACATACGACGAATATGGCCGGCAAACTGCTATGAATGACAAGGATGCGGGCAATATGGTCTACGAATATGATGCCTTCGGACAACTGATCAAACAAGTCGATGCCAACAGTAATACCTATGTCATTACTAATGATGCCTTAGGGCGTATTACTACCAGGCAGGGACCCGAAGGGATTACCAGTTACGAATATTTTAATGATCCGGCAAATGGTTACAGCAATGATAAGCCAACAAAGATATCTGGTCCTGGAGGGGTGGTGGAAACTCATGAATATGATAACCTGCGTCGGTTAAAGAAGGCCAAAAAGATGATTGATGGCAGTGAGCTGATCTGCCAGTACGACTATGATACATACAGTAACCTGGTAAAAACAACTTATCCATCCGGCCTGATCATTCAGCAGGAATATGATAGGAACGGAAGAATGACTGGTGTGCTGACCGGTAGCGGTGTGAAACTGTTCAATGCCACAGCAGTGAATAGCAGGGGTGTTTATACAGGCTATACGCTGGGTAACGGAAAAGCCAGTACCATAACTTATGACTTGAATACTGGAACCCCCAAACGTTATTATACGCCAGGTATACAGGATCTGAACTTTACTTTTGAGACTACAACCGGAAATCTCACTGGACGCAATGACGTGATCAAGGGAAAGACAGAAACATTTACCTATGACAACCTCAATAGATTGTCAACGGTGAAATTGAATGGGGTGCAACAGATGGTCATGAACTATGATAACACCAGTGGTGTTTCTATGGGGAATATCGTTTCAAAAACAGATGCCGGTAATTATGTTTATAACTCCCAAAGAGTTCATGCAGTTAATTATATCACAAATCCTGCCGGTGCCACAACCCCTCCTGCCGTCATCCCGGTTGCTCAACAGGATATTACTTATACATCTTTTGAGAAAACAGCTACGGTTAAGGAAAACAGCAATTTGCTCACTTTCGGCTATGGCCCTGATTATCGACGTGTAAAGAGTGAATTATCAGTAAACGGAGCGGTCACACAACGTAAATACTACCTGGGTGATTATGAGAAGCAGGTCATTATAAACGGGAAAACATATGAACTGCATTATATCCAGGGAGGTAATGGCATCTGTGCTGTTATTGTGAGGTCAGATGGGGTAGATAAAATGTACTTTGTATATGTAGATCATTTAGGTAGCCTACTTACACTGACAGATGCTACCGGTGCAATTGTAGCCCAGCAAAATTTTGATGCCTGGGGTCGTTACCGCAATCCGGATACATGGCAGTATCAGAACGTCCCAGCCAGACCTGATTGGCTTTACAGAGGATACACTGGCCATGAGCATCTATCACAGTTTGGCCTGGTGAATATGAATGGCAGGATGTATGATCCGGTGCTGGGGCGCATGATGAGCCCAGATGCCTTTACGCCTTCGCTAGGCAGCTCACAGGCATATAACCGCTATACTTACGCCAATAATAATCCGCTGATATTTGTTGACCAGGATGGGAATTTCTGGCATATCCTTGCCGGTGCTATTATTGGAGGAGCTGTTAATCTTACTAGCAATCTTATTTCGGGAAATGTCGGCAATTTCTGGCAGGGAGTAGGCTATTTTGCTACAGGAGCAGCCTCCGGAGCAGTTACTGCGGCCACTGGTAACGCCGCCTTGGGAGGTGCTATATTGGGACTTGGAAATGGGCTCAATACACAGATTTCTGCAGGACAGGGAATTAATATCGGAACACTGATTAAAACTACTGCATTCAGTACTGTAACTAGTGTTGCTGGGGCTGGGCTGGGAAATGCTATTTCTCCGTACCTTTCAACTGTTTCTTCTGGTATTGCCGGCCCATTGGTGAGAGAAGCGGTAGCACATGGTCTTACCGGAGCTGCTGTTGGATTTACGATCAGCACGATATCCTCCGCGGCTCAGGGAAAGAGTCTGGGAGCTGCGCTGGGAGATGGTCTTACAGGTGCCGGCTATGGACTTACAACTGGCTTGATCACTGGTTCCATCTCAGGCCTGAATACTGCTAAAAGTGAAAATGTTAATCCCTGGACAGGAAAAAGTAATAACCCGGTATCTTTGTCTCCGGTTCAAACTGCCCAGGCCACACTGCCGGAAATAAGTGACGATCTACAGAACGGTATTCCTCAAAACGTAGGAGGAGGCTCCGCAGGTGATGAAATGGTAAGAGTCCGACATCATACAAGTGTGCAAAATATGAAGCTGATTAAAAAATCTGGGGAAGTATTTACAGGGAGAGGCCAACCACCTGGTGTCGATGTAGAATTGTCTCCGTTTCTGGAGCCAGGTATGGTTAAGCTGGGCCAATATAAGAGAGGAGCATATGTGGAGTTTAGTGTGCCTAAATCTCAGGTAATATATCCACATCCAACTTCAATGGGGGGAACAGGGAATGGAGCGAGAGTCAGTACTCCTACAATAGCGCCATTTGTTATTAAAAATGCCCAACCGACTTATTATAAATGGAATCTTTTGGATTGGATCTTCAGCACTCCTTAACAATTATATAACGCATGTATGAGTAGAAAGATATACGTCAGTAGAAGGCTTTTAATTTTTTTGTATGCATACTCACATCAGGTCGCATTGTCATTGCACCGTAGTAACAATGGAACATGGAGAGAGGTGCAGGATTTTTATAACAGCAGGATAGTGCCTGAAAGGGTAGGAAGGTATTTATCTACTTTGGTTAGCAAGCCAGATACTCAACTCGTCCAACCATTACAGGATACCCTTTGTTTTTCTATTGGCCAACGTTTGGCATATCGTATTTTGTATACTCCATTCACCAGACAGTATCTGCTGGAAGAAGAAGTGAATTATTATATACAACTACTAAAGGAATTACAAACATTCCTAGCTGCAGAAGAGGTAGATCCCTATAAAGTGGCAGATCTAGGTCTCAGGTTTAGCATATTTATACACGGGCATTTCCAATGGAGAATGCGAATCAAAGATCAGGAATTAGCGATGGAAGTTGATCACTTTTTTGCAAACGAACGTCTTATAACAACACCTTTGGAACAATTCATGACTGGATTAAATTTTTAATGATCTTAAATACCCTCGTAATGCGCTTTATAAATTGGATAATACTAATAATGGTATTGCTTCCATCGGTAGTAAATGCACAACAGCTATCAGATGAAAATACCAGGAAGATTGTTTTGTCGCCACAATCCTTAAAAACAGCGGTTTCACCCAGGCTAAATGTATCTGATATAGTTATCGCTATTGCAACAACTGATACTACCAAGTTAGGATATGAAGTTGCGACCACCCTCAACGACATTGTTACTTTGGCGCCTGATACTACAATGACGCTCTGGCTCAATCAATATGTAAAATCAGTCTACAGTAATTATTACTCTCCGACGGCTATGCGAAGTCTGTGGGTGATCCACTCCCTGAGGCTTCAACAATCTGCTGATCGTTGTCTTGTTAAGTTAAAAGCCAATGTTTATCAGGCAGAAGTAAAATCGGCACAATATGAAACAGCCGGAGAAATGGATACTGTTATTATTATGGAGCGTCATGGGAAAGATTCATTGGTGGCTACCTGCATAGCAGAGGCATTAAATTGCCTCTTAACTGTAAGAAAGGGAAATAATGAGACTGAGCAGCAAAAAATAAGCATGACCAACGCCATACAATCCACTAATAACTTTGTACCTGCTCCGGCATTGCGTACTGATAATCTGAATGATGGCATATACAGTAGCTTCAATGAATTTAGAGCTAATCAACCAGGTATCAGGCAAACTATTATACTGCCAGATGATAAACACCCTGGTAAGGTAAAATTGTATGAGCAACAAACCGATAGTAGTCGCCATGAAATAAACAATTGCTGGGCGGTGGTAGTTCAGCAGGAAATATATATCTATCAAAATGGTAGACTACTCCCCATCGAACATAAAGGTCAGTCTATTATGCTTTCTGCTTATTTGCATCCATCTGAAAGAAGAAATCAGGCAATTTATTGGCGGAAAGTATTGGGAGAACAATATGCAGAAGGTATGCCTGCATTTATTGAACAGGTATACAGCCTGGATGTTAGTTGCGATAATGGTCTTGGTCTCGCGGCAGCTACCGGAATTGATGTGAACACAGGGCAGTTTATTTTTTAGCATTATCCCCTATTAAAAAAGAAGCTATGAAGAAACTTTTATTATTCGCATTTTTTGCTGCTCTTTCTGGCATTTCAGTTGCCCAAACTTTACCTGTGGGAACTTGTGGGGTTGTTTTTACCTACGATGCTGCTGGTAATCGTATTAAAAGAGAATATAAGTGTGCTGCAGCCAAAATGGCTGCAGAAACCAGTAATGATAGTTCAGTGTTACTACAAAATCTGTATCCCAATCCAACTGCCGCTACTGTCAATATTAACTTTTCCCGGCCACTAAAAAATGGAAGATTGTTTATTTATAATACCAATGGGGTGATACTCTTTCAGGAAAATGCAGATTATTTACATCGGACATTGGATCTTAGCAATTACTCAGATGGTGTTTATTTGATTAAAGTTGTTAGTGATGAACAAAACCTGATCAGGAAAGTGGTTAAAATTAGTTCTGGTGGGAGTATGAAATATTAAGGGTTGCGCTATTAGGAACTCAAAAGATGCTTAATTTTTAGGAATAGCCATTGTCTGCTAAACAGACAATGGCTATTCCCAATCCCAAAGATCTTTTTTCTGATTTCCGTGAGGTGCCTTTTCCTCAAAGACAAGTGATAAAGCTCATTCACACTGGGGTCTATCTTGGTTATTTTTACAGACTAACCAGTTTGGAATCTTTAAGATCAGGCTCTTGTTCACTGTGAAACTGCCATGCCCCATCGTCATTGTGGTAAACATACAAAATGGGCTTGCACTCTAAAACCTGGTTAGTCGTAAATATCGCTACATTTCTCTCTTCATAGAATTTAAAATCTGTAACTCATGAATGATAGGTATTAGAATTTGGATTATTGGATCTTCTAATATATACTCTCTGCCCTAATCTTCCAAATATTCTCATTATTTAGTATATTCAAGTATCTATTTAATGAGTTAACCTATAAGTGATGACAACCCTGGAACAAGTCAAGGATGTACCCTTTATGGTCAGAGTAGCTGAAACAAGCGTATTCATTCGGGAGATACCCTACAATGATCAAACGAAGAAATCTTTTCGTTTGACTATTGACTTTGATAAACTGGCCAACCACGCTCTGTATAACCACTACTGTATTTCATTTATAAAATGTCCGTTTCCTTTAAACTTCGATAGCCTGGTAAATCATTTTGACTGGTGTAGCCGGTATCTATACTTCAACTTTGAGAAATCCATTCTTCAAATTGAAATATTTACAAAATTAGAAAACCAACATTATGATGATACAAAACTTGAATACCTGATTAAGTTGCTCAAGAAATATCCTCAGGCATATCAATATGATTTGGATGACGCAGATCACAAACAGAAATGGGCTTTGCTGAAAAAATCCAATTTTCAAAAGAATGCAGACTTTTTAAGGATAGCGGAGAACGACAAGGAGCAAAGAGTGATGTTACTAAACTATTTGCGAACTCTGCAAGGAAAGACAGGGAAGGCGAAAATTACAGAGGTGAATAAACAACGAGGTACCCCTTCTTCCAAACAATTGGTTGTGCCCACATCCGAAAAGCGGGAAAGGGAAGCCAGCAGTTATAATTATCTGAAGTTAAATGAAGAACTCTCTCCAGTAACTTGCAAAGAAGTGGTTGATTTTTTATATACCGTCTTCCAACCTTACTTTCATATCCCTTACGATGTGGATACCTTTCGTAAGATATTTAGCGATGAAAACAGTCCCATATTAAAGCTGATCAAAAAGGATAACTTCGATAATCAGTCTCTAAAAATTATCTTCCAGGCATTGAAGGATGCAAAAGGACTTATCGTTTCCTGGCAGGTAATTGAAAAGAAAGTTCGGGTATTCAAGGCAAATGGAACCCCATTTTCCAGTTTTTCTGAGGTGAGTATGGGCAAGATTAATCCCAAGAAGCGTAAACAACAGGAGAAAGAAATGTCTTCCATTATTGAATTGATTAAGAAGGAGTTAGCCAACAATAAAAGAAAATAAGTAATCGCCATCCTACAAATAAAGTCCGGATTTTGCATGTTCTTTCCGGTATTTGCCCTAAACCGGCATTTTTTCCATTCATATTTGCTCTGAATCAATAGTGAAGAGATATGAGTGAGCAAATGCAATTTATTGGTTTCAGTATAGAGCAAGCAAGGCTCTTTATTGAAAGTATCGTTAAGTCCTGCCTCCAGGAGAGTAACCTATCCAAAGGTTTATCAGAAACACCGCTGAACATCCGGCAGGCTTGTAAAATTATAGGTGTTTCAGCCCCCACACTCCGGAAGTTCGTACAAATGTCCCTGATCCGTCGCCATGACCTGGGTGAGCGTAAGAAGGTGTTTTACCTGTCTGAGCTGGAGGAAGACATCAAGCGGATTCGATCCATGAACCAGAAACCCGAACGGGAAGATTAACCCTTTAACCCATCTCAAACCATTTTATGGCAACAAATGATTTCCCCATTGCCGAGGCAAAGCGGATCGACATGGTTGATTACCTGGCATCCCTTGGTTACCAGCCCCAGAAGATCCGAGGTCAGGATTATTGGTATTTATCTCCGTTTCGGGAAGAGATTACAGCCTCCTTTAAGGTTAACCGCAAGCTGAATCTGTTTTATGATTTTGGAATTGGTCAGGGAGGAAGTATTGTAGACTTTGGAATGCTGTTTCATCATTGTACCATTCCTGAAGTTTTGGAGAAGCTGCAATCTTTCCTTTCTTTTCATCGGCACCAGGTTGTATCTCAACTTGCACCAGTGGGACCAGCTCCCCATTTTTCCAGTGAAGAAAAAAAGATCCTGCTGATAGGGGATGCGCCGATTACATCACCGGCCCTGCTTCATTATTTGGAAGTGCGCTGTATTCCCTTGCAGCTTGCCCGGCAGTTTTGCCGGGAAGTTCGGTACTCCCTTTACGGAAAGGATTATTACGCTATCGGTTTTAAAAATGATGCCGGTGGGTATGAGTTGCGTAATCCTTATTTCAAAGGGAGTTCCAGCCCCAAGGCAACTACGTTTATTGATAACGGTGCATCTGAAGTATCCGTATATGAAGGCTTCTTCAGTTTTCTATCTTTCCTGATGATCTATCAGGAGAAAAATCTACCGGTGACCAATTACCTGGTACTAAATTCTTTATCCTTCTTTAAAAAGAGGCGGGAATTAATGGAAGGGCATCAGACTATTCATCTGTATTTGGATAGAGATAAAGCAGGTATTACCCAAACGCATCAGGCGTTATCTCTGGACAAGAAATACCGGGATTGCAGTTACATATATGGGAACTGCAAGGACTTGAATCAATTTCTCATCCATTCTAACTCTGGGGAAACCACCAAACGCCCACAAGACAACCTCAAAAAGCTACGCCCAGGTTAACATCAGAAAAGGTGACGATCCTTTTTCTTTTCACCGTAACCCACTCCTCTCAGGAGTAATTATTCAATTATTAAAAATCTCAAATTATGGCAGACTTCAAAAGAAAAACACTGCAATTAAGTTCTGGTAAGCAGATTAAGTTATTTGGAAATAGCATGGCTATCGGGAAATCATTAGAGCTTGGTGAAGGGTATCGCCCCAATATACTCGCCTGCAACGATGGGGTTTCGGAAAGTAATTCCCCCGCATCTGTGCATAATCCCTTCAGGTTAACCCGTGATGAACTAATAGAACTGGCGGATTATAACATTCAACTTTGGATGGACTTGAAAAAGAATATCTATAAATACGGGATAGATAGCCCCATGATTTTTGAGATGGAGTTACTACCTCAGAACAAATTAACTAAGCCCGGACCCAAGAAAAACGGGCCTGAAGGGGAAACTAAAAAGATAGCTTCTCCCAAATCAGATGACAAATTATAGCGTAGAAAAGCCATGCGGACAGGAGCATATGGGTCTTGAGGTTCGGTATAGCCAGCTATGTTTTGGTAATACCAAAACTTCTGACCCACCGCATGCTATCGCATTTGTGGGTAGGTTTTTTCATCCGCTGACAGGCGGATTCAAAAAAATAAAATGAACTGAATCATGACGCAGAATGATAGGCAGCCGGGGAATAAAGGAGGGCGTCCATTAAAAGAAGTCAGGAAAAATATTATCCTGACATTCAAATGTTCAGCTTTTGAAAAGTTGGTCATTGCTCAAAAGGCAAAGGAATTAAACCTGAATATATCAGAGTATATCAGGCAGATGTCTGTAAACGGTAAGGTTGATCAGCAGGTTAAAGTATTCCCCGCCGAAGTATTGGCGCTATCTGGAACACTTAATCATATAGCAGCCAACATTAACCAGGTAGCCAAAAAGCGTAATAAAGATGAAGACTTATCAATGCTGGAGCGGGTAGACCTTCAAAACCTGGTGCCGGTGCTAAAAGGTATTGCGGTGGATATTAAAAATTATCTCAGGTGATCGGCACAGTAATAACCGGAAGTTCTTTTTATCATCTTATCAGTTATGTACTGGAAGATAAAAGAGAGTTGTCCGAAGAGCAGAAAATGGAAATGTCTTTAAGGGATGGCGTTCAGCATAAGGATAGAGCAGAAATACTTGCTTTTAGTAATTGTTGCGGTGATAAGTATGAGATGGCTGAACAGTTTAGAGATGTAGCCCGCCTGAGTAAAAGGGTGGAAAAGCCCGCATTTCATCTTTCTATCAGGCTGGCTGAAGGTGACCACCTGACCAAAGATCAACTGATTGAGTTGGGGGAAGCATTGGTAAAGGAATTTAATGTTGCAGATCATCAGTACCTGATGGTTTTTCATAAAGACACCCGTGAACAGCATTTTCATATAGTAGCAAATAGGGTGGGACTGGACGGCAAAGCTGCCAGTGATAGCAACAGCTATAGGCGAATGGCAGCTTTTTGCCGAAAGCAGGAACAGAAACTAGGGTTGACGCGAGTATTGAGTCCGAAGGCTTTTTTATCGAAAGAGCAGCAATTAACTCCCCGACAGGACCAGAGAAAGGTAAAGCTGAAAGATCATATTCAGAACACTTTGAGAAAGGTGAATGACTATCCGGCCTTTGAAAAAGCGATGCGCTCATTGGGTTATACCGTAATTAAAGGCAGAGGAATTGCATTTATTGACGGAAAAAAAGTAAAGATTAAGGGGAGCGAAGTTGGTTTCTCCCTTTCAAAAATCGAGAGGATTCTATCTCTGAAAAAGGAGCTGGCACATAAGCAACAGGAGCAAAGGAATTTTGAATCACTTTCCCGAAAACAATCTGGGAAAAAGAATCACTATACCGAAAATGATTGGCCCCAGTATAATAGCGGTTCTCCCCTGGTACTAGGGATTCAAAATTTAGCAAATCTTATTGAATGGTTATTGCAGCCTGAGATGACCGGCAATACTATTCCTTATGAGTTAACCCAGGAGGCGTATGATCGGAAACAGAAAAGAAAGCAGAAAAGGCAATCTCATTGAAATCTTAAAAGCAACAAATCATGAATCAGATTATAGAGACACTCGCATCCAAAGTAGATGAACAGGAAAAGTTATTGCAGGGGCTGGATGAAAAGGTAAAGGCTATTCCTGATAGCTCCGGTAAGATTGGCGAAATATGGAAGGAGATGCATAATACTTTCCTCCAACATTCGCTACCTAAAGAAGAAGTAGTAATGTTAACTGCCGCTTTATCTCAGAACATCCGGATAATGAAAACACCCCGGACAGACAACTTAATACATCATCATCATTTGTCAAAGGTTATTTTTATAGTGATAGTCCTGATGATAGTCGTTGCAGTCCTGAGTATGGGGTGGTATAATACAGCTGATAGCCTAAAGCAGTATAAAGAAGCAGACACAAAATACCGTTTCCTAAAACTACAGGATAGTAGATCAATTCAGCAATTATTAACCACTACCGACAGTCTATATTATCAGACTCCCGCCCTGCGGGATAGTGTACTACGACAGGAGCAATTGAAAAATGACCGGCTTGAAATGCTGCGACTGGCTACTGAACAAGAACAGTCTGCCAGGGAGTTGAGGAAGAAAGCTGATGAGAGGAACCGGTAGTAGCTACGGTCTGAAATACCAGGTTTCCTGTGCAGTCTTACCAAATTGCTGAATATAGCTTTCATTAGCGTGAAGAATACATTCCAGATGTTGAACCGGATTGCCGATTTTTAAACCAACTACCTGCAGCCCGGTTTCATTACATTTTTTAAGAAATTCCGGTAGGTCCTCAATAGAAATAACATGTTTGCCGTGGGCAACTCCCCTGAAGCCTTCCAACCAATATATCTGTGTTAGATTATTTTGTGTCATACATTTCCTGGATTGCTACGCATCTGAAAATTAATCCATCTCTTTCTTCCATGTGGGATTCATGATAATGACCATAATACCATTCCTTGCATCCGGCAGCTTTAAGATATGAGTAGATCTGGCTCATTATCTGTCGTTCGTTTTCGAGGTCAGTGGCCAGGTCTTTGCCGGCGGCCATCTCCTTAACAATAAAATTGAGAACGATGGGGTCAAAGGTATAAGGCCATGTTTCTTTAGGGGCTACGTGCGAAATAGCTATGTCAATGCCTTGAGCGCATGCTGATTTTAGCAAAGCCTCATCAAACTGGATTTCTTCGTCCAGCCAGTAGTCTTTACCGGGTGTTCTGCTTAATCGGTCAATGGATATACCACCACCAATAAAAATGACCTGTTGATTTTCTATTTCAAGTACTTCATAATCCTGTACCAGTTTGACATTTTGAAGATTGAAAGCATCCCGGTGATCCCAGAACCACTTATTATCATGATTGCCTCTCAATATGTACAGTTGGTTTTCCTTCTCCCTAAAAAATTTATCAATTTGAGACAATGCTTTTATGTCAAGATCTTTATGCTGAAAGCCAAGCCCCCAGTCTCCAACCTGTATAAAGGAACAATTTTCCAGTCCAAATTTTTTGATCTTGTAAAGTATTTCTGGATAACCTCCATGAAGATCACCAATGATAACCATTCTGATATTGTATTAGATGAAAGTTAATATGTTGCTAATGTAATTATTTATAATCCTGGATATGCCTGGTCCTGGAAGTTATTTGTTTTCAGGTGTATTATCGGTAACCTGATTTCTAAGCAAATAAATAACTTCAATCATTCTTTCCATGTCTATGTATAGTTCTGCTGTTCCTAATGGATCAATGTTGCCCATAAGCAGATTTTTAATAAATCCATTCCATAGATGTTTTCTAAAGCCCTGAAGGGAATATCTTTCCCAGAAATCAGTAATTACCAATTGTGGGTTATTGATTTCTTGTTGGTTAAGCCGGAATGGCCGTTGGCTGTAATCATCTTCTATTTCAGAAGAATTGATTAGCGGGTTACTATTTTCCATAATTGAAGGAGGTTAATTGAATAATAAATGGTTTGATTGTTTGTAGAGTACTGACTCTGTTGTATATAGCTTTCAGCTTTCCTGGTACGGTTGCAGGATGAGCCGCGAACCATGTAATTGTATACACCCCTTATATGGATATCATAAAAGGAAAGATATTTAGTGAGTACACATGAAGCCTCACTCTACGGGTGTACAAGCACCCTCAAATATTTTGTTAGCCAGGGCTATTCTACAATTATAATAATCCCGGCTTTATTGGCTTTGTAAGTGATCTTTTGTCGTAATCCGCAATAGTTCCAATTTCGCAAAACAAATTTTTCTTCTTTCGCCAGTTCTTCTGTTTCCTGTTGATCCACCAGAATCAGTGTGGCCGCTTGATGCTTTATACAAAGATCTATCAGCCGTTTACTGTAAACGTGGAGTTTATAGTTGATGTACCTCTTTTCTGCATCGCGAAAGGTATTTACCTTTTGACGCATTCGCGCTTTGCCGTTTTTAGTCCTGTTAAAGCCAGATGATTTCTGACAGCGCCGGATAGCTTCCTGGATAGCCAGTCTACGATAGAGAAAGTCTTCTTTTGTGCCTATTCTATATTGATACCTATTTATTTTTACCACCACCGGGATTTCCATAGAAAGAGATGCTTCGGCTATCACTTCCGTTTTCAGATTGCCCACCTGTTTATCGAACAGGAAAACAGCCAGCAGATAAATCTTACTACCGTCTAATTGCAGAGAGCTATCGCAAAGTTTGTAATCTCCTTCTATAGCCCTTTTCCACATACTATACTTATCATCCAGATCCTTTCCGAAATAAGTTCTAAAATGAAGCCCATAGAGAGAGAAAGTATAGTTTCTACTTTGTTCGATGGGCCGAATTCTGATTAAAGCGCCAGCCGGTATGGGTATTGGGATATTGCGTTTATAGTTCCTCAGTGATCTATCTCCTTTCCAATATGCTTCTTTTTCCTTGTTGTAGGTAGATACAAGGGTATTATTTAGACACCCTAGTATTGCCATCGGCATTTCCTGTTTATATCGTTTGCTGAGGAACTGATAAGTGGTATTGGTTTTAGAGGTAGTTAATATCCCGTCCGGATCTTTGCGAACATCAGTCAGCTTAACCTTTGTATCATCCTTTAGATAGAACAGCTCTTTTATCTGATCCTGAATAAAGTGATGTGTAGATATTTGATTGGCGGCCCGGAAACAGAAATGTTGCCATTGCCACAGCGTCTCCCAGGTTGTATGTCTTACCTGGTCGTCATCACTGTTGATAAGTAACTGGATTCTACGCGTAACAATGATTTTTCTTGTTTCCATGTTTGCGAATCTTTTGTAAGGTTTGATTGGCTGAAACGTATTGATTTACTACATCAGCTAATGGCCTGTTCGTTTCCTGAGAAATCCTGTCAAAACTGTATTTGTCCTGGTGGCGTAATTTGTATATCTGGGCTTGTTCTGGTGTTAAGTATGCTGTATAGTTATCTTGATGGCTCTTGCTGATAGTGGCTTGCTTTTGCGTAGGGACCAGCAGCATCGATTTTAGGGATTCAATGCTTTCCTGAATTTCCGTTGTTATATGCTGATATGGAGCCGCAAACCGTCTGGCTATTTCTTTATAGTTAAGACCATAGAGCATATAGAGCCGTATAATGGTTTGTCTGTTGGCCGGTAAATATGGAATGGCCTTTTCTATTCTTTCGAGACGTTCGAGATCTTTTCCCGACAGGTAGCGGGATTCCGGCTCGTCTTCCGGATTAAATGAAGCATAATAGCTATTTTCCAGAAATTCAAGGTGTGTAAAGCTGCGATTGAATTTACTGAGCTTCTTTCTAAGGTATTCGTAACACCCCCACCGGACACACAGGCGGATGAACCGGAATAGATGCAGCATGCTGGTCATTCGAGTTCTGAAATTCCATGCCCGGAGAAAGGCTTCCTGGAGGATGGAGTTTATAGCAAAGGAATCCTCAATTATGCGTCTGGCGTAATAGAAGACTGGCTTGTATAGGTTATTGTATATATAGTTCAGTCCTGTTTCATCACCTGCTTTGAAAAGTTGAAAATGGGTTATGTTCTCCAGTGTGCCGATTGTAATATATCTACTCATAGTTTCCAATTTCAAATAGACATGATAAGATTGTAGTGGTCGAATAACTACCAATGCCATTTCAGTATGTTTAATTGGAGCCTGCGGGGGAGTATAAAAAAGGCGCAGGACTCAACGTTACCGTCCCCTGGCACGACCAAGCGCCTAAAGACCAAAGCAACGCGAGCCCACGCGCCTTTATGACGTGAGCTTCGCCGTTGCCCTGTTGGTCTGGAATTTGGTCGTTTCGGGGACCAAGGCATTTGCGAGGCGATTCATGCTATATTAGTAGAATCGCCAAATTAGTATTTTATGGAAAGATTTGATAGTCTCTCTTTTATAAAGATAGGATAATTTTTCAATTGTACATCTATAGAGGTGCGAAATATTTTCTGATTTAGCGGAACTTCCTTTAATGAATGCCCTTCAGGAGGAAGAAATATTAAAAGAGTTTGGAAAAAAGCTTCAAAAATTGCGTAAAGCAAAAAAATTAAGCATTAGAAATTTTGCATACGCGGCGGAATTGTCTGTAAGTTATGTTCAGAAATTGGAGGCAGGTCTGTCTAATCCATCATATACAACATTGTTAAAAATTATTGATACTCTTTCCGTTGATCTTAATCATTTTGCATCGGAATTTTAGAAAGGCGTACCCCAAAAAGTAACTATCTACAATAGACCTATGGATTCTAAAAATAATTTTTTATATGCCATTATTGGTAGCATAGTAATCTTCTCATTTTTATTCATTACCAGAATAAACTGTCCTCAACTTCTGGATATTGATATAAAATGGATAGGTGTCGCCCTGCTGCCCTTAATCTTTTGTTTAGTAATAGGGAAATATATTAAGAAATTTTCTGGCTTTGGAATTGAATTGGAAATTGTAGCTGAGGAGTCTATTCTGACAAATACTTCCATTATACAATTAGTGCATCCTATAATCGCTGAAGAAAAAGGATCGACTATAGGGCTTCAAGATTATCCTGTGGATCAGATTGCTGCCGTGAACGTTATCCGCTTTCGAGATAATCCAAATTTGTTGTACAATCGTTACGATGTCAGAAGATATTTGGAGTTCTTTTACAATGTTCAGTATTTGCAACTCACAGATAATTTCGGTAGGCTTAAAAGCATTACTAGAATAAATAGGAATAGAGTTCTGAATACTGATCAATATCCTGACGGAATTAATAATGGAATTGATATAATTAAATCATTTAGTAAAAGCGACACCGTCCGTATTTATGTAAAGGCAGAACAAACTGCCGTTGATGCTTTAAAAATCATGAGAGAAAATGGTATTCATTTTATTCCGGTTGTTAATTCTCAATTGCAACTTATTGGAATTGTTGAAAGAAATAAGTTGGATGAATACTTGGCAAGTATAGTTATTAGCATTAGTGATAAAAAATCAAAATGATATATGCATGCAGAAGAGTGAGTATTATTCCCTTTTTGAAGGATTAGAAGAAAAAGCATTGGAGCGGGCTTGGCTGAATAGAGATTTTGAGATAGAGCGCTATTGGCAGCGTGCAAGTTATTTCTGGGCGTTTACTGCGGCTGCATTTGCAGGTTTTTTTGCTCTTGCTGCGTCAAGCACAATTGAAATAAGGTTTCCGCAGCTGCAATTTTTTGTTATTTGCTTGGGGCTGATTTTCTCAGTTGGCTGGTTATTAGTCAATATTGGTAGTAAGAAGTGGCAAAAGAACTGGGAAAAGCATATAGATATGCTTGAAGATATAGTAACAGGTCCGATCTATAAGACTGTTCTAGAGAAGAAAAGTTTCTCCGTATCTAACATTAACATTATTGTTAATGGTGCTGTAATTGCTATTTGGGCGCTTTTATTCTTCGATTTCCTGTTCGTCAAAATGAGTTTTAAATGTGATAGCCATTGTAAGCCAGATTTATTGATAATAATAGCATGCTTGATAACCTTTATATGCTTGGTACTAATGGTCTGGGGACCGGGAAAAACGGGAAGTATTAGAAAACCATTTTCATTTGTCAAAAGAGAAATCTCATATAAAAATTGACTCGTAAAATTCGGTTTTTTATAGCTCTTAGTAAATAAATATTGAACTCGATGCACCAAATAATTGTGGTAAGCATCTTTTTCCGCTAACCAAATTATTTAATTAAGTGTGGGGAGATTGGCAGATGGAACATTTTCTGGTTTAAACTATAATTAGGTGAGTAAAGTAGCAACAGCCAAGCAAACCGGACAGGGGGGCACAAGTTACGAGGATAAGGTAGTAGCCTATTTCTTGGCGTGTATGCTATCTGAAAATTTGCCATTTGATCCCCAATCAGGCCTTATTAAAAAAATCAGCCTGCAGGCTGGGGCAGACGGCTGGTTATTTGATGATATCTTACTGACGCTCGAATCTTCTCAAACCATCCGTCGTATTGCCGTATCTGTAAAAAGTAATCAACAGTTCAATTCCAAAGGATGTCCGGCAGAAATTAACCGGTTGTTATGGGAACAAACACTACACCATAATTCTCTCGTATTCAATAAAGATTCAGATGCACTCTGTTTAGTAGAAGCTCCCATTTCTCCGGCGGCTTCAGCTGATTTAAACCAGCTTTTGCAGCAGGCAGTTCATCAGGATAAGGCAACCTTACATCAACGTATTTTAACTGACCGGTTTTACTCCAAATCTGGCAGGAAGATTTACCAAAGCTTTTATTGCCCACCAGATCTGGCCGCACTTTATACTGTCAGGGAAGAAGACACGGTTAACCTGCTTAAATGTTTTATGGAGCGGGAGATGGATTTTGAAAATAAAGTATCAAAAGACGAAGCAAGGGCCATAGAGTTATGCCGTAACTCGTTAAGCAGTAAAAATCAGGCTGACGCAGAAAGGCTTTTCAAAGCTTTATGTTTACTCCCAAGAAGTATTGCGCCTGTTGCTGGAAGCCTTGATCGAAAGGGGCTGGTACAGGTCTTAAAAAATGACTTTCTTCTTAGCAATGCCCCCAGGTATGAATCTGATTGGAAAAAACTAAACCAGGCAGCAGCTGACAAATTTTTAATCATTCCGGATAAGTTAGGCCAGCAATTGTCACTGGATAGAAACGCATCTGGCAACGATCTAGAGAATAAATTAAGTAGATGTAAAGGGCTGATCATACAGGGGATTTCCGGTAGCGGAAAAACGAACCTGGCTAAATTATTTGCTGAAAGGAAAAGAGCTGAAGGTAGTAGTATTATTTGGCTGGATAGCACTGATTTTGACTCGACATCGATGGAAACAGATATGAGGCTGGACAACCAGCTTTCCGAGTTAATTGAAGAGACTTCGGATGTTCATGCTTATTTATTTATTGATGGTATCGAGCGGTTATATCATCAGCGCCAGCAACAGAAGCTTGCCATCATTTTAAGAAAAGCGATCGATGAGACTTCTTCCTGGAAAATTATTTTTACTTGTCCATCAGATCAGATTGATAAACTGAGCCAATTTTTCACCAATTTCAATTTCTCTCCTTCAATCTTTCAGAATTTTGAGATTCCGGAACTAACATTTAACGAGTTATGTGAAATCGCTACAGCCTATCCATTGCTAGAGCAAATCCTTTTTATCGATTCCATGGAAAACATCCGGAATAATCTGAAGTTATTAGACAAGCTTATTCGGAATGCCAATAATCTTTCATCTCTGTCGGCAACACATAATTTAGGAGAGAGTCATTTGATTGACTTTGTATGGACAGAGGAAGTTGAAAATGCAAATAATGGACTGCAAATAAGTTCTTTTCTGAAACAGCTTGCTGAACAGCAGGCTGATAATTTGAGTATCGGGATCAGTGTTCATTTATTCGCTCCGGATAAGCTAGCACCAGCCGATGCGTTGCGATCCTTGGGTTTTTTAAAAGTGCAACATGAGAAACTTTATTTTAATCATGATCTATATAGCGATTGGGCCAGGTATAGGCTGCTTAAATCCTACGATGATGAATTACCTACCTTTTTAAAACAGAAACATTTAACCTCACCGTTATGGGCAAAAGCCGTACGTTTATATGGCATCAGCCTTTTAGAACAAGAGCCCACAGGAGCACAATGGGAGAAGGTAGTTCAGGGCTTTACAGACAACTCGCCGCAGCATCTTTTAGTGCGGGATCTTTTACTGGAAGCGTTTTTCTTTGCTCCGAATGCCTATTCTTTGCTTACTCTGCATAGAGAACTTCTGTTTACCAATGAAGCAGCCTTGTTAAAGGGCATTACTAAATTATTTTTACTGCGAGCAACACACGCTGCACCGCATGTGCTTGAAATCGCAAAACGGATCGGCATTACAGAGAAACAAGCCTCTGCTTACGACCGGTTACCAATTCCCGAGTATTGGCCAGATGTTTTAAAGTTTTTGTGGGAACAGTCAGAAATTGTATTGGAGTATGACTTAATTAACACTGTCGAAATAGCATCTCTCTGGCTTGAAAAGACGCCGGAAAAGTTTCCATTGCGACAGGAAGCAGGTAATCTGAGTCTGAAGGCAGCAGAACAAATATTTTCAATACGGGAAGGGGGTGGGTATATTGATGATAAAATAGAAGAGCCAGTATATAAGGCGTTATTATTGGGTTATCTACAGAATCCTGAGCAAGTGAGGAACTTATGTTTGCGGATTTGTAAACGAATCAAAATAGAACCTGATGCCAGAGCCGTGGAAAATAAAGGTCCTGAACAAGGTGTTATATCAGTTACTGGTCGTGGGTTTTCACGAAGAAAAACTGATCCATGGCCATTGGGGCCGCTTGACAGGATTGACAGTGCTTTTCGAAAAGTATGTTTGGAAGGCAGGACAATTCTCCCCATACTTCAGTATGATCCGTCATTGGGATCGGAGATGTTGCTGGCTGTAATGATTGAAGAACCCGAGGCTAGCTGGTATAGTTCGGATCGGTTCAATGATCATTATGAGCTTATTGAAGAACATGGCTGGTACCCGCCATTCTATTTACGTGGCCCTTTCTTGAATTTCCTGCGACTTTCGCCCTTAGAAGCATTGTCCTTTATATGTAAGTTAACCGATTTTGCCACGGAACGTTGGCTGGAAAGTCATAACGAATCATCCAATAGTAATAAAATTGAAATAATTATCGAAGGGAAATCCAAAGAGTACATTGGAGATTTTTATGTTTTCGGTTGGCATAAAGATGTTGGGAATGCGCCTCATAGTCTTGTGTCAGTTCTCATGGCCCTGGAACAGTTCTTTTATGAAGAACTGGAGAAGGATAAAAATATTGATGAATACACGTCGTACCTGATAAAGAATACAAATTCCCTTGCTATTATAGGCGTCATATTTACCATTGGAAAATTACATTTTCCTTTGTTTTTAGAACGGTTGAAGCCCTTTCTTTCGACGTATGAATTTTATGAATGGGATCTCCACAGTGGATATCATGACCTTACCATGTGGGGGGATTTTAGCCAGGCCTGGCAGGAACAAGTGAAAAAATGGAAGGGCAGACACCACCGGAAAATTGCCATTCGGGATATTGTACTTCATCTATTGTTGAACAACGGGGAGTTTCAAAAAGATTTTGTACCAGTAAGAGAGAAATGGCAAAGCGAATTGCTACAAATGCAGACGCGAAATGAACGAGATATATTTCTCTATCAGCTGATACATCAAACCAATCCTGCCAATTACGAGAAAAAGGTATCTGAGCAGGGAACCTATTTTGAATACCAGGAGCCCGTCGAAGTAACCGATCATTTGTCAGCAGGAAGAAAAGCCAGTCTGGAAACCCTTCAGGATTCTCATTTGGCATATAAATACCAGCTGATGATTGATCAGAAATCGCCATTTGAATTAGCAGGGGCAGAATACTTATGGAGTAAGATTCAGACCGATTATGCAAAAATAGACCCTGAATCCGACAGTCATTGCAGTGGCGAACATGCATGGGCATCGCCCTATACAAATGTATTGGCAGCTGTTAAAGTGTTAGTACATCACAAGGATATTTGGATTGATAAATATCCTGATTACTGGGATTGGGTACTTGATTTAATGAAGAGGATAATAGATAAGCAATTTTTATGGGGGAATGAATTTCAGCATTATGGCACCCATCAGGAATGGAATATTTTCCTTGCAGAAATTGCACCTGTTTTATGGAAGAGCAACATAGATAGTAAATCGATGCGCAGAGTCATCGCTGGCTCTTTGTTGTTGTTTAACGACGCTACAAGAAAACATTTTTTTACCACAGCTTCTGCATTGTATTCTTGGGATACCCCGCATTTTGTACAGGCTCAAAATCTGCTTTTATATTATAGCGGGGAATATTATCGGGGGATAAAAAACTATAACGAAGAAAAAGGGAAGCTTAAGAAAACAAGAGAGGAGCTTGCCGAGAAATTTATAAATAATAAAATCGAGACTTTTATCCTGGATTGGTCCGTCATTCGTTCTCCCGAAGAATGGAAACAAAAGGAAACCGATAATTGGCGCAGGAATTCTCAGGATCGTGTAAGAAAAGCAGGTTTAACGACAAGCATAATTATACCTATGTTGGAGGTTATTCCGGAATTATCTGCGATTAAGGGGAATACAGAAAAGACCTATATCGTTTCATTATGGGAGCAGGCATATAAACAGATTATTTATCAACTCGGAGAGATAAAGGAAGATTCCCTGCCTATTAAATCATCGGAAAGTGAATTCGACAGAATGGTTCTTCAAAAAATTGCTAAATCAATTTTATTTCTCGGTAGTGAAGAAGTCGAATTGAGATTTTGGGAGCCATTATTTAAGTATGGTTATATCGCCCAGAAATGGATTCAGACATTTTGTAATTCTTTTTATGTTAACCTAGACACCCCGGACATTCGCGATAAAATGGTGAAGTTATTGAACCAGATGGTTGAATATACCTACACTTCGTCAACCTGGGAAACCAAACATATTGATCGGTTCAGTGACTTTAGAATTTGCATAATGGGTTTTCATCCTTGGATGTGTGATGTATGGAAGTACGACTATTCTGCTTTTACTTCTGCAGCAGAACCAATTTACAAAAAGTGGTTTAGTAAAAAGAAATGGAACCCTTATGTAATAGATTCTTTGCTAAGTTTCATTACAACCCCTTCTGGCAAGTTTATGCTCAAGGATGGGTTGAGAATCCTTACTTTTTTTTTCCAGTTAAGCTTACATCAAAGTCAACAGAAGGCGCCAGAGGGGTTGGTTTGGGTAGGTCATAAGGACCTGGATGATAAACTGGCGACTTGTTTAAGTGCTTTATGGCAATATTTTTCAGATAACATGAAAACAGATAAAGAATCATATGTTTTTTACAGGGAACTGATTCAGTATTTGATAGCCATGAAAAATGTTGTGGGTATAGAATTGCAAAAATCGTTGATAGAAGATTAATTATAAATTATGGAAATTAAATTCTTTGATGCAGGATGCGGTGATGCTATTCATATTCGATTTTTGGGAGATGATGGGCTTTATCATAACATTTTGATAGACGGAGGATCAGAAAGCGAGGATATCTATACCAATAGTATTCGAAAGGAAATTGAAAAAATTGTTCAAAGAAGTGAAATCATTGATCTTTGGATTATTACTCATATCGATGATGACCATATTGGCGGTATCCTTCGTCTGATAAATGACGAGACTATTTTTAGTCAATTAGATATTTCAAAAACAAAGGTTTGGTATAATTACTCTCAGTGGGACTACGATACTGGCATCAGGAATACTAACCTTAAAAGTGTGCGTCAGGGAATAAAATTGAGAGAATTCTTGTCAAAGCATGCTCATCTCAATGAATTTATAACTGATGAACTTGGGGTAATTGATTTTTTGGGCGCTAGAATAACTTTATTATCACCAGATAGCGAAAAACTAAAAAAAATGATAATAAAGTGGAAACGAGAAGAGATCAAAATAGTCAAGAAAAAATCAGCCGAAAAAAAAGCAGGTAAAAAAAATGATTATAAAACAAAATTGGAGGATTTTAACCTTGAGTTATTTAAGGAAGATAATAGTGAAGAAAATGGGAGTAGTATTGCTTTTATCCTCACCTTTAATGGAAGTAATTTTCTCTTTTTAGCCGATAGTCATCCTTCTGTGATTTCACGTGCTTTGAGAAACCTGGGATACTTGCCAGGTGAGAAAAAAATCGAATTGGCCTATATGCAGGTTTCTCATCATGGAAGTAAATTCAATACCAGCGACCTACTATTGGATTTGATTAATTGTGGCCATTTTATTATCAGTGCGGATGGGCTTAATAAAAACAACCTTCCAAATAAGGAAACGCTCGTCCGCATTATTAGACATAACTCCAAGAGGAATCTGCAATTCCATATTACCCAAAAGAATCGCCTTACAACTTCAATTTTTGACGTTGATGGAAAAATAGAGAACGTATCAATTTTATATCCGGAAGCTCAGAATAACTACTTAACCTTTAACCTTTAGATGGCGTATATCGATAACTATATTGTTAAGATAAGTGATAATAAAGACGAGGTTGGAACGGGATTTATCTATTTTCCATCCCCTAATTGTGACGTTGTATATATCATTACGGCACGGCATGTCTTACTTGGCGAGAATGATAATGTATTACTGGAGAATATTCAAATACAGTTTTTTGATGAGACGAGAAAAGTATATAAGGTTTTAAATGATGATTCAATCATTTTGGGTAATAACAATGAGTCAGAGGACTTTGCAATTATAATTTGCCCGAAAACTATAGTGCCTTTCTCAATTGAAATGGCAAAGTGTCCTCAACTTATAAAATTGATGGGGAAAGAGAAAAAGTGTTTTGTTACGGGCCTACCGAAAGTTGTTGACAACAATACTCTGCGTTCTTTGTTGAAAGTTGAGATCTTGCCGGACAAAGATTTTGATAATCAAATACAATTGGAAATAGCTGATCCAATCAGTAGTGTATACAATTCAGGGACTCTTTTAGATGGCTATTCGGGGAGCCCCCTATTTTTAGAAAGCGAATCTCGATATTTCATATTTGGCATTTTCTCCGGGTACGAAACAAGCACGAAAAGAGTATTGGGCGTCAGTCTCTCTGCAATCAATACACATTTATTAGCCGCCCAACAGCCGATACTTGAACTGAAAGTGGTTGAAACAGACCCTGAGGTACTCCGTGACCTTTCTAAACTTAAGAGTAATTCACACCGGGTATTGCACAGAATAAAAACTCAGATAGGGAAAATAACCCTGCCTAGAATCAACCCTAAGAACGAATTAAAAGACCTTATCATTGCAAGTCCATTCGTTTTAGTTTGGGGGAATCCAGGAGTTGGCAAGTCTGCTTTGACTAAGCAATGTATTTCTGAGCTTGAGAATGATTTTGAAATTATCGCTTTGCAAGGTGAACAGTTGGATAAAACTAGTCTGCGCGAAATATTTTTAGAGTCGTCGATGTCTCTGACAAGTGATTTCGAGAACCTGTTGGATTCAAGTGGCATGAAGGGTGATAAAGTTTTACTTATTGATAGCATTGAGAAATTACTTGAAACTGCAAACGCTGACACGATAATTGATTTCTTTGCTCTTCTAAAACGTAGAACGGATCTGAAAATAATTCTGACTTGCAGAAGCTATGCTGTTGAGCAACTAAACATCAAATTTCTTAATCAATTTCCGACCTACCAGGCATACATGGTATCGATGTTATCAGAGGACGAGCTTGATAGTGTTTGCATAAACTATCCAAATATTAAAGTATTATTATCCAATAATGCACTTAAAAAGATATTGCGAATTCCGTTTAATCTTGATAAGGCTACTTTGATCGGGAATGAAATAATTGAGTCTAGCATAACTTCAGAGATTGATTTTAAGAAAATTGCGTGGGAGTATATAATCGAAAACAAAGAAAAAGAGAGTAATCCTACAATCAGGAAGCATCGTAGCAGTATGTTTCAAACAATTGCATTAGAAAGGGCGATTAAGATGGTGCCCTATATTACCTTACCGGAGACCAATGATAGTTCAATTTTGCATCAACTTCTACGAGACAATCTGATTGAGGAGAGTCCAACATTAAACAATCGTTTTTCTGTAACTCATGATATATATGAGGATTGGGCCCTTACACGATTCATCGAGTCAAAATATCAGGATATAGTAATACCAGGTGAACCAATCGAAATATTTCTTTTAGCTCTAGGTTATGCACCTGCTATTCGGCGTGCATTTAGAATATGGATTTCTGAGAATATACAAAATATAGATGATAATTATCGGCATTTTCTTCAGAGTATTTTAAAGGAGAAATCAATACCTCAACACTGGAAGGATGAGATAATCATTGCTGTTATGCAGGGGGAGTATAGTAGCTCATTTCTTGATAATGCTAAGAGGATTTTATTTGATGAAGACTACTTTTTGTTTAAACGCAGTTTATTATTATTAAATGTTGGCTGTCAGCAACCTGATTTGAGCTATCTCCCTTTTTTGAAAGATGACGAGAAAAGCAGTGTTTATACAAGTAGTTTCTTAAAGCCAGAAGGTGCAGGATGGGGCAATATGGTAAATTTTATCCATAAAGAGTTGGATGATTTAAAAGGCAGATATAATCAAATTGTTCCATTTCTTCTGCAATGGAGTAAAATTATCAATGTGAATAGACCGCTGCCGAAGGAATCAAGAAAGGTGGGATTAATTATACTCGAATACCTGCAGGGATATAGAGAAAGTATAGAAAATGATGAGCACGAAAGTGCGAAAGATTTAACCGAAATTCTTGTTTTATTGTTTAAGCTTACAAAAGTTGTTAAAGCTGAAGTAAAGCATTTCGTTGTCAATATACAGAATTTCGATAGAAGAGATGTTCATTATAAGCTCAGGGACTTGGCGGATAAAGTATCCGATATTCTTTTGTCTTGGTCTGACAGTGTGGAAATCTGTAGAGAACTTTCCGATGTCGTTATCAACTTGGCTGAAAAAGAATGGTTTTATTACCCCCCTTCACATGAGCAGTTGGAAGAGATGTTAAGAGATAAACCATTCAAATCGATACCAATGGGTATTGATAAAGAAGAGCAGTTCGGTGTGGTCAGTGGTTTTTCACGAGATTATTTTCCTGCCAGTGCTTTTCAGACTCCCATCGGCCATTTGCTTAGAAATGTTCCTTTAAAAACCCTTCGATTTATAACAAGACTATTTAACCATTCAGTAGACCAGTTCTTTCAATCAGATTTTTTATTGAAAGATACTTTTTTCATGCAGCCAGATGAGAGAATTGAAATCAAGTATCGATTATCAAATGAAAGCGTTGTTACACAGTATGGAACTTTGGCATTGTGGTTAGTGTATAGGGGAACTTACATTGCAACTCCTTATCTGCTCCAATCTGTTTTGATGGCACTGGAGGCATGGCTATTACAATTAGCTAAGATAATTGTAAGTGATGAAAATAATGAATACCCGCATGTCAGAGAAGTCTTGAATGACGCAATTGATCTTTTATTAAAAGAAAGCAAATCCGTTTCAACCAGTGCCGTTTTAATAAGTGTAGCTTCTGCTTATCCCGATTTAATAATCCAGAAGATTATGCCTCTCTTAGGGGTAAAGCAATTCTATAAATGGGATACTGCCAGGGGATTATACGAGAGAGATGTATTAGCGCCTTACGGGAGCAGGAAAAACGCCGAACTGTTGCAAAGAGAAAGAATAACATCAAAGGAGCTCCCTCATAGGAATATAAACATGGAATCTTTGGTGCTTAAGCTCAGTTTTGGAAAATATGAGACAGAAATGATGGGATTGCTGGATAGCTTTTATCAGGAGAATGTTCAGGATGAAAGTTGGAAATTTGCCTTGAACAGAATGGACAAAAGAAAATTGGAAATTATAGGTGAAGTTGAGAATGGTTTTTTGGTGCAAACAAAAATTGATGAAGACTTAAAGCCAATAGCTGAGAAAACGAAAGCAATGGTTGATGAAATTACACCATTAAGTGCTGCATCAAATTGGGCAATGCGAAAGATGAAGAGAGAGTCTGTCGATGAAGATAACTATGCAACTTGGGAAAAACACTTTAGTCATGTGTCGAATGCTTCCCCGCAAACTCGGCAGGTAAAGATTTATAATAACCCCGCAGCTCTTGCCGCAATAGGAATCCGGGATTATTTTGAATTACTAAACGAAATCCAAGTGAATTGGTGCATTGATCGTGTATTATCAATAGTTGGATATGAAATTAAGAACATTGGAAAGCATTTTGAACTGGATTCCGACCCAGCTTTCGGTGCGTTTGAAATAGACGCGGCACTTATCGCCTTAGTTGAGCTCGCGTATAAGCTGACTGGTGAGAATCTTAGAAAAGCTAGAGAATATCTTTTTGTCTCTTTGATACTCATTGACAATAAACTGGAAAGAGACAAGTTAATTAGGAAATTTAAAGGTGACTTATGGTCACACTCTCCTGGTTTTGCTCTTTCTTGTGTTATCGGACTTATTCGTTATTCAAAGATTTCGCACTTGCGGTCCAGAATCATTCATGCTTACGGATCGCAGAGTTATTCAAGAGCGGCAGTTGTAGAAAGTAAAAACTTAAAAATGTACTGGAATAGATTTTTAAAAATTCTGAAATTCCAGTTTTTGAGAAAAGACCGCAAAATAGACGATCTACAGGCCATCATCACAGAATATGATGATCGGGTTCTTGAGATTATTACCGAGGTGACAGAAGAGTCCATAGAATTTCAAGTAGATGAATTGGATACTACTTCCATTTCTACCTTTCATTTGATGGAGGCACTTTTTTTAATTCCTGAGAATACGACGAATGTAAGTCTGCATGATTATTATTCTTATATACTGAGCTATGTGGGCAAAAATATAGATGCCAAAGATATGTTTGGTAATGATAAAATTCATTACGAGACACTTCAAAAGTTTGAGGAGCATTTTTCAATGTATCTTCTGGTACAACAGAGCAGCATTGCCATAGAGAAGCTAAATGAATTACTCAATTTAACGCTTTCTCAAAATAGGCGATATAGAAGACGTACTTCTGATATTGTGAGAAGATGCCTGGAATTGATGCTAACATTCACGATTCAAGACGAAGAGCTAATTCCGAACTTCTGGATATTGTGGAATTATTTGTCCTCAAAAACTCTTGAATCAACTAAGGGATACATTACCGACATATTGCTTTTGGATTATTCATATTGGGGCTCCGACGGGAAAAATTGGAAAGGAATAAAGGGAAAGAAGTGTTTTTTTGAGCCTCTGATTAAACATAGCGGAACACTTAAAGCAACTGGAAAGCTTCTTTCCGGTGTTGGATATAACGAACTTATGCCAGATGGTATTTCTTGGTTAGCTGGATTATTGAAATATCAGGTGCTTGAAGAAAGAGACGATATATATTATTTTGAGAAGCTTTCGACGAGAATATTTTATGATCCAAGGATGAGAACTGCTATTCGTAATAATGCTGAATTCAGGAATTCCTTTCTGTGTATTCTGAATGCACTGGTTGATCAATATTCAGCTTCTGCGTTTTTGATAAGGGAGGATTTTATTTCATTAAGTAAATAGCCCAGCCTAGGCTTAAAGAAAATGAAAAATTGCAATTTAGTTCATTAGACAACGATAATTTCGATTCTTCTAAGCTATGTATGTTTTTAGCTTGCTGTTATCCTATTTTATGTTTTATGCTATATAAGTGATTTATTATCAAAAAGTATTACTTTCTGTATCGAGAATGCCACTTTTTTTAATTATATCTGTAAAACGAATACGCAGCAATTAGAGAACAGTGTCTCGTGGTATACGAATATGAATCAGTGATTGCATAGATGTTGTTTAGCACAACAAGGAGATGGACCTGAAGGTTTTGGTGTAACTGAATTTGCGATATTTATTGGCATAATTTGTTTTGTAGTCGAAGGTCTATATAGAGGTATTATAATGACAATTTTGACAAAAACACATCTTTTTTTATATTTGCTAGTATTGAGTACTTAGCCCCGTATCGCAACTAAAACAAAAAATAAAATCGCGGTATTCCCTAATACAATTTAAATATTGCTATTAATGTCATCAAGGTCTTTTAATAAAGAGTTTCTGGATTGCTATGGTATCGAGAGTTTTTTTAAATCCCCTGAATCGGGAGGACAGAAAGCAGTTTATTTTGTAGTTAGAAAGGGTAGGAGTCAGGTCATGAAGATAATTCATGGTCCGAAAGATGAACGGTTTGATCGAGAAATGAAGATTTATGAGAAGTATAAGGAACTTGACGGTATCCCCAAAGTTTTTGAAACAAGTGAATATCACGGCGAGACAATAATTTTTGAGGAGTTCATCGAGGGCACTACATTACAGAATATAACTAGCGATTATAAGGAGAATACATTGACAGTCAGAGAGTTAGTTGCTGGATTGTTTAGAATATTGACGCCTGTTTGGAAAGATCAATATGTTCATAGAGATCTTAAACCATTAAATATAATTATTCGCCCGGATGGTTCGCCTGTGATTCTTGACTTCGGGATAGCAAGAGATTTGGGTGATTTGTCAATAACAGGGACAGGAGGCTTGCAGCCTGGATCCTGGAAGTGGGCTGCACCAGAACAATATTTTAATCGGAAAGATATGATTTCATACAGGACCGATTTTTTTAGTATTGGCGTAATAGCCTACTTCCTTTTTCATCAACGATTACCTTTCGGTAATAATGTAGAGGAAATTCACAAAAGGTTCCAAGATGGAGATGACAAGCTTATAATTGACGCTGATTGTGGAATGAAGAATTTCTTGACTGAAAGTATGAAGTTCCGTCCAGGGCATCGCCCTCGACGAATTGAAGATTTAGCAAACTTAATATAAGATATGGAAATATTACATCTCGCAGGGCATTTTCATAAATGGAATCTTGATGCTCACTTTCAAAACGATATCGGTGATGGATTTGTATTTTGTGCTTATAGCTTTCCCCAAGGTTTTTTTGCAAGTCCTAAAATTTGTGGATATAGGACCGAGGATATTTTAGAAAAATCTTTTTTTGACTTACAGTATTTTGGGAAAAGGGAAGGGGGGAAGTTATCTAAGGGTAAATTAAGCACATATAGTTTTCATCCCTCTGCAAATCCAAACTCGGAAGAGGAAACCAATGTGTTGATTGAGAGCCAGATAAAGAGAGGCATAGCATATCAGATAGATACACTTGGACTTTCGAGAGTAATCATTCCAGTTTATTATCAGAATGATAAGCCAGGTGATTTCATTGCAATGATAAAGACTATTAACAAGTGGTTGAGTTCTAATAGACGTGACGGTATTAAATATTACATGACAATACCTTTAGCGAACCATACAATTATTGACAAGGATTCTGTGGAGGATTTATTATATCATTTGACGGATATCAGCATAATATTCGATGGCTACTATATAACATGTGAAGCCAAGCCAGAGGCTTTTCAGAAGATTAGCATTGATTTCAAGTATCTATATAATCTTTCGACTGTTTTTAAAGTTTTGAAAGAGCAGAAGTTTGAAACTATTTACTCTTACGCTAATTGGGATGCGCTTATTTTCTTATCAGTTACTGATATTGACTATGTGACGATTGGTACGTATGAGAATTTGCGGAATTTTTCAATCAAGCGTTTTACAGAAGAGGAGGATGGCGGCCCTTCAAAAGGTTGGTATTTCTCTGAAAAGTTACTAAATTTCGTTAAGGCACAGCAGCTAGATCTCGTAAGACTTAACCGCGGTTTAGATATTATAAAGAATGAAAGGAATATTTTTTCAGATACTGTTTTGGTGGAAGGGTATCCTTGGAGCAACCAAAAGCCAGAGGTGCATAAGAACTACTTGATGGCAATTGATCGACTACTTATGGAACTTGCTTCAGAAAGCAATTTGAATAAGAGAAGATCCATTATGCTTTCAAAAATTGATAGTGCTATTGAAGCATATCATCAACTTGAATTAAAAAAGATACATTTAACAAATGAAAGTAAAAATTATCATTTGGTTACATGGAAATCATTTCTGATGAGTTTTTGAATATTTTCAATCTCTCATTAAGAAGTATCCACATTTTATAGTCAATAGGGAGACTCTTTATTGGTTTAAAATGCAGTTTAACTTCTCCTTGCAGATTTATTTCTGCTAATCCTACATTCATTTTTGTAAATTCATTTATGTTGGAAATCGCGGGTTTTATGTAGTTACTATCCAAAACAACATAACTTTTATCTGCAAACCATTTGTATCTAAAGGCCTGGTCCAGTGCACGTTTCCAATTTTTTAATTTAGCTTCGATAGCGATTGAATCTATGGCCACAGCTTTGTAAGTCTTGTGGAATACAAATAGTGAATCGGACTTGGCTACATAGCTGTCTTGAATGAGTTTTTTCAAAGATCCATTTATTGTACTTGAATTTGCTTTGGTGATTTCTTTCAATTTTTCAAAAGAAATAGACTTGTTCGTTTCAATTATCTTATACACTAAAGCGTCAAAGTAATTGAGTGGAAAATTAGATTGCTCCTTTTTGCCGGCCAACTTACTTATTACTAGATCCGCGATTCCATAGCCAAGGTCTACCTCTTCAAGTATTTTGGTGTCAAATTTTTTTGGATCCCAGTGACAAAAAGCCCTGTAATTTTTTTTTAGTACATCAACCAATTGACTTTCTGTTTCAAACATAGGGCTTATTTTATGAAGATAAACGTAGAATCGTCAACATTGTTCCCTTCAACTAGCGAAACAATACGTTCCTTTACCTTGCTTAAAGATTTGCCATTAAAGGTATTGAAAAATTTCAGTTTATTTGACTCAAAAAGTGTATGAAATCCATCAGTGCATAGTAGAAGGTGTCCCTCCTTCTTATCGCACTTTTTCTGTCGAAAGTCCTCGATACTTAGCTCAGGAGATCCTAAGAACTTTGTTAAAACGTTTTCAGAGATACTGTCATCTTCAGTAAGTTTTTCGACAAATTGATTGGTTATGGTATAGATCCTCGAATCGCCTAACCATGAATAATACAATTGCTGACTTGCTTTTTCCAAATAAAGTAGACAATATGTAGAATATGGTTCAGCTAAGTTCGAATTTATTAAATCGGTATTAAGATCGAACATTAGGGTTCTAATATTAACAGTTTGATTTAAGTAAACTTTATAGTTTTCCTTGATGTACATTTTGGCTTGATCGACGGCTTGTTTACTTTCTTTTGCTGAACTTACACCATCAAACACTACAAAGAGAAAAAAAAACGGATCATCAATAACTAAAAAGTTGTCCTTATTTTCTCGATGCTTTGTGCCCTTAAGTGTAGCAGAAAAGTAGCAAGTATTCTGTTGCATGGATATTTCTTTAACTTCTTGGCCCAAAAGACGAATCAATTTATAATCAATTCTTGGTCAACGTTCATGTCTACTAGAATCAAAGATATGATATTTTTTTTGCTAAAAAAATTAGTAATTTCGATTGGTTAGCAGTACATAGCTGTAAATTTTCTAATTCACCCCTGCGTCTCTTAACTTCAAATCCTAACCTCTTAAGAGTGAACTTCAAGTAAGCGAATTGTGTGATATTTCAAACGTTTTGTACTATTATGTTCAAAATATCAATCATTTAAATAAGAGATTTCTTATGATTGCAGGATAAATATGGATTAAATTATTTGTTCGATATTTCAAACATTTTGCTTTTCTATGTTTGAAATATCAATCATTCAATTCTGCTTTATTCAAATTAAGACCATTCGAATGCTTAACTTTTTCAAATGATGCTGATCAAAATTATTATGCGAAAGCAAATAACTGTTTGACATTTCAAGCAAAAAAGTTAATTTTGTTTGAAATGTCAAACAAAATTGAATTCCAAGAAAGTCATATTACTGCCTACTAATGCGAAGTTACTTAAAGAGCTAGGTCAGAATCTACGTTTAGCAAGAAAGCGTAGGAAGCTTACTGCAGAACAAGTAGCCGAGAGGTCTGGTATTGCCCGATCTACTTTATGGAATATTGAAAGAGGTGACCCAGGGGTAGCGATTGGATCTTATATGCAAGTACTTTTTGTATTAGGACTTGAGAAAGACATTAATAAAGTGGCTTCAGATGATTTATTGGGTAGAAAGTTAGAGGACGCAAAGTATTTACAGGCTAAATTGGCGCCCGCTAGAAAAGCTTCTGGTATGAAGGGCAGGATAATGAAGCCTAATAGAATGAAAAAGTCATGAGAGCTGCGAAGAATATATGGGTGTATGCAGACTGGATTGGCATCAATGGGCCACGTCTTATGGGACAATTGAGGGCGGATGTTGGACGGGAAGGCGATATATTTTCTTTTACCTATGATGAACAGTGGTTGAAAGAAGGACCGGCTTTAAGTCTTGATCCTGATTTGGGGCTGTATAATGGCCCCCAATTCACAAGAGAAGAAAAGTCTAGCTTTGGTATTTTTACTGATTCTGCACCCGACAGATGGGGCAGGGTTCTAATGGAAAGAAAGGAAAGTTATAATGCTAGATTGGAGAAACGAGCGCCTACAAAGCTTTTTGAAAGTGATTATTTGCTAGGAGTAGCAGACTTTCCAAGAATGGGCGGAATACGGTTTAAGTTAGATCCGGATGGTCCATTTTTGGACAGTAGTTTTGAACGTGCTGCACCTCCAATACATAATCTTCGAACATTAGAGGCTGCAAGTCTAGAAATAGAGCAAGACAATGCCCGTGAAAATCCAAGATTTGGAGAATGGATGAGAATATTATTGGCTCCTGGTACCTCTCTTGGGGGAGCTAGGCCCAAAGCAAGTATAACTGACACCAATGGGCATTTATGGATTGCAAAATTCCCTAGCCGGTTTGATGAGTATGATATTGGAATTTGGGAGGCTGTAGTAATGCAGCTGGGAAATGGCGCTGGCATAAATATAGCAGTCGGGAGGGCTGAGCAATACACGGCACGGCATCATACCTATCTTACAAAACGCTTTGACCGTACAGAGGATGGGAGAATACATTTTGCCTCTGCAATGACATTATTAGGATTGACTGATGGTGCAGATGGAAACGACGGCATTTCTTACCAACATATTGCCGAGTTCATCATGAAGTCCGGGGCGAATCCTGATGAAAACATGAAAGAACTCTGGAAAAGGATGGTTTTTAACATTTGTGTCTCCAATACTGATGATCATTTACGTAATCATGGTTTTTTGTTAACGTCAGAGGGTTGGGTTTTATCTCCTGCTTATGATATTAATCCAGTATTATATTCTGAGCATTTAAAGCTAAATATTTCTGAGGATAGCGGTATTCTAAGTTTAGACTTGGCGTTACAAGAAGCAAGCGCTTTCAGATTAAGTAACCAAGAAGCCAAAACGTTAATGGATGAAATAATTCGATCTGTCAGTACTTGGCGACAAGTAGCGGAGACGATGGGTATTTCCAGAGGAGACATCGAATACATGGAAAGTGCCTTTGACCTTAGCACAAAGAAATAATAGGATGAATGATATTAACATTGCAGCTAATTGGGATGTCTACAGAAATATTGAATCATTAATGTGATAAACTCTTAATTCGTTTGTACCTTTTTGTACCTCCTCCTCTCAAACACACCACCACAGACCATTCTATCTGTCTGTATCGGGAAGTAAGCCCTTTCTATACTTTTCTCTATTTTCATATTCTTTCCAAACGCAATGTAGCAGAGCATCGTAGCCAGGGTTATTTTCTGCGGATTTTTGAATTTTTGTATCCTTTCAGATTTAAGTAAAGACTCTCTTGTAATCCGTATTCCTGTTTTAAATAATCCCACATGAGCAGTAATATCAGAATAAGAAAGATATGCGAACATTGTAATGAGATGTTGGCTGTCTAATGAATATGTTAATCTTTATATGCAGATACATTCATTTAGAAGTTGAGTCATATCAGATGGTAATTTAGCGTCGTTGATAGAAATACTATAAATCAATATTTATATGGAGGAGAATCAAATATTAATTTATCAAACTGTTGATGGTGAAACTGTAATTGATGTTAAGCTGGTAAATGATACTATCTGGTTAAATCAAAAACAAATTGCCGAGCTTTTTGGAACTGAAGTTCCTGCTATATCTAAACATATTACTAACATCCATAAAACAAAGGAGTTGCCATTGGATTCAACTGTTTCCAAAATGGAAATAGTTCGAAAGGAAGGTAAAAGAGAGGTGAAACGCCTGGTGGATCATTATAACCTGGACATGATTGTGTCTGTAGGATATAGGGTTAATTCCATCCGCGGAACACAGTTTCGTATTTGGGCCAACAAAGTTTTGAAAGATTATATAGCATACGGTTATGCTATTGATAGGAAACGTTTTCAGGAAGAGTCAATGCAGCTCAATGAGTTGAAACAGACAGTTAAGTTGTTAGGAAAGGTCGCAGAGAATCAGATTTTGAACTCTGATGAAGCAATTGGTTTGCTTAAAGTTATTACCGATTATACTTACGCTCTGGATGTACTGGATCAATATGATCATCAGGTATTGCAGATTGAGGCTACTTCGCCGGAGAATATTTTTGAAATCACTTATCATTCTGCAATGGACGCTATTAGAGGGCTACGCGATAAATTTGGCGGTAGTTCGCTTTTCGGAAATGAAAAGGACGAATCTTTCCAGGGATCACTTGCGGCTATATACCAGACATTTGGCGGTCAGTATCTTTATCCGAGCGTGGAGGAGAAAGCTGCGAACCTCTTATATTTTGTTACCAAGAATCATTCCTTCTCGGATGGGAACAAGCGGATAGCTGCATTCTTATTTGTTTGGTTTTTAGGGAAAAATGGAATTTTATATCATTTTGATGGCTCAAAAAAGATCGCAGACAATGCCTTAGTTGCGCTTACGCTTATGATAGCAGAGTCGAAACCGGATGAAAAAGAGATGATGATAAAAGTTGTAGTAAATCTTATAAATCTTAGGAATTAGTTTTTGTTTCCTGTTCGCGAATTACAAATTCAATTTGTGTTTATATTTAATAACCATGAGTATGATAGGGATGTCTTATGACCTAGAAAAGAGTATTTGGACGGAAAAGGACTTTGAAATTATGGGCTGGCATGATTCGCAGATTTATAAGATGGCCCTAAAAGAAGACCTTGAATTTGATATTGACTATATTTTCAAATGGAATCAGCCGGACCTCGAGGGGTTACCTTTTACATTCTGGGTTGCACCTGCAACATTGGTTTTTAAAAAAGCGAAAATCCTTTCTTTCGACTTTGAAATAGCAATGGAAGATGTTTTTGAGATTGACTATATAGAAAGACAAGTGGAAGAGGATAAAACTATATGGCTAATTGTTACTCAACGGGGTGAAATTGAATTTACCTGTGAGGGATTTGATCAGTACATTCGTCAGAAGCCACTATTTCAATTTGGCCAAACTGTTCCATACAGAGAAAGAAGAGGACCTTCCCTGGAAAGAGTGGAGCTTCAGAATAATAGCTATTTATCAAGTAAAGAGTATCTCGAGGCCCAGGAGAAAACCTTTGAGCATTATGAGAACGTCAAGAAAAGACACTTGAAGAGGCTGGAAATGAAGGAATTGAATTTGCGTAGGGAAAACCATCAGGTAGAAACGAAGGACTATCTTCTTAAGAAAAAGGAAATAAATGAAATGATAGATTTTTATGACTACTGGTTAAAGGGAACAAACTTTGAAAAATGGTAGTAGATGCCAATCTGCCTGAATTTCAATTATAGGGACTTTTGAATAGCTTTGGAAATTCCGCAAGAATTTTGAAATAACTCCTTAGCGTTATTCCCAATCCCACGGATCATTGATAGACTCTCGCCGGGCGCTTTTTCCCAAAGGCAGGTGGTAAAGTTCATTCACACTGGGGTCGATTTTGGTTATTTTTTCAAGACTAACCAGTTTCGAATCTTTAAGATCTGGCTCTTTCTCACTATGAAACTGCCATGCCCCATCGTTATTGTGGTAAACATACAAAATCGGCTTTCCCTCTAAAACCTGGCTAGTTGTAAATATCGCTACGTTTCTCTCTTCATAGAATCTAAAATCCGTGTTTCTATCAAGGAGTGGCTGTTTAAATTTCCAATCGGGATTGAACCCAGATTCCCAGGGAAATAATGATTGCTTGTCCGGCCATACGATTTGCAGTGCAGGGTAATCATCTGTACGATAGAAAATATTGCATATTGCCATGTAGTCTGAATAATATGATTTATTTACATTCAGGAATTGTATGGGGTAGTTTTTTATGAACTCGTCATATAGTACGCCTGCATTTAGCGGACTACCATTTATTATTGACGCACAAGCATTATTTAATAAATCCCCTAAGAGGGCTGTTGATAACCCAAAGCATATGATCTCCGGATGTTTGAATTTTTGGTGCAACCCGATAGTATATGCGTAGCCTGGCAAATAATCATTTGGCTCAACCAATACGATATAGCAGCCATATTGATCAATTTTATTTTGTATTTCTTTACGGGTAACAGGACCGTGATTGAGTGGATCTTGAGTCAAAGGCTGTGGTTTAAACGTTTTTACATAAATTATGTGGGCAGTGCTAAGGTATTTGCTCATCCCGGATCTTCCAAATATTCTCATTATTTAGTATATCGGGAAATAAGGGCTTTCTTATAGGGGCAAAAGTGTAAGGGGCCATACTTCTTTAGGCACTACATGAGAAATAGCTATATCAACACCTTGAGCATATGCTAATTAGTAATGACTCATCAAATCTAATCCTGTACCAGCTTAGAATAAAGTAGACTTAATACTTTGTTAATACACCCTCTGTCGTTACCTACATGAACTGTGATTAGTTTTGAAAAATGTAAAAGGGCAGTAACCACATCAGGACTGACGTCATAAAATATTGAACCAAAAAAAATAAAATTTCTTTACGCCCAGGCACTGATTCAACGTACTATTTATTAAAACGGAGAAGTTTTTAAAAGAGATCCTTATCTTAAGGTGTATCTGTAATTCGTAAAGTGGCTAATGGGCGACCAATAATCTTATTTGTGAAAGCTGTTGATTATCAAACATATTGCGATAAAGACCTGGTTGGACTCCTGCTGGAAGACGACCATTTGGCGTACCTGGAAATATACAACAGACATGCAAAAGGTTTGTATATAAAAGGGAGTAAGAAATTGGATAATAATGACGAAGCCAAAGATTTATTACAAGATGTGTTTGTTGCATTATGGCAAAATCGTCATTCACTAACAGTAGATACGCCATTAGCGGGATATTTACATGCCACCCTGCGATATATGGTCATAAAGCGTATTGTTCACAAGAAGGTACAAACTACCTATTTAGATTCGCTCAAATTTTCGACACCTATAAAAAGTAGTTCTGCAGATTATTTAGCCCGCGAAAATGAACTTAAGCGGATAATTGAAAGCGAAATTTCTTCATTACCCGAAAAGATGCAGGAAGTTTTTCGCATGAGCAGGGAGCATCACCTTTCTCACAAGGAGATAGCCATGCAGTTAGGCCTTTCGGAAGCTACGGTTAAGAAACATGTCAATAACGCTTTAAAGTCGTTGCGTGTTAAATTAGGCCCCTTATTAATACTATCGAGCATTTGCCTGACTGAACATTTTTTTTAATTTTCTTTACGCCCATCGATGTACTAATTGTACTATACTTATGCAAACAGCAATATTGTGATAAGTATGGAACAAAATAATATGCAGGATCTGTTGAAACGCTATCTGGCAGGAAACTGTACTCCAGAGGAGTGTGCGCAGGTGGAACTATGGTACGAGCTGTTGGAGTCAAAGAAAGCCGCGGTTAATGAGGAGGATTTGGAAGAGGATCTCATAGAAGTCCGAACCCGGTTAGTAAAGTCTCTCAGAAAGGAGAGAAAGCCATTTAGATATCCGGCAGTAGCCGCTGCCGCGGCTGTTTTGATTACTATCTCCATTGGAACTTATTTCTATGTTAATTACAGGTCTTCCGGCAACCCCCCGGAAACAAATAAGCTGCTTTCCAATGCTGCAGATATCGCGCCCGGTAGAAATATAGCCACGCTGCGGCTTGGGGACGGGACCGAAATAGCATTGGATGATCAATCTAACGGAGCTATTGCCAAAGCAGGAAGTAGTACCATCTATAAAAATGCGAATGGCCAGTTGACCTATGTGGCTACTGAATCAAAGGGAGAGGAGGCGGAAACCCCGGTGTCCAATAGCTTAAAAACCCCACGCGGTGGACAATTCCAACTTACCTTACCAGACGGATCAAAAGTTTGGCTGAACGCAGCTTCACAGCTTACCTATAAAATTAGCAAAACATCTCACGAACGCTTAGTCGAGTTAAAGGGAGAAGCATATTTTGAAGTAGCCAAAGATGCCAACAGACCATTTAAAGTGCTCTCCAAAGGTCAGGTTGTAGAAGTACTGGGCACACATTTTAATGTTAGCAGTTATGATGATGATCCCAGTGTAAAAACGACTTTGGCAGAAGGAACCGTCAAAATAGTTGAGACAGACAGATACCGGAATGTTGTCCTGGAACCAGGGCAGCAGGCCACGCTCGATAGCGGCAGTCGGCTATCTGTGGCTCAGGTAGATGTATCGGATGCTATTGCCTGGAAAAATGGAAAACTCAACTTCAATCAATCTGATATATATGCCGTTGCACGGCAACTTTCCCGCTGGTATAATATAGACGTGGTATTTAAAGGTAAAGCTGCTAACGTACGCTTATCCGGAGAAGTGTATCGTAATACCAATGCTTCCAAAGTTCTTGAGATCTTATCGTTCTATAATCTGAACTGTAGGATTGAGACAGATAACGGTGTTAAACGTATTGTCATTGAATAAAGTAGTTGCATCTATCACCTGAAAAATCAATTAGCTTATGGAACGAGAAACTTAAAAACCGCCCTAAGCTCAATGAAAAACGTCTTCTGACTGCAATCAGAAGACGCAAGCGTATGAGCGATCATTCAAAAGATTAGTGTACTAATTAAATATCAACTCAAACAATACAAAGTTAATGAAATTCAGATTTCATACAACCACCGTCTGGTCGGGATGGTTGTTTTTGGGCAAACACCTTCATCGGAAATTTATTATGAGATTTCAGGTAATAGTTGGCCTTACTTTAGTCATGTTGATTCAGGTCAGTGCTAAAAGTCTGGCGCAGAGCGTGTCCATTAAGGTAAGTAACACGCCTTTGGAAAAGGTATTCAAGGTTATTGAGCAGCAAACGGGTTACTTGTTTCTCTACGACGATGTGGAATTAAAGAAACAAAAAGTCAGTTTATCATTTCAGAATGCACCTATCGAAAAAGTATTGGAAGGTTGTTTAGAAGGCCTCCCGATCACCTATAAAATCGTAGACAAGAACATACTTATTAAAAAGAGGGTTGAACCAGGTTTGCAAAAGGTTACACTGGAACCCAACCAACAGCATTTAATCTCGGGGGTGATTAAAGATAGTGCAGGCGGCTATCTTCCAGGTGTACAAATTGTAGTTAAAGGAACCAACCGCGTTGCTGTAAGTGATGCTTCTGGCAGATACCAGATTGATGCCTCTCCCGGAGAAGTTTTGATATTCAATTTATTGGGGTATAAAAGACAAGAGATTGCTGTAACCAATAATGTTCGGGTTGATATTGTACTAAAGGTAATCTTAACGGACCTGGAAGGAGTTGTTGTAGTTGGTTACGGCACTCAGAAAAAAATTAATCTGACAGGTGCTGTATCCCAGATATCCGGTAAAAGACTGGAGAACAGATCTGTACTAACACTCGGTCATGCCTTACAGGGAGCTGTTTCCAATCTTAATATCAGCTCCGCCGGCGGTGGTGCTCCCGGACAGGCTCCGTCATTTAACATACGGGGATATACTGGTTTCTCTTCCAATGGATCTACTTCCTCTCAGGCTCCCTTGTTTGTTGTAGATGGTGTGCCCGGAGTGGATATTAATACGATCAACATGAACGATGTAGAGAGTGTGAGCGTGCTGAAAGATGCTGCCTCTGCTTCCATATACGGTTCCAGTGCCCCCTACGGGGTGGTCATTATCACAACAAAGCAAGGAAAAGCAGGACAAAAACCTACCATCACGTATAACAATAACCTGATGTTAATGGAACCCATCAACCTGCCAAAGTATATGAAGTCAATTGATTTTGCCAATTTATACAATGAAGCAGCGGCCAACGCAGGAGTGACCAAACCATTTAATGATGATGCCCTCAGACGTATCCAGGAATACCTGGATGGTAAAATCACGGATGAAACCATTGCCAATCCGACTCCGGGCACCGATGCCTGGTTCGAGTGGGGTAACGCCAACGCAAATAATGATTGGTTTGATATCCTGTACAAAAAAGTACAGTTCAGTCAGCAGCATAATCTCGGTGTATCCGGAGGGACAGACAAGACACGCTACTATGTAGGCCTGGGGTATATTCAACAAAATGGGATGTACAATTATGCAACTGACACATATGCCCAGTATAATGTCCGCGCCAACCTCTCTTCTGTTATCACAAGCTGGATGAACTTCAATTTCAGAGGATCTTTCTCCAGAGGTGCCACGGAAACCCCCACCGCAGAAAGTAACTGGATGCAGACCTTGGCTGCACGCAACTGGCCTACTGAACCGTTATATACTCCTGGCGGCAGTTTTGCTTCTGAAAACCGGATGGAGGGGCTTGTAAATGGCGCCCGTACTAAATCGAATAATGATAAGGCACTTATTACGGGTGAATTAGTAATAAATCCTCTGCGGGGTTGGAACATTACTGCCAATTACACATTTGATGGCTCGTACTTTGATCTGAGCCGGCATAACAAAACAGTGTATGTGACCCGTCCAAGCGGTTCACAGCAACCTCTCTACGCTCCCAACAGTTTTGAAAGACAGTATAACAGGAACCACCATTATACGATCAATACATTTACATCTTATGAAAATGAGTGGAGCGGACATGCCGTGAAAGGTTTGATCGGTTTCACACAGGAGCTTTATGATAACCTGTCTATGGGAGGTCGTAATCAGTTTTTATTTTCCAATGATATTCCATCTTTATCCCTCACCTATGGGACAACTCCTTCCTTGACAGACAATGCCTCGCAGCTTGCTATCCGTGGCGGGTTTGGACGTATCAATTACAATTATAAAGAGAAATATCTTGTTGAGTTTAACGGACGATATGATGGTACATCCCGTTTTCTGAAAGACCGGCGTTTTAAATTCTATCCGGGTATATCGGCAGGATGGGTACTATCGAATGAATCGTTCTGGAAACCTATAGCACGGGTAGCCAATTCGTTCAAATTACGTGCATCATATGGACAGCTGGGCGATCAGAGTTTTGCCAGCAATTATTATCCTTTTTATCCGGCACTCAATAGTGTAGTGCCTACCGGTAGCCAGTATTTATTTTCCGGTGGTAAAGAAGCATTCATCAGTCAGCCTCCATTGATCGATGGATCGCTTACATGGGTAACGGTGAAGACGTTGGATTTTGGAACGGATATCACCGCATTATCCAACCGGTTGACCGCATCTTTCGACTGGTACCAACGTACGGCAGATGACTTTGTAGGCCCTGCAGATGCCTTGCCTGCGCTGTTGGGTACGGCTGCCCCACAAGTCAATAACGCAGCGATGCAGACCAGGGGTATCGACCTTACCATCGGCTGGAAAGACCGGATTGGAAATGTACAATACGGAGTGGATGTTGTGTTCAGCGACTATCAGAGTAAAGTACTTCGCTATCCCAATCCGGCAGGGCTGAACACCACCTGGTACAAAGGGCGTAAGTTTGGGGATGTTTGGGGGTATCAGACGGAAGGGTTTTTCCAGTCCCAGGATGAAATAGCCACTGCGCCGAATCAGAACAAGATCTATAGCCGCTGGAGCCCGGGCGACATCCGTTATGCAGACCTTAACGGTGATGGCATCATCAACTGGGGCAACAATACATTGGAAAACCCCGGAGACCGTCGTGTTATAGCCAATACCACTCCCCGTTATTCTTTCGGTCTGAATCTGAACGCTCAATACAAATCATTTGACATCACTGTTTTCCTGCAGGGTGTTGGTAAACGGGACGCCATCTTTTCCAACGCCAACGTTTGGGATGGAGCTTATTTCTGGGGTATCACAGGCGATTTATATACGGGAATGCTGACTACCGCACAATACGACCGCTGGACACCCGAAACACCCAATGGCTACTATCCAAAATTCTACATGGGAGGTGAGATGCAGAAAAATTCGCAGCCACAGACACGATATGTGCAAAGCGCGGCTTATCTAAGGCTCAAAAACCTTCAATTGGGCTATTCCATGCCGCAGCATATACTTCGCGCTATAGACAGCCAGAAAGTGCGCTTTTTCCTGAACATTGAAAACCTGGTCACCTTCACCAAGCTGTTGCACACGATGGATCCGGAATTTTCGTCCACAGATGGCCGGGTTTATCCGTTGCAGAGAGTTTGGGCTATGGGACTCAATGTAACATTCTAGCCATTTCTTAATTATCCAACGATATAAGTATGAAACGATTTATATACGCATGGGCAAGCTTAATACTACTATTGGTTGCCTGTAACGACAAGTTTTTAGAACGCTTACCATTGGCCAATATCAGCGACGCAGACTATTGGAAATCCCCCAATGACCTAAAGCTATATGTGAACAATTTTTATAATCAGGATGCCCTGTTGCCCTCACGCAGAGCCTGGGGAGCCGGCCCTTATACTATTGATGCCGCCGATGGTAGCGAAACCAATATAGGGATCAATTACAATAGACGCATGAATGGTGAGGCTACTGTTCCTTCTTCCGGCGGCGGCTGGTCTGCGGATGATTGGGCTGTACTGCGTAATATCAATTACTTTATGGATCATTATAAGAAGGTGAATGCTCCCTGGGATAAAGTGAAGGAGTACGTAGGCGAAGCATTATTTTTCCGTGCGCTTTTCTACTTTGACAAGCTGAAGAAATTTGGAGATCTGCCCTGGTCGTCCACAACATTGTCTCCGGCATCAGATCAGCTTTATGCGGGACGACTACCCCGCAACCAGGTGGTGGATTCTATCTTATTAGATCTGGACAATGCCATCAATTATCTTCCTGTCAGAGGAGGTAGTTCCTGGACGGGGCATGTCACCAAAGAAGTGGCATTAGCTTTACAAGCCAGAATCGCACTGTATGAAGGTACCTGGGAAAAATATCATGGTCAGAAAGGAACGCCCTTCAAAGTAGCTGGTTCCAATGGCACCAAATTTATTCAGAAAGCAGCGGCTGCTGCCGGAGAACTGATCCGCATGTCTGAAACTAATGGCTTCCCGGCGCTGGACAATATCGGGGTACAAGATGGTTATTGGATGTTATTTAACAGGAAAGATTACGCTGCCAGCAAGGAAGTACTCTTGTGGCACAAATATTCGGTAGCTGACCAGGTGACTCACACCTGGACCCGTTATTCTGTAAACGGCGCAGGCATGGGGCTTTCTAAAAGCATGGTGGACTCCTACCTTTGCCTGGATGGTCTTCCTATTGCAAGCAGCCCGTTATATGCCGGGGACCGCACTTTAAAAGATGTTGTAACCAATCGTGATCCCCGGTTGAACCAAACGATTTGGGTGGATGATGGTAAACATGTGAAATGGTATGAAACCAAACTCTTTTTTACAACGCCCACCTTCGAGATCAATGGCGCTAATAACACTTCCACCGGCTATCAGGTGTATAAAGGGCATACCGGAGACTATACAGAATTCAATGCATCTCAAAGTACACAGGGATATATATACATACGCTATGCGGAAATTTTGTTGGCATATGCAGAAGCCCAGGCTGAACTGGGAACCATCTCCCAATCCGACATAGACAAAACGGTTAATGCTTTACGCAAACGGGTAGGTATGTCTAACGGCTTATTACAATTAGCTAATATTCCATCAGATCCCAACCGGGAGTTTCCTACGCTATCGCCTATCCTGAATGAAATTCGCAGGGAGCGCAAAATTGAACTGGCGGCAGAGTGGTTCAGGATAGATGACATTTTCCGTTGGGCGGCAGCAGATGAGCTGCTTGTTGGCAAGCGCCCTTTGGGAGCATACCGGAAACAATGGGAAAACTATCCCGGTGCCACAGCCGATTTTCTCAGGGCGCTGGCTACTGTCCCCGTTAATGCACAAGGATATATTGACCCTTACAAGACCTATGGGGCCATGGATCAGGGGTATAGATTCAATCTGAAACGGGATTATCTGTTGCCTATCCCGACAAATGAAACCACGTTAAACCCAAAATTGGGTCAAAATCCAGGATGGTAAGTGTCCTGAATGAATGTTGACATCAGGTTAGTGCTTTGATTATAAACATTCCAAGCCCGGATGGCAGGGCGATCGGGGGCGGCTTTCAGGAGCCGCCCTCAAATCACCTTCGGCTGCTGCAATAAAGAGTTGTGGTAGTGAGCGTAAAGGGAAAAGGCATGTTAAATATGCCAGGAGGTAGTTACCTGCCGCCGCCGGTTCGACAGTAACACACACTGAAGACCACCTGACATGGACTGGCGATGCCGTCAGGGCTGTCTATTTTAAGAAGGGACTACTTTGTAAAAAATAGTCCCTTTCTTCCTATCTATCATAAATTTATCCTGTAATTTTATTATCTCACTTCATAACGGGCACCGGAAGAATCCAGTATATTTATTGCTTAAAATTTCCCCAATAAATATTAATCTATGTTCCGTTGGCTTGCTTTTCTTTTTTGTTGTGTGCCTGTTTGTCTCTTTGCACAATCCAATCTCACAGTAGATGTGGGAGATACAGAAGTAACCTTTCACAGTACGAGCGCATTCGGGCTCCGCGGAAGCCGGAGCCAAACATTAAAGCCTAAAGATATTGCTTCCTTCAGGTACCTGGGCGGGGCTTTTTCAAAAGATAAATTCCAGGTTTATTTTTACAAAAGCATCGTACAGGAAGCCAATCCTGCTTCTTTTTTCTGCCTCGGCAGCCGCGATAGCCTGTATCCCGAATTCAATCTTTTCCCAAAACTAAAATCAGTGATAGGAGCCGATGAAAAGAACATTTACTTTATGCCCGATTTCGGCCCTGTAGGCGACTATGTTGATCATGTAACCGTAATGGACCGGAAGACGTTTGGAATAATAACCGTATTGGATTCTATGAGCGGAAGCTACCTGGTGAGAGATGGGAAAAATTTATCTGTTGTAATGAGAGATATGTACGACAGAACCAATATCGTTCCTACCGACCTGGAGGAAAAGAATATTACGTTGATCGGTGGAGGATATTTCCTGAACGGGCAGATACTCTATTATCAGATCTTTCCGATCTATAAAGTAAAGCCCGGGAGTATGAAGGTATACGCAGGCTCAAAGTATATCACCGACGGGAAAAAGGTTTACTACTATCGATACAACCTCGATCCACTGGTGGCAGACCATCCTTCTTTTAAAGTACATCCCGTATATAAGGCATTTGCGAAGGATAAGAAGGATTACTATTTTAAAGGAGAAAAAATATCCTCCTCCTTTTATGCGTTTGAAGTAGCAAAGAAAGTATTCAGCACGGCTGATATTGAGCCGGCGGATCACCGGCGTTACCTGGATATGTGTGCAGAAACTAATTAACGGCTTATAACATATTTATGAACAGGATCATCGTAACCATACTGCTAACCTTCCTGGGGGCAACCGCCTTTGCCCAGGATAGCACTACTGCTGTATTACAGAAGTTAACAGACAGTAAGCAATTTGATGCAGTTATCGGGCAATACGCTCCGGCGCCGGAACGGCTGTCTGCGGCAGCATTGTACTACGTGGGTTATGCGTATTTTATGAAACAGGAAGATGATAGCTGCCTGAAGTTTATGGATCTCTCTATTGCTAAGGATGCCAATGATCACAGGCCGCATTTTATAAAAGGATCTACGCTGAACTACATGCAGCAGTTTGACCAGGCAATTAAATGCTTTAAGGCTGCTATTGCCCTGAAACCTGATACTGCGGAGTATTACAGCGGCCTGGGTGATGCTTATTATAATCTTCATCTTTATGAATCGGCGCTTGAAAATTATAAAACGGCAAGAGAAAAGAACAGTCCCGGTGAGCGCCCGTTCCTGATGGTTCCCCAGGTATACTTTAGTCTGCGCCAGGAAGCAAAAGCGCTGGAGGCGCTTCATTACAATACAACAAAGCTTCCCGGTGGCAGTGAAGGATATACTAAGTCGTGGTTTAACATCGGCCAGATTGAATCTTTAAGCGGCAACTATGATAAAGCAGAAACAGCTTTTCTCGCGGTGATCCAGTCCGATTCATCAGATTATCATGCCTATGCAAAGCTGATCCAGGTGTATTATCATAATAAAACCTATGAAAAGGCAAAGGTGTACAGGGCCGGTTTATATGATGCGCACAAACAAGGACGGCTAAAAGAAAACATGGAAGATATGTTCTGCTTTGACCAGTTTAAGTGGAAAGACAAATCCATCCAGGCTTTTGAACGATATGAAGAAGGTTCCAAAAGGATTTATAACAAACAGATATTTTATGTTCTTGATTCCATAGGAAATGTGGATTTCACTATACAAACGGAATATTCGCCCATTTCCGTGGAAATGGGCGGCCCGAAGTATATTCTTTGCGGGTCGAAGGGTGGAACACATTTTAATTACGGTATCGGGTTTAATGATGATGTTAAGTATGATGATCTGAAAAATACGGTTATTAATATCCTGGAGAAGAGATACAAAACAGTTGCAGGTAATAAATAGACATTTTTATATCCCGGCCCTGTTTTCTTCTTCATTTTTTGCGCGCTGCTTGCTGCTGTGGGTAGATTTTCCAAAGCTGTAGCTTAGCGTTAAAGCGGCTCTCCGGGCGCCAACCCAGTGTGTGAAAGCATTATCAATAATTTTTTTCTCCCGGAAAATATATCTTACGCGATAGGTATCAAACATATCATAAAAATTGATCCCGGTGTTGAATTTTCCCTTCAACCAGCTTTTCCGGATGCCTGCATCCACGCTGGCTAAAGACCTGGACACATACAACCCCGTACCACTCAGCGAGCGGTAGTAATACGAGATATCGATGGTGATCTGCTGCGGCAAAGTAAATACCTGGCTGCCGGTTAAATTGTAGTCGAATATAGGTATCGCGTAGGTGACGCCATGATAGGGTGTTTGTTCTTTTTTATACCCGCCCCTGATATTATGACTCATCCGCCACCACTTGTTAACCGTCAGCGGAAAACTTATTTCAATGCCGGCAAAGTCGTTATAGGGAAGGTTTTTGCCCAGGTATTGCAGCACATTGGTAACACTGTCGTATTCCGGGTAACGGGTCATCGGGTCCGACTCTCTTCCAACCTGCAGGGATACCTGCAGCGCTTTCCTGGTATAGGCGATGTTTAACATTTGTGTAGTGGATGGCTGCAGGTACGGGTTACCTACAAAATAATTAAGCGGACTGTTATAAAACCGGAATGGATTTAACTGTGCAAAGTTAGGTCTTGTCATGCGCCGGCTGTAGGAAATATGAAGCTGCTGCGAAGCCTTCATGGGAATGGTGATGCTCAATCCCGGCAGCCATGTGAGGTAGTCTCTCGTAGTAACTGTATGTTCAGTAATGGCATTGGCGGTGCTGTGCGTATGTTCCGCACGCAGGCTTACCGTATAACTCAACTGATGGTAGGTATTTTCATAAGAGGCATACGCTGCTGAAATATATTCATCGTATTTAAAGTTGTTGGAGCGACTGGCATCTGGTGCAAATACGCCGGAGGTGTGGAGCGTATCATAGTATAAGTTGTTTTTTGTAGTGGTAAACGCAAACTTGCCACCGGCGGCCCATTTGCCCTTGCCTGCATTCCCCGAAAGGTCTGCCTGTACCGATCGTATCAGGATGTTGTTATACAGGTTGGTTTTCCAGTAATCGAGCAGATGATCTGTGATCGTATTTTTGGTTTGAATGTCTTCCTTTTGCTGGTTGCGGATCATAAGGAATGTGCTGAGAACTTCCAGTGTGGTTTTCCTGAACTGGCCGCTGTAGTTCAGGTTGGCGGCATAGTTATCCTGTAGCGGAGTGGAATAGGTAAAAGTATTTGTATGGGAAACCAGGTGTTGCGCTGTGGAGTCGGTAGTGTGAAGGGTATTAAAGGCATCGATTTGCCGGTTTTGCCGGTAAGCTCTTCCCACAATATTTACCTGGTGATCTTTTGAGAGATAATAATCTATGCCCAGTTGATAACTAAGGTTGTTGTTCCGGGTAATTGTTTGGGTATTAGTGGCCATTATATTGGTATTGGCCAGATGCTGCAGTCCTTTATACCGGTAAATTCTTTCACCGGTCACATAACCCAGGCGGGCACTGTATACCAGCTTTCCCGTTTTATAGGTCAGCGAGAAATTATTATCAGCCAGGGTGTAGGCATTTTGTTGCAGTACTATATTGGCGTTGCCTTTCCAGCCGAGTGTAAGGTCCTGTTTCAGTTTTATGTCGATGATCCCTTTGTATTCACCATCGTACCGGGACGAGGGATTATTGATCACCTCAATGGATGCAATCATACCGGGTGAAAGACTTCCCAGGTATTGTTGCAGCTCTTCCGGGCTCATCTGGACAGGCTTGCCGTTGATGAATATAACCGGGGTTATCCTGCCGGACATCTGGATAGTGCCATCGCTGTTCACTTCCAGCCCGGGTACTTTTTTCAGGATATCAAAAGTATTGGCGGCGGTATGGAAAAGCGGGTTCCCGGAAACAGACACCGCGAGTTTATCGCCTATACGCTGGAAGGCAGGCTTTTGTCCGGCCACTACTACTTCGCTCAACAACGTGAGATCCCCGGACATGGGGATATTTCCCAGGTTAATAATATCTTCTGCTGGTATCACATCTTTATAAATTTTTTTATAACCGTAAGAAGATAACAGCAGGATATATTTCCCCGTCGGGATATTCTGAAACATAAAGACACCTGCCGAATCGGTGACCTGTCCTTTAACAAGCCCGGAGTCTTTTGCAGATAAAATACTAACGGAAGCGAACCCTATGCCTTGCCCGGTTTTTTCATCTGTTACCTTTCCGCTGATGATCATCTGGCCGTGAATAGAGGAATATAGGATTAGCAGGATGCAGAGTATCCCTGAAAACTTTATCATCAATAATGGTTTTCCGCAAACCTAGAATTCGTTTAGCCAGCAGGAGTTTCATTTGCTGAATTCAGGCGTACGGATTTATAAAACCGTACTGTACGGAATTTTAACTGGTTGGGTATCAGGATTTTGATCAGGAGATATTTTCTTTGTACAGGGCAGGAGTGGTGTCTTTTATTTTCCGGAAAGCGGCATAAAAAGTAGATTTCGAGTTATAGCCAACCTCATATCCGATGGCTTCAAACGTAAGGTGGTCGTTAGTTGTGATCAGCCGGCAGGCTTCATTGATCCGGTATTCATTAATGTAAGTGGAAAACCCTTTTCCGAGGTTATCATTCAGTAACTGGGATAACTGGTGTACAGAGATGTTAATAATCTTCGCCAGGTCGTTGAGTTTAAGGTTGGGATCTTTATAAAGTTCTTTTTCGCGGATGGCTGTTTCCAGTTTTTCTATCCACACCTGCGCATCGGGTGCTGCTATTTTTTTCTTTTCAGATTTTAAAGGAAGTCCGTTTTCATACCGTGCTCCCTGTAAATTATAAAAAATGCTGAGGTATAGCAGGAACGAAAAGAGTACCGGGCCAATAATATATATCCCGCAAATAATATTCGCTAACGACAACAGGTAGGCCAGGAAAACAAGACAGTTGCCGGTGTACAGCAACAGGCGGAATTTTTCTGTACTATTTAACGCAGAACGGTTCACAAGAAAAGTTTTCAACACCGTTTTCAATACAAACCCGGTAGCAATAAGGTAAATCATCCACTCCAGGTAAATGATATAAACGATTACATTATTCCAGATAGCCGGGTAAGCGGGATAAGGAAGAATACTGCCTGTTAGTATAATAATCCCCAGCAATATTCCCCATACCCACTTCCAGGAGGCGGGTATCTTAGTGACATTTTCCTGCACCGATCTGAAAAAATAATAGAGGGCCGGGCCTATGAGAAAGCAGGCAGACAAGCCTATCTGCAGGTATATCCTGGGTATGGAAGGATTGAAATAGAGGAAAACAGATTTGGATACCCGGATGCTAAGGGCCAGCAGCAGCGTAATCAGGAAGATAGTGGGAACAGATCTTTTCTTCTTCCCTAATAATAAATAAACACTAAGAACAATACCGTTAAACGCACCTAAAGCGCTCACAAAAAATAATATTTGCTGGCCAATATTCATGGATGAAGCAGGATGAGTTTTACTAATGAAATATAGGTGAAATTTTAGTAAAAGTCATCAGTACTATTGGCCGGCATCTATTAACATGCTGCTGCAAAGCGGTAAACTTTGCAACAGCATGCCGATAAAATTATTTATAAAGAATACCGTATTGTTACGCCATAGGTGCGCGGATCCCCCAGTACACCGGCATAGTGGCCTGCATTCCCGGCTCCGGGTAACAGTTGTTCAAAATAATCTTTGTCGAGCAGGTTGCGGCCCCAAACAAAGAGCGACAAGCCGTTTGGCGCCCGGAATCCCACCCTGCCATTGAGCAGTACATATGAATCCACTACCAGGTATTTGGAAGGAGTAGGATTAGAAGAGAAGGAAGAACGGTAGTAACTATCCAGCGCCAGGAAGAAGTTGCCATCGTGGCCCAGCAGCTTTCCGGCAGCGGTTACCTCTCCGCCTAAAGATGCGGCCCATTTAGAGATACCGGGTAATTCGCCACCGGAAATATCCTTGAACGTAGGGCCACCGGTTTCTTCAAGTGGTGGCGGTGCGTTTTTGAATGTCACGTATTTACCATCGGTGTAAGCCAACGCTCCATAGAAAGAGAGGAAGTCTTTGATTTTTATATTGGCATCCAGCTCAGCGCCACGTACACGAACTTTTTCTGCATTGGCGAGGTAGCCACGGTTTACAGAAAGATCTGCCGCCTGTACCTGGGTCTGGTAGTCGGAAATATCGGTATTATAAACCGTGAGGTTTACGGTTGAATTGGGGCTGGGCGAGGTTTTGATACCCACTTCATAATGACGTACTTCTTCCGGTTTGATCACGGCCAGTTCCAGCATTGTTTTGCCGGAAGCGGTGGGCAATCCGCCGAGGTTAAGGCCAATAGGTTTGAAGCCCGTAGAGAAGGTAGCAAAAGTATTGATCCGGCTGTTCACTTTAAATGCCAGTGTTAACTGACCGGATAAGTTGGTATCGTCGATATCTGTTTTAAATGCCTGCGAGGTGTAAACCAGATTTTTAAGCGCAATCAGTTGCGGGTCTTCTGTTTGTAAACCGCCATAGGTATCGCGGCGGAAGTCCACTTTTTTATCATCATAGTTGAAACGTAGACCGGGCAACAGGTTCAGACGATTGGAAATTTTCCAGTCGAGCTGACCAAAGAAAGCGCCGCTAAAAGTTTTAAGCCGGGGATAGGATTTGATACCATATCCGTCAAAAAGTCCCGGGGTTTTCCACAGGTCGCTGGTTGTGCTTTGAGAGAAGCGCCACTGATCGCGGCCAGATTCTTCAGTATGGGCGCCATCCGGATCCAGCTGCTGGCCAAAGGCAAACACGCCAAACACTGCGCTGAGGCGGGGATGCAGCGATCCTGCCCAACGTACTTCCTGCGACCATTGTTTATGTTTCGATGGCGCCTGTGATAGCGCCAAAGCCTGTAGTCCTGTAAAGTCCCGGTCGTTGGAAGGATCCCAGTTCCAGTACCGGTAAGCGGTAGTGGACGTCAGTTTTCCGGGTCCCAGCTGGATATCAACATTGAGCGACACGCCGCCGAAGTCCTGGTAGGATTGCCATGGGGTATCGTGGTCAATTACCCGGTCGAATGGGTTAAGCGTTGGCAGTTTATAATTGAGGTCTGTGATGATGCTGTTGAATTGCCGGTAGCCTGCACGCAGGGTAGGAGCGGTGCCTGCATATACCTGTGCATATCCGTCGGGGCGCTGCCGGGTGGCATCTGCCGCCAAGATGATGTCTACTTTCTCCGAAGGCTTGAATAATATTTGTGCGCGGGCGCCGAGATTATTAAGGTCATTTGTTGGTTTGTTTTTGGCAACATTGTAAAGCAATCCGTCGCGTTGCGTACCTGAAAACGACAAGCGTGCGGCTACTTTTTTTCCTAAAGGGCCGGTGAGAGAACTCTTCGCCTGGATGTATCCGTAGTTGCCATAACTAAGCTCAAAGCTGGCGCCCGGCGTGAAGCTCGGTTTACGTGTGGTTACGTTAAATGCGCCGGCGGTGGTATTTTTTCCAAACAGTGTTCCTTGTGGGCCGCGCAATACTTCAATTTGTTCTACATCGAGGAAGTCGATGGTAGTAGCGGCAGTGCGGGCATAATACACGCCATCTACATAAAATCCTACACCCGGATCAATGCCATCGTTGGTAAGACCGAAGGTAGTGCCAAGTCCGCGGATGCTCAGCCCCGTGTTACGCGGGTTAGAGGAATATAGTTGTACGGAGGGAACCAGTTCTTTTAAGCGGTTTACATTGAATGCGCCGGCATCTTCCGCCAGGGCGCCACTGATCACAGATATGGGAATGGGCACATTTTGCAGTGTTTCCTTCCGTCGTCTGGCTGTGATCACCACTTCCGACAGCAAATCATTTTTCGTAAGCGCTACCTGCAGGGAACCGGATGGTTGTTTGGGAACATGTAGTTCCTTTGGTTTATGACCAATGAAGCTAACCAATAGGGTGAACGGGGGATCTTTTTGTGTTTCAAGAGAGAAGCGGCCAACAGAATCCGCGAGTGCATGCACGTTGGTGCCTTTTACTAATATGGTGGCTCCAGGTAAAGGTGTGCCCTCTCCGTTTTTTATCACACCCTGTAGGGTGGTTTGTGCGGCTGCTATGTTAGCTGCTAATAAGATAGGCAGGAATAATGGTAGTAGTTTTATCATTGTGGTTGAATTAATTGTTTTCTAATATGCGCGAGCTTTTGACAGCAGAAGAAATAGGGATGCACTGTTATCAGCTCATAGAAATAGCCCGGTAAAAAGCCTATAGGTCTTATGCCATGTACGTACAGAATGAAATTGGTTGAGGGGCGTTATTCCCGGATTAAAAATACAAAATATAATTACATATCCTATAGAATTGGTGGAGTAATTAATATTTAGTATTTGTATATAGATGATATATAGTTTATTAATAAGATATTTGGCTTAAAATAAATGTTAGCTTGATAAAAAAGATTGATTGGTTGAGAAAATAATGTGCGGGAGGATTTCATTTAGAGGGGGGCAGGGGAGTTTTATTGGGCTATGACACGCACAACATTGCCCTCAAAAAATATAGCGGTATCCGCAAGGTTACAAATTAGAATACGCCGGCAGAAACTGCAGTGTACCTTTTCTTTCGCCAATGTGTATATGTACTGGGTTTAAAAACTAATACACAGCATATGACCAAAGTGAGAACAACTGCGATAACAAGTAATATATTGATCAAACAAGCTGTTGATCTGTTGGAAGCTGCCAGACATCAGGCGGTAAGGAACACCAATAGTCTGATGGTATTCACCTACTTTCATCTAGGTAGGCTGATCGTTGAACATGAACAGGGCGGAAATACTAAAGCAGTATATGGTCAGGAAACAATCAAGCAGCTTAGTAAAGAGCTTTGCAAAAAATTCGGTAATGGCTTCTCTCAAAGGAATCTGGAGCAAATAAGAACTTTCTTCTTGATCTATAGAAACCGGCAAAAGAAGTTACCAATTCCGCAGACACCGTCTGCGAAATCTTCGCTGAAATCAGAAACGGCGTTTCAGGCTTCTTTCGCAGAAGTATTCCCCTTGTCCTGGTCCCATTATGTAGCGCTTTGCAGAATAAAAGATACAGCTGAGCGTTCTTTCTACGAAATCGAAGTCACACAGGGTAACTGGAGTGTCCGCGAGTTGCAACGGCAAATCAATAGCGGGCTTTTTGAACGGCTGACATTGAGCAAGGACAAAAAAAGTGTAAAGGAATTCGCCAGGAAAGGGCAGCTTGTTGAAAAACCTGAGGATGTACTGAAAACTCCTTACATATTGGAATTTTTAGGGCTGGAAGAGAAGAACAGTTATACAGAATCGGATCTGGAAAAAGCCATCATAAATAAAATTGAGCATTTTTTGCTGGAGATGGGAAAAGGTTTTCTTTTCCAGGGGCGGCAGGTTCGGTTTTCATTGGATGGAGAAGATTTTTTTGTAGACCTGGTTTTGTACAATCGCCTGTTACAATGCTTTGTATTAGTAGATCTGAAAATAGGAAAACTAAAACATCAGGATATAGGTCAGATGCAGATGTATGTCAATTACTACGATCGATATATAAGAACTAAATCCGAGAAGGCGACAGTAGGTATCATCATTTGTAAAGACAAGAGTGATGCAGTAATAGAAATCACCTTACCGGAAAACAATAGGACCATTTTTGCCAAAGAATATAAACTATATCTACCCACCAAGGCTGAACTGAAAAGAATTGTCGAATAAAAAACTCTTTCAAACAAAGTCGTAGTAAGTTATACTGGGAGATAACTAATTCGGATACACTATCCGGAAACTGCAGTTTATAAGGTAATTAAAATAACCCGGCCCCGGAAGACCGGGTTATTTTAATTACTTAATCAACCCAGCTGCCACATGCTGAGGATCTGCCAGGTTGTGATTAAACCAGTGCGGATATAACGGCCCCGGAGCCGTGAGGCTGTCCAGCAATTCCACTTCCGCACTGGAAAGCTCAATGGCGGCTGCTTTCAGGTTGTCTTCCAGCTGCGGCACTTTGGATGCGCCAATTATTACGCTGGATACCACTGGTTTGGTCAGCAACCAGGCCAGTGATATTTGTGCCACCGTGGCGTTATGTGCGGCAGCTATTTCTTTCATCCGGTCTACCAGTACAAAGCCCTTTTCTTTGTCGAACGGAATAATATCAAAACCGGAAAGACGGTTCCCTTCTTCTTTCAGATTTTCACGGGTGTATTTGCCGCTCAGGAATCCACCCGCCAATGGACCCCAAACCGTCATACCTATTCCGGCCTGTTGCATAAACGGCACCACATCGTATTCTACATCACGGCCAACAAGGGTGTAGTTCATCTGGCCGTTGCAGAAGGTAGTCCAGCCATTATCGCGCTGCATCTGCCAGGCAAGCGCCGATTTCCATACCGACCAGTTGGAGAAACCGATGTACCGCACTTTACCGCTTTTAACCAACCCGTCCAGTGTGGCAAGGGTTTCTTCCAGCGGGGTTACGGGGTCTTCCCGGTGAACAATATACAAATCGATGTAGTCGGTGCCCAGGCGCTTCAGGCTCTGATCGCAGGAGTAAAGGATATGCCTGCGGGAAAGCCCCGACTGCGTTATTGGTGCACCATTGCGGAACCCCACCTTCGTGGCAATCACTACTTCATGCCGGCGGTTGGCCAGCAACCGGCCAAGCATTACTTCCGACTGACCACCGGCATATCCATCGGCAGTATCAAAAAAGTTAATGCCTGCCGCCAGCGATGTGTCAATCATTTTACGGGCTTCCTCATCAGATACCTTATATATTGTAGGCATAGATGGATCACTGCCAAAGGTCATGGCGCCAAAGGATAATCTGGAAACAATCAATCCGGTATTTCCCAGGGTGGTGTATTTCATAAGAAACTAAATTGTTGGGTTCAAAATATGGTTAAGCCATCAAAAAGAATCACAAATATCGCCGGAAATTTTATTCTCAGATACTACTATTGTTAATACTTATTTATCAATAGTAGTATTTTTCTGACCCTGTAAACTACCATTTTTTTAAATATTTTTTACGTAAATAATTGATTTAAAGTTTGTTATCGCCGGTTAACATTTGTGTTATAATCGTTATCAAAGCTGATATGGATTCTTATGAAAGAACAATAGCTTCATCATGAATTCCAGACGTTATGATTTGTAAAATTGGCCTATACCACTTTTATGATGCATTGTATGAATGCCATAAAACGAACGATTTCCATCTTACAAATTCCACTTTTTATATCAACCAGATACCGTCAGTATGTTTAAAACAAACGTTATGAAACACTTATTACCTCACCTCCAAATCATTCATCAATGAAAAAAACTCTAACAAGGTTAAAACCCGTATGCTGTTTTTTCCTCTGCTATTCATTGTTAATGATCAGCTGCTCCCTGACTGCATACAGTCAATCCCGTGCTGTAAAGGGAGTGATTACAGGTGAATCGCAGCCCTTGCCCGGTGCAACCGTGCTTGTAAAAGGAACCAAAACAATGGCGCTCAGCAATCTTAATGGAGAATTCACCATTACCGCCGCGAAAGGAGATGTGCTGGTCGTTACCTACCTCAGTTATCAAACCAGGGAAGTCCGTGTAGGAGAGGAAGATGTTATCCGCATATCCCTTACTTCTGCTACCAGTAAGCTCGATGAACTGGTGGTAGTGGCCTATGGTAAGGCCAAAAGAGCTAATCTCACCAGCGCGCAAACTACGGTTACCTCCAAAGAAATGGACCGTACCGTGAATACCACGTTGGAACAGGCCATACAAGGACGTTCTGCAGGTGTATATGTTACACAAAATTCCGGTCAGCCCGGCGGCGGCATTTCCGTTAATATCCGTGGCGTGAACTCTATTAATGGTACCAATGAACCGTTGTACGTAATAGATGGTGTGCAGATGCCCGGCGCTGCCATTTCCTTTGGGTCAACCAGTTCGTCCAATCCACTGGCCGGCCTTAACCCTGCAGATATTGAAAATATTGAAGTGTTGCAGGGGCCTTCTGCCACCGCGTTGTATGGCTCCAGGGCCACCAATGGGGTGCTGATCGTAACCACCAAAAGAGGTAAAGCCGGTGATACTAAAATGGATTATGCCTTCCAATATAATATACAAACGCCACCACCACATGTAGCCGTAATGGACCTGCGCCAGTATGCACAGATGGTAAATGAATACCACGCGCTGGCAGGTGGCAATACCCAGGAAGAGTTTAAAGATCCCTCCCTGCTGGGCAAGGGTACCGACTGGCAAAAGGAACTTTTCAGAAACGCCCCCATGAGCAAGCACCAGCTGAGTTTGAGCGGAGGTACCGAAAAAACAACCTACTACCTTTCCGGCGAATACATGAAACAGGATGGTGTTGCCCTGGGCTCCGGCTTTAACAGGTATGGGTTCCGGTTAAACCTCGACAATAAACCCCGCAACTGGATCGCACTGAACGCTAATCTCAGCTTCAACCAAACAAAGGAAAATCTCACCACCAGCCAGGAGAATATCATTTCCACCGCGTTGATGCTCACACCACAAATTCCCGTGAAAAATATGGATGGTTCCTGGGGCGGCGGCGATGTTACTAATGGCGCCAATATCTATACCCCGGTAAATCCTATTGCCATTGCCAACCTGAATATCAACAGGGCAGTAAGACGGCAGCTGATCGGTGGCATCGGCGCCAGTATAAATCCAATCAAAGATCTCTATATCAGAACTACGTTCAATACCAATTTTGGCTTTGCCAACACGGAAAATTATCTGCCTACCTATTCTATTGGCTGGGCGGTAAACGACCGGGCTAGTCTTACCAACGGAAGCAATGTAAGCACCTACTGGAACTGGAACCAGTTGATTGAATACTCCAAACAATTCGGAAAGCACAATGTCAATCTCATGGTGAGCCACGAGGCACAGGAATCCAACTGGAAAAATTTAACCGGCGGCAGGAAAGGGTTTCTTACCAATGATATCCTGGATCTGAATGCCGGTGATGCAGCTGATGCTACCAACTCCGGCGGTCAGGGCGACTGGGCAATGGAATCTTATCTCGGAAGAATAAATTATAATTACGACGACCGGTATATCCTGTCGGGATCCGTGAGGAGAGATGGTTCAGCAAATTTCGGAGATGAAAATATATGGGGCACCTTCTCTGCACTTTCAGCAGCATGGCGTGTTTCCAGGGAACGCTTCTTCCAGGTACCTTTTATCAGCGATCTTAAACTGAGATTTGAAACCGGTATCACCGGTAACTCTGGCTGGAGCGCCGGTATTTATGCGCCTATGCAGGCCGCTGCCACACCAACCGGTACGGGATTTTTAACATCCCGGTATGCTAATCCGGGGTTACAGTGGGAGTCTACCCAAACCAATAATATTGGTATTAACCTGGGCTTCCTGAATAATAAAATCAGCATCGAGGCCGATTACTACATAAAAAATACCGACAACCTCCTGATGGATATTCCATTGCCCTGGTACATGGGTACCAACGGAATTGGAGCCGTAGGAGCGCCTACAGTAAACATTGGCTCCCTGGAAAATAAGGGATGGGCCGTAACTATCAACACTACCAATATCCGCACAAAAGATTTTAAATGGGAATCCAGTCTCAACCTCTCTGGATTCAAAACGAAGATCAAAAAGTTCAATACGGAAGCAGGAGTGCTGAACCGCACTTCGTGGTGGCTGGACAACTGGACCCAGCAATCTGTGGTAGGCCAGGCGCCCTGGCTGTTCCTGGGCTACATCCAGGAAGGTATTTTCCAATCGGTAGATGAAATCAATAAAAGCGCGGTACCGGTAGATAACACCGGGCAGCGTCTTCCTACCAATGTGGACAATATTTGGGTGGGAGATGTAAAGTTCAAAGATGTGAGCGGTCCGCAGGGAAAGCCTGACGGTATTATTGATGTAAATGATCAAACTTATATAGGCAATCCTTATCCGAAAGTATTTGGTGGTTTTACCAATACGTTCTCTTACAAAGGATTTGACCTGAGCATTCTAATCACCGGTACTTACGGCAATGATGTATATAATTACCTGGCGCGGGTGAACTCCAATCCCAACCAGGTCAATCTTAGCCGCAACATGATGGTGGAGGCGATGGACTACGCTAAACCGGTAACGGATAAAGACGGCAATGTTACCTTATCCAATCCGGGAACAAATATCCCAAGGATATCCAATGGTCCAAATGGTAACTACGGCCGGATCACCGACCGGTACGTGGAAGATGGTTCTTTCCTGCGGCTGAAAAATGTTTCCCTCTCTTATAGTTTGCCTGCTTCCCTGCTGGCAAAACAAAAAATAGTCAGGGGTGCCAGGTTTACTTTTGGTGCGCAAAACCTGGCCACACTCACGGGCTACACCGGATACGATCCTGAAGTAGGTGGTTATGTAGGAAGGGATGCCAGCTCTGCGAATCAGGCTATAGGACTTGATTTCGGACGGTACCCGCTCACCCGCATCTACACTTTTGCCCTAAGCGTTAATTTCTAAAATTGCTGGTTATGAAAAAAAGTACACTCAATATATACCACGGAGCGCTGCTGTTATCTGTTTTTTTACTGGCAGCCTGCTCAAAAGAATTTTTAAGACGTCCTCCCAAAGATGCCATTGTGGATGCGGGATTTTATAAAACGGATGATCAGCTGATGGCAGCAACTGCTTTGCTATACAGTAAAGTATGGTCTGATTACAACGGCCGTTCCGCCATCAGCATCGGTGATTTCAGGGCAGGTACTGCTTATTCGGGATGGAATGATAAAGAGAATGTGGAATTTAATACCACCGCTAATACTACGGCCAATGGCGCATCCTGGCGATCTTTCTTTATTGTGATCGGCCAGTCGAATCTCACTATTTCCAATATCAATAAATATGCAGGTCCGGAAGTTTCTGCTGCTGCAAAAAGAATGGCTATTGCAGAAGCGCGGTTTATGAGGGCGCTGGCTTACCGTTACCTGGTAATGAACTGGGGAGAAGTGCCTGTTATAGAAGATAACCTGAAGTTGATCTCTGACACTTCTCTCCGGAAAAACACGGTAGAAAGTGTATGGAAATTTGTGATCAGCGAAATGCGCGCCCTCTCGGAAGATCTGCCGGAAGTGCCTGCCCGCGAAGGCCGCATCACCAAATGGACGGCGGAAGGCATGCTCGCACGGTTTTATCTCACCCGCGCAGGCCTGGGTGCAAACGGCTCCGGCGCCCGCAACCAATCGGACCTGGACAGCGCCAAATACTTCTCCCAACGGGTAATCACCAAAAGCAAATATTCATTACTCAGAAGTTATTACGATCTCTTCCTCTTTCCTTATGATAACAATGCAGAGTCGATGTTCTCACTGCAATGGGTATACGCACCGGGCGACTGGGGCGCCTCTAATGCAGCGCCGTCTGACCTGAACTACGACAGCAAAATGTGTAACGGCGATGGCTGGGGAGGCGATAAAAGCGCCACCTGGTGGATGATCAGCAAGTATGAAGGGTTCGTGAATTCCGGTGATACGCTGATCAGCGGCAGAACACTGGACCAGCGACTGAAAGCCACCTTTTTTATGCCGGGCGCCTACTACCCGGAAATTACCCAGAAGCTGGCAGATGGTACCACTCCTAAATTAATTTACCCTTATAATACCGGCGATAATAATTTCCTCTGCATCAAGAAATATGTAACCGGCAGGGCCGCAGATGTTGGCGGACAGTCGGCGCAACAAAATTATGGTAACGATACTTACATGATGCGCCTGTCTGAAATGTACCTGATCTACGCAGAAGCCGTGCTGGGCAACAGCGCCAGCACTACAGACGCTACAGCCCTGGAATATTTTAATGCCGTGCATACCCGCGCCGGATTGCCCCGTTTTGAAGATCCGCTCACTGCTGATGTGATCTTTAATGAGCGCATTGTAGAATTTGCAATGGAAGGAATGGCGTGGTACGACCTCGTGTCTCTTCACTATTATAATAAAGCAAAAGCATACGCCATCTTAAACTCGCAGGACAGGGGCCTGTTTGCCACGGCACCTGATAAAATGCCAGATCCTACATCGTGGAAATGCGTGAAAACATCATGGGCCTCTTTCCGGAAAATTATCGCCAACGACGGTAACTTCCTGATTCCAATACCTGCAGCAGAATTAAGCCAGGCACCGAATCTGAAGAAGCCGGCGGTAGATTATTATAACAAGTAGGCCTATACGTTTTTTACAAAAAATAATATACTCATGCAAAAGATATATAGCTCCATAGTAGTTCTTATTATGTGTATAGGAATCTTTTCCTGTACCAAAGATAACCTTCCCAACAACGGAGAACCGCGTATCAGTTATGTGCGGCTGACAGATCCCGCTACCGCAGATTCCCTGCTGGTAGAAGCGGGGCAGGGCGTGCTCATTGCCATTGTGGGTGAGAACCTGGGAGATGCCAGGGAAATCTGGTTCAATGATCAGAAAGCAAGTCTTACACAACCCTACATTACTGCCACCGTTATACTCGTAAGTATACCTTCCCAGATCCCGGTAGAAGTAGATAATAAACTAAAGATCATCTTCGCCAGCGGAAAAAAACTCGAGTATGATTTTCCGGTAAAGATCAGCAAACCACTGGTTACCCGGATGGATTGTGAATATGTGGCCGCCGGAGATGTAGCGGTGATCACCGGTGATTTTTTCTATCCACCTGTAACGGTAACATTCACTGGTGGCGCTACCGGCGAAATAGTGGAAACAACAGACAAGCAACTGAGAGTAAGAGTACCAGCCGGTGCACAACCGGGGCAAATCACCATTAAAACCAATTTCGGCGAAGCTATTTCCGATTTCTGGTTCCGCGACAACAGGAATATATTTATCAGCAGCGACCCCTTCACCGGTTGGTGGAATTATTCCTTTGTAGTTACCAATCCGGGCGCAGATGATCCCGCTGCTATCAATGGCAACTACATCCGCGTAAAACAACCCATCAGCAACTGGGGATGGGTGGAACTGGCCGGCGGACCAGCAGATGCGATGGGGCCCATCAGTAAAAATATCCCGGATGAAGCCATCCTCAAACCGGAAAATTATAACCTGAAGTTTGAACTGAACACGAAGAAACCCTACAACAATAACGGGCTTAAATTCTGTATAGGCGTGAAGAATGATGGCCAGGGCGATTTCTCCTGGAAGCCTCCCTACGACACGAAAGGCGTTTGGCAAACGGTGATTATCCCCTACGAAGAAGTGACCGCCGCCTACGCCAAACAAACGGTGCAACCCAACGGATACTACACCAGGATTGTATTCAATGGCGCGGGTGAACTCGATTGCGATATGTCGTTCGACAATTTCCGCGTAGTGCCAAAAGTGATTAAGAAATAAGTGTTCACAAGTATTCAACTCATTACAATGAAAACTATTTTGCATACGCCACTGCTTTGGCTGCTCCTGCTCACCGTGGGTTTGATGTCTTGCAGTAAAGACGACGATGATGCCGTTAAAACGGATAAGGTAACCTTGCTGAGCTTTGGCCCTTCGGGGTCAAAGCCCGGCGACAAGATCAGCTTTATCGGCACCAATCTTAATAAAGTAACCGCCATCGCGCTGAAAGGCGCTACCGTAGAAGCCGCGGCTTTCTCAGAACAAACAAGCGATCATATCGTGATCACGGTTCCGCAGGAAACGGAGAAAGGAGTGGTTACCCTGAAAGCACCCGAAGGCGATGTAGTATCCAAAACGGTATTAAACCTCAATGTGGCGGTAACCATTACCACCGTTCCGGCTTCCGCCGCCAAAGGCGCAACCATCACCATCAAAGGCAATTTTGTAAACTGGGTAACCCGGGTCACCTTTGGTAACGACGATGCTGCCGTAACGGAATTTGTCAGTAAGTCGTTGACAGACCTGGTGCTGAAAGTACCGGCCACGGCCACTACCGGCACCCTGGTGTTCAGCACCGATGGTACTGCGCCAGCGGATATTGAGTCGGAAAATCCGCTGGTAATTGAATAACCCGAAAATAGCATACATTTTAAACAGAGGAATCGTATTTTCATATCGCCCGCTGTCGCTACCGGCAGCGGGGATATACCATCATTTTTTCAATTACGTCCGCGTTATAAGATGAAACTTGCCAATATAAAATATCTGCTGTTGTTATGGATGTACTGCACATCTGTTGCTGCGCAGGATATGCCGTATGCTTTCTCTCACCTGGATGTAAATAACGGGCTGTCGCATAATGGAGTTACCAGTATCTTAAAAGATGCAAAAGGATTCCTGTGGATGGGCACCCTGAATGGGCTCAACCGGTTTGATGGTTCTAAATTTAAAGTATATAAACACCGGCTGAATGATGCCACTTCTCTCAGCGATAATTTTATCACCCATATTTATGATGCCCCCGGAAACCGCCTCTGGATTACAACACAGCTGGGCTTTTCTATCTATGATCCGGAAACAGACAGCTTCAATGATGATGTAGCCAAATTGCTGCACCCGCTGCAGGTGTATGGCTACCAGGTAGAAAAAGTACTGAAAGGCGCCAATGGGGAGTTTTATTTTTTACATGCGGATCATGGCATTATCATTCTTAATGAACACACCAAACAAATAAAAGCTTATGGCGTTGTGGCGAACGACAGCACCACGCTTCATTCCACCGCTGTATGCGATATGGCACTGGATGAACGTGGCGATTTGTGGATTGCTTACCTCGATGGATGGGTGGAACAATTTGATACCCGCACCCGTAAAGTAGTGTACAGGGCCACGCCTTTGTATACAACCCTGGCTAAAAAGAAAGCCACCAGGTACCGGCTGTACGTCGACCGCCAGCAGGATATCTGGGTTTTTACCGGCAGCAGCGACGGACTTTACTATTACAGTCCCGCCGGCAACCTGCTGAAACACTTTTATAAAGATGCGCCGGAAAACAGGATCAGTGCAAATGTAGTAACTGCGGTGATGCAGGATAAACAAGGCAAAGTATGGATTGCCACCGATCCCGGCGGCATCAACCTGCTCGATAAATCCGGGTTTCATATGCAGAACCTGGTGATGGACGAACGTAATCAGAACAGTCTTTCCCAAAATAGTCTTACCACGTTGTACAGCGATGCAGCCGGTATGATCTGGGCGGGGACGTATAAAAAAGGCGTTAATTATTACTATCCGGATCTCTTCAAATTCCCTTTGTACAGCCATAATCCACTGAAACCGGAAGGACTCAACTACAGCGATATAAACGAATTCGCGGAAGATGCAAAAGGCAACCTGTGGCTGGCCAGTAACGGCGGCGGCCTTACCTATTTTAACCGGCAAACCGGCACCTATAAGGCGTATGTAAACGATAGATTCAACCCGCAAAGCATAAGCACCAACGTGCTGGTAAGTCTTTGTGTAGATCACAAACAGCATTTATGGATTGGAACCTACCTCGGTGGATTGGACTATTTCGACGGAAAAACGTTTACCCATTATCGTCATGATGAACAGGACCCCAATAGTTTGTCTAATAACAGTATCTATGAAATTATGGAAGACAGCGAGCACCGCATCTGGGTGGGAACCCTGTCTGGTGGCTTGGATATTTTTGATCCGGGAACAAAAACATTTAAGCATTTAAGAAGGGAAGATTCCGTCAGCATCCGTTCAAACTACGTTTTCACCCTGCTGGAAGACCGGCGCAAAAATATCTGGATCGGCACATCGAATGGTATCGATGTGTTGGAGAAAAAGACCGGCAAGTTTATGCATTATCAGCACGAAAATAATAATTCCAACAGCCTGGCGAATGATAATATCCTTTCGATGATTGAAGACAGCAGGGGATATATCTGTATTGGTACACGTGAAGGACTGAATATTTTTAATCCTGATACCAAACGTTTTTTACAGTTCCGGGAAGAGGATGGATTGCCCGACAATAACATCCTTGGTATCCGGGAAGATAAAAACCATAACCTCTGGCTCAGTACGGCCAATGGCCTTTCCAATGCGGTAGTGTCAGTGAAGAATGATGTGTACAAGCTGAACTTTATTAATTATGATGTAAAAGACGGCTTACAGGGAAAGCAGTTTAATGAAGATGCTTCCCTGGTAACTGCCAGGGGAGAAATGGTGTTCGGTGGAGGCAGCGGCTTTAATCTTTTCGATCCGGCAAGTATCAAGATCAACAACATCTTACCGGAACTGGTATTTACAGATTTCCAGTTATTTAATCATACTGTAAAAGCCGGTGAAAAAATAAACGGCAGAGTGATTCTTCCTGCTTCTATTACTATCACCAAAGATATTGTACTGAATTATAATCAGAATTTTTTTTCGATAGAATTTGCCGCGCTGGATTACCTGAATCCGGATAAGGTAAAGTACCAGTACAGGATGGAGGGCCTCGATGAAAACTGGGTGGCCTCTGATAACAAGATCCGCAAAGCCACTTACACCAATGTGGATCCGGGCAACTATGTGTTTAAAGTGAGAACATCCATGGCACATGATACCTGGAATGAAAAGGTGCTGTCAATAAACATCCGTATTCTTCCGCCGTTCTGGAAAACACAGGTTGCCTACATCTCCTATGTGTTGCTGGCTTTAGCGCTTTTATTTTACCTGAGATACCGGGGCATCAAAAAAATACGCACACAGTTTTTACAGGAGCAGGAAAAACAGGAAGCACAACGGAGCCGCGAGCAGGAGCGGGAAGAAGCCCGGCGGCTGCATGAGCTGGACCGGCTGAAGATTAAATTCCTGACTAATGTAAGTCATGAGTTCAGAACACCATTGTCGCTGATCATCGCGCCGCTCGATAAAATGCTGAAAGACCCGCAGCTGGCAGAACAGAACGCACAGGTAAATATGATCAAACGTAATGTAAGACGTTTGCTGAACCTGGTAAATCAACTGCTGGATTTCAGAAAGATGGAGGTGTATGAGCTGAAACTGGATGCCAGGCCGGGCGACATCATTCGTTTTATTAAAGAAGTATCCTTTTCTTTCATGGATATTGCAGAGCAGAAGAATATTAAGTTTGCATTTGATACCGATATTTCTTCCCTCGAAACCAGTTTTGATTTTGATAAGATAGAAAGGATTTTATTCAACCTGCTTTCCAACGCTTTTAAATTTACACCGGCAGGCGGCCATGTGGGCGTGTTCCTGAATTGTCTTCCGGGCGATGATAACAGTAATACCGTAACCCTTCGCATCAATGTAATGGATTCCGGCATTGGTATTCCCCCGGAAAAAGTAGATAGGATCTTTGACCGTTTTTATCAGCATGACATTCCTGCTTCTCTCATCAACCAGGGCAGCGGTATTGGTTTATCTATTACGCGGGAGTTTGTGAAATTGCATCAGGGCAGCATTCGCGTGGAATCTATTACCAATGGCGGTAGTTGCTTTATAGTCGAGTTGCCATTAAAAACCGAACCGGCGGAACAAGAACCGGTGATCACGGAACATCAGCCATCTGCTGTTACGCAACGGGAGAAGAATAAGAAGCCCACCGTTTTGCTGGTAGAAGATAACGATGATTTCAGATTTTATCTGAAAGATAATCTGCAGGAGCATTTCTGTTTACTGGAAGCCGCCAATGGCAAGGAAGGATGGCAGAAGGCGCTGGCGCTGCATCCCGACCTGATTGTGAGCGATGTGAGTATGCCTGAAATGAACGGGCTGGAGTTGTGCACAAAAATCAAACAGGATAAAAGAACCTCGCATATCCCGATTATCCTGCTCACCGCATTGGTAGGGGAAGAGTACCAGATGAAAGGACTGGAAACAGGCGCCAACGATTATCTTTGTAAGCCATTCAATTTTGAAATGCTGGTATCAAAGATCCGGAATCTCCTCACTTTACAAACCACCATCAAAAAGGTTTATACCAAACAGGTAGACGTGCAGGTGGCAGATATTTCCATCCAATCGGTAGATGAAAAATTTATTGCCGCCGCGCTGGCCTATGTGGAAGAAAATCTGCAGAATGCTAACTTGAGTGTAGCTGAATTAAGCAAGCATCTTTGTATCAGCAGGGTATCCCTTTATAAAAAGATGTTGTTGCTCACCGGTAAAACACCGGTTGATTTTATACGGTCTATCCGCCTCAGGAAAGCCGCACAGATGCTGGAGAAAAGCCAGCTCAGTATTGCGGAAATATCATACGAAGTGGGATTCAACACCCCGCATTATTTCACTAAATCTTTCAAAGCAGAATTTGGCGTATTACCCTCTGCGTATATCAAGCAGTCGGGCAAGGACTCACCGAAGAAAGCAGTATAAATTTATCCGGAGCATGAAAAAGTATTCATTATATCTCCACTTTTTTACATTTTTTTTGTGCGCCTTTGCCTGCGCAAAGCCTGTCCGTTCTGATGCTGCGGATACACTCCATCTCCCGGCGGAGTCGCCGGTACAGCGGTATGGCGCGTTGCATGTATCCGGCCGCTACCTGAAGGATCAGCATAACAATACCATATCCCTGCGGGGGCAGAGCCTCGGTTGGAGCACCTGGTGGCCGCAGTACTGGAACGCAGGCGTGGTAAACTGGCTGACAGATGATTTTAAAACAGATATTGTCCGCGCGGCAATGGGTATTGATGCAACGCCTGCTTACCTGAATGATCGTGTCCGTCAGCTTGCGTTGCTGAAAAAAGTAATTGACGCTGCACTGGCAAAAGGCAGCTATGTAATTATTGATTGGCATTGTGAAGCATTTCACCAGGAGGAAGCGGTCGCCTTCTTTAAATCAATGGCGCAAACTTATGGTCATCATCCGCACATACTGTATGAAATCATCAATGAACCCAATAAAACGCAAACATGGGAACAGGTGAAATCCTATGCCACTGCGGTGATTGCCGGTATCCGTGCATATGACCCGGATAATATTATTATTGTTGGTTGCCCGTACTGGGATCAGAAGATCCGCGAAGTAGCAGATGCGCCTTTAACCGGTTACAGTAATATTATGTATACGGTACATTTTTACGCAGCCTCTCATGGCCAGTGGCTAAGAAATGATTGTGCTTATGCCCTCAGCAAAAATATCCCGGTGTTTGTAACAGAGTGTAATGGCTCGGAAGCTTCTGGCAGCGGGCATATCGACTATCCGCAATGGGAGGCCTGGTTTACTTTCCTGGAAAGCAACCAGGTGAGCTGGATTAACTGGTCGGTATCTGACAAGCGAAATGAACTATGTTCTATCCTGTTGCCGGGAGCGCCCGCAAACGGAGGCTGGACCGCCGCTCAACTGACGGAATCAGGTAAATATATCCGTGCAAAACTAAGAGGGTATAGCACCCGTCCCTGACAACAACTACTTCCGGCGCGACCACAATTTACCGATGCCGATAAAAGCCAGCGACATCACCATAAATAAAATGGCGATGCCTGCAGCATTTATCAATGTTTGCTGCATGCCTATTTCACCTGCATGGATAAACGGATACGGATAAAACCCGGAGAAAGCCCCACGGATCAGGATAAACACGAGATAAATAAAAGGATACCATAGCCACGGCAGGAAGTTGTTCCATTGCAGCGTATGTTTCTTAACAAATACACACCAGTATAAAATGAAAAGTACAGGTATAATGGTATGTAGCAATTGATCCAGCACTTTCTGTAAACCCTGGGGCTGCCAGAGGGAGCGAAGCACAATATTATAGATCAGCGCCACAATGGTAATGTAAACGGTAATGGCCGTAGCCGTTTGTGTCCGGGAAAAGAACGCGCCGGCGCGACTGCCGGGCGCCAGCCACAAAACAGTGCAGTAAGCAGCTACCATTAAATTAGTGAGCAGTGTAAAATAACTAAAGTACCGGGTAACACTTTCGGGAACAGATACCTGGTGACTGCTGACATTAAGGTACAATTGTGTAATCAGGGCAAACCAGCCAGGACAGGACAAGATGGCAAGAAGAATTTTTTTGGGAATGGATTTTTGTATACTCATCTTCCATTAGTATTTATACGAATGTAATAATATAATCCCCACTTCATGCATACATCGCGTGGATCACCTTTTTTTAGCTAAATTTATCAGCAGAAAAGAAGGAAATGGAAGTATTCGGTACCCACAGTCATACAATAATACATGGAGATGCGTTGCAGGCACTGCAAACGCTGGTGCCGGATCATTCAGTGGATCTCATCTTCGCTGATCCTCCCTATAATATCGGCAAGAACTTTAACGGGCATATAGAGAAATGGGATACGGAAGAAGAATACCTTAACTGGTGTTACCAATGGCTGGATCTTTGTATCCGGAAACTCAAGCCTGCCGGTAGTTTCTATGTGATGACCGCCACCCAGTTTATGCCTTATTTTGATATTTATCTGCGTCAGAAAATAAATATCCTTTCCCGCATTGTATGGAGTTACGACAGCTCCGGGGTGCAGGCCAGGAAATATTTTGGGTCTATGTATGAACCCATCCTGTTTTGCGTAAATGACAAAAATAACTACACCTTCAATGCTGCCGACATCCTCATTGAAGCCAAAACCGGCGCAAAAAGAAAACTGATCGACTACCGGAAAAGCACGCCAGCTGCCTATAATACACAAAAAGTTCCGGGCAATGTATGGGACTTCGCACGGGTGCGCTACCGCATGGATGAATATGAAAATCATCCCACCCAGAAACCCATCGCCCTGCTGGAACGTATCATTAAAGCCAGTTCCAACCCGGGAGACATAATCCTGGACCCATTCTCCGGTACCTTTACTACCTGTGCGGTGGCTAAAGAACTGGGCAGGAATTGCATCGGTATAGAAATGCAGGAAGAATATATAAAGATCGGGCTACGAAGATTGCAGCTCGCGGAAGAATATAAAGGAGAAAAATTACAACGTGAAATCCGCTCTTTTGAAAGCGGTATCATCTGAACGAACATATATGGAATTACACGATCAAAAAATTGTGGCAGCTATTGAAGCCATCTGGGAGGAAGCAGAGGTGTTGTTTGAAAACAATGATCCGGCCCGGTACGCATTGAAGCTGGAAGAAGCATGGGACCTGTTGCCAGCGCCCAAAGAAGTGTATGATGAGAGCTATCATATAGCCCTTGCCATTGCAGAAACCTATCTCATATTAAAAGATTACCCGGCGCTGCTTCGCTGGGCAAATATCTTACAACAATGTGATACGGAGCGTGCAGATGATGGCGAACGTGAATTTGTACTGGGTAAAGCCTTTTTTGAAAATGGGAATATGAAAGAGGCTGAAACATATTTTACTACGGCTATGCATAAATCCGCCGGACGTGTGTTTGAAGGCGTGGATGAAAAATACCTGCACGTGTTTCCCGGCCTGGCTTCCGTAGTGGAAGAAGAACTGCCGCCACATATCTACGAACAGGTGGAGGCTTTGTCTGAAGCCGGTAATGAACTGGCAGATGCGGACGATTTTGATGGCGCCATTGCCAGGTTTACTGAAGCATTGCAACTCCTGCCGGAACCGGCGCGGAACTGGGAGGCCAGTACCTGGTTGTATGCCAGCATCGGTGATATGTATTACTTTAAGAGCGACTACCAGGCCGCTGCCAATAATTTTTTTGAAGCATTAAATGGCCCGGATGCACAGGCCAACGGCTTCGTTAATTTACGTTTGGGAGAAAGCCTGTATGAGCTGAACCAGCATGATCAGGCGCTGGAATACCTGTTAAGGGCTTATATGCTGGAAGGGACGGAGATTTTTGCAGAAGAAGATCCACGCTATTTTGTTTTCCTGAAAACACGGGTGAAATTATAGATCCGCTCTTTCTGCAAATTCATTGATGAGTCGCGCATGATCTCCTAAAGAATAAACCGCATCAATCAATGGCGCATATTTCAGGGTGTGGTTCCTGATCGTCAGCCGGGCAGCTTCCTCTCTTTCTGTAGGATTAAACACGCTGCCTGCTTCGTCAAACAGGAACCAGTCGCCCTGGATGCTGTCGCAGGATTCGCAGTGGTTCGACCAGTAATAGTTCCCCAGCGTATTAGACCACGCCCGTTTATAACGTGGATAGTAATCATTCAGGAAAGTTTGCAGGTTATCTGAAATGGCAGATACCTGCTGGAATACAGTAAAGAAATCCTGTGCCAGCCATACCGACTCGTCCCGCTCATTCATATCTTTCTCATAAAAATAATTACCTGCAAGCGCTATCACACGGTTGTTGTGCTGGCATTTCCAGCACGGCCTGCCGGCCTGTACAACACTTATTTCAGTAGGCAGAATGATAGCAGGGTGCTTTTCCGGGATCCACCGGGCCACCTCTATCAGCCGGTCGTACTGGTCTTCCGGTAAATACCAGGTGCGCGACACCTGGTCCCATTGGGCGCCCATAGATGCAGCATGCTCTTTTTCCGCGTTGGGAACATTCAGTAGTAATGACATAAAAGCAGGGTATGACTAAAGACTCTCTTCAATGAATTTAAGGAAAAAAAGGCGAATTCGGTGGCGTGTTCATGATTCCTTAACGAATCCACTTGCGTATCAGCAGAAAGGCGGGTATTGCCAGCAGTAAAAGCAGCCAATACCAGGAGAAACGGGAGGAAGACAGGATCACGGCCCCGGTATTTCCCTGGAAGTTCAATGCAGCCCAGTAGTAGGGGAGTTTATGCATCTCCGTTACCTCCGGATCTTTGAGCCAGTTGAGTTTGGCCTGTTGCAATGCGGTGGCGGTATTGTGTTGTATGGTAAGCTGTTGGTAGAATTGTTGCATCAGCAGGGGGGCGGTAGCATCGTTTACATTCCAGGAAGCAGCTACTACTGCAGGAGTGCCGCCGGCCATAAAAGCATGCGCCATACTCTGGATACCCTCCCCGGTTACGGGGCGGCCGTCGCCGGTTTTACAGGCACTCAGCACTACCAGGGCCGGGTGACGGACAACACCATTCAACTCAAATAAATAAAACGGCGCATCATACAGCATGATATGCGGTGCAGCGGTACTGTCTTTTTGGGTGAACCCATGCGTGCTGATATGTACAATGCCGGATTGCTCCAATGCGTCCCTGAATTGTTTGCTGTTTGCCTGTTCATTCACAAACCACTGACCGTTATTGATCACCGGCGCCAGCAATTCTTTTTCTTTCATAACTCCCTGCAGTTCCGGTAATCCTGCCCGTTGCCGCGAAATAAAAAAGCCGCTGAATCCTTCCTGGTTGCTGTGCGCCTGCATCTGCAGGCTCCAGGTACGCAATGAATAGGCATAAGATACCGTTGCCTGTTTCAACACGAAGGGCCACTGTCCGATAGTTGGTTTATACACGCTGTCGGTTATCAGCGCCTCCACCGGGAGGGTGTTGAGCGGTCCGTCGGGCATCAGCAGGTACGTGTATCCGGGCTGCAACGGATGGCCCGCAAATATTTGCGTATACAGGTGATGTGCTGCCTGGTAATAGGCTTTCGGATGGTTTACCATAGCTGCGGGCCCTTCTTCAAAAAAATGCAGCTTAAAATAGCGGATAGCATCCGGGTCCAGCGGGGTGCTATCCGCATATCGTATGCCCTTGTGGTCCGATTCTATGGTGTATAAGGTACGCTCCCCGGCAAAGTAAGTGCGGATCCGCTGGCGGGGCGCCAGGCGGCGCAGCAGGCTGTCCGGCGAAAATATTTCGTTGCCGGTATGTTCTGTTTGCCGTACTTTTTTTCTCAAAGTAGCCAGGTCCCAGGCCAGCCGTTGCTCGCGGAGCTGTAATAGGCTGTCGCTTTTGCCGCCCTGCAACGCTTCTTTGCGGTAGTAGAGCTGCGCCTGCTCCAGCAGCCGGATCCGCTTATGGATAGTATCGTTGCCGGCGTGAATGGACTGCTGCTGCATTTCTTCCCATAATAACTGCGACTTACTGTCTTCCATAAATTGCAGGATAGCCAGCTGGTATGCTGCCTGGTGCGTGGTTTGCCAGCACTGCCAGGCTAGTGCAATCGCCGCTTCATAACGGTAACGGCTATCCGATATAGCCGCTTCTTTGGCAGAAGGGGATATATATTGGTGACGCAGCTCTCTTTCAGCGGTAAAGCTCAACCGGTATAATGCCAGCGCTGTAGCGGGTTGCCCGATCGACTGGTACACCGATGCCGCCGTGAAAAGAAGATCCAGCAGCGTGTATTCTCCATAAATATCACTTGGTGTAATTTTACGTATATCCTTTCCCGGTAGTAATATCTTTGCGCAGCTATCCAGCCAGGGACGCGCTTTTTCCGGCTGTTTCGCGGCTACCTGCAATTTTCCGATGCGCAGGAACAGGCGGGCCTGTTCCCGCCTTCGCAGGGTACGCTGGCTTTCCGGCATGGCCAGCGCCCGGAAGTAATACTGTGCCGCGATTTTGGGATCAGTAAGATAAATGTCGCCTGCCTGCTGATAAGCCATAAACAGCCAGTGCGCTGCCTCCGGGTTACCGGCGGGCTGCTGTTGCAGGATGCGGATACTTTGCGCAATACTTTGCTGCGCAGCGGAAAATTGCTGTAGCTGTTGACAGGCATCCGCCTGCTCAGATAGGAGCAAGCCATAGGTAGCGCTGTGTTTATCCGCCAGCAGCAAGCCTTCCCGGCAGTAACGAAGTGATTGTTCCAGCTGCCCCATATTGGCGGAGGTGTTGGCAAGGTTGCTGTAAGTAGCTGCAGTAGCCTGACGGTCGTTTAACTCACGCGCAAATTCCAGCGCTATCCGGTGAATAAACAACGCCTGCTCATAGTCGCCAAGCCGGGTGTAATTGTTGCCCAGCGGCTTCAGGATATATTCCAGTACCAGCCCCGGATCAGTAACAGCGGTGTGTTGCCTGCCCCATTCAAAGGCTTGCTGGTAGGCATCTGTTGATGAAATAATATCCCCGCTTTGCAACAGGGAATATCCCTGGTTGATGAGCAGGTCCATCCATGCCTGTACTTCATCAGTAGTGCGGGGCGCCCGCCAGGCATTGGTGAGTGCTCTTTTCAGCTGTGCGGCCTTTTCCGCAGGCGTAGCGGCGGGGTATTGAATATAGGTGTAGATCCACTCATCCAGCCGGTTGGCAGCCTGGTGTTTTTTTAATACAGCCGGCTCAGGGTCCTGCCAGGAAATCAACAGGCCGGATACCGCCAGTAACAGCAGTACTTTTTTCAGGTAAGTGATATATGATCGGGCTCCAGCCATTGTATAATGACTGAAGTTATGATTTATTACAGTTTGTAGATAGCGTATACAAAGAAACGGTCGGGCGTATTACCGGTAACTTGCCGCAGGTAGCGCAATCCAATAGCTGGTCCGCTTTTTATTTTTCCTATCTGTATGTCGGCAAAGGGCGCGGCGTTGATGCTGGCAAACCATTGTGAATCATCTTTGAGCGTTTTACTGAGGGTGTTGGTTACCACGTTCGGTTGCTGTATGTCGGTCAGGTACACTTTTGATTCAGTAGTAGTTTTGGTGGCAATGTTTATCTGGGCCATCGCGCCAATGCCCACACCAATCCAGTTGTTGAGGTTATACCGGAAATGCAGTGGTACCAGTTGCAGTGATTGCCGGGTGGTAGTGGTCACCTCATTCCGGCCCCGGATCAGGTATACCTGGCCGTTTACAGAGGTGTCCCTTTTTTCGCGTATGATGGCTGTTGCCGAAGATTCCTTTTCCAGTAAACCGGCAAAGGCTTCCACCTGGAAGTAGGGCCGGTCGGGCGCAAAGGGCGCCAATACTGCGCCCAGCTGCAACGGACCTTTCAGCGTATTGTCGCCGCTGTTAGGAGAAAACGTATAGCCGGCAATGATACCGGGTGAAAATCCTTTGATGAACCTGGCGGTGGCGCGATTGGTATAAATAGGTTCGTTTTTATCGAAGATGATCGCTGCACTGCTGCTGAAAGGAATCTTTTTGGGTTTCTTTTTAAAGAGGATGGAGTACCGCACAAACCCTTTGGTGGAGTCGGGATCGGTAACACCTTCCTGCTGGAGACCGGGCAGGTAAATATTACGGAAAACAAAATAGATGCTGTCTTTCGTACGCACGGTGTCTATACAGCTTTGCGTCTGGTACGCGGAGTCGCAGGCGATACAGGCCGGGCTTACTTCTTTCAGCTGTATGGTTTCTGTGTTCAGCTGCCGTGGCACGGCGATGCCGATGGCTACTCTTTTTGCAGGGCCCTTGCCGGTATTCTGGAATTGAATTTTATAGGTCAGTTCTTTTTTCTTTCCCATAAAACGATAGTTGATCCGGTGTTTCCGCAGTTGCAGCCGGTTAGGGTCGTGAGAGTTTACCACGGCCATTTCCAGCTCATATACTTCAGGTTGCATCAACGCATTGTCGGGTACCAGCATGGCGGTCATGGTAACGGTGGCGTTGGTGTCCTGTACCATTTCCGGCAGCGTATGCATATTGAGGAAAAGGAATTGTTCTGATGTTTTGCCGGCATTGCTGAAGTGCAATACGGTATGACTGCTATATGCACCCTGCATAGCCTGTAGCATGGCTTTGGCGGCAGCATTATTTACAGCGGGTACGTTAGCGTGAGGGCCACGGGCAAGTGCTGCATCGGGTTCTGTATCGGGCGTTTCCAGTTTAACGAGTAAGGATTGAAGGGAGCTGCTGTCTTCCCCGTGATAGCTTCTTTTTTCTGTAAGATCAAATGCTGCATGACCAAACTGTTTCTCGTTATAAAACAGCAGGATAGTGCCGCTGCCTGCATCGCCGGCCATATTCCGGTAGCCGATGAGTGCCATGAAGTCTTCACCTGGTTTGGGATTACGGTTGATCTTCATCTCTATATTCCCATTTCCGTGAAAGAAACGGGATGCCCAGGTGCTGTTTTTTATTGGCTTCTTTACTTTAATGGGCCTGGGTTTGGTGGGTGGCGCTTTGCCATCGTCGTAGTTATTGGTAGCGTAGAGGCGTACCTGGTAGGTGCCGGTATCTTTGTAGTGCAGTTCCGGCGTTGGACTAAAGCTAAAGGTGCCATCTCCGAGCTCCCAGAAATAGGTATAGAAAGAAGCGGGGGCGCCGGCTATCTGGCGCAATGGACGCAGCTTTGCAATGAGGTGCATACTATCGTCAGTACCCTGCACTTCAATTTCCGGCGGAAGGGTATCCTGCGGAAATGATGGAGGTACAGGAGATTGCGCCATCACAACGCTTTGAAAGAAAAGGAATAGTGCTACTAGAGAAGCTGTAGGTTGCATATAACATAAATATAAATAAATATTATATAGAAAGCAGCAATAAGCCAACCGGGGGATTGACTTATTGCCTTCAACTTTGGAGTACTTGTAAACGGATAACAGGCCGGTTATTTGGAATTCATACTGTTAATGAGTGACAACAAAGTAGCCGCGTCCACAGCCTGCAGGTCAAAGCTCACGGTGGAGTAGTTATCGCTGCCTGCCGGTGTGCTGATGGTAACCGTTTTCTGTTCTGCATAGAATTGGCCATTTACAGCGCTGATAGCGAGGAAGGTGCCTTCCAGTCCTACCGGGATGGAAGTCTGATAACTATGAAAGCCTTCTTTACCAGCGGGAGGCGTCATAATAACGTTGTAGAATTTTACGAGTGTATTGTAGTTTTTGGGTTTGAAGAACAGCATGCTGGGTTGTTCGCCGCCATAGCTGCTGGCCGTTTCGTTATTAAAGTGATTGGTAAAATAAGCCATCACTGTGGTTTTGGGATTGGGCATGGCTGCCAGGCCATCACAATTCACCCACCGGATAAGGCTGTCCAAACGAAAGTTCATGGTACCGCTGGACGTATTGAACAGCGCATAACTGCTCTGGATCTGGTTCCACAACACGCCCCTGGTAATGGTTTGCTGGGTGGTAATGGTTACTGGCTGGTTAATGTAGTTAAAACCATGCTGCGTAACAGACACGGTGGTGTCGCCGGTCCACATGGGCACTTCTTTTACGCCATTCATCACGTTATCTGCCGGCCTTGCGGGTACCTGTACCATGATGCCTTTGCCGGTGTCATTCTTCGGTCGCAGGCCAAGGTCCTGGTTGTTCTGGACCGCTCTCACAAAAAACTCTCCGAATGATACCAGCATCTTCCCATCGGCAGTAACAGTTGCTTTGTCCGACAGGATCATACTGCTCACATCCCTGATCTCTTTGATACTGATATCCACTGCGCCCGTAACAGGTGCCCCGCCGGCAGTAATAAAAACATTGGGAGGAATATTGAATTTTGTTCCCTGGCTGGTGGTGATAACGCCACCTGCCGCTGCATTTATACTAAAATGTTCAAATGGTTTGGCATGACTGTCGAGAAATTCCGCCAGCATTTTGGCGTCCTGCCCTTTTTCCGGACCGGGTACTTCCTGGCTGTTATTTTTTTTACAGGAAGAAATAGCCAATGCGGCAGCTACCAGGCAGGTGATCGATGTTAAGGTAATCGCTTTCATAAAAGATATTTTTGTTTAGAAATGTTTTTGCTTGTTTGATAGTAGATCAACAGCCCTTTTATTTTGTTACCCCCTTTTCGGAATATTTTTTTAGAAAGATGTACTTTTAGTCACAGCATGTTCCTATCAACCCATGCGAAGCACTTCCAGATGAGTATTCACCCCGACCAGCGATACCTTGAGGGCCTGTTACAGAACGATACGTTGCTGGTGCAGGAGATCTATCAGCGTTTTGCGGGAAAGATCAAACACCATATCCTGCAACACCAGGGCACGGAAGATGATGCCGCCGATATTTTCCAGGAGTCTATTATAGATGTATATCACCAGGCAAAGCACAAACAGCTACAGCTTACCTGCCCTTTTGAACCGTTCTTTTTATTGATCTGTAAAAGGAAATGGCTGAATGAATTAAAAAAAAAAGGACGCCAGCCGGTAACAAAAAGGCTGGATGATTTATATGATGTGGGAGAAGATGTATTTGCCGCGGCCGAACAGGTGGTAAAAGAGGAAGCCCAGGCTGGTATGTACCTGGCGCAGTTTGAGCGGTTGGGGGAAAAGTGCCGGGAAATTCTCCGGTTATCACTGACCGGGGAAGCCCAGGAAAAAATTGCGGCGGCGATGGGCGTTACCTATGGCTATCTGCGGAAGAAAAAATCGGAGTGCATGGCTACATTGTTATCCTATATTCAGGCTCAGAAAATTTAGTGTATGGCTGCTTATAACCAGGAAGATATTATCCGTTACGTGGAAGGCGACATGCAGCCGGAAGAACTGCTGCAATTTGAAGCGGCCCTCCGGGAAGATGCCGCTCTGTCTGCATCGGTACAGCAATACCGGGAGGTAGCTGCTACCCTGTCGGAGCGCTTAAAGCCCGATCCGGGTCTTCACCAGCTGAAGGCCACCCTGCAGGAGCAGCGCGCTGAACATTTTCAACGCACAGGAAAAGTGGTGGGCTTTAAAAAGTACCTGGTCACAATCGGTATGGCTGCAGCGGTGCTGGGAGGAATTTTCCTGTTCCGCTTTTATTCCCGCGATACCAGCTATATGGACACCTATGGCAATATTGAAATGCAGGTAGCCGCCGAGCGCGGAAATAGTGAGGATACGCTGTTACAGTCTGCCGCATTATATTTTAACGAGAAGGCCTACACGAAGGTCATTCCTTTGCTGGACACTTATCTCAAAACAGACAGTAGCAGTCAAACTGCCCTTTATTACCGGGGGATTGCCTTTACCCAAACGGGCGCCGTGCAGGCAGGTATGAAAGACCTGGTGAAAGTATACGAAGGCGAATCCGTATTTAAATACGATGCCGCGTTTTATATTGCCCTGTATTATGCACAGGCACAGCATAAAAAAGAGGCATTGACCTGGTTAAAGAAAATCCCTGCCGATGCGGCTGCTGCAGCGAAAGCCGCCGCACTGGAAAAAGAATTGAAATAAGTGGGTATGATCAGTATTTATCGTCATTGATCTCCAGCCAGTAACCATCCGGGTCACGGAGATAGATCTGCTGCACGCCGTCTACTCTTTTATTAATAGCGCCGGCTTTGCCTGGCCAGTCTTCAAAGGCAATCTGGTGCTTTTTCAACACTTCCACGAAAGCCTGCATATCAGGCACGCTGAAGCAAAGGTGCGTGTTTTTGTCGTGCGTTGTGGCTTTGGCTGCACCGGAAATTACGTGTACATGGCTGTTCTGCCCTACTCTGAACCAGCTGTGTCTCCCATCTTTAAAAGGTTCTTCCATTGGTTCCAGTCCAATAATATCCCGGTAAAAATCCGTGCTTGTTTTCAGATCAACTACATACAACGCCATATGGTTCAGCGATGGATACTTCTTTGCTTGTCCGCTCATGTGAATAGAAATACCGGTAAGCGCCAAAAAGAGGAGGCCGCCGGATAATAGAAATTGTTTCATACAAACAAGATAATCAGCACAAATGAAAAGTGCAAGCGCGGATGTTGTCTTTCTCCCTCTGATCCCGGGAAAGACAACATCCGCGGCGGTTTTTAATTCGCTGCTTTAAACGCCACTGATTCGATGATTACATCCAGCTTTTTCAGTGCCGGCATATCGGAGCGGAGAATTTTGTCGCCGGTGGCCTGGTCATATTGTTTAGGATCGCCGGTGTTATTGGCTTTCAGCACAATGATCACGCCTTTGCCTTCCAGGGCGCCGCCATTCCAGCTGGATACCATTCCGCCGTTGGTCCACTCAAAGGCGTTCAGTTTAAAGGGGCGGCCATTTACCTTGATGAGTTTGTCCAGCGGGTCGCCGGCTTTGATGCCATAGGGCGATTTCCATTTGGAAGGGTAGTGGGAGAAGGTGAGGATATTTCCGTTTTCGCCGTCAAACTGTACTTCCAGTTCGTTGTCGGTGTCAGGATAGATCAGGTAAGCCTCGCCTTCTTTTTCGCCGGAGAGGTTTACGGCATCGTGTTGGGTAACATTATTGGCGCCGTACATTTCCACCAGTTGTTCCGGAGTGCGTACCTGGAACAGGGGGCGCACTTCCCAGTTACGTGTATCCGCTGCCGGGGCAGTGGAGGTAGAAGCGTCGGTATTGCCTGTTTCTGTAGTAGTGGCGGTTTCATTTCCGGTGGAGGTGCTGGCTGGTGCGTTGGCTGCTGCCTGGTTGGCGGCGGCAACTTCTGCAATGGTAGCAGGTGGTTTTTTACCGGTTACCGGTCCTGTATAGGTAGCCAGGAAATCCGTTTTATCTTCCAGGAGGGCTTTCACATCGCCCTTGTACTTATTGGCTGTGTAGGTGGCAATGGGGAATACGCTGTTGGTTTGAAGTCCCATGCTGCGCAGGTTGGCAATAAACCGTTGCCGGTTACAATCACTGTACTGGTAAAGGTATTTCAGCGCGGCGTCGAAAGCTACCGGATCTTTTTTCAGATCAAAAACAGTAGAGTCGATATCCAGGCCGGCGTTACCGCTGCGGGTGAGCTGTTCAGCAATGTACCCGGTGATGGAGTCATGCGGCAGCTGGTAGTGAGCGGCTACCCGGGCGGAGAAATCGTCTACGATATTTTGACTGAGTTTCGTTTGCGCGGTGAGTACCACCGGAACGAGAAGGGCAACCAATATGAAAAACCTTTTCATGTGAGCTGTATTGAGAATCTTTAAAACTAACAACGTTAACTGGTTTGAGATCACTAATTTATGTAATCTTTGCCACAGCAGTTACCATTACCGCAATAATAGCGGGAATTAGTAAAACGTATGGATACTGAAATATAGTATTTTTAGAGGCAGGGTACGCCAAAGAAATGCAGGTACGCCATGTTTTATGGTTGAGACGGCACACTGTCGCGGGTTTTAATAAACGTTCCGTATTGCTTTTTTATTTCCGCATAGATGTCGTAGTCGGAGGCATTTTTAATAAATGAATATTCCGGCCGGTAGTACTGCATAAAAAGCCGGAGGCTGTCGCCATCAAGCCGGGTCACTTTATTCACCAGCGAGGGGGTATATACACTGTTTACATACATCTCCTGTTCTTTATCCAGCAACATATGTTTGAAGGCGATCTTCTTTTTATTCTTCTTAAACTGCGTAACCCGGTATAGTTTGTTGATATCCACGGCAGTGATCTTGTAAACTTCAAACCATTTCGGACGGCGGAAGGTCATCTCTTTACTATATTCCTCCCGGAAGGCAGCAGAATCTTTAAAAAAATTATACCGGACAATATTCACTGTTTTCAGTTGTACCGGAGGTTTTACGGTGGTGTCGGCAGTTTTGGCCTGTGCAAAACTGCGGGTCGCTGCAAAGCATAATATGATTATCAAGGTCGGTACAACGGGCTTCATCGGCGGTTAAAATACTTTCTTCTGTTGAAAGAAAAAATTAAATAAACATATCTTCGGCATAGAAAATATTCTGATGAAGTATCAACCGTTTTTATTGAGATGCTTGTTGCTGGCATTGCTGATTGGTTTCCTGGCGTCGTGTAATCAAAGCAAAAAACAAAAATTCAGTGTGGAAGATGTACCGGATCCGAAAAAATCCGGCGGTGGCTATGTGAGTAATCCCGACCACCTGATTTCCGACGCAACGGTAACGGAACTGAATGAAAAGTTATCTACCCTGGATAATGCCGGCAAGGCGCAGGTAGCGGTAGTAATACTACGTAGCATCGGCGACAATGAAACGCGCGATTTTGCCCATAAGCTGTTTAACTACTGGAAGATAGGAGATAAGGAGAAGAATAACGGGTTGCTGATCCTGATGGTGGAAGATGCCCGCAAACTGGAATTTGAAACGGGATATGGTCTGGAGGCAGACATGCCGGACATTATCTGTTTCCGTATCCAGCAGGAGTACATGATCCCGCGCATTAAAGAGCACAACTACGATGCAGCGTTTACAGACGGCGTTAAGTCTGTCGCCTCCCTGTTCGACAACGGCAACTATGCGTATGATATGCTGCCGGATCTGCCAGGGGCGGATGCTTCCCTGATGGCTACCGATAGCGAAACTGTTGCAACAGATGAAATCCCGTCACCGGTGACCGCTGGAGACGCTATAGACGTAGCTCCCCAATCATTTGCCAGTACAGAGGAAGCCACCAGTTCCGCTTCCAATGATTATACCGGCGATTTTTCCTTTATGGCCATTATTTTCTGGTTATTCATATCGGCGGCAATGATGCATGTTTTCTTCGGGAAAAAAGCAAAGCGGCGGAAAGAGAATGCTGATGAAGAACCATTGGCCGTAACGGCTGTTCCGAACGAATTCCTGCGTCCCCGCTGGATTGGACTGATCATTATCCACGCCATCGCTTTTTATACCATTTTTTATCTCATTACAAAACGGCACATGGATGTGGGATTCCTTAAAGTATGCCTGATCTATTACCTGGTGTGGCTGGTATTTATGCACGTGGCCGTACTGCTGATCATGCTCCGTACTGCGGTGATGCTGAAAAACGACGACCGCCACCTGAAATGGCTGCGGCTGGAGGTGTTGAGGAGGGATCTGCGGATTGCAGGATACATATTCCCGTTGCCGTATTTATGGCTATATATCATGTGGCTGAAGAACCGGCTCAATCATCTGCGCAACGACGTATATGACTGCCCGCAGTGCGCACAGGCCATGCACAAACTGGATGAAGCAGAAGATGATACCTACCTGGAAAAAGGGCAGGTAGTGGAAGAAAAGCTCGATTCGGTGGATTACGACGTATGGCGCTGCGATACCTGTAACACGCAAACGGTATTGAATTATACCAATATGCGGTCAGCGCTGGCAGACTGTCCTTCGTGCAAACATAAAACCTATAAGTGCAAGAAAACGGTGACTAAAAAGCGCGCTACTACATCATCTGAAGGATGGGGCATAAAAGAATATGTTTGCGCCTTCTGTGCCTATGCGCATGATTACCAGTTTGTAATTCCGAAGATATCTGAATCATCATCTTCTTCCTCTTCCGGAAGCTCTTCGTCCTCGTCCTCTTCTTCCAGTTGGGGTGGCGGATCTTCGGGCGGCGGTGGCGCCAGCAGCAGCTGGTAAAAAAAAGAGCCGGTATAAAACCGGCTCCCTGTTAATCTGAATAACTATATTGTTTTAATTATCGGCATTCATTTTACCAACCACTTTATATCCTGCGATAGAATTATCGCTGTTCAGAACAGGCTGATAATACATGCCGTCTGGTGATAAATAGTACTGCTGACCGTTGATATTTACGGAACGGCTGTTATCCGGTAATTGTGAAATCATATCTGTATTACCTGTGCCGTTGTCGGGGTTGTTATTTCCCTGGTCATCAGTAATGGTCACTGTTTTATCACCTATCTTACCATTTTTGCCCACTACTATATAACGTCTGCCGTTATCTGTCATGGACTCCTGGTAATAGGTACCATTCAGTTCGTAATAGGTGTTTCCGTCTACCTGTATTTCCTCTGCACCTTCCGGCAAATCCGGTACTGCTGCGCCGAGGGGAGCTTCTACCACTTTATAGCCTTTGGTATCGCCGGTCGACTGGTAATAAGTTCCTCCGTAGTAGTACATCGGACCAAAAGAGGCGCCCAGGGAGAAGTAACCAAAAGGCAGTGAAGAAACATATAATCCTAATGGCGGGAAGAACGGGTTATAGTAAGGCCTGTACCAGGGACGTCCGTAATATACGCGTCCGCCGTAAATCGGACCACGATAACCGTGATAATACCCCCTGTTTACGGGAGCCACTATGCGGGGAGAATACATACGTTGGGAAGTGTATACCCTGCCACTACCGCCGCCGGAACGGAATCCTCCGCCACCGCCATAATGGTAACCACCACCACGGCCTCCGCCCTGGCCTGAGCTAACACGTTGCGCGTAGGCGTTGCTTACTGTAAATGTGCCCAACAGGCCAACCAGCACAAACAGTATATAAATTCTGTTTTTCATTTTTTTAACATTTGGTAATCGTCTCTTCAGTTTCTCTTTCTCTGTCGTTTATTAGACGGTAAAAGGGGCTTGAAGTTTAACTGTATACCATTTATTGCAAAAATGCGGCCGGTTTGCTGAAATATGCCTGCTTATTGAGGGCTGGTAGTATTAATGGCTGCCATAAAGCGTTTGGCGAGATTCCCTATTTCGGCCGACTTTACCACCTGGCTTATCCATTGGGCCGGCAGCTGGTCATAGCCGTAGTGGAGGCCCGCTGCGGCCCCGGCCACCGCACCGGTGGTATCGGTATCTCCTCCCAGGTTTACAGCGGTAAGCACGCAGGTAGGGTAATCCGGTGTATTGAGTAGGCACCAGAGGGCGCTTTCCAGGGTGTATACCACGTACCCGGAGCTGATGATCTGTTGTTCGGGTACGGCGGCTATATCCTGCTGTAATACGCGCTCATAGAGCTTTATTTCCGTGGGGTTGAAGGGCTGTGTACCCAGGTAGGCATTTACGCTCCGCTGCATCTGCAAATAGGCTTCCCGGAGATCTTTCAGGGACAGCAGGGTACGGAGGAATTCCACGTAAATGAAGCAACCCAGTACCGAACGGAAATGCTGGTGCGTTATGCCGGACACTTCCCGGACGATCTCATAGCGGATATGGATATCATTTTCGCTGGTGAGGAACAGGGCCAGTGGCATCATACGCATTAAAGATCCATTACCGTTTTCAAATTCCTCAAATCCGCCGCTCACCAGCGGGGAGGTGCCGCTACCCACCCTCAGCAACGCCCGGCGGGTAGTATGACCAATATCAAATACTTCATTATGCGCGCCCCAGTAGCCTTCCGAAGACCAGCGTACAAACGACTGCGCCATGTTTTGAAGGTTGTAACCTGCTATGAGGCTTTCCGCTGTGCAGAAAGTGAGGGAGGAATCATCTGAAAAGGTGCCGGGAGGCTGATTCCAGCATCCGTACCCGGTGAGGGTGGTAATAGGATTTTCTGAGAGATAACTACGCGTTTTGAATTCTACCGGTACGCCCAGTGCATCGCCGATAGCGATACCGTAAAAAGCGCCTGTAATTTGTTGCTGCATGGGATAGAATATCTAACGTTAAAGTATGTATGAAATACGGTAATGAATATACGGTTGATTTGTTAATTCTGACAATCACGCTGCGATATTTATACAATAATTTTTTAAATCGCCGTTGTTCATTTTATTCAGCATTTTTGAGTTCCGTTCAGGATTGTTCATTGTTATAATGGCCATAGAACATGCTTTACGGTAATGATAACTTTCTACCTTTGCATTATCACGATGAACATATCGTTGAAAAGAATTACCGGAAATCTGTTTTTTAGTTTGTCAGGAGCATTATTATAACCTTGTTGTCACAGTTAACCCAGTCACAATAAAAAGGTTATTCAACCATTATTAGCAGCGCGAAACAGCTGGCTATTCCTTGCATTTATTTATTGAAAACGAAAATTAACCCACATGCAATCTTTTTTGTTCAACAGGCATTTTCAAACATGCACATTTCTTGGACATTACCATTACCAGTTATTTCTTTTTGTATTGAATTAGCGGAACAGCTGTTGCTTTCGGTAGGCCAGGTCCTGATCAGGGCTAAGGAAGATCAGGCATAGAAAGAGCGTGACAGATCACCGGCATTGATACGCCGGTAACTGGTCAGACCTGGTATTACCAACGGCCGGCAGGGAACAACATGCACACTTGCAGCTTAAGGTATTCATTGTTTGTTCCCGGCTACAGTTAACCAATCAAATCCTATTCACATGGGGTGATAGTACATACAAGAACGGACCGTTTTTCCAGGCAGTCCGGTTTTTTAAACATTGAGATGAACATTTAGTTGAAGTCTTTGCGACGCATGCTAAACGGGGCCACTTATTCAGGTAGTCCCCTGGTTTTTAATCCCATAAAACTTTTATATGAAAACATTATTGGAGTGCAACATACACGATGGAAGCTTTATGCCCCGGACCGTTTTTCTAAGCGGTCCCCATTACCGGAATCACCAATATGAAGGCGCATACCCTGCATATTGTTTAAATATAAAGCCATACGTTAAAACGGTCAGTGTAGAAACGTGATCATTTATGCTGCGATTGATTCGGAAAACCGGGGGACTGTTTTTCCAGACGGTCCCCATCTTTAAAAAACAGGCTGGTAACAGTCTTACTCATAGAACGCTTTTCATAGGTTCAATTTGATTTGGGAAAGGAAGGGACCATCTTTCCAGATGGTCCTGATTTCTTCCTCCGGATCATAAAACAAATAACATTCAACAATGGATCGGACATACTAAAAAACAGGGGCTGTTTTTCCAGGCGGCCCCATCTCCTGACTAACACATGGTAACGCAGCGGTAATACCGTGCTTACTGCAACATAGCTCATTTTTGAGGTGGACGTAAATAGATACCGGGGCTGTTTATCAAAACAGCCCACTATTTTAAACCGGATTTATAGGAAAAATGAAAGTTTTGGTGATAACTTCGTTACCTGCACTTTCAAAGAAAGTGCCTGTTGATAACATCGTAAACCCGGAAACTCATGCAATATCATCTCCTCGGAAAATCAGACCTCTCTGTCAGTGAAATCGGATTCGGCTGTATGTCGCTCGGAAATGATGATACCGCCAATGCAAGCCTCATTCATCACGCCTGCGACCAGGGAATCAATTTCTTTGATACCGCCGACCTGTATGAACACGGACAAAATGAAACCACCGTGGGCAAAGCCCTGAAAGACAGAAGATCATCCGTGATCATAGCCACCAAAGTAGGGAGTCAGTGGAAAGCAGATGGCAGCGGATGGGACTGGAATCCCCGCAAAGCATATATCATAGCCGCTGTGGAGGCGAGTTTACAGCGACTGCAAACAGATTATATTGATCTGTATCAGCTGCACGGCGGCACCATCGACGACCCGATAGATGAAACCATTGCTGCCTTTGAAACCCTGCAGCAGCAAGGAAAAATAAGGTACTATGGGATCTCTTCCATCCGGCCCAATGTGATCCGCGAATACGTACGGCGGTCAAACATCGTGAGCGTAATGATGCAGTACAGCCTGCTGGACCGGCGCCCGGAAGAAACAGCTTTCCCTTTACTACAGGAAAACAACATCGGCGTGCTGGCGAGAGGAAGTGTGGCGAAAGGCCTGCTGGTAAACAAACCCGCCGCGCCTTACTTAAACTATACCGCGGAAGAAGTGGCCATTGCTGCTGCTGCTGTAAAATCGGTAAGTAGCGCTTCACGGGATGCTGCGCAAACAGCCCTGCGGTTTGTATTGCAGCAACCGGCTGTAACCAGCGCTGTTGTGGGCATCCGCACACCGGCGCAGCTGGAGGATGCGCTGCGCGCTGTGCAAGCCATCGCATTATTGCCGGATGAAATAGAAAAACTGCAACAGGCAGTAGGCATCAACAGGTATGATCAGCACCGGTAGCAATATACGCTGCTCCCTGTCTTCATGCTGCCTGCATTATATTGTACCCCATTTAAAGCTGCTGTTATGCAAAAACTGAAAGTAGGAATGTTATTGTTCCCCGAGTTAACGGTCCTCGATTTTACAGGCCCTTACGATGTATTTGTAAAGGCGCCCTGTTTTGAAGTGGTTATTATCGGGGAAACAACGGATATCATCCGGGCGGAAGGCGGTTTACTGCTGCAGCCACAGGTGGCGTTGGCAAACTGTCCGCAGCTGGATATTATTTTCGTTCCCGGTGGAAGAGGGATCAATGCATTGCTCACCAACCCGGTAGTATTACAGTTCCTGCGGGATCAGGCGGTAAAGGCAAAGTATGTTACATCGGTTTGTACGGGAGCATTGGTACTCGCGGCAGCAGGATTGCTGGATGGCTTCAAAGCCACTACACACTGGCGTTCGCTGGAACTGTTACGGATGTTTGGCGTGGAAACGGTGGAAGAAAGAGTAGTGCGGGACCGGAGCCGCATCACCGGTGGCGGCGTAACCGCCGGCATCGATTTCGGATTGGTGCTTACAGCCCTCATCGGTGGAGATGAAGCGGCTAAAATTATTCAGCTGCAACTGGAGTATAACCCTGCGCCTCCGTTCAGGGCAGGATCACCGCACACAGCCGGTTTGCCGGTATTACAGAAAACAAAAGAACTCACCGGGCTGATGCTGGAAACCAGGAAGAAAATTATCCGGCAACTATTGCAGGATCGCGCTCCCTCCGCAGCTGGGCCCTCCTGATAGTACGTACTTCACGCAGGCTGATCATCCGGTTTTGTTCCGGGTCCCATACCTTCAGCCGGAAACAGGCGCATACATCCCGGAAGCCCAGGCTGGTAGTTTTAACACGCTGCATGGCCGGGATCTTTTGCATTACTTCCGGCAAACGGTAAAAAGGAATACGCGCATTCAGGTGATGAATATGATGATAGCCAATATTACCGGTAAACCATTTCATGACCGGGTTCATCACCATATAGCTGGAAGATAACAGTGCCGCTTTATCATAGCACCATTCCTTATTTACATTAAACGTAACGCCCGGAAAGTTATGTTGCGCATAGAAAAGATAAGCGCCCAGTCCGCACGCAATGGTAAACGGAATCAGGATAAACAGCAACCAGCTTTCCCATCCGAGGAAATAAGCCACCGCTACGCTGCCACCAATATGGATGATCAGCGCCAGCAAAGAATCCAGGTGTTTACGCGGACTGCTTACAAAAGACTGCACACACATACCAATCATAAACATCGACAGGTAGCCGGCTGCAATGGTTAGCGGGTGACGGCTGAACAAATAAGTTCTCCTCTCCGCCGGTGTGATGGATTCAAATTTCTTACGGGTAATGATAGGGTAGGAGCCGATGCTGGCGCTGAACAACTTTGAATTATGTTTATGGTGGTAATCGTGCGAACGCTTCCAGATACTGGAAGGCGCCAGTACATATATGCCGAAGGTAACCATGATCGCTTCCGCTAACCATGATTTATGCAGAATAGCATGATGCTGATGATCATGATAAATAACAAACATTCTTACAATCAGCAATCCTGAAAGGATACTGGACATTATTTTCAATACCAGGTAAGGTAATACCAGGGTACCTGTTAAGGCCAGCATCAACAGTAATAATGTTGATATTGTATAGAGCCAGCTTTTGGCTCTCTCTTCGCGCGCATATGGCTTGGTAGCCAGTATCAGTTCTTTACCTTCCAGCATATTGTTGTAGGATAATCTATCTAAAGTTGTTGTTGCGTAAAATGATTAAATAACGGCAGTGCGTTTGTGTTTCCATCTTTTATGCGACCAAAGCCACGTTGCCGGCTGGGAAACAATGTCCTCTTCCAGTTTGCGGGTATGTGCGGAGGTAATGGCGCCGTCTTTTTCTTCAGCGGGTGTGGCGGTCAGTAATTCTGCCGATACGGTGTAGTAGCCTCTCTTTTCACGTTGTACGGTTACATACACCACCGGGTAATTCATTTTCTGCGCTATTTTTTCAGTACCCTTGAAAACAGGGGTATCCTGGTGCAGGAAGTTGAGCCATTGCGCTGTTTTAGGCTGTGGCGCCTGATCAGCGATAAAAGCAGTGGCATTTACTTCGCCACGGTTTTGCACCATGTCGCGGAAGGTATCCTGCATGGCAATCAGCTTGGTGCCAAAGCGGGTGCGCATGCGGTACATAAGACCGTTAAAGTGTTTGTTAGCCAGCGGGTGATAGATCACATACAACTGCTGACGGCACAGGATACTGAATGTATTTCCGGCCCATTCCCAGTTGCCTTTATGTCCCATCACCAGTACTGCGCTCTTTTTCTCTGCCTCAAGCCGGTTAAAAAGCTCCAATGTAGCTGGTGTAAAGCTACAATGTTGCACCATTGCTGTTTTGCTGATGGTGAGGGTTTTAAACGTTTCCAGGAAAAGATCACACAGGTAATGATAGAAATCTTTACAGATGCGTTGGATCTCTGCGTCACTCTTTTCAGGAAAAGAATTCCGCAGATTCTGAAGAACCACCTTTTTGCGGTAGCCCATCACGTAATACAACAACACATATACTGCGTCAGAAACCAGGTAAAGCACACGAAATGGCAGCAGCGATAGCGCGTAAATCAGTGGTAACAGTAAGTAGTAGGCAATTGCAGACAATGTGGCACAGGTTTTTGATACTTCGAAAAGTATTATTGAAAATGTAAATGTATATCTTAAAGAACACTTTTCATAGCAGTATCCGTGAAAAAAACGATGCATCAGTTCATTTAGTATCTTTATCGGGTAGTGTTGTCTAAACTTTAACAGTTCCAGATGAAGACCATAGCCCGATTTGCGAGATACGGCTGCCTGCTGGCAGCGATTGGCGGCCTTTCTTATTGCGCCCGTAATCCATACGCCGGTACCAATAAGGTATACCGGCAGGAAGCTAAATCCTACGCGAAGGTGTTGCGTCAGCAACCGGGAGCGCTGAATGGCGCTGGTGGCGCAGAAGCTCCCTCCTGGGTAGGTACGGTGAACTTCAATATGCGGAAACCCAGTCTTGTTATCATACATCATACCGCTCAGAATTCATGTGAACAAACATTGAAAACGTTTACCCTGCAAAGAACACAGGTAAGCGCTCATTATGTGATATGCCGCAACGGAGCCATTCATCATATGCTGAACGATTATCTCCGCGCCTGGCATGGAGGCGTTGCCAAATGGGGCAACCTCACGGATATCAATTCTTCTTCCATCGGCATAGAGCTGGACAATAACGGCAAGGAACCCTTCGATTCTGCCCAGATCCGTAGCCTGCTGGTGTTGCTGGATACCTTGCAGCACCGCTACAATATCCCTGCGGCCAATTTCATCGGTCATGGCGATATCGCCCCCGGCAGAAAAGTAGACCCCAGTGCCTGGTTCCCCTGGCAGCAACTGGCGGATAAAGGCTTTGGCCTCTGGTATAAAGACACCAGCACCACAGTTGTACCTGCAACATTCGATCCGATACTATCGCTCCGGATTATCGGATACGATGTGAAAGACTCGTCTGCCGCTATCATGGCCTTTAAACGCCATTTTATGCCAGACGACAGCCTCCCCGGTCTTAATGATGCCGGCAGGAAAATAATGTTCAATCTGCAGCAGCAATACCAATGATCTGTTAAGAAGACACCCAACTTTACTTTTACCCCTACGTCTCCACAAGATTATTTTGTGATGTGAGATAAATGTCATATTTTAATAATGAGTTAAAAAGAGATATAAACCAAAATCAGCAATCAAAGAGATCATTTTCCCGGACTTGTTATTATACCTATTCTCCATGTTATACTAATCTTTCTTGTTATGAAACGTTCATTTAAATTCCCGTTACTGCTGGTAGCAGCCAGTGCCGCATTGCTATGCTGGCCACGTGAACAGGCTGCCGCTCAAACAGATCATCCCGTAAAAGATTCTTCCTGCCTGGTAAAAACAGATGTCAGCTACGATTTTGCAGATAATATGCATAAAAAAGTAAACGACATCATAGAAGATAAACTCGCTGGTGGTATCGAAGAAAATGGTAAGGTTACCTGGGAAAATTCTCCCGACGCCCCGGAATACTACCAGGTAGTGTTACGCAAAACAAAGGTGACCATCAAATACAAAGGCACCATCTGCGAAGACAGAATGATCTGGCAGAATATTGAAGACTGTAAAGCAGCCCTCAAAAAACTGCTGGAAGCGAAATAGAATGATCTTTTAATTTTAATAAGATGGAATTTACCGGGAAAGCCCGGTAAATTTCCTGAAGTCGTTGCACCCCTCGTCTCACCTGCTGCCCTTACTAAAGGCCGCATAAGATTGCTATCGCCTGCCGCCGCAACATGATCGCATACAGTTGTGCATTGATATGTAAAATCTGTTATTTGAATCGGTAACAGGATTAAAATGCTACCCGGCAACGGGGCTTATCCCTCTTATGCGTTATCCCTGTCATACCCATAAACCTGGATTATTCACATTGCACCTATAGAAAAGACAGTGATAAGCCGTATCTCTATAGGTACGGGTTATCTACGGCTTAGATACGGGTTATCTACGGCTTATCTACGGCTTATCCTATAATGGCGTACACCCAGGCACCAGGCAAGGCGGGTACTAATGATACCGTTTTAGCTTTACATACACGTACTCATAATACCGTTTAAACTTTACATCATTGCCTGCAAATCATCTCCGGACGGCCCTTTTCAGCTAAACATTTAGCAACAATGCAAAGCTGTTTTTACAATCTATATAGTCTATAAATTTTGTAGATTAATAATTGTGCCTTACTTTTGCCGCGATATCACCACTGATTATACACCAAAAAATAAATGCCAAAATCTGAACGGTGTAACCATCTCCGCAAAGATCTGAGTCAACTTATAAATCAAGTACAAAGCATGAATTACGTAAAAAGGCTGTTATGCCTGCTGCCCGGCTTACTGTGGCTGCAGCAGAGCATTGCCCAGGAAATCAGGGTAAACGGGGTAATTACATCCCGCTCAGACGCACAACGCATACCCGGCGCAATTATCCAGGTAAAAGGAACCGGACGCGGTACACAATCCGATCCGGATGGAAAATATTCGATCAGCGCCCAGGTAAATGATACGCTGCAATTTTCTTCACTAGGCTTTGAAACAACGTTTGCCGTAGTTGGAAACAATAAAGTGATCAACATCTCCCTGGAAAACAGTAACAGGAAACTGGAAGAAGTAGTGGTTACTGCACTGGGCATTTCCCGCGAAAAAAAATCACTCGGATATGCGGTACAGGAATTAAAATCAAAAGATATTGCTGAAGCAAAGGAAACCAACCTCGTAAACGCATTGTCCGGAAAGATAGCAGGGGTGCAGGTTACAAACAGCCAGGGCAACCTCGGTTCTTCCCGTATTGTAATCCGTGGTGAAACCTCCATCGCCGGTTATAACCAGCCACTGTTTGTACTGGATGGGGTACCGATAGACAACAGCCAGCTTGGTATTGGCACCGGCCGCGATTTTGCCAACGCTATTTCCGATATCAACCCGGACGACATTGCCTCCATCAGCGTGCTGAAAGGCCCGAATGCCGCGGCTTTGTACGGATCACGCGCTTCCTCCGGTGTAATTGTGATTAAAACAAAAACAGGAAAAGATACCAAAGGCGGCATGGGCGTTACCGTAAATTCCGGCGCCACCTTTGAAAAACTCCTGATCCTGCCCGACTTTCAGAACTCCTACGGACAAGGTACCGGCGGACAATTCTCCTATAAAGACGGTAAAGGCGGCGGTATCAACGACGGTGTAGATGAAAGCTGGGGTCCGAAAATGGACGGTCGCCTCATCCCGCAATTCTTCTCCAACGGTGAAGCAGTACCGTTTGTAGCGCACCCTGATAACGTAAGGGATTTCTACGTAACCGGCTATACACTCAATAACGGCTTATCGGTAGGCGGTACCAACGAAAAACTGGATTACCGCTTCTCTTATAACAACACCAAACAAGGCGGTATTTTACCAAACACCGGTATTACCCGCAACACTTTCACCGCCAGTAATACTTTCCGTATTACACCAAAACTCACCCTCAGCACCTACGCCAATTATGTGCGCAGTGCTGCAGATAATCTGCCCGGTGTGGACGGCCGCCGTGGTAACAGCGTTACCCTCCAGTTCATCTGGTTTGGCCGCCAGGTAGATGTGAGCAAACTGAAAAACTATAAGAATGCAGATGGTACCGATTACAACTGGAACCATAGTTACTATAGCAACCCTTACTGGATCCAGAATGAGAACACAGTAGGTATGCTGCGCAACAGGTTCCTCGGTAATGCCCGGTTGTCGTACCAGATCCAGGACTGGCTCACCGCCAGCTTCCGCATCGGTACCGATTACTACCAGGACAGGCGCAAGTATAAAATTGCTTACTACACCAATGGTACGCCATTCGGTTCTTACACGGAAGATGCCTACGCGGTTAGCGAAACCAATGGTGAATTTACATTGAACGCAAAGAAAAAGCTGAACAGCGATTTTGATATTGATGTACTGGCCGGCGCCAACCTCCGCTCCAATCAGCTGGAACAAAACTACCAGCAGGCGCCACGCCTGGCGGTGAAAGGAGTATACACGCTGAACAACTCCCGCGATCCGCTCATCTCTACCAGTTTACTCACCAGGCAAAAAGTATACAGCGGCTTTGCGGCAGCACAGGTAGGTTTCCGCAACTACGCGTTTGTGAATTTAACCGCGCGTAACGACTGGTCCTCCACACTCCCACGGGGTAGTAACTCCTATTTTTATCCTTCGGTAAATGCCAGCCTGGTATTGTCTGAAGCGCTGCATATTCAGGGCGATGTGCTTTCCCTGTTGAAGCTGCGCGGCGGATGGGCGCAGGTGGGAAAGGATACAGATCCTTACCAGGAAATCAATACCTATCCTTTCAACCAGCCGTTTGGCTCGCTGCCGTTACTCACTGTATCGGATAAGTACCTGAACAAAGACCTGAAACCGGAAATTACCACTTCCACAGAAGTAGGTGTGGAAGCCGGGTTTATTGATAACCGCGTGCGACTGGATGTTACCTACTACAACTCCCGCAGCCGCAACCAGATCCTGCTGGCGGATGTAAGCTCCACTACCGGTTATCTGAAGAAATTACTCAACACAGGTGAACTCAGTAATCATGGTGTGGAAGTAATGCTGGGACTAACGCCTATCACTACACGCTCCGGGTTCCGCTGGGATGCGAACATCAATTATGCACGTAATGTGAGTAAAGTAATAGAACTGGATGCAGATGGATATCTCACAAACTATGTACTCGGCAGCTCCGGTAATATGCAGGTACTTGCCAGCAAAGGCCAGCGCTATGGCGCTCTTTATGGCACTGCTTATAAAAGAGACAGCGAGAACAGGATACTGGTAAATGCAGATGGTACTCCATCAGTAGATCCAAGTAAAAAAATACTAGGCTACTACACGCCAAAATGGACTGGTAGCATCAACAATAATTTTTCCTTTAAAGGTTTTAACCTGAGCTTCCTGATAGACACCAAACAGGGTGGCTCCATCTGGTCGGGTACTAATGCCACCGGTATGAGTACCGGCGTGCTGGCGGCTACTATGCCGGGGCGTGACCAGGAAAATGGCGGGTTGCCTTACTATAACGATGGCACAAAAAATGTGCAGCTGCCGGATCATAACGCCACCGCACCAGGCGGCGCCACGGTAAAGCACGACGGGATCATCTTTGATGGCTACACGGCAGATGGCAAGAAGAACACCGCTATTCTTTCTGCACAAAACTATTACAAAGCCGTATACACCAGCAACCTGAACGAAAGCGCCGTATATGACGCCTCCTTTGTTAAACTGCGTGAAATAAAAGTAGGTTATACTTTACCGGTTTCCCTGGTGAAGAAATGGGGATTACAGGCGGTGAATGTAGCGCTGGTAGGAAGAAACCTCGGATACCTGCACAAGAATACACCAAACATAGATCCTGAAACAGCCTTTAATACCGGTAATGGACAGGGACTGGAAACGCTGCAGATACCCACCACCCGCAGCTTTGGCTTTAACCTGAATGTTTCATTTTAATGATTGATTGATTATGAAAAAGTTGTTGATACCTTTCTCTTTAATATTCGCTACAGTATGGCTGGCCGGTTGCCAGAAAGACCTGGAGCGCACCAATATAAATCCGAACGAACCCACTGCCGTACAGCCGGATTACCTGTTGAGCAATGGAATTAAAGCCAACGTGGATACTTACTGGGGCAGCGATGCCACGATGGAAACATCCCTGCTGTATATCCAGTACTGGGCTAAAATCCAGTATCCTGACCCGGACCGTTATATTCCGGCCACTACCAACATCCAAACGGTGTGGAATAATTTCTATGCGCAGGGGATTGCTGATTTTACCAAGCTCGCGGAGCTGGGCGATACACTGCATAACCCCAATTATAAAGCTGTAGGCATTATCATGCGTTCGTGGATTTTCCAGGTGCTCACCGATTTGTACGGAGATATTCCTTACACACAGGCGGGCAATATTGATAAGTATCTTACACCGGTGTACGACAGTCAGCGGGTGGTATACAGAGGATTGCTGGCTGAACTGAAGAATGCAGCGAACACTATTTCGCCGTCAGACAATCCTATTCTCGGCGACTCTTTACTGGCCGGAAACATGAATGGCTGGAAGAAATTCGCTAACGGCCTGCGCTCACGCATTGCATTACGGCTGGCCGATCGTGACCCGGCTACCGCTAAAGCAGTGTTCGCAGAACTGGCTGCAGAAGGCAACTTTTTCCTCACTGCCAGCGATCGTGAAGTGAAACTGAACTATCTCACTTCTCCCAATCAGAACCCGGTTGGCAGAAACAGGGAAACACGGAACGAGTACCGCATCAGCAAAACAGTAGTGGATAAACTGAAAGCACTGAACGACCCACGGTTAAGTATATACGCAGCACTGCCGGCCGATACCAATGCATACGTAGGCGTTACCAATGGATTGTCTGCCGACTCCGCCTCACGGTTGGGTTTCAGCAAAACTTCCGATGTGGGGGCTGCCTTCACCGCTACCCAGGCGCCTGCTTTTGTATTTACGTACGCAGAACAATTGTTTATCCTGGCGGAAGCGGCGCAGCGTAACCTGATCAGCGGCAATGCGGCCGATTTGTATGCACAGGCTATCCGCGCATCTTTCAAGCAATATGGCATTACCGGTACGCAGGTAGATACTTACCTCGCACAACCTGCAGTAGCATACGACGCCAATAATTATAAGAAATCAATAGGAGAGCAGAAGTGGCTGGCGTTATTCAGTGAAGGTCTGGAGGCTTTTGCAGAATGGAGGAGACTGGATTATCCGCAGTTGAAGCCAGCTTACACCGGCGCGTTGCAGGGTAAAATGCCGCTGCGTTTAACGTATCCTTCCAGCGAGCAGGCGTTGAACGGCGCCAACTACAAAGCAGCGGTGGTCCGCCAGGGTGCGGATCTGCTGACGACAAAGGTTTGGTTTGATATGTACTAACAACCGTTATTATAAAAGAGGGATTTGCAGAAAGTGATTTGCTGCAAATCCCTCTTTTATTTATTTTTTATTATTCGCGTGGTACCGCATAATCTCAATGCCTGCTTCTATCACCGGTCCGATACCGTGAAAATCGTTCAGCTCTGTAGGACGGTTATAGTAAAAAGACAGATCCGCCGAAGTGTTTGTGCCAATGCAAACATCTTTCAGTTGGCCATCTTCCTGAATTTTCTCCTTTACCAATCCTTCCCAACCCCTTTCTGCTATGGAGATATAGCGTTTATCGAGCCATCCCTCATTTACGCCGCGTGCAATGGAATAAACAAACATTGCGGTGCAGGAAGTTTCCGTATAGGAATCGGTACGGTCCAGTACCTGGTGAAACAGGCCGCTGGCCGACTGGTATTTTGCGATGCCCAGGATTTGCCGGGTAACATCTGCAATCACCTCATTCCTGCCGGGATGATTGGCGGGCAGGTCGTTGAGCAACTGTACCTTTGCCAGCATGATCCAGCCGTTGGCGCGGCCCCAGTGGGCAACGCCCTGTCTTTTCAGATCTTCATAATAATAGTGCACATACAATTCATTCCGTTCATCCCAGAGGTAGTGCGAAAAATGTTTTACCTGGGCTACAGCATCATCAAAATAAGCGTTGTTGCCGGTGAGCTTACCCATACGCGCGAGGAAGGGAACACTCATGTACAGATCATCTCCCCAGAGGGTCCATTTATAAGGCGTTGGACGGCATAAGGTGCCATCTGCCAGTCTTTCCTGTACCTTGCTGATATGATTGGCCGCTTTGTCGATATAGGCTCTGTAATCGCTTCTTTTTACTTTTTGGTAGACGTCTAACAGGCTGGCCCCCATAGCGCCGCAATCGTCCAGTACGCGGGTATTGATTAGCTGATTGAACGGAAAGCCTTTGTACTTCACGCCTTTCTTGCTGAGGGCTTCAAAGTAGGCGTAGTTGTCGAATGCAAAGGCAACATGTTGTTGCGCAAAGGCAGTGTATTTTTCGTCTTTCAGGTAATTGCCGAGGTCTGTCATGGCGATGTTCAATACCCCATTTGGATAATGCCATTCGCTCAGGTGGTCGGATATCCTGGCTGTTACGCCGGCTGGTATTTCCTTGCTGGTGTTCCAGGTTTGGTTGTTATCTCCTGTAAACCGGAAGGCGGCATGGGCAACAGCATAGTCTGCTACTTTTTTTACCACCGCTGCGTCAGCGGAATTATCCTGCGCCAGCCCGGCCAGTGGCAGGCTGATGCCCAGGAATAAGAGAAGGGTTTGCTTTTTCATATGTGGAACTTTGTGTGTACAATATAGGCTGCATTCGTCATTTATGCAAACGATTGCAATAAAAATAACTTGCTTCTTAATATAATTTATTTTAATTATGTGTTCTGGAATTAAGTTTAAATTTTATCGGGATCATGCGGAATATACGGTATCGGCTGAACGAAAACAGAAAGCGCGTGTTCAGTATCGTCATGTTGCTGTCGTTAACAGCTTGTCAGCAAAGCAGAACAGAAGAAACGGATAACATCGCAGTAGCGGCGCCCTCGGAAACTATCCGGCCGCTTACGGAAGACGACGACTCCCTGCAGGAAATACAGCGGAATATTGCCTGGGAGCAGATAGAAGTTTTTCCCTTTGGCAAAGCACTCATCAATAACAAAGTGCCGTTATTTATCAGCAGGCAGCGACTGGAAGCAGCTATTGGAATGGCCGACAGCATTATATCTGCCAATGGCGAGGATATCTGCGGATCGCAGTTTGACGAGGATTTTGATTTTTTCTATAAAGACGGATCTACTTTCGAACACTGCAAAGATTCACTGGCCTGTGAAGAATTTGTTTTTACAGACAGTAATTCGCTGACCTCCGGTAAAATCACCCTTAGCCGCCATACCACCTGGGAAGACGTAAAACGGTTGTATCCCAATGCCGTATTGCAGGCAGAAAATGAGGGTAAGAAAGATATGATCATCCTCCGTGATTCTTATAATAAAGACAGCGAAAGCAGCGTACAGTTATATTTTGAAAACGGCAGCCTGGTGCGTGTTGTTAATTTTATTCCCTGCTGATTAGTTACATCACCGGTGTTTTACCGCCATCAACCGCGGTGCTGGTGCCTGTAATATAAGCCGCAGCGGGCGATGCCAGGAAGGCTGCCAGCGCAGCTATTTCACGGGCTTCTCCAAAACGCTGCATCGGAATTTCTTTCAGCCATTCTGCTTCTATTACTTCCGGAGATACGTTACGGGCGGCAGCGCTGCTCTTAAATAATCCTTCCAGCCGTGCGGTAGAAGTAGAACCGGGCAATACATTGTTCACCGTAATGCCATGCGGCGCCAGTTCTGTGGCAAGCGTTTTAGACCAGGCAGCCACTGCCCAGCGGGTAGTATTGGATACGCCGAGATTTTTTATCGGTGCTTTTACAGAAGTGGAAATGATATTGATAATACGGCCAAAACCGGCACTGATCATACCCGGAACAAATATCTGCGCCAATGCCTGGTTACACAGCAGGTGTTGTGAAAAGGCCGCGGTAAATGCCGTTGCGCTGGCGTCTAAAATAGGCCCGCCTGCAGGCCCGCCGGTGTTGTTAATGAGTATATGCACGGGACCGCGAGCAGCTATCTTTTCCGCTGCTGCTGTTACCTGGGCTATATCTGAAAAATCAGCGATGGCATAACTGTGTTGTTGCCCGTTGGAAGTACTGAGTGTGGGCAGCACCGATTTTAAGCTGTCTTCATTTCTTGCAAATAGAATACACGTAGCGCCTAACAATGCCAGTTCTGTTGCAGTGGCCAGTCCTATTCCCTGTGAGCTGCCGCACACCAGCGCTGTTCTTCCTTTGAGTGAGAGATCCATCCGTGATAGTTTTATGTACAATTTAGCGAAAAATGTTTGATGCATATAAAAGCAAAGGGAAGGCCATTGAGCCTTCCCTTTGCTTTTATATTTAGTAAGATAATGTTATACGCGGACGTAGATCTTTTTCCTGTCGAGAATAAATCCTACCACCCAGCAGGTGAGCATGAAGGCCAGTGAAAACAGCAGCGATCCAAACTTGCCTGGCGACAATGGCTGGAAGATAGTGTCGTTGATCCATTTATAGAGCGACACGCCATTGACCATAAAGAAATAGAACAGGATGGCCAGTACTTCCGACAGCAGGTAGAGGAACAACGGGTTTTTACCGAACACCGTAAAGAAGCCGGTGCCTTTGGTGACGCCGAGGATATCTATCACAAAAATCAGGAGTGATAACAGCAGCAGGTCTATCCCGATGGTGAGCAATACATAGGAGCTGGTCCACAATTTTTTATTGATAGGGAATACCGTGTTCCATGCATATGCCAGCAGCAGGAATAATACGCCGGCGCCAACCATACGGAGTAAGCCGGGTTTTGTTCTGCCCTGTTGCTGAACAAACAGGCCGGTGTAATACCCTGCCACCACGTTTACTACAGCAGGAATGGTGCTGAGAATACCTTCCGGATCAAAGGCAATGCCTTCGCCATGGTACATGTGGTTATCTCCCAAAATAAGTTTATCGAGCAGGATGCCGGCATTGCCGCCCATGCTGTACTGTTCGCCGGGAGTACCAAAATACCACATAACGCCCCAGTAACCCAGGAGGAATACGGCACTGACAATCCATACCACTTTCTTAGAGCAGTAGTGAATCAGGAGAGAAGCAATACAATAGCACAATGCAATACGTTGCAGCACACCCAGTATGCGGGTATGACTAAATGGTTTGAATTGAAGCCCGGTATCGGTATGTTCTACAAACGGGAACCAGTACATCAGGTACCCGAGCAGGAAAATGATCAGGGTGCGTTTGAAAATCTTTCCCAGCACCGCTGAATTTCCCAGTTGTTCGTATTTCCTCATGCTGAAGCTCATGGCGTTGCCCACAGCAAAAAGAAAAGAGGGAAATACCATATCGGTGGGTGTCCAGCCATGCCAGGCAGCATGGTCAAGTGGCCAGTAAGTTCCACCAGTGCCGCCTGTGTTCACTATGATCATGAAACAAACAGTCAGTCCGCGGAATACGTCCAGCGGTAAAAAGCGTTGAGAGCTTTGTGTCATTTCCCTTTAATTGTATTGGTTGATAAGATGGTAAGGATAGAAAAGAGCGTTGAGCTGCCTACAATATATACATCTAAATGTCAAAATCCAAATATGAATTCTTTCCGGAAAAACAAATTGAGACATATCGGCTAACGTGAGACACGTATAATCACTATTTTGGAGACTCCACTAAAAAAGTTACGTTATGAATTACAGATTTATTGCGTTGTGCGTGGCCGTGCTGGTTCAGATGAGCTGTAAGCAGCCCGAAAAGGGGCTGTGGTCAAAGGAAAGGGCCAATGCCTGGTATGCGGGTAAAGACTGGATCAGGGGAAGCGATTTCATTCCCAGCACCGCTATCAACCAGCTGGAAATGTGGCAGGCCGCTACTTTTGATACCGCTACAATTAACCGGGAACTGGGTTATGCAGAAGGGATCGGGCTGAACACCATGCGGGTGTATTTGCATCATGTGCCCTGGGTGGTTGACTCCGCGGGGTTTAAGCAGCGGATCAGTACCTACCTGGATATTGCAGACAGGCACCACATCTCCACTTTATTTGTGTTTTTTGATGATTGCTGGGACAGTACTTACCAGGCCGGCCCGCAGCGGGCGCCAAGACCGGGCATCCACAATTCCGGCTGGGTGCAGGACCCGGGATTGGCTATCCACCAGCGTCCTGCGCTTGTGGATACTTTGGAGAGATATGTGAAAGATGTTATGACTTCTTTCGCCGACGACAAGCGGATTCTGTTATGGGACCTTTATAATGAACCCGGTAACTCCGGTCATGGTAACAAAAGTTTGCCCCTGCTGGAAAAAGTATTTGCCTGGGGCCGGGAGGTAAATCCTTCACAGCCATTATCCGCCGGGATATGGGACTGGAAGCTGAAGGAGCTCTCCAAATTCCAGGAAACACATTCCGATGTAATTACCTATCACAACTATTCCCCGCCGGAAGAGCATCAGCGGGATATTGATACCCTGCGTCCGTTGGGAAGGCCGCTTATTTGTACAGAATATATGGCCCGTACTCGCAGCAGCCGTTTTGATAATATTATGCCGTTGCTGAAAAAGGAAAATATCGGTGCCATTAACTGGGGGCTGGTAGCGGGTAAAACCAATACCAAATATGCCTGGAGCACGCCTATGCCGGATGGAAGCGAGCCTCCTACCTGGTTTCATGATATTTTCCGGCCGGATGGAACGCCTTATAGTGAAGAAGAAGTGAAAGTGATCCGCGGGTTAACCGGTAAGTAATGATGGTTGCCGGCTTTCCTGGTACAGGAAGCCGGCAGCTAATACTATTTTGAAAATCCTCTTCCCAGTACTTCATGTACTTCGTGTATTACCACAAAGGCCTCCGGGTCGGTTTCCTGCACCAGTGATTTAAGTCGCATCAGCTCCTGTTTGCCGATCACTACATACAATACTTCTTTTGGCGCGCCGGTATAGGCGCCATGCCCGTGCAATACGGTGGCGCCGCGTTTCATTTCGCCGGTGATTTTTGCCGCAATGGCTTCCGTGCGTGCGGAAATAATGGTGATGGCGCGTTTGGTGTTAAGACCATCCACGATATAATCCACCGTTCTGGCGCCAATGTATACGGCAATAAAAGTGTACATGGTTTTTTCTATGCCTATAATAAAGGAAGAAGCCATGATCACAACAATGTCGAAAATGAGCATGGCGTTGCCCAGTGTCCATCCAAAATACTTGTTAAATAGCCGGGCCACAATAGCCGATCCGCCGGTGGTGCCGCCGGACAGGAATACCAGGCCAATACCAATACCTACCAGCAGCCCCGCAAAAATAGCAGCCAGCAAAGGATTGGTGGTAACCGGGGCGAGTTTGTTTTCTGTGAGATACAGGAACAGGGAACAGAACAGGATGCCGAGGATGGTATATACCATACTTCTTTTATCCAGGAGCCGGTATCCCGTTACAATGAGGATAGCATTGATGATGAAGTTGGTTACACCCGGCGACCATCCCCAATAGTAGTAGGTTACAATGGTGATACCGATTACGCCTCCCTCAGATAATTTGTTGGGGATGGCCAGGTAGTTGATGCCTGCTGCAAAGATGAAGGCACCTGCTATAATGAGTAAAATGTTTTTCACATGCTCTTTCATGCCGCAAAAATACGCTTTTGTCGTACGCGGACGCTGACTCACCCCTCCGGGATAAAACAAAAAATCGCAAAAAAAATTGCGCAATTATTTGGAATTAATAAAACTCGATGTATATTTGTCTACCAAATCAGTAGACTAATAAAATCTACCACCACAGGGAAGCATCAGGCAAACGCTTCCGGCATCCTTTGACCACCAGCAAGGTGTTGCTGCCATCATTATTGAAAATGTGTAAATAAAAAATACACTATGAAAAGGCACACGCTAACTAGTGGAATGCGTTACCACACGCAAAATATCGTGGTAAATATCACCTGTCCCCGTTACATTCAAATGGCGGGCTGTTATTGCAGCCGCTGTTGAAAAGAAAATCTTGCGTTCTGTAAGCTGTAAATAGAATGCCTGGTCAGGCTTGCGGGAAAGGTGTGCTGCAAATTTATTGGTGGTAAATTTATCAGCAACGTACCTCCCCGCATCCTCCTGGCATTTATCAACTGAAATCTTAAACCGGTCTCTCTCATTTTATTTAACATGAAAGCAATCATCAACTGTTCAGCCTTGATGCCTTTACCCGGCAGACCGGTAATAACAGCTGTGTAAGATAATATAACGTATACGGATACACGTATTACGGGTGTATTGGTAACGGAATAGAATTGGGTTACTATCCATTGAAATTAAACGATCAACTTCAGTTCAAAAGGGGCGTTGTCTCAAACAATACTGGTGGGTTTTGTCGGCAATTGCCCCACGGACTGAAGCCATCATCGGATCATTAAAGACTGCTTCCAAACCAACTGTTATTAAGATATTATCCGGAAGCGGTCGGGCAACATACGAAGTAACGTATACGCCTATACTTTTTTCGGAAAGCCTAATTAAAATGAAGGAACCACTTGTTTTCAGGTAAGGTCCCCAGTGCCAGCAAGTCCCGACACGTGTCGGGACTTCTATTTTTAATACTATCTCCATTATATATATTATAGCCTGTTCCATTACCCCGGTTTCATATACCCCGCCCCGTTATCCATCTCCCTGAAAATATATTTTCAGAAACCTTATGGAAAATATTTTACTATCTCATCTAATTAAAAAACATATTACCATGGACTCAGCTAAAATCCCGGGGAATGATTTCCTCGACATTCTCTTCTATGGAAGGAACAAAGATTATGGGGCCTATGAATTACGCAGTCGCTACGACCGGCGTGTTCGCAACGCAGTAATGGGCACCGCTTCTATTATGCTGGTAATGATCGGCGGCTACGTGTTGAACAACACATTGATGGCCGCAGAAAATGTACACCGGCCTGTATTGGCAGAGAAAAAAATTGAATTACAGGCATTGGAGATCCCACCGGAACCTCCTGTTACCATTCCTCCTCCGCCAGTAACTTCAGCACCACCGCCAATGGCCGCTTCTGTCAGGGTAACTACACCGGTGATTGTTGATTCGGATGTTCCACCAGATGAAATGCCTCCGAAGAATGCAGATGTGGATGGTAAGATTGTGGGCTTTACTACCTCAGAAGGAGTGGAAGGAGGTATGGACATTGATCTGAACGCCAGTGGTAACGGCAATTCCGGCGTAATAACAGTAGCAAACAAAGCTGCCGATGCCGACGGCCCGCTCAATTTTGTGGAGATCATGCCCGAGTTCCCCGGTGGTGAACGTGCATTAGCAAAATATCTCGGCAATAATATCCGGTATCCACACCTCGCCCAGGAAAATGAAATACAGGGAATCGTATATATCCAGTTTGTGGTAAACCGTGATGGCACTATTTCACAGGTAAAAACAACAGGCGCAGCTAAAGGCGGTGGGCTTGAAGAAGAAGCGATCCGCGTAATCAGCAAAATGCCGAAGTGGAAGCCTGGTAGACAGAACGGACAATATGTGGCGGTATATTTTAACCTGCCGGTCAACTTCAAATTAAGCGGCAACTAAGTAGCCAGGTAGTTTCACGTTTCTTAATTCAATAAACACTTTTACTAATAACCCGGAAAAGTTCTGTCATCGTTTGACGGAGTGACTTCCTATATTATTATCTCTTTAATTCTTAATTCCTGTTTATCCGGCTTACATCCATTTAACCTGCGCATTCTGATTCCTGATACCAGTCCCGGCCCGCATATAGCGGCCGGGATTGCTTTTTAATAGCCCTGCTTCTTATTAGATAATATTCAAACATTATCACTTTCTGTAAAACAAAAATCAAAAATCTAAGAAATTAACATAATAATTATTAATTTAACAGCCGCTTAGTCTTCTTCTTTAGCACTATAAACGGATAATTAGTATGGAAGCGCCGGTAAATAATTCGCTGCAACAGTTCAAAAACCTTGTTGGGACCAAGTTTCAGCTGTATAATAGCCTCTTCACCTCTTTGCCTTTCCACCGGGTGGAAAAGACAGGGATCTTCCTGTCCCTGTTCCTGCTTCACTGTGAAGAAGGATATGCCAAAGGCAGCAGCCCCCAGGAAATTATGGACTCTTTTTTTTCCCAGTATACCACCTATACGGATGAAAAGCAACGAACAGACCTGTTGTTCCGCTTTGTGCAATACGCTGAAAGACAGGTAGTACTGTTTGATGCACTGGAAGATGCAGCGTTCCGGAATATCCGCGACCTGCAGGGCGCCGGTACTTTGCGCCACCTGCAGTCTGAAGTGATCCAGGAACAAGCCCAGGATAAACTAAAGGATAAACTGAAGGATTTTTCCGTGAGACTGGTGCTGACCGCGCATCCTACACAATTTTACCCCAGCGAGGTACTGGGTATTATCAACGATCTGTCTAAAGCCCTCATCGACGAAAATACCAGCCAGGTAAATATGTACCTGCAACAGCTGGGGAAAACACCGTTCTTCAAAAAAGAAAAACCCACCCCGTATGATGAAGCCATCAGCCTGGTGTGGTTTCTTGAAAATATATTTTACCAGTCGGCCGGCCGCATCCTGTCGTCCATCCGGGCGCAGTTTCCGGGCGCCATCAGCAGCGAGAACTCCGTGATCCGTATGGGCTTCTGGCCCGGTGGTGACCGTGACGGGAACCCGTTTGTGAAAGCGCCCACCACTGTGGAAGTAGCCGCCGCCCTGCGCGCATCTATTATGAAATGCTACTTCCGGGAAGTACGCAACCTGCGCCGCCGCCTTACTTTTAAAGGCGTGGAAAACGTAGTAGCTGCACTGGAATCAAAGTTATCCCGCAACCTCTTTATTCCCGGGCACAAAGCAGATATCAGCCGCCAGGAAATACTGGACACGTTGTCGGATATACGAAATACTATTATTGCCGATCTGAACGGGTTGTTTGTACATCTCGTAGATAACCTGATCAGCAAAGTGGAAATATTCGGATTGTTCTTTGCTTCCCTGGATATCCGCCAGGACAGCTCTGTTCATGAAGCCGTACTGGAAGCGGTAGCCGCTGAAACAACCGCGCTGCCGGATAATTATACCTCCCTGGGAGATAAAGAAAAGATCAGTGCATTACTGAATATAAAAGAAGCCGCAGATCCAATGGCACTGGAAAACCCGCTGCACCAGGATACCCTTCAAACCATTGCTTCCATTAAAGAAATACAGGCTGCCAATGGAGAAGAAGGCTGCAACCGTTATATTATCAGTCATAGTACCAGTGTACTCAATGTAATGGAAGTATACGGTTTGTTCCTCCTGAGCGGCTGGAAAAAAGAAGAGATGACGGTAGATATTGTACCGCTGTTTGAAACCATCGATGACCTGCGTCATGCAGGACAGGTGATGAAAGAGCTGTACGAAAACGCTGACTACCGCGAGCACCTGCGTCGCCGCCAGTGCAAACAAACCATTATGCTCGGCTTCTCGGATGGCACCAAAGACGGTGGCTATCTCATGGCCAACTGGAGCATCTATAAAGCAAAAGAAGAACTCACTACTATCTCCAAAGAATATGGTATCAACGTGGTGTTCTTTGACGGCAGGGGAGGTCCTCCGGCCCGTGGCGGCGGAAAAACGCACCAGTTCTATGCCTCTATGGGCAGGAATATTGCCAATAAAGAAATACAGCAAACCATACAGGGGCAAACCATCAGCTCCAACTTTGGTACCGTGGATGCCGCACAGTTCAATATGGAACAACTGATACACGCGGGCATCAGCAATGAACTGTTCTCTTCCCGTGAAGTAACACTGAGCAAATCGGAAGAAGATTTGCTGCAATCACTTGCGGATGAAGGGTATAAATCTTACAATAAATTAAAAACACATCCTCATTTCCTGGCTTATCTCGATCATGCCAGCCCGTTGCGTTACTATGCGGAGGCTAATATCGGCAGCCGTCCCAGCAAACGTAATGCCTCTGCCAAACTCAATCTCAACGATCTGAGAGCAGTGCCTTATGTAGGTGCGTGGAGCCAGCTGAAACAGAATGTACCGGGCTATTATGGCGTGGGCAGTGCGCTGGAGCAGCTGGAAAAACAAGGTAAATGGGAAGAAGTACAGGCGTTATACGTGCACTCCCTGTTTTTCAGGACATTGCTCGATAACTGTGTAATGGCGATGAAGAAGAGCTATTTCCCGCTCACGGCTTACCTGGCTAAACATCCGCAATACGGCGAAGTATGGCAGATGATCTATAATGAATTTGAGCTGACAAAGAAATACCTGTTGTTGCTGACCAATGAGCCGGAACTGATGGCCGGCAGTCCGATTGACCTGCTGTCTATCCAGATGAGGGAAAGAATTGTGCTGCCTTTGCTTACCACCCAGCAATATGCGCTTACGCGTATCCGGGAGCTGGATTCACATCCCGACAACGGGCATGGCAGGGAAACCTACGAAAAGCTCATCATGCGTTGCTCTTTTGGTATTATCAATGCCGGCAGAAACTCGGCATAAAAATTATTCATAAATACAACTACGGAGTTATGTGGAAATAGTGACGGTGAACAACATCAGCTGCTATCTCCATATAACTCCGTAATTCGTAATTTGTATTTCGTAATTCTTCCCTACTTTTACACCTCCTTAAGTAACTTCTCTATATATGGCAAACAGCTTATATGACTTTGGAATGATCGGCCTCGGCGTAATGGGCAGAAACCTGTTACTGAATATGGCGGATCATGGCTTTTCCGTTATCGGCTTTGATAAAGACGCTGCCAAGAACAGCGCACTGGAAGCAGCCGCTACCCCTGGTACTACCGTTAAAGGTGTTGCAGAGCTGGCCACTATGGTACAGTTGCTGGAGCGTCCCCGCAAATTAATGATGCTGGTACCCGCCGGTCAGCCGGTAGATGACGTGATAGCTTCCCTGTTGCCGCTGCTGGAGCAGGGCGACGTAGTAATAGATGGTGGTAACTCCCACTATACGGACACTTTACGCCGTGTGAAACAACTCCGTGAAAAAGGTATCCATTTTATGGGTATCGGCGTTTCCGGTGGTGAGCAGGGCGCGCGTACCGGTCCGAGCATTATGCCCGGTGGCGACCTCGATGCCTATGCAAAGGTACAACCCATGCTGGAAGCGATTTCCGCCAAAGTAAAAGGTACGCCTTGTGTAGCTTACCTGGGTAAAGAAGGCGCCGGCCATTATGTGAAAATGGTGCATAACGGTATTGAATATGCCATTATGCAACTGATCAGTGAAAGCTATACCCTGTTGCAAAAGGGGGCTGGCCTCAACAATGATCAACTGCACGAAGTATTCAAAAGCTGGAACCAGGGCGCATTACAATCGTTCCTGGTAGAAATTACCGCAGATATCTTCCTCCAGAACGACGATAAATCAGACAAACGCCTGGTAGACGTGATCTCCGATAAAGCAGGTTCCAAAGGAACCGGTAAATGGACCTCACAGGATGCGATGGAATTGCCGGTAGCCGTTCCCGTGATTGATACCGCGGTAGCTATGCGCACCCTCTCCGGTTACAAAGAGCAGCGCCTGGAAGCAGAAGCGATCTATAAAGCACCGGAAAATACCATTCATGCCGACGCGGAAATGTGGATCAAACAGGTACACGATGCCCTCTACTTTGCCACCATCCTGAGCTATGCACAGGGACTGGCTATGCTGAGAGAAGCCTCCTCCGACCTGAAAATGGAAATCCCGTTACCGGAAGTGGTGAAAGTATGGAGAGGTGGTTGCATCATCCGTTCCTCCCTGCTGGAAATATTTACACAGGCTTACCAGAAAAATGCTGATCTGACCAACATCCTGCTGGATGAAGGCGTAGCTTATCTCGTACAATCAGTTGAAAGCAACACCCGCAGCGTAATTGCGCAGGCCGCCTCCGCAGGTATCCCTGTAGGCGGATTCATGTCTGCTTTATCTTATTTCGATGCGTTCCGTACCGGTCGCATGGCTACCAACCTGATTCAGGCACAGCGCGATTACTTCGGCGCACACACCTATCAGCGTATTGATATGCCAGGCACTTTCCATACGGAATGGCAGCAGCACTAAAAATGTTCATCTTTAATTAAACATATGCAGATCCATAAACGCCCGCCTGCATCCATCCTGTTCATATTCGGAGGCAGTGGCGATTTAAACTACCGGAAACTAACGCCTGCGTTATATAATCTCTTTTTAGATGACTGGATGCCGGAACAATTTGCTATTGCAGGTTTAGGCCGTAGTCCATACAGCAACGAAGACTATAATAAACACCTGCTGGAAGGAATCAGCAAGTTTTCCCGCCGGAAGGGCGAGCAGAATGGTCACTGGCAAGATTTCAGTAATCATGTTACTTACCTGCAGATGGATGCGGAAGATCCTGCATCTTACAGCAAGATCACCGATTTTGTAACGCAGAAGGAACAAGAGTGGGGCGTACATCCAACCGTTATCTTTTACCTGGCCGTAGCGCCGCAACTGGTACCGAATATAGCCACCCGTTTGGGTGAACTGAACCTTTGCTCTGATAAGCATTGCACCCGCATTGTAGTGGAAAAACCATTTGGTCATGACCTGCAAAGTGCGCATGAACTGAATGAACTGCTGGCGAAGAAATTTACAGAAGAGCAGATTTACCGTATTGATCACTACCTCGGTAAAGAAACTATTCAGAATATCCTGGCTTTCCGCTTCGCAAACGCATTGTTTGAACCGGTGTGGAACCGCAACTATATCGATAACATCCAGATCACTGCTGCTGAAAGCGTGGGACTGGAAGGTCGTGGCGGTTACTACGAAAGGGCAGGAGCGCTGCGCGATATGGTGCAGAACCATATCCTGCAGATCATGTGCATCCTGGCAATGGAAGCGCCGGTATCTTTTGATGCCAATGAAGTGCGTAATAAGAAAGTGGATGTGCTCAACGCTATCCGCCGTATTACACCGGATAAGGTGCATGAGCATGCCGTACGCGGACAATATTCTGCCGGCTGGATGAAAGGAAATAAAGTGGCCGGCTACCGCGAGGAAAAAGGTGTGGATCCCAAATCCAATATCGATACTTACGCTGCCGTTAAATTTTATATCGACAACTGGCGCTGGCAGGGCGTTCCGATCTATGTGCGCACCGGTAAATACCTTCACCAGAAAGCTACCAATATCATTATCACCTTTAAGGAAGCACCTCCTTATTCTTTCCCGATAGAAGCTGCACAAACATGGCGCCCTAACAGGCTCACCATCAGCATTCAACCGGAAATGGATATACGGATCCGCTTCCAGGCGAAACGTCCCGGACAAACCATGACGCTGGACCCTGTAGACATGACCTTTAACTACGATGCCGCCAATGGGGAGCATGCACCGGAAGCATACGAAACTTTGCTGCTGGATGTAATGGAAGGCGATGCTACCCTGTTTATGCGCGGCGACCAGGTAGATGCTGCCTGGAAAGTGATCATGCCTATCCTGGAAACATGGGAAAACCGCACTCCGCAGGACTTCCCGAACTATGCACCCGATTCATGGGGCCCCGACGATGCAGACGCACTCGTTGCCCGCGACGGTCATACCTGGATTAATTTACCTACTAAATAATAATTACGGACCATTTGTGAAAATGGTCCGTAACTTTTTTATCTTATGGAACTACATATCGCAAAAGATCCTGCTCAGCTGAGTGAAAATGTAGCCGCGTGGATCAGCAACTACATACTGGAAGTATTACAAACACAGGAACGGTTTACGTTTGTACTGTCTGGTGGTAATACGCCAAAGCAGCTATACAGCCTGCTGGCGAAAGCTCCCTACAACATGGTGATACCCTGGGAGAAAATACATTTTTTCTGGGGAGATGAAAGAGATGTGCCCTTTGAAGATGAGCGCAACAACGCCCGCATGGCATTTGAATCATTACTGGATAAAGTAAGTGTAAATCCTGAAAATATCCATGTAATGCGTACCGATATCGGCCCGGAAGAATCGGCTGCCGAATATGAAAAGATCCTGAAATCGTATTTCGGGAAAGATGATACCACGTTTGACCTGGTGTTACTGGGTATGGGAGACGACGGGCACACCCTGTCACTGTTCCCCGGATTACCCATTGTACACGAAAAGAAAGCCTGGGTGAAATCATTTTTCCTGGAAGCCCAGAATATGTACCGCATTACCTTAACGGCACCGGTAGTCAATAAAGCTGCCTGTGTGCTGTTCCTCACCACCGGCGCCAACAAGGCCATTACGCTGAAAAGCGTGATCGAAGGCACTTTCGATGCTGAGAAATATCCTTCCCAGTTGATCAGACCGGAAGAAGGTGAGCTGCATTGGTTTGTAGACGAAGCTGCTGCCGGCGCAATGGAAATTTAACAAAACATAAAGCAATTGCTGTAAAGGGCTGAGCGGATTAAGAGATCCACTCAGCCCTTCTGCTTTCTGCTTTCAGCTATTTTCTGTAGCTTGTGATTGTAACAACGATGAGATTATGTTTGATAAGCCCATATTCGACGCACACCTGCATATCATTGATCACCGGTTTCCTTTGCAGCCAAACGAAGGCTTTTTGCCATCGGAATTTTCAGTAGCCGACTACCAGCAACAGGTAGCACCGCTGAATATCGCCGGCGGCGCAGTGGTTTCCGGCTCTTTCCAGGGATTTGATCAGGGATACCTGCTGGAAGCATTGAAGCAGCTGGGGGCCGGTTATGTTGGCGTAACGCAGATACCAGCCGGTACCAGCGACGAAGAAATTATAGCCCTGCATGAAGCAGGTGTACGCGCCGTAAGATTTAATGTACAGCGCGGCGGTTCCGAAAGTGTAAAACACCTCGAACGGCTGGCGTTACGTGTATACGAACTGGTGAAATGGCATGTGGAGCTGTATGTGGATTCCCGGCAGCTTCCCGGGCTGTCTACCACCCTGCATAAACTGCCTGCCGTGGTAATTGATCACCTGGGTTTGTCAAAAGCCGGGTTCAAATATTTATTGCCATTGGTGGAGAAAGGAGCGAGGGTAAAAGCAACGGGTTTCAGTCGTTGTGATTTTGATGTATTAACCGCCATGCGCCAGATTACGGCTATCAATGCAGGCGCTTTATTATTCGGTACAGATTTGCCCTCTACCCGGGCGCCGCGGCCATTTGCTGCCTCGGATCTGCAACTGATCCTCCAGAATTTCCCGGCAGATATTGCCGCTAAAATATGCAGGGAAAACGCATTGGCGTTGTACCAGCCACGTGGTTAAGCATTCCGGCTTTTATCTCTAGCGGGATAAAAGCCGGAATCTTTTGTATTAAATCCAGGTATCAATTCCCACCGTTTCCATTTCTCTTTTCAGATGTTCCGGCATTAGTCCGTTTAACAATGTACCCGGCGCAGTACTCGGGTATATGTCTTCAAAAGTTTTCACCTGGTTCATAAATACCCGGCGGAAAATATGCCGCCTGGTAATATCATGCGGATCCTTCAAACCTGCTGCACCAGCAAGTTCTATAGCGCTTTCAATAGTATCACGGTGATAGTTGGCTACACGGTGTTTTTTGTCGTCCACCACCAGGCCGGCAGATAACCATTTATCCTGTGTTGCCACGCCGGTAGGACATTTATTGGTGTTACATACCAATGCCTGTATGCATCCCAGCGCCATCATCATTGCACGTGCGCTGTTGCAGGTATCGGCGCCCAGGGCCATTGCCCGCAGCATGTGATAGCCCGTGAGTATTTTGCCCGATGCAATGATCTTCATATGATGACGGATATTGAACCCGGTAAGCGTGTCGTGTACGAAGGAAAGTCCATCCATGAGCGGCATACCCACAGAGTTGGAAAATTCCGGCGGAGCTGCGCCGGTGCCGCCTTCTCCACCATCTACAGTAATAAAATCAGGATAGATATCTGTTTCTATCATCGCTTTGCAGATGGCGTAGAATTCACGCTGCTGGCCAACGCATAACTTGAATCCAACCGGCTTGCCTTTGCTGAGATCGCGCAGGCGCTGAATAAACAGCATCATTTCCCGCGGACTGTTAAATGCTTTATGATAAGGAGGAGAGAATACAGTGGTATGTGGTTTTACATGACGGATGGCTGCAATTTCGGGCGTGTTTTTAGCCGCCGGCAATATGCCGCCATGACCGGGTTTGGCGCCCTGCGAAATTTTCAGTTCTATCATTCTGACTTGTGGCAGCGCGCTTTTTTCTGCAAACAAACTATCGGAGAAATTGCCATCATCATCGCGGCAACCGAAATAGCCGGTACCTATTTGCCAGATGATGTCGCCACCCTGTTTGAGGTGAGCTTCACTGATACCGCCTTCGCCGGTGTTATGCGCGAAGTTGCCTATTTTGGCGCCCCCGTTTAAAGCCTGCACCGCGTTGTTACTGAGCGATCCGTAGCTCATGGCGCTCACATTCAGGATGCTGCCGGAATAAGGTTGTTTACAGTCTTTCCCGCCAAAGGTTACGCGCGGGTCCTTTTCCAGGTGATCAAAATTCTGCGGCTGAATGGAATGCGCCATCCATTCATACCCTTCCGCGTATACATTAAACTGGGTGCCAAATGGCTGGGAATCCAGTTCCCGCTTGGCCCGCTGGTAAATAGTGGAACGGTCTACCCGGTTGATCGGGCTGCCATCAATATCGCTTTCCACAAAGTACTGGTAGATTTTGGGCCGCAATGCTTCCATCCAGTAGCGCATCCGCCCCACTACAGGGTAGTTGCGGATAATAGCGTGTTTGGTTTGCAGGAGGTCAAGCACGCCCATCACAACAATGGGCAATACCAACACCAGTAACCAGAATACCCATGGGAAAAATAATCCTAAAACGATGATAACACCTAAACTCACACATGAAAATCCGATAAATGCTTTAACCATAGACTTTAATTTTTTGATTTTTTGATGCTCCTGGTTGCAGGAGATTGCCGAATACTTCCTTAGCTATTGTTCTTATAAATCTACTTAACGTATGGCAGATAAATTTGTTAAATCTTGCGGAGGTTGTCTTTCTCAGGATTAAACTTATTACATTGATTTAGGGATTTGATCACTTTTGATTTTAAAAGATTTGGGGAGATATAAGCGGATATTCGCTTATATCTCCCCAAATCTTTTAAAAATCCAAAAAAATAAAATCAAGCTAATCAGTGTAATAAGTTTAATCCTGAGAAAGACAACATCCGCAAAAATCTCTGCCTCAGTTTTTAAATTATTTTATTATCTTTCAAAATAAGCCAATCTTCAATCAATCCACCACATGAAAAGATACATTCATCCTGGTAAGCTGGTAGCAACTTGCCTGTTCTTATTTAGTACTGTAGCAGGTGTCCGGGCACAACAATCCACGCCTTATGATGCCGCCCGGCTGAAAACCAGTTGGGAAGTGATAGAAAACCACTACCAGGGCAGCGACAATTTCCAGTCGGCCTTCACCTTTGTAAATACAGCCGGTAAACCGTTTCCCTCCAAAGGATGGCAGTTGTATTTTAATTTTATCAGGATGGTTACACCGGGCGAATTGCCGGGTCATGTGAAAGTGGAGCATATCAACGGTGACCTGTACCGTTTTACACCGGCAGATGGTTTTAACGGTATCGCCGCCGGCGACTCCCTGAAACTTGCTATTACCGGCGATGCCTGGGCGGTGAACTTCACAGACGCGCCTACCGGGTTGTACCTGGTATGGGAGGAACAACCGGAAAAAGGGTTCTCCATTAAAGACTATAGTATCCGTCCTTCAACCACCGCAAAACAACTGATGCGTTACCCCGGTGATAAAACCGCGGTAGTAACGCCAACGGATATATTTAAACAGAATGCTGTGGTGAAAGATATCCCGGCATCGCAGCTGCCGCTGGTTTTCCCTACACCAAAATCATATACAGCTACCGGTAAAGGCCTGGTGCTGGATGCTTTCCCGGAAGTGAAAGCCGATCCGCAGCTGTCTGCCAGCGCAGCAGCACTGGATGCTGAGTTGTTAACGTTACTGGGTAAACGAAAAAAGGGAACAACCGTTATTAACCTGGTGTATGACGCCGCTATTACTGCGCCGGAAGGTTACCGTTTGAAAGTAGCGCCCGAAGGAATTACCATTACTGCGGGTACTGAAACCGGCGCTTTCTACGGCATTCAGTCTTTAAAAACACTGATTCCTCCGGCCGCATTCGCAGGCAACCAGAAAGCCATCACCATACCGGGAGTAGAGGTTACAGATGAACCCCGCTTTGGCTACCGAGCATTCATGATAGATGTGGCCCGTAACTTTCATAACAAGCGTGATATGTTACGCATCATCGACCTGATGGCCCTGTATAAATTAAACGTATTACATTTTCATTTCAGCGATGATGAAGGTTGGCGCCTGGAAATCCCTTCCCTGCCGGAACTCACTACTGTGGGGGCTAAACGTGGTCATAGCAGCGACTGGAAAAATATGCTGCCGCCATCTTATGGCTCTGGTCCGGATACTACCAACACCGCAGGCAGTGGCTATTTTTCACGCAACGATTTTATAGAAATCCTCCGTTATGCAACGGCAAGGCATATACGTGTTTTACCGGAAATAGAAAGTCCGGGGCATGCCCGCGCTGCGGTAAAAGCAATGGAATCCCGCTACTACCGCCTGAAAGCGGCTGGCCGTGATCAGGAAGCCAACGAATACCTGCTCACCGATTTGCAGGATAAATCTGAATATCATTCTGTTCAATATTGGAACGATAACGTGATGAATGTAGCGCTGCCTTCTACTTATCACTTCCTCGATAAAGTGGTGGAAGAATTGCAGTCGATGTATAAAGAAGCCGGCGCTCCACTTGAATCCGTGCATATGGGTGGTGATGAAGTGCCGGGCGGCGTGTTTGAAAAATCGCCTGCCTGTATCGCATTGATGCAGCAGGATAAATCACTGAAAGATGTAAATGATCTCTGGTATTATTACTACCGGAAAGTGAATGATCTGCTGAAAGCCCGCGGTTTATCAGTAGCCGGATGGGAAGAAGCAGGTATGCGTAAAACAACCGTCAGTGGCGCATCGCAGAGTATCCCTAACCCTGATTTTGTAAACGACCACTTCCAGCTGAATGTATGGAATAACGTGATTGGCGGCGGACAGGAAGATTTATCCTATCGCCTGGCAAATGCAGGATATAAAGTAATTCTGTCTGGTGTAAGCAACTTTTATTTTGATATGGCTTATATGAAATCTTTTGACGAACCTGGATTTTACTGGGGCGGTTTTGTAGATGTGGATAAGCCGTTTTATTTTATTCCGTTCGACTATTACAAGAATTCAAAAGTAGATGGCAGGGGCAATCCTGTTACGCCGGAGTTGTTTGTGGGTAAAGACCGGTTAACAGGTTTTGGCGCTTCCAATATTCCGGGTATCCAGGGGTTGTTGTGGAGTGAAACAGTAACCAGTTCCGAACGCATGGAATATATGATGTTGCCTAAGTTGCTGGGCCTCGCAGAACGCGCATGGGCACAGGATCCGGAGTGGGCTACCGAAAAAGATTCCGCAAAGGCCGATGCACTGTATGCGCAGGCGTGGAGTGTATTCAGCAATGTAATGGGCAAGCGCGAAATGCCGCGCCTGGATTATTACGAGGGCGGTTTCAACTGGCGCATTCCTACTGCAGGCGCGAAAGTGGAAAATGGTGTATTGAGCGCCAACATCCAGATGCCGGGTTTGGTGATAAGGTACACTACTAACGGTGACGAACCTACGTTGAAGAGCCCGATATATACTGCACCTGTTGCGGCGGGTGGTAAAACTGTGAAGCTGAAAGTATTCAGCACCAAAGGCCGCAGCAGCAGAACTACTACTGTAAAAGTGCCGGTAGCTGATACACAGATGAAGAATAATAAATTATAATTTTCCGGGAGAAAGGAAGACGGTGAGCAACGTGGATCTCCTGTTGCTCACCGTTTTCATTTACCTTCTTATCCCGGCAGGATCATGTAAATCCGCTGCATTTACCCTTCATCCATTTTCTTCTTCCTCCTTTTGCAATTTTTGTATTTTGTTCGTTAAACCCATATCAACCTGATGTTTCGCATAATTCCACTTATTATTAGCTGTTGCGTTGTTGGTTTCTCCGTGTGTGCACAAAAGAAAAATGATGCTTATCAATTGCAGATCCGCAAGGCGGTTTCCCCTGTTAAGATAGACGGCGTAATAGATGAAGCCGCGTGGCTGCAGGCCGATGTTGCTACCGGTTTTCATATGGTGCTGCCAATGGATACCAGCGCCGCCCGGTTGCGTACAGATGTGCGTATGACCTACGACGATAAGAACCTGTACCTGGTAGTGGAAAACTATACCATTGGCGACGGGCCGTATATGGTGGAATCATTGCGCCGCGATTTTGCTTTTCTGAAGAACGATAACTTCCTTTTGTTCATGGACCCGTTTGATGATCAGACCAATGGCTTTTCGTTTGGCGCCAACGCTGCCGGAGCGCAATGGGACGGTTTAATGTACGATGGCGGAAAGGTGGACCTGAGCTGGGATAACAAGTGGACATCAGTAGTAAAAAACTATCCGGATAAATGGGTTTTTGAAGCAGTGATACCTTTTAAAACCATCCGTTATAAAAAAGGAATCACCAAATGGGGAATTAACTTCAGCCGGAACGATCTGAAAACAACCGAGAAGTCGGCCTGGGCGCCGGTGCCGCGGCAGTTTCCCACGGCTTCGCTGGCCTATACGGGCAACCTGGTATGGGATGCCGCTCCTCCGGCAGCAGGTGCAAATGTATCGCTGATCCCATACCTGCTGGGAGGCATGTTAAAGGACTATGATAAGGCTACTCCCACCAAATACCGGCGGGATGCCGGTTTGGACGCAAAAGTGGCGGTTACTTCTTCACTGAACCTCGACCTTACAGTGAACCCTGATTTCTCGCAGGTAGACGTGGATAAACAGGTAACCAATCTTGATCGCTTTGAATTGTTTTACCCGGAGAAGCGGCAGTTCTTCCTTGAAAACGGCGACCAGTTTTCCAACTTCGGCTATTCTACGATCCGTCCTTTTTTCTCGAGGCGTATTGGTCTTGGTGGTGTGCCGATCCGCTTTGGCGCGAGGCTGAGTGGTAAGCTTAATAAAGACTGGCGTTTGGGCGTAATGAATATGCAAACCGGGAAACAGGAGGAAACCGGGCTGCCGGCGCAAAACTTTACCGTGGCAGCTTTACAGCGCCGGGTATTTTCCCGCTCCAACCTGGGTTTTATCTTTATTAATAAGGAGTCGGTAAATTATGATCCGGCGAAAGTAACAGATAAGCCTGTTTACAACAGGTATAACCGGAACATGGGATTGGAGTATAACCTGGCATCATCCAATAATTTCTGGACAGGAAAGGCCATGCTGCTGAAGTCGTACACGCCGAATAAAACCGGCCATGATGTTGCGCATGCGGCCAATCTGCAATACACCAGCAAACAGTGGAATATTGGCTGGCAGCATGAGTACGTGGGACGCAATTATAATGCGGAAGTGGGATATGTGCCACGCCAGGGATATATCAAGATAGCGCCGCAGGTGACCCGTCTTTTCTTCCCGTTATCCGGTTCTGTATTGAGTCACGGGCCGCAGGTAACCAGCACCTGGTTTTTTGATGAGGCGAATATGCATCGTACGGATAATGAAACCATGCTTAACTACGGCATTGTGTTCCGGAAGCGGAACACGCTTAATGTATGGGCGTCCAATACCTATATCAAACTGCTGCAACCTTTTGATCCGACCAACACCGGTAAGGATAGCCTTGTAAACGGGAGTCAGCATAACTGGAACACGGTGGGTGCTGATTACGTGTCCAAGCCACAAAGCTTGTTTACCTATTCATTGTCGGCCCGCTATGGAGGCTATTATGCAGATGGCAGCCGGCTGATGACCAATACCGAACTGGGATATCGTTTCCAGCCGTATGTGAGCATTGCATTGAGTGCTAACTATAACAATATCAATTTACCAAAGCCCTGGGGTAATAATTCTTTCTGGCTGGTTGGCCCCCGGTTGGATGTAACCATGACCAACACTTTGTTCTTTACCGGGTTTATGCAGTACAATGGTCAGCAGAAGAACATGAACCTGAATACCCGCTTCCAGTGGCGCTACCGGCCGGCGTCCGACCTTTTTATTGTTTATACCGATAATTACCTTCCTGAGCCGTTTTATGTAAGGAACCGGGCTTTAGTGCTGAAGCTGGTGTATTGGTTTAATCTCTAATAAATTCCGTTTCGTATTAACAGTTAAGATTCGATTAACACTTTCCAGTTTTATACCACTTAACATTGCACCACAAGTTTGGCGTAAGGAACGGGTATGTCCGTTAAGATATATATAAAGTTTTCATTTACTATCGTTGTGAATATTATCTCCCTGTGGTTTTTACTACGGGGATTTTCACCATTTTAAAATCTAATTATGAACCGTCCTCCTATGATGAAGCAGCTGCTGCGTATCAGCTGTATTTTTCTGATGCTGGCAGGAACAGCTGCAGCACAATCCGCCACGGTGATTACGGGCAGGGTAGTGGACCGTCCTGTAAGGAAGATATCATTGTCTTACTGGTATGACCCGGGAATATCCCCGGCAGTTACGCAGGATACCTTATTAAAAACGGATTCTTTTTATTTCCGTATATCCGTTCCGGTTGAACGGATGATATTTTTTTATGCAGATGCCGGTAATGGATATAATTTTTATGGGATGATCCGTGGGGGAGATAGTTTGCGGATGATGATGCAGGGCGACAGTATCCTGTTTGGCGGCAGTGCCGCAGTGCTGAACAGGGCGGTTTATACGGCTAAACGGGAGCAGGCCGCAGTGGCGATGCCTGAATTGCCTGATGCGTTACGGTTGGCAACGGCTTACCGGCACCGGTTACAGGTGGCGGGCAGGGTATTGGCTGTTTACCGCGATAGTATAAATACTGCCACATGGGCGTTGGCGAGAACACATGTGCTGGCGGAAGCTGCATCCGGGCTGGTGAGTACTTTATGGAAAGTGGCTGCTGCGCCTGATAGTACGCTGGAAGAGAGACAGGTGCTTTTTTATAAGGATAACATACTACCTGCATTACCGCAACTCATTTCTTCAGATACAACGGTAACGTCTATACGTTATTTAAGTTACCTGCTGCATAAAGCAGAGGCAGATTATTTTATTCAGCATCGTTATGAATGTAATAACAGGGCGATTTATGAATGGCTTAAAACGTATTACAGTGGCCGGTTGCGCGACAGGTTACTGGCGCATTCACTGATGCTGGGTTTTGCAGCAGGCAATTCGCCGGAGGAACAGGAGTGGTGCGTACGCGATTACCTGGAAGTGGTGCAGGATGAAGCATGTAAACAGGCCATCGCAAAGCTTTACGGACGATCCAGGAAAGGGATCAGCAAAGGTGTAATGGCGCCGGCTTTTAGTTTCCAGGATGTGCAGGGCAACCTGGTGAGCCTGCGGCAATTCAGCGGAAAGATAGTACTGCTGCATTTTTACAGTGCAACAGATCCGCTGCAGCCTGTGCTTACAGAAATAAAAAATTGCTTTGATGATAACGTTACGTTTGTGAATATATGCTGCAATGGCAATGCTGTAAAGGATTTGCCGGGATGGTTATGGCAGCTGGATGAACAACATCGGGATGTGCTTACGCAATACAATATTAGTAAGTATCCCTCATTTATTATCGTTGGAAAGAATGGTAAAGTGTATGCTACGAGGCCTCCGGATCCCGCAGTGGATCACGGTACAGCCCTCACCAACATTATCTATGAAGCATTATTGCAGTGAGCTTTTTTTCAGCGTATTTAGCCAATAAAACCGATGTAAGAACGTTTAGTAAAAGTACGCAGCTAATCCGCATCAGCGCCATTGTTCCGCAGCTAAATTTTCGAAAACCCGTTTAAACCAGATTGTTAATATTTACGTTTAAATATATATATGATAATGCTGGTTTAATAAAGACACAAATCGTATATTCAGTAAATAACCGTTAAGACCCCTCTATGCCACATGCCAAAGCGTTATTTTGACAGACTACAGACCATTGATTACCTCATTAGGATCAAAGGGACCGGTAAGCCCGCTCAGTTAGCCAAGCGGCTTCGTATTTCCGAAAGAACACTCTATGAATTCCTCAAAATGATGAAGGAGTTAGGTGCTCCCATTGAGTACGACCGGTACAAAGAAAGTTACTTCTACTCAGAAAAAGGCGGCTTCAACGTCAGGTTCTCAAAAAATCTGATCGCCGCGAGTACGATGTTTCTTTTATGCTTCCTTATTTGGTAAACATGGTCCGCGCACTGACCAGTTAACCGGCCTCCCTGTTAGCTCTCCCTGCGCCCACGCTGCCCTTTCAGGGCCTTAGATCTGTTGCACAGCTGTGACGCAGCTGTTCCAGGATCTTTTATGTAATCTTCCTTAATGGGTGGACAGGGAAAGTATTGTCTTTCGGGACAGTGGCTTTATCTGTCCACTTTTCTTTTTCCAAAATACTTAACATTCGATTAACTGTTGTCCCCAGGAATAGATCCAATTTTACGACTGAAATTATTGTCAGCTTTGATGAAGATCTTATGTGAACAATAACTTTTTTTTTCATAACGCGGTTTAGATTAGATTTTAGATTATACGCGGGTTTCTGTTCAGTCACCTGCCCTACTTGAATCGTCTGCTTCCGTGGCAACTGACTGGAGTAAATTTACGTACCCATATTTGACTTAAATCAGCTCTATGGTACTAAACTGTATTATTTTGGGTAATAACCCGGAGGGATTTGAAGAGCTGGAGGATTTTTTGTCTGCTATCCCCTATGTTTACCTGGTTTGCAGAAGCCGGACGATGGCCGAAGCACGTTTTTGGCTGGAAACGCAAACCATTCATGTACTGATAGCAGGAGATTATGACGATCCGCTTTCCCTTCCAATGACCATAACGGGCGTGTTGCCCGTTTTAATAATGACGTACAATGATACGCCACCCGGTGGATTTGATTTCCTCCCGGCGGCACTCATGCACCTGCCATTTACCGCCGAAGCCTTAAACAATGTGTTCTCTAAAATTTATAAGACTATAGAAATGAACGCAATCACTTACCCCACCAAATATTCAGCGGATTACTTCACGCTGAAAACACAGCACAGCTTTGAAAAAGTATTTTATGAGGATCTGCAATACGTAGAAGTAATGGATGATCATATCATGCTTCACCTCCGCGATCAGAAACTGGTTACTACCGAGAAACTGGACTGGATCATTTCACAGCTGCCAGCCAGCGCTTTTATGCGGGTGCATCACTGGTTTGTAATAGGATTCCGCCATATTACATCACTGGCCGATGATCATGTAATGATTGGAGCAGCCAGGATTGCCCTGACTAAAGAAATGAGAAAGGAACTGGCTAAAAGATATCAGCTGCCTATGGAGTAACACCTGCGTGTAACGCCGCCAGTATCTTACCCGCCACGCCACCGGCATCTTCGTCGTAAGCATGCCCGCCGGGCAGGATCATCTTTTCATACCGGACATTCAACGCTGAAAAGTTGAAGTCTTTTTCTTCTGCCCCAAATACCAGCAGTAATGGCTTATTGATAATTTTATTGATCTCGGCCGGAACACTCATCCCTTTATTACCGGATCTGCCCAGCATATCCGAAAGATGTACTTCAAGATCTGTATAAAGAGACGGCGACAGGAATACCAGGTGCTTTACCTCTCCGGCTATTTCCGGTGGCAGGCTGGTGTAAATAAACGGCAGCACATCAGCGCCCAGCGAATACCCCACCAACACCACTCCGCGGTGACTGCCCCACTGCGCCTGATAATACGTAATCAGCGAGGTTATATCCTTTGCCGCCTGCTGCGGCGATTTTTTACTCCAGAAATATTTCAGTGCATTCAATGCCACTACGGGGTAATTCTGCTGGCGGAACGATTCAATCACGTTCGCAGAAAACTTCTTCATGCCTCCGTCCCCGGTTATATACACGATCAATGGCGCGGTACTGCCTGCAGGAGGCGCTTTGATCACCACCGGCAGGTTATTAACCCCGCTTTGTGCCTTTAACTGAAACGCTGTAAAGAAGAGAAAAAAACTGAGCAGCTTTGCTGCATGAAATAATTTACCTGGTATCATATACTCAACTCAATTAACGCCTCTCTGTAAAACAAAATCCGTTCCGCTATTGTTCGTAGGCCTCAGGGCTGCATTACCTTACTGAGTGCAGAAGGTAACTGTATCAGGTCGAAATCATGTTCGTATACGAGGTATTTATTAGTCCACTCGGTGGCATATTTCTCTTTAAACTCCCGTAAACCCTGGTAATGCCGGAAGAAGCGCAACTTCTCATATGCATACTTCACCATTTTTTCCGCGGTATTTTCCGGCTGGATAATGCCGGACATCGGTACCATGCCCAGGTTCAGGTAATGCAGTTCTTTTTGCTGCGCATCCTGGATCAGTGCAATGATCAGCGCATCCATTACGCCACCCGGCGCATCGGCACGTTTGCGGATCAGGTCATAGGTGCATTCTCCCGGGGCATAGTCAGGGATAATATTGAGGAACGCCGCTACTTTTCCTTCTGCATCAGTTACGGTAATGATGTCCTGGTTACTGATCACATCTTCATCAAATAATCCCTGTGAAAAAGTGAGTTCCTTTACTTCATACTGATGCAGCCATTCATCGCTCACTGCTTTTAAAGCATGCAGCATAGCGGGCGATTGCGGCGCCGCGTGAAAAGCAGTAACATAGCCCTTGTTAGCGAGACTGTTCAAGCCGTTACGCAGTGATTTCTTGTCTTTGCCACTCAGCGTGAAGTCCCGTATATCCATAATCGCTTCCTGTCCGATCAACATCTTTTTCTTTTTAAGATGACTGAAATAATAGGTACTGTCTTCATCCACCCGGTAGAAAGCAGGTCGCAGGCCCATCTTCCGGCATTGGTGTTCAAATTCTTCCAATACCAGCAGCTTATTATCTTCACTGCATACCGGTTCTTCCAGTACAATAGCAAAACTGCCGGCCACGCGGTAAGCGATGAAACCTTCGTATTGTTCAGACATAAACAACAGTTTGTCCTGTCCTATTTTGAAGTAATCCATTGGTGAATCGCCATACTGGCTCAGGTAGAACCGCGCTTTCTCCAAACTGGTATTGGTTTGCTGTGTAACATGCAGGTAAGGGCGTATAATGGTATAAAAGAGGAATGCCCATGCACTCACGCCTAACACCCGTATCGCCGACATAAATTCTTTTCCGAACCGGGTAACGGGTTGCAGGCCGTCGTCTTCCAGCAACATAAAACAATGGAAAGCATGACGGATAGATTGCTGCCAGGTGAAATCGATCCCAAAATGTCTCACATCTAAAAAATAAAAACCGATGGTGCCAAAAATAAGGACGACGAACAGTGTAGCCAATGCCGTAACCACGCCGATATTCACCAGCTGCGGATTACTCTTTACCCGGTATTGCCGCGAAGTGATGAGCAATATTATGCTGGTAACCAGTGCCAGCGAAGCTTCTTCATAATCCAGCGCCTTCCCGATATGACCAAATACCGATAACAGGGAAACCGCCAGCGCCACGATCCAGGCGCTGCGTAAGCCCCGGAATAAAAAGGTGGCGGTTACCAGCAATACCAGTCCCAGGAATACCACCAGTAAGTTGGTAGCATGGATGGAAGTGCCGGGAATATAAGCGCGCAACAAATGCATACGGTTGGCTAGGGGAGGGGTGAGTACAGAAAAAATATTCACCATGCCCAGCAGGAAGATCAGGATAGGAGGCAATAACCGTAATACCAGTTCCCGGCCTTTCAGGGCAAAGGCTATCATCCCTGCAATCAGCGGCAGCCAGAATTCAAACAACCGGAATAATAAAGTGATTTCCAGCGCTTCCAGCGTACTGAATCCATAGTTGCTGAGGATATAGGCCAGCGATAATTCGATGGCGCCCAGTCCGCGGAGAAAAGGGGAAATAATTAAAAAGATGGTAGCTACTATATATCCTACACAGGCCGCTTCCAGCGACGGCGTAACGCCCACTGCCAGCATGCTCAGGTAAAGATGCCCTACGCCGGCCACTTCTATCAGTACGGACGCGAGTACGGTATTCATAAAAGAGGGCACCGACAATTGAAATGTAAATATTTCATCTGCCTGCCGTGCTGCTCCAGGAAAATATTTTACCAGCCACTGGTAGGCTTTGCCTTTCAATTGCATGGAACGTACCAGCCATACCACGCCGAGTAGCAGTGCACAGATGGCAATGAGTCCCCACAAAGCATCTTTCATAGTGGCTGCATGCAACATGGCATACGCTACTACCGGAATGCCCACCAGGAAAACAGACAGGATGCCTACAAAGCCATAGATGCCGGAAGCCTGGTGGATCTGTTGTTTATGTAAACCGGTGCGGCGTAAGCTTTGTGGCAGATAAGCCAGTGAGCTGATACCGCCTGCCGGGAGGAATACAGATAAAAGATTGCGCTTCAGGAATAATTCGGTGCTTCTGCCGGTATCCAGTTTTGCGCCCACTGCACGGAAACTGAATACATACATGGCTGCCTGTAATAAAATATAGGCCATCGTTACCACCAGTCCCAATACTACCCAGCTTCTGTGTGCTTTTTCAATAGCGGGGATCAGGGAATATAATTCATGACGCTGTGAGCGGAAAAAATAGATGGCCAGTAATATGAATAACACCGCCAACAGCTCTTTCAGGTGGAGCTTACGCAAAAATGCTGCAGTAAAAAATTTCTTTTTCAAAGGTTCGTGGGTTTCGTTAGATCTGTTGTTCGCATTGAACACAAAGGTATACCAACTTTTAAACGAATTCCTGTAGCTGCGGGGAGTTTAAGGGTATTTTAATCTCCTGGCACCAGGTATAGTTTTGCGGGAATGATGTTTTTCATAGTAATGGTTTAAAAATGAGGAGAAGCGTTTAGTGCATAAAAAAACTCCCGGTAGCACCGGGAGTTTTCCACTGTTGAGTATCAATTGTTGCGTGTTGTGCTTAGTGTTCTTCCTGGTTATAGGGAACAACCAATACGGGTATACGGGAGTGGCGGATGATATATTCCGCATTGCTGCCCAGCAGCATATGATCCAGGCCGGTTCGCCCGTGGGTACCTACCACCAGCATAGTGGCGTTGCTTTCATGTGCCTGCACCAGTGTTTCATTTTTAGGATTCCCGGTGCCTACCACAATGCTGATGTTCTTGTTATCCGGGTAATTTTGTTTGTAGGCTTCCAGTCTTTCCTCCACTTCCCGGATACGTGCCGGAATATCGTCGGTAAATACCGGTCCACCTTCCGGCAGGCCTATGCCGATGCCTATTTCTACTACGGAGAAAAGGGTAACGGAAGCATTCATTTTATCGGCCAGTTCCAGGCCGGTCCTGATCAGGTTTTCTGAAAAGCTGCTCAGGTCTACTGCGATCATGATGTCTGACATATGCAGAGGTATTAATTTGTGAACATTTATTCATTTATCATTATGCTTTCAGGGCATCCCAGCAAAGGTCGAAAGTACTGTTGATCCGGCTTCTGTTAAGAGTGATGCCACTGTAGTGCGTTTGTTTTACCAGTTCATTCATGGCGCCCAGCATAAAGATGAGCAATAGCCCCGTATCTGTTTGCTTGATAAGTTGTTCTTTCTGCCCTCTTTCCATCAAAGCGTAGAAGGGGGCGGACAGTTGCTGGGCCTTTTCCCTTGTACCGGCAGTGATAAAGGGAGAATGATAACATTGCTCCATAAAAATCACTTCTTCAAAGTGTTGCAGCTTATAGCGCAGGATATTCAGCCAGATATTTTTAAACCCGGGTTTGAAGGGTAATTGCGGGTTGTAACCTTTAAAAGATACCTGTACCGAGTTTTCCCTGCAGGCGGCGAATAAGGCATTGATCAGTTCATCTTTGCCTTTGAAGTAAACATAGAGCGTGCCTGTGGCAATGCCGGCTTCCCGGGAGATGTCGCCCATTGTAACGCCGGACAAACCTTTTTTAGCCACCAGCTTGAGGGCTGCCTGGAAAATCTGGACTACTTTTTTATCGTCTTTCAGTTTCACCCTACAAAGATAAGCGAATAAATATTCATTTTCAACATCAAAAAAAGCCTCCGCAGTGGAAACCGCAGAGGCGCTGTAGCTAGATGATGATTAAATCAAAAACCCATTGATCGTGAAACCGGTGGGTGATTGTTTAAACGCAACCGGTGTTTACAAAGTGCACCGTCGGCCTGAAAAGGCCAACAGGTAAGATATTTATTAGTTGTATGCATTTTCAGATACTACTGAACATAAAACGGTAAAACAATATTAGCCGGATAGCTGGTGCAGAGCGTTAACTAAACCTAAACAAGAATTGAAATAACGGGGGATGGGTTAAAAAAAGAAACCCCTGCTGATGACATACAGCAGAGGTCTTTAAAACATTCACATGGCACCTGCGGCATTGCGTCAGATGCTGATAACACATTATAGCCTGTTATTAAGCTAAATAAGATGATTGCTGAATTTGGAAAGTTACCATAATGCTTAGTTATTGTAACTTGTCTGGTATCGAAATTAAATATTACTACCCGGAATAATCGTTAATCATTGGTTAATGACGCGATGAGCCCGCCCATTACCTTTGATTGTAGCATTTTCCCTTTCCCTGATACCATTTTCCATGCATTTGCATATGCCGCGGGATATGTATATTTTTTACGGGTTGTACTACTAAACTTAGCTATATGTTTCACCGGATTCCAACGTTATTGCTATTCCTATGCCTGCTCACCCCGCTAAAAGGGAATGCCCAGGACATGCCGGATATGTGGAATAAAGGTGCCGTAGCCAATAAGCTCCACCCGGGGCTGAAATGGTTCGGGGAAGCAAAATTCGGGTTGTTCATTCACTGGGGACTTTACTCTAAACTCGGCGGCCGTTGGAAAGACAGCAGCTACTACGGCAGCGGCGAATGGATCATGAACCGCGCAAAAGCGCCGGCATCAGAATACGCCAAAGTAGCGCAATCATTCAACCCTACCGGGTTTAATGCAGAAGAATGGGCGGAAACAGCCCGGCAATCCGGGATTAAATATATGGTGATCACCGCCAAACACCACGAAGGCTTCAGCATGTACGATTCCAAAGTAACGGACTTTGATATTGTGGACGCCTCTCCCTATAAAAAAGACCCCATGAAGGCGCTATCCGACGCCTGCCGTGCAAAAGGCATACAATTCGGATTCTATTACTCCCAGTTCCTCGACTGGCACGAACCTAATGGCGGAGGCAATAACTGGGATTTTAAAAATAAAGAGAAAGATTACCAGCAATACTATCGCACCAAATCGATCCCGCAGCTGAAAGAACTATTAACCAATTATGGCCCGCTGGGCCTCGTTTGGTTTGATATGCCCGGCGGGCTAACCGCAGCACAAACGAAACAAATGATCGATAGTCTCCGGTTACTGCAGCCAGGCTGCTTATTCAGCAGCCGCGTAGGTCATGATCTTGGCGACTACCGCGACTTTGGCGATTCTGAAGTGCCCCCGGTTCCCATCCCCGGCGCCTGGGAATCCATTTATACACATAACGACTCCTGGGGCTATATCCGGCACGACCTGAACTTTAAATCACCTGAGCAAATCATCCGGCTCCTCGGTAATGTGGCCTCCAAAGGAGGAAACCTCATGCTGAATGTTGGTCCCGATGGCAATGGCCAATGGCCCGCCTATTCCATAGCATACCTGAAAGCCACCGGTAAATGGCTGCAAACCTACGGCGAAAGCATTTACGGCACCACCTGGGGACTGATCCCGGCACAGCCCTGGGGCGTAACCACCAGTAAGCCCGGAAAGTTATTCCTGCATATCTGGCAAATGCCCGCCAACAGGAAGCTACGGGTACCCGGACTCACCGCAAAAATTAAATCGGTGAAAATTATGGGCACTAAAAACCTGCTTGTATGGAAACAGCTGCCGGAAGAAACCATTATCCACCTGCCGGTAACGCTGCCGGATACACGAAGCACCGTGTTGGAAGTAGAATATACGGGGCAGCAAACCGACTTATCGCAGCTCCGCACGCAAACTGTGAGCAGCGAATATCCGCAGGCGGAAATCCCCGCTGTATGGGCCGTCTTCAATGGCGCCGCCAAAAGCAAACTCTTTACTTATTCTCATTACTTTGGCGACTGGAAACATGATAACTGCATCACCGGTATGGTAACCCCGGACGATGCCATCGTATTTCCGCTGGAAGTGCAGGACGCAGGCGACTATAAAATCATACTGGATTACGCATGCGAACCGGGCAGCGCCTCGCAACAGGGACTGGTAACCCTCGGCGGACAACAACTGCCTTTCCTCACGCTGGTAACCGGTAGCTACGACAGCCACAAACCCATGAATTTTATTCAACACGCAATAGGCATTATACATATCGATAAGGAAGGAAAACAAAACCTGACAGTGAAACCGGTTTCCGGTAACAAAAATGAACTATGCTGGTTACGGAAAGTAATCCTGCAACCAGTGAAATAATAATTTATCAGAAGAACAAGAACATGAAAAAAACACAACTCCTGTTTGGACTGGTAACCAGTCTTTATTCCGGTATAGCGATCGCACAGGTGAAAGCTCCTGCGACCGACTGGCTCATCAGCCACCAGTCGTATACCGCCACGGTAACTGAAAAAGATAAGGAAATTACGCTCAGCAACGGGTTGCTGAGCCGGAGTTTTCGTATAACCCCTAACGTGATATGCACCGACTACCGCAACCTGGTCAGCGGTGAACAGTTGCTGCGCGCCATTAAACCGGAAGCCCGGCTTACTATTAACGGGCACGACTATATGATTGGCGGCGCACAAGGGCAGAAACAACAGGCGTACCTGCTCCCCGCGTGGCTGGACAACCTGAAAGCCGGTTCAACAGATTTTATATACAGCGGCCACCAGGTAACCTCCATCTCTCCCTATTTAAAATGGCAGGCAAACGGCTGGTGCAGCAATCCAAAGCAGCCCACCGGCAAGGAGCTTACCTTTTCCTATGAAGCGCAGGCGCCTGAGCTGAAAGGGATCCATGTTAAAGTACACTACGATATATTTGATGGTATTCCACTCATCTCGAAATGGCTGGAGATCACCAACCAGAGCGGGCAACCCGTAAAGCTGCAACAGGTAGTGAATGAAATACTGGCAACACCGGAAGAAGAATCTGCAGTAGTAGGTGGTGTGAATAAAATGCAGGTGCCGCACGGAATTTATATTGAAAGTAATTATGCTTTCAATAATGCCATGAAGGCAAATCTCAGTGATCAAACCACGCACTGGAAAGCAGACAGCACCTACACCTCCCAGGTAAACTATGATCTGCAAACGCCCTGCCTGCTGGAAGTATACCCGATTGTACCGGTAGGCATTACCTTAGCTGCCGGTGAACACTTTGAATCTATCCGCACTTACGAGCTGTTGTTTGATAGTTACGACCGCGAAAGAAATGGATTGGCTAAAAGAAGATTTTACCGCACCATCGCACCCTGGACCACAGAGAATCCCATTTTTATGCACCTGGTAAGTACCGACCCGGTGAAGGTCAAGGCGATCATTGACCAATGCGCTGCAACCGGCTATGAAGGCGTGATCCTTAGCTTTGGCAGTGGTTTGAATATGGAAGATACCGGTGCTGCCAACATCGCTAAGTTCAAAGCACTGGCGGATTATGCACATAGTAAAAAGATACTGCTGGGCGGTTACTCCCTGTTTTCGAGCAGGCGTATCAGTGAGGAAGATGACGTAATTAACCCGGCTACCGGCAAAACAGGTGGCGCATTTTTCGGCAATGCTCCCTGTATGGGAAGTAAATGGGGCCTGGGTTATCTGCAGAAAATTAAAAGTTTTATCAGCGCTACCGGCTTCGATATTTTTGAAAACGATGGTCCTTATCCGGGAGATGTTTGTGCATCCACTACACACCCGGGTCATACAGGCCTGGAAGATTCCCAGTGGAAGCAAATGCAGTTGCAGAAAGGACTTTATCACTGGCTCAATGAAAAAGGCGTGTATGTAAATGCGCCCGACTGGTACTTCATGGATGGTACCAACAAAATAGCATTGGGTTACCGGGAAGTAAATTTTTCCCTGCCGCGCACAGAACAACTGATCCTAAACAGGCAGAATATTTTTGACGGCACCTGGGAGAAAACCCCTTCCATGGGCTGGGGCTTTGTACCGCTCAGCGAATACCAGGGTGGTGGTGCTGCTGCTACCCTTGAACCGCTGAAAGATCACCTGGATGCGTACGACCAGCTGATGGCACAGTACTACGGCGCCGGCGTTCAGGCATGCTACCGCGGTCCGCGTTTATACGACACCGATAGTACCAAAAACCTGGTGAAGAATATGATCAGCTGGTATAAAAAATACCGTAACATTCTTAATACTGATATCATTCACCTGCGCAGGGCCGATGGCCGCGACTGGGACGGGATTATGCACGTAAGCGCACAATTGCCGCAAAAGGCCTTTGTGATGCTGTATAATCCAACTCAACAGGCCATTGCCCGTGAAGTGGCTTTGCCCTTGTATTACAGCGGGCTCACACAAAGCGTACGTATCCGGGAAAAAGAAGGGCTACTAAAAACGTATACCCTTGACCGTAGTTACAACGCGCATGTTAAAGTAACCATCCCGGCAAATGGCTACACCTGGCTGGTAGCCGAATAACCTTGTATCAAACCAAATTTGTGTAATTTATTTAGTTATGAAGAAACTATCGCTTTGTATCCTCACTTTCCTGGTTTTCCTGTCGGCAGTAAATGCACAGGAGAAGAGAATATTCAATGAAACGGATGCACAAAAAGAACAGCGGCTGGCCTGGTGGGTGAACGACCGCTTTGGCATGTTTATTCACTGGGGACTGTATTCCATGCCTTCCCGCCATGAATGGGTAAAGAGTTATGAGCATATCACCGACAGCGCCTATCAGAAATATTTCGACCTCTACAACCCGGACCTGTACAATCCACGTGAATGGGCCCGGCAGGCGAAAGCTGCAGGTATGAAGTATGCGGTGATCACCACCAAACATCATGAAGGCTTCTGCCTGTTTGATTCCAGATATACCGATTATAAAGCGCCTAACACCGCAGCTAAAAGAGATCTGATCAAAGAATGGGTGGAGGCTTTCCGGGCAGAAGGATTGAAAGTAGGCTTTTACTATTCGCTGATCGATTGGCATCATCCGGATTATACCATTGATCGGGTGCATCCGCAGCGCCCTTCCGATCCAAAGGATTATGAGCAGCTGAATAAAGGCCGTGATATGGAAAAATACCGTACTTACCTGAAGAACCAGGTGAAGGAACTAATGACCAATTATGGAAAGATAGACATCCTCTGGACTGACTTCTCTTTTCCCGGTGAACATGGGAAAGATCATAACGACTGGAATTCGCTGGATCTCATTAAAATGATCCGCAAACTGCAACCGGGTATTATCATCAACGACCGCCTGGACCTGGGCGAGTACGAAGATGGCGGTGATTTTGCCACACCGGAGCAATATAAAGTATCTGAATGGCCCACCCGCAACGGTAAGCGTATCCATTGGGAAACCTGTCAGACTTTCTCCGGTTCGTGGGGGTATTACCGTGATGAAACATCCTGGAAAGATAACAAGCAGTTACTGGTGCTGCTGATTGAGTCCGTGAGCAAAGGCGGTAACCTGCTGCTGAATGTAGGGCCAACCTCCCGTGGTACTTTTGATGCCCGCGCACAGGACAGGCTGAAAGGAATGGGCGAGTGGATGCAGGTGAATGGCCGTTCCATTTACGGTTGTACCGAAGCGCCCGCAGAGTTCAAACGTCCGGATAACAGTTTGCTTACTTACAATCCAACTACCAAACGTTTATACGTGCATCTGCTGGATTATCCGTTACAGCGTTTCGAGCTGCCGGGCATGAAAGGCAAAGTGAAATACGCGCAGTTACTGAATGATGGTTCGGAAGTGAAGATGCGTGGCACTGATAAAGGCGACCTGGCGCTGGAACTACCGGTGCGCAAGCCTGATGTGGAGATTCCGGTGATAGAATTGATTTTGCAGTAAGCGAAGGTTGTCCTGGTTCAGGAAAATCAGCCTAATCCTGAACCAGGACAATTTACCATCGCCGAAGGCGATCTCATAAATTTTTCTAGAAAATCTCAGGAAGATGTATATTTTTATACTCACCATCTTTTATTGTTAAACGTCCCGGATGAAAAAAGCTTTTTTTTGCCTGAGTACATTAATACTGGCGGCTGTATTATTCAGCTTTGCAGCACCGCCGCCGGTAGCAAAAAAGCCGAATATTGTAATCATCTTCATGGATGACATGGGTTATGGTGACCTTGAATGTTATGCCGGCACTCCCTGGCACACACCTAATATCAACCGTATGGCCGCACAGGGCATGCGTTTCACTTATTTTTATGCGGCGCAGGCAGTTTGTTCTGCATCAAGGGCGGGGTTACTCACCGGCTGTTATCCGAACAGGGTAGGCATTAATGGCGCCTTGTTTCCAATGTCTCCTATTGCGCTGGACACCGCCGAACAAACCATTGCATCTGTTTTAAAAGCACAGGGTTATCACACCGGCATGGTAGGCAAGTGGCATTTGGGTAGCAAGGAACCGTGGCTGCCTTTGCAGCATGGATTTGATGAGTACCTGGGGCTGCCTTATTCCAATGATATGTGGCCGGTACATTATGATGGGAAGCCTTATTCGGATACCTCTACACATCCGCGGAGCAAGTTTCCGCCGCTTCCGCTGATAGAAGGTAACAAGCCACTGAGATATATTAAAACACTGGAAGATCAGTCGCAGCTCACCACGCTTTATACGGAAAGGGCCTGCCGTTTTATAAAGAATAACCGGCAGCAACCGTTTTTCCTGTACCTGGCGCACAGCATGCCGCATGTGCCTATTGCGGTTTCAGAGAAACATAAAGGAAAGAGTAAGGATGGACTTTTTGGAGATGTGATAACAGAAATAGACTGGTCTGTTGGCCAGGTATTAAAAACGCTGGAAGAGAATGGTTTATCTGATAACACCCTGGTGATTTTTACCAGTGATAATGGTCCGTGGTTGTCTTATGGTAATCATGCCGGAAACACTGGTGGCTTGCGGGAAGGCAAAGGTACTTCCTGGGAAGGAGGTACGCGGGTGCCGTGCATTATGCGCTGGCCCGGGAAAATTCCTGCCGGTACTGTTTGCAATAAGATGGCTGCTACTATTGACCTGCTCCCCACCGTGGCCAATTTATGCGGGGCTGCATTGCCGGTCCGCAAAATTGATGGAGTGGATATGAAGTCGTTATTATTTAATGAACCGGAAGCAAACCCACGGGATGAACTGGCCGTATATTACCAGGTGAATAGTTTGGAGGCCATCCGTAAGGGGCCGTGGAAACTGGTACTCCCGCACAAAGGCAGAACGTATAAATTAAATCTGCCGGGATATGATGGTTTCCCCGGGGCACAGCCGGAAGTAGATGTGCCAATGGCGCTGTATGATATGCGACGCGATCCGGGTGAGACATTAGACGTGCAGAAGCAGTTTCCGGAGGTGGTGAAATCCTTGCAGGAAATAGCAGAAAAGTACCGGTTAGCACTCGGAGACGACCTCACCGGCGCAAAGGGAACTGAGCGAAGAGCAGCCGGAAAGGTACAGATGTAATATATATGCTAAAGTATAATTTGTTTTAAATGAGAGAAGTGCCGACTTTTAAATAGTTGATTAGTAATTGATTGTATTCCCGTTAATCCTTTAAAAGACTACCAGATACCACGTTATATTTTCGTTTTATTGCTAATATAAAAGGAATTGTATATTAATATTTATTGAAAAACCATATATGTATCCGATTGACTGCTGCATCTAATTGTTTCAAATTTGTTACGGGTATGGGAACCGTGTAATCTTTCCATTTATAATTTATCAACCATACCAGCTTCCGGGAGCTTGCAGTTATCAATGGGAGATTTCATATGAATTATATATAACCCAAAAGGAATATTATGAAAAAAGTGCGGCCTATAAGTCCTGGTAGTCTAGGAGGAGCGCGTGTTTTGGAAGTTTCAGGATTGCACAGCGAATCATCAGAAACGTTACAACAATTAGCAAAAGATATCTGCAACCTGGTTTTTATGGATATAGAGATACCCGGATTGACCGCGATAGAAGCCGCCAGCATAGTAAAAGCAGCTTACCCTGATATAAATGTGCTATTGCTTACCCTGAACGAAACGGAACAGGGATTAACGCAGGTGCCGGCAGCAACCGAAGCGTTTAAAATGGATCATGTACCGCCGGTCTCCCTGACTGAGTTTATTTCTCAGATTTATGAGACGGCCCTGCAGTCGAATTTAGTGGCGGTTAACAAAGTACTGGCCTTTTTCCGTAAAGAGAAACAGGTTTATCAGGATCCCTATGGATTATCGCCGCGGGAGAAGGAAATTTTACGTTGCCTGGTAGATGGCGACACTTACAAGCAGATAGCCGAAGGGTGTCATATCAGTGTGGGAACAGTTCGTTCCCATATCATGAATATTTATCGCAAGCTCGATGTAAATTCCCGCTCCAACGCTATTGTAAAGGCAATGAAAGAACACCTGGTCTGATGCCATATGCTTTAGCCCCAGAAACCCTGCGCCTTTACTTGCTTGCCTTGCTGACGTAACGATTTACGCACCTGTACCACCATCTGCTGATTACCTGCCACATAATAAGTTGTATCTGCCACCGGGAAATCATAATGGTACAACCATTCATGCAGATCGGTGAAATAATGTCCGTTATTGGAAAGCGGTTGCACCTGCATTTGTAATAACTGCTTCGTAGCCGGATCTTCCAATTGCAGGAAACAATGAAATTGCTGTTGGGCGGTTTTACGCAGATACAAAGAATGGAAGTGCCCTGCGGCGCTGGCATCGCCTATGCATACCAGGTGTTGTGCGCCGGAAGGCTGATGCAGGCCACCACCGGGCCCTGCATAATACACTTCATCACCCGGCTGAAGCCCCAGCGCCCAGGAGCTGCCCGCCCCTTCATGTCCGCAATCCACTATCAATGTGGCGGTTTGTGCAATGGTATTCCAGGATGCAACGGTATAGTCGCGGTAAGTATATGGAGCCACCTCACATTTGAGGTGCTGGGTGCTGCGTTCGGGCAATGCCTGCGGCAGTTGCAGATCTATCTCTAATAAAAAATTTCCTATGCGCGCTACGCTTAGTACGTGCGCAGTTTTCCCTATGCGCGACATCAGTAAACTGGTCGCCCTGTCTTTAATTGAAGGCATTTATTAAATGTATTTGATGGTGATAATGCGCCGGCTTGCGGCGGGGTAAGCTTGCAGAACAAAGAGGCTGATATTTCCCGGGGCCAGTGGAAAGCCGTTACAACGCTTCTTCCGGGGTTTGCCCGTTTATTTCCGCAAGGCTAGCATCGGCTATAAAAGGTACTGATGGTTTCATAAGTCAAAAATTATTTCTGCAAAGCTACCCGACCCGCGCTTCTCCGTTATTACACTATTCCGGGTTATAGTTATACTTTTCCCGGCTTGAGATCCGGAAGGCTACCGGCGTTTGACCGGTGTGCTGTTTAAAGAAACGGTTGAAGTACGTGACTTCGTTGAATTGCAGGTACCAGGCTATTTCCTTGATGCCGTGCGTGGAATGCAGTAACATCCGCTTCGCCTCCAGTATCCGTCTTGCAGCCAGTAAAGCAGAAACCGTTTGTCCCGTTTCCTGTTTTACTACTTCATTCAAATGGTCTGTGGTTACATGCAACGCCCGCGCATAGTCTCCCGGGCTGCTCCAGCTCAATAAGTGCTGCTCCATCAGTTCACGGTAACGGGTTAATAACTCCGGTTGTAAGGAGGATCTCCGGGTACTTTCCGGAAGATAACGCATAAACTGGGTCAGCAACACCGCCAGGTAATGCTGTAGCACCTGCTCCTGCAGCGCCTTGCGCGTATTGAATTCCCGCAGCAGCTGGGCGCACAAATGCCATATTTCCTGGTAAGCAACACTGTCGGGCGTTACCGGGTGCTCCATACATAGAGGCAATGCAGGGAAGCCGGCAGGTAAAAAATCAGTAGTGAAAGAAATCAGGTACACATCCAGCACCTGGTCTTCATCCGTTGACAGGTGCACCTGCCACGGCGCCAATAAAAACATGCTCTCCGGTGGCATGTCTATCAGTCTGAAATCTACCATATGCCGGCTCCGCTGTTTGCCTGTTACCGCCAATGTGTAAAACTCGTGCCGGTGGGCCATTGTGAAATCAGCATTGGGGTGGTGGACCGGTTCCCCGGCCCGTTTATAATGAACATCTATCATCAACCCCGGAACAACCAAAAGCTCTTCCAGCCGGTATGATGCAATGATGGATTGTTTTCCTTTTTTCATAATAACATCCTCACCCTATTATCTGACGATTGAACAAAACAATTATTGTATAATTTTATTTTTTTGCTTTTGCAGAACAGAAAGATTACCCGATCTCTTCTTTTTTGCGCTGTCTTAAAAAGATACCTGAAATGGGTAAAATTGCATACATTTATTTGCAACCGATTGCATAGTTTCGGACTATATTAGCACAACAAAGTTTAGGATTACCTGTAGAAGTGATAGTAATGCTGATTTAAGATGCTCAACGATGTTGCAAACGTTTGCTGAAAACCGATGAATTCCATGATGAAAGAACGAATGTCAGGTAACTGATACACATTCCCCCTTTCTCCAACATGCCACGAAAAGAATTAATAAAGAATACCCACTTGCCTGATCACCATAGTTGGACGGTACAAAATCCGGCTGGTGCAAGGGAATGGAAACAGGCAGGACGCAACCTGAAAAATAATATATTGATGATAAAGTATCTGTTAGCAGTTTCACTGATGTTCCTGGCCGGAAACACCGGCGCCGCCACCCCGGCAGATTCCCTGCTAAAGCTCTGGTACCGGCAACCAGCCAAACAATGGATAGAAGCGCTGCCCGTAGGAAATGGCCGTATCGGCGCCATGATCTTTGGAGGCGTACAGGAGGAAGAACTGCAGCTTAATGAAGGCTATCTCTGGTCAGGTGTTCCCCGCGATGGTAATAATCCGTCCGCTAAAGAACTGCTGCCTGTTATCCGCCGGCTGCTGACAGAAGAAAAATACATGGAAGCAGACCAGCTGGCCCGCAAAATGATGGGTACCTACAGCGCCCGGTATCTCACACTGGGAAGTCTTTTTATAAGTAATGATATACCGCAGGAAGCCACACAATATAAACGTGAACTGGACCTGAACAATGGAATAGCCCGCGTTAGTTACCTTGCTAACGGTATTGCCTATACGAGAGAAGTGTTTTGCAGTTATCCGGCGCAATTGCTGGTAATACGCTATACCGCCGGCAAAGCCGGGCAGCTTAGTTTCAGCACCCGCTTTGCTAACCCGATGCCACATACCAGCAGTGTAGTGAACCCGCATTACCTGGTAATGAAAGGCAGATGTCCGGAATACGTGGCTGCAAGGGCTTATGAGCCAAAGCAGATTGTTTATGGCGATAAAGGGATCAATTACGAAGTACATCTCGATGCCCGCGTAAGTGGGGGACAGGTGAAAACAGATACCGCCGGCATACACATTTCCGGCGCAACGGAAGCGGTGCTCCTGTTATCCATAGGAACCAGTTTTAAGGAGGGATTACCCAACGGAAAAGATCCGTACGTGGCGGCTGTGGCGCCTTTGCAGAAAGCAGGCAGTTACCCGCAACTAATGAGTGGACACGTCAATGACTATACGTCGTTGTTTAACCGGGTGTCGCTCAACCTCGGAAGCGACACCTCCGCATCATTGCCAACAGATGAAAGGCTCCAGGTATATACCCTCCACGGTGGCAACCGTGATCCGCAACTCACCACGCTGTTATACCAGTACGGCCGCTACCTGATGATATCCGGTTCCCGCAAAGGCGGACCAGCCATGAATTTACAGGGATTGTGGAATAAAGAGATGCAGCCACCCTGGGGCTCCAACTATACCATCAATATCAATACGGAGATGAATTACTGGCCGTCCGAAACGGCGAATTTATCGGATTGCGGTAGTCCTTTGTTTGATTTTATTGGCCAGCTGGCGCAACACGGACGTGTAACCGCTGCCGTTAATTATGGCGCAAAAGGCTGGACGGCGCATCATAACTCAGATATCTGGGGTATGACCAACCCGGCCGGTGGCATTGATTTTTCAGACCCAGGCGGTAACCCCAAATGGGCAATATGGCCAATGGGCGGGGCCTGGCTAAGCCGCCACCTGTGGGAGCACTACCAGTTTACCGGCGATAAGAAAATGCTGCAACAGGTATATCCCGATCTGAAAGGCGCCGCGCTGTTTATGCTCGACTGGCTGGTGAAAAACAAAGACGGTCAATGGGTAACCAGTCCTTCTACCACACCGGAAAACAATTTTATGGTGAACGGCAAGCGCGAAGGCTCTGTGAGTATTGCCACCACAATGGACCTATCTATCATTCACGACCTGTTTAACAATACGATTCAGGCTGCCGCGGTGTTACATCAGGATGCGGCGCTAGTGGCCCGCATCAGGCAAACCATGAAGGAAATGTATCCTTTCCATACCGGTCAGTACGGACAGTTGCAGGAGTGGTACAAAGACTGGGACGATCCAAAAGATTCCCACCGCCACGTATCTCACCTGTATGGCCTGTTTCCCGGAAATTTCATTTCGCCACGAAGAGATACGGTACTATCGGCGGCGGCTACACGTAGTTTGCTGCTGCGCGGCGATGGCGGAACCGGCTGGTCTAAATCATGGAAAATAAACTGGTGGGCGCGCCTGGAAGATGGCAATCATGCGTATACCATGTTGAATAAGCAGTTGTTTCTGGCTGGCGGTCAAACCATGAGCGTAGCCGATAACAGCGGCGGATCTTATCCCAACCTGTTTGACGCGCATCCTCCATTCCAGATAGATGGCAACTTTGGAGTAACTTCAGGCATTACAGAGATGTTGCTGCAAAGCCATGATGGCGTACTACACCTGCTGCCCGCATTGCCGGATGCCTGGCCTTCCGGCAGTGTGAAGGGATTAAAAGCAAGAGGTGGTTTTGAAGTAGATATGGAATGGAAGAACGGACAGCTCACGCATGCCGTGATCCGTTCTGCACTTGGAGGCAACTGCCGTATTCGTACGCGCGTGGCCGTTAAGATAAACGGGAAGGCCGCAAAAGCGGCCGTTGGTAATAATGTAAATCCGTTTTACCAGTTACAGATCCCCGGAAACACCATTGTAAAAGATCCAACGAAATTACCGGTGTTGCAGTTGGAAAAAGTTTTTGAGTATGATTTTTCAACTGCACCTGGTAAAACTTATGATATCTTATGAAAAGGCAAATGATATAACAGGTAGGGAGTTGATGAAATTATTTAAACTCACCATGTATTGAACCCGCAACCAAAATAATATCCACGATGAAAAAAATGAGTTGGCTTTTAACTACCGGTTTATTATGGCATGCCTTCACCACGTTGGCCGGAACGCCTGCACAGTTTGTACAGGCGCTGAAAAGCAGTGCCGCTGTGGTGTATACCTCCAATGGCAGCATAGCGCCGGATGATATTAAAGTGATCCGCAACTGGAAAAATGACCGCTGTGAAATACGTATAGTCAACACCGGTAGTACGGCGGTACGATTGAAAGAAGTAGTAACTGGTGTAGCAGGTAAGATTTTGCTGCCCTCCACACCCTTTTATGCAGAAGGTTTCCAGATGCTGACGCAAACAGCCGGTACCCTTGCTCATCCTGAAACATTGGGTAATTATACGGATGCCGGTCACTATAAAATTCCGCAGCCGGATGGATACCTGGCAGTATACAACCTGCTGCGTTTATATCCTTCAAAGGAAGAACAGGTATTATTAGGCTACACCTCCAGCAGGCGTTTTGTGGGTAAGTTTTATATTTCTGCAGATACCATCAAAACGGTAACCGATCTGGAGAACCTGGAACTCGCTCCCGGAGCCGATTTTAAGCTGGAAGAATTAATGGTGATCACTGGTAAGGATGGCAACGCATTGCTGGATCGCTTCGCCGCCAGGATCCAGGAACAACATCCACGACTTGAATTTAAGCAGCCACCCACGGGCTGGTGCTCCTGGTATTGTTTTGGTCCGAAGGTAACGGCACAGAATATTTATGATAATCTTGATTATATAAAAAGTAATATCCCGGCGTTAAAGTATATACAGGTAGATGACGGCTATCAACCGCATATGGGCGATTGGCTGGAGTCGGGCAATTCTTTTGGCGGCAATGTACAGCAGGTGCTGAAAACCATCCGGGAAAAGGGTTTTGAGCCGGCCATTTGGGTGGCGCCGTTTATTTGCGACAGCAATTCCACTATTTATAAAAATCACAAGGACTGGCTGGTGAAAGACGCTTCCGGCGTGCCTTTGCGCAGCGACCTGGTTACATTTGGCGGGTGGCGGCTAAAGCCCTGGTATGTGCTGGATGGTACGCACCCCGCCGTGCAGCAACACCTGGAGCAACTATTCCGTACTATGCGCAACGACTGGAGTGTTACCTATTTTAAACTCGATGCTAATTTCTGGGGCGCTATTCACGGCGGCAATTTTTATGACGGTAAAGCTACGAGGGTAGAAGCATACCGGTGGGGCATGGAAGCCATTCTAAAAGGCAGCAGGGATGCTTTTATACTTGGTTGTAATCATCCGCTGTGGCCATCATTAGGGCTGGTGCACGGGAGTCGCAGCTCTATGGACATCAAGCGCAGCTGGCCGGTATTTGAGCGTTCCGGTCGTGAAAACCTTTACCGCGCCTGGCAAAACGGCCGCTTATGGTGGAATGATCCGGATTGTTTGGTGCTTACCGGCAACATGCCTGACAATGAGTTTAATTTTCACGCAGCCCTGTTATATGCTACCGGCGGCATGTTATTAAGTGGAGATGACCTTACTAAGATATCACGGGAACGGCTCAACGTTTTGAAGAAGGCGTTGCCTCCCACCGCAAAGGCAGCTGCTTTTGAAGGTGCTGATTTTGAAATAGGAAGAGTTACTACGGACGCGGGTAAACAGGTAATTCTTCTCAACTGGCAATCATCTTCCAAAAAAATAACCGTAAAACTTGATCAGTCATACAAGGTATCAGACTATTGGACAGGCACGGATCTTGGCACACACAGCGGTTCCTTTGTGATGGAGCTGGCAGGACATGATGGCCGGGTATTATTGTTAACACCAAAAAAATAATTCCATGCGTACGTTCCTGGCAGCCTTATTCATTGGTATCTCCTGTATTCTACAGGCGCAATCGCCCTATCAGCAAACGGTGCTCAAAGATACACGGCCGGCAGTGATGAAACGGGCCGCATGGGCAATGCAACAGGCGCCTCAAACGATTACTGCCTTCCAATGTGATCGCAGCGCTGGCGGCATACACGATTTCTATTCGGAAGGGGATTACTGGTGGCCCGATCCGGCAAATCCCAACGGGCCTTACATTCAGCGCGATGGCCAAACCAATCCTGAAAATTTTGTGGCGCACCGGCAAGCCATGATCCGCTTCAGCCGGGTGATGGGCGCACTGGCGGCAGGATATATTGCTACCAGGGATAACACCTACCTGCAGCGGGCGTTGCAGCATGCAAAGGCATGGTTTGAAACACCTGCTACGCGCATGAATCCTTCGTTGCTGTATGCACAGGCTATCAAAGGAAAAGTAACCGGCCGGGGTATCGGTATTATTGATACCATCCACCTGATGGAGGTGGTACAGGCATTGAGTATTATGGAGAAAGCCGGCGCCATTCCGCCGGAAGATCTTGCAGCTTTTAAAAGCTGGTTCAGTGAGTACCTGCAATGGCTGACCACACATCCTTACGGGAAAGATGAAATGAATGCCGCCAATAATCATGGTACCTGTTGGGTGATGCAGGTAGCGGCTTTTGCACGTTTTGTGAATGATAAGGAACTACTGGCGTTTTGCAGCAACCGTTATAAAACTGTACTGCTGCTCCGGCAGATGGCCGCTGACGGCAGCTTTCCGCTGGAACTGAAACGGACTAAACCTTACGGCTACTCGTTGTTTAACCTCGATGCCATGAGTACCATCTGCCAGTTACTGAGCACGCCGGATAATGATTTGTGGCGGTTTACAGCAGACAGTAGTAAAAGTATCGCCAAAGGGATTGCCTATCTCTATCCATATGTAAACAATAAAAACAGCTGGCCTTTTGCGCATGATGTGATGTATTGGAACAGCTGGCCGGTGGCGCAACCCTTCCTTATTTTCGGTGCGGCCGCTTTTCAGCACCCGGAATATTACCGCTTATGGCTGTCGCTCAATAAGGATCCGGAGGAAGAAGAGGTGCTGAGAAACCTCCCGGTGAGGAATCCTCTGATCTGGTTATGAATGCTTTAAAATTTACAATTATTTAAGATTCAGATGTTTTATTTTCTTAATATAAATCCTTAACTTTAGGAGACTATACACTATGTTTAAACTTTAGAGAAATGAGTTGGATGGACGACTTGTATGTTATTTACCAGAAGCTGGATGCCACCGGTTGTGAAGAGGTAAAACATGACATTTTAAAAGCCCAGATTGATGGCTGTAACCGCGGAGAAATCTATTTCCTGGTATTACAACAACTGGTACAGATCAAAACAGGGAAGGCGCCTGTTTATGAGTTAATTAAGGGAGAAGTAGAAAATATTATCCACTACAGTAAAGGACAATACCTGAGTTAATTATTTTAATTCTTCTATCAGTTTCTGCACTTTGAGATAATTAGGCGCGTCGGACGGGATTTTTAATAACCATTCGAGGCATTCCTGCTTACGTCCTTCTCTCAGGTAGCTCAACGCCATATAAAACGCTGCTTCATACCGGAGTTCGCTGCTGTTGTTAAAAACAGTCAGCAGATCCTGTCGTGCGCTCTCCATCTGGTTTTGGTCGATCAGCGCCACGCCGCGGTAGTAACGGGCGTATAAGTTGCCGGGGTTGGCCGTCAGCGCTTTATTCAGCAATAAAACTGCTTCGTTGAAGTGTCCGTGATTGAACTGTACAATGGCTTCTTCCGGAAGCCGCAGGCTGTCTATATCCGGGATCTGCATTTCTGTGGAGGCGAACTGCCGGTAGATATTCTTTCTCCAGGGACTTACATACAGCAATATGGCCATTCCTGCCGCTATCAGCGCAGTAAGGATCACATAGTTACGGATGGGAATGGGCGAGTTATCTTTTAGCGTGTACCAGGCATTGCGATGGGTAAACAGCAAATGTTGCAACTCATCCCGGTTGGTATCGTTACAGATCTTCTGAGCCAGTAGTTGGCGGACTGCATCAAAACGTTTTACCTGTTGGGTAAGGAGGGCGTCGCCCTGTAGTCTTTCAGAGAATGCCTTGCGTTCAGTTTCGCTCATTTGTCCGCTGAGGAAACGGTCTGTTTCCAGCAGGTCTTTTTCAGAAAGGCTATTGGCTTTTAGTTTTATATCGATGTCCCTGAACAGGCTGCGGAAACAATCGGCTCTTCTGCCGGGTAGTTCGTTAACGGGGATATTGGTTTCTGCGGCAATGTCTTCCTGCAGGCAGCCATCTGTGAGCGACCAGCGGAGCAGCTCTTTACATTCGTCGGAAAGGGTCAGGTAGTAGTGATAGGCGAGTCTCCTTTTTTCCCCTTCTTTCAGCACATCTTCCACATCCTGGATATCGTCTCTGCTCATGGTGGAAAGTTCTTCTGCCTCCAGGCCGGGAATACGCTGTCCTCTTCTTTCGAGTTGCTGTTCCCAGATACGCTTGCATAACAGTTGCAGAAAGGGCTCAAAGTCGGTGACTTTCAGCGGGTGACGGCGGGCGAAGTAATAAATGTCCATCAGGGCTTCTTCGAAAATATGGGCCGCATCTTTTACGTGACCGCTTTTTTGCAGAATGAACCGCTTTTCTTTGGAAGCAAACCGCTGATAAATATTTTCAATTACTGCTGGTGTATGGTGAAGCAATCCCTCAATATATTCCTGGTCGTTATTTATTAATTGTTCAGGTGACATACATATCGTTTTTGCCGGTTCCTCTGTACTAAAAATATTAAACCTTGCCGAAGTGACCTAATTATTTATTCCGGTCTGTACAAATGCGATGCCTGTGCGGTGGAAGGCATTCCCTCCGGTATCCTGTTGCTGCACCCGGGCTGTACCGTGGCGTTTCGTTCACGCTATGCTGCCTTTGGAAGAAATCATGGTGGTGAACAGCCGGGCGCCACCTTCTGCAGCCAGCCTGCATAAATGCAGCCTGATTGTTGACTTTGAAAATAAGTTTGCAGAAGAAACGCCGGAATTACTGCAAAAGATGCTAAAGGTACCTTTGGTGAAAGAGGTATTACATAACGTTGAACTAAAGAATGGTCAGCTCAGGTTTAAGCCTGCTGTTAATTGTTTAAGGATCGTTTTCAGCTGTGTAAATGCTTCTTCTCCTATGATACCGGCGTACAGGTCCTGTACTTCATCTACCGCTTCATAGGCGTTGATCATAAACTCTTTTCCTTTCTCTGTCAGGAAGATAATGCTGGCGCGGTTGTCGGTATCATGTTTGCGGGTGCCGATATAGTTGTCTGCTTCCAGGTTCTTTACCACCTTGCTCATGGCTTGTTTGCTGATACGCGCTTTCCTGGCGAGGTCGTTGTTAATGGTACCCTGCGCATCGATGTGTACCAGGAGTACCATATCTCCCAGTTTAAAATTTTTGTATCCGCGCTCCAGTAGTTTTTGTGTAATACGCAGGTCTATATCTTTTTTGAACAAATTGATCAGGCGGGCGAGGCTATCCGGTCTCTTGGCCAGGCATGCCTCATATCTCGCATCTATAGTTGCGCTCATCATATTGTAGGTTTGGTAAAAGTGTACAGTTGATAAAATCTTGTCCTGATGCAATGCTACAAAAAAGCAGTGATTTTTTGCGCGCTGCTTTTTAAAATTTGTGCCCGCATGGTACTAAAAACAGGAAGACCCGCCGGTAAGGCGGGTCTTTAATATATTTTCAGGGTAGTGTTATTTGTACACGTAATCAGCCATTACGGTATATGTTCAAATACGCTTTCTGCCCTGGTGTAGCATCTCAGTCCGACGATGGTATTGCTTATCCCCACCTTTACTCTTTGTGCAGACCTGATACTGGTAGACGTCAGTCAATCAGAGCCTAAAGCCCCCGCGATACCCATTTCCAGTCCACGCAGTTCTGCCAGTCCGCGTAAACGGCCAATAGCGCTGTATCCAGGGTTGGTTTTCTTATGCAGGTCATCCAGCATCTGGTGGCCATGATCCGGGCGCATAGGAATGGAAACATTGCGGCGTTTCATGGTGAGCAGGATGTTTTTCACTACGGCAAACATATCTACGTCGCCTTCCAGGTGGTTGGCTTCATGGAAGTTGCCCAGCGCATCCCGTTGTGTGCTGCGCAGGTGAATGAAGTGAATATGATCGCCCAGGCGCTCTACCATGCCGGGAAGATCATTGTCGGCCCGTACGCCATAAGAGCCGGTGCAAAAGCACAAGCCATTGGAGGTATATGGTGCAGCAATGAGCAGTTCGCGGGCGTCCTGTTCGGTGCTTACCACACGTGGCAGTCCGAAAATAGGGAATGGAGGATCATCCGGATGGATGGCCAGTTTAACGCCGGCTTCTTCCGCAACAGGCGCTATTTGCTGAAGGAAATAGAACAGGTGCAGTTTCAGCTGGGTGGCATCAATGCCTTTATATTTATCCAATGCGGTCTGGAACTGTTGCAGCGTAAAGCTTTCTTCAGATCCGGGTAATCCGGCAATGATATTTTTTTGTAAGAGTTCTTTGTCGGCCGCAGTCATGCTGTCGAAATGTTCCTTCGCGCGGGCCATCTCTTCTTCACTATAATCCTTCTCTGCATCTGGTCTTTGCAACATGAACAGGTCGAATGCCATGAACGCTGCTTTTTCAAAGCGCAGCGCTTTGGAGCCATCTTCCACGGTATAGGACAGGTCGGTGCGGGTCCAGTCGAGTACCGGCATAAAGTTGTACGTAACCGTACGTATACCACATGCTGCCAGGTTCCGCAAGGTTTGCTGGTAGTTGTGGATATAATCCCTGAAACGGCCGCTTTGCGTTTTAATATCTTCATGTACCGGCACGCTCTCCACAACAGACCAGGTAAGTCCTGCTGCTTCTATGATGGCTTTCCGCTTTTGTATCTCCTCCTTCGTCCATACCACTCCATTAGGCACATGGTGCAATGCGGTTACAATTCCGGTAGCTCCTGCCTGTTTAATATCAGACAAGCTAACCGGATCATTGGGCCCGTACCACCGCCATGTCTGTTCCATTCTCAGCATAATGCAAATACGTTTAGTAAATCCAGAATTTCTAGTTCCAAACCCCAAAAATATAATCTATCCACACATATACAAACTTTGATTTCAAATTTTAAGGCCGTCTGCAGTGATCAGGGTGATCATGAGGTCCATCACATTTGTTTGGGTAGGGCCCGTAATCATTAACCCGCCTGCTTTTGAGAAGAAATGCCATGCATCGTTCTGTTGTAAAAAACTATTTGGATCGAGCTGCATTTTTGCAGCATTTTTCATCGTTGATGCATCTACGATAGCTCCTGCAGCATTGGTAGGACCGTCGCTGCCATCGGTACCACCGCTCAGGAAAGTAAGCGCAGGATGATGGGCAAGGGCGATGCCTGCTGCCAATGCCAATTGCTGATTCCGGCCACCACGGCCATTCCCGGTTACTTCCACCGTAGTTTCGCCACCTGCCAGCAAACAGGCCGGCAAAGGACCGTTATACCGGAGCGCTGTTTGTACCAGGTCGGCAGCCACGGCATGTACTTCTCCCGTAATAGTATCAGACAACAATACCGGGTGATACCCCAGCTGCCGGGCTTTTGCAGCCGCGGCTTCCAATGCCACGCGGTTGGTACCGGTGAGATAGTTGTGGGTATGTTGCAGGGAAGTATCACCGGGTTTAGGCGTTTCAGGTACCCTGCCAGCAACACCGTTTTCAATATGTTGGAGGAGGGAAGCGGGTATTTTTTCCGGGAGATGATATTTGCGGAGTACATTCATAGTATCCGCAAAGGTAGACGGGTCGGCCACTGTGGGCCCTGATCCTATCACGCTGAGGTCATCGCCCACTACATCGCTGAGTACAAGGGTACATAACGTAGCCGGATATATGCTTTTTGCCAGCTGCCCGCCTTTGATACCGGAAAGATGCTTTCGTACGGTGTTCATTTCCCGGATATCGGCGCCGCTTTTCAGTAAGGCATCAAACAGCTGTTGTACTTCGGGCAAACTGCTGTGTGCCGGTACATCCGCCAGCAGTGCAGAGGCGCCGCCGGAAAGTAAAAAGATCACGAGGTCGTGCGGCTGCACTTTAGCAGCCATGTCCAGCAGTTTAACGGAAGCGGCTACACTCTGTTCATCGGGGACCGGGTGTCCGGCTTCCACCAGCGCTACCTGTTGTAACGGTAACGCATGCCCGTACTTTGTAACTACCATCCCCTGCACCGGGAAATGCCCTATCAGTATGTTTTCCAACTCCTGTGCCATTGCGGCGGCAGCTTTGCCCGCCCCCAGTATCCAAACAGCCGCATGCTCCGGGATGGCGTAGCTATCTCCCGAAATATTAATGTTACGGGTAGCAGGTATTACCCGCACATTTTTCCTGATGAGCTGCTGCGGATGTACTGCTGCTACGCCCTGCAGGAAAATATCTTTTATGTCGGCAGTGGTATTGTTCATTTTCCCAGGCATAAAAAAAGCAGTGAGACAACTCACTGCCAATATCTTCAAGTTAAGAAATTTATTGCGGTTGGGTGGAGTCTTTGGCTTCCTTCTTTTGCCGCTTTTTTTCCATTTTTTGTTCGAGGTGTTCCTTTTTTGTCATTTCCCAGTCGTTCCATTTCTTATACTGTGCAGGCGTAAACACGGTTTTAAAGCGTTGGCTGCGTTCTGTATCCAGGGCTTTAAACTGTGTCATGCGCTCCTTTTTGGAGAGGGAAGGATTGTTTTTCACGGCATCCATCCGGCGCACAATATCCTGGTTGATCACCAGGATCTTTTTTTCCTGGTCTTTGCTCAGATTTACCTTGTGGGAAATCTTATCCGTTATTTTATCAGCTCTTCCTTCCGCTGTCCAGCGGCCTTTTGTATTGGTAGTATCTTTTACCTGGGCACTGGTAGTAAAGGTAGTTGCTGCAAAGAAAACGGTCAGCAGCATCCATGTATAAACAGAAATAAACTTCATATTCAGCAAGTATTATACGAATTTAAACAAACTTAAGCTGTAAACCCTTTTCAAATTATCCCTTTTTCGTGTGAATCCAAAATACACTTACCACTCATAAAAAATATGCCGTTTTATTTAGTCCCGCCTTAATGATTTATTACATTTAGCCGATCAACTGAATCTGAACCGAAAAAATAAAAGATTTACATGAAAAGAGCTTTTGAGAAACCCGGGACAGCCCTGCTGTTGCGGTGTATTACCTATGCTATGAAGCGGCACCGCGGTAAACTGCTGTTACTGGCCCTGCTGGCAACCGGCCAGGCAGCCAGCGCACAGGAAACCTATCCGCTCAACGGGATTGCCGATCCCCGCGAAGGGTGCTTTGCTTTTACACATGCAACCATTGTAAAAGACCCGCAAACTACCCTGAACAATGCCACACTGGTGATCCGCGACGGGAAAATAGTGTCTGCCGGTACATCGGCCGCTATCCCGAAAGACGCCGTGATAGTGGATTGTAAAGGAAAATACATCTATCCTTCTTTTGTGGATATCTTCAGCAACTATGGCTTGTCGGAGCCCAAACGGGGCGCTTCCGCGTGGAATGCACCACCCCAGTTCCTGTCTAATACCAAAGGCGCCTATGGCTGGAACCAGGCCATCAGAAGCGAAGTGAATGCCGTGGATCTTTTTTCGGCGGATGATGGAAAGGCTGCGCCCCTGCGTGAAGCGGGATTTGGCACCGTGCTTACCCAACAGCCCGATGGTATCGCCCGCGGTACCGCTGCACTGGTAACCCTGGCCACCGCAAAAGAGAATAAAGTTATTCTCCGCGAGAAAGCCGCTGCGGCCTATTCTTTTGATAAAGGTACCTCCACGCAAAACTACCCTAACTCACTAATGGGCTGTATCGCCCTGCTGCGACAAACTTTCCTGGATGCGCAGTGGTATAAAACCCAGCCCGCAAAGGAAGGCGTGAACCTCAGCCTGGAAGCATGGAATGCCAGCCAGCAGCTACCTCAGCTGTTTGAAGTTACCGATAAATGGGATGCGCTCCGCGCAGATAAAATAGGAGACGAATTTGGTGTGCAGTATATCATCCGGGCCAGTGGCAATGAATACCAGCGTATCAGCGAAATGGCTGCCACAAAAGCCACTTTCGCATTGCCGCTTAACTTCCCCGGTGCTATTGATATGGAAGATCCCGCAGACGCACGCTACGTTTCACTGGCAGAGATGAAACACTGGGAAATGGCGCCTACGGAGCCCGCCGCATTTGAAAAAGCAGGTATTCCCTTCTGTTTAACCGCTGCCGATCTGAAAGATGTAAAACAATTCCTGGCCAATGTGCGGAAAGCCATCAGTTATGGCCTCAGCGAACAGAAAGCACTGGAAGCGTTAACAAAAACTCCGGCCACTCTCATCAAGGCTTATGATAAAGTAGGTAGCCTGGAACCGGGTAAACTGGCGAACTTCCTCATTACTTCCGGTCCCGTTTTCAGCGAAAAAACTATCCTGTACCAGAACTGGGTACAAGGAAACCGCTACACCATTAAGGCCGACGGCTGGAATGATATCCGCGGTATCTATACCGTAAATCTCACTCCCGGCGGCAGCTACTCCGTAGAAGTGAGAGGTACCGCCGCCGCTCCTTTGCTGTCTGTTTTACAGAAAGACACCCTTCCGGGCCGCATCGATGTAAACGGAAAACTGGTATCGCTGTCGCTCACGCTGGCAAAGAACAGCAAAAGCAATGTTCGTCTCAGCGGTATCATCGGCGATAACAGCTGGAACGGTACCGGCGCCGACACCAGCGGCAACCTCGTAAAATGGACCGCCGTATTTGTAAAGGCAGTCCCCGAGAAAGCTGATTCTGTAAAGAAAGAAACACCATTGCCCATAGGCCCGCTGTATTATCCGTTTAATGGCTACGGCTGGGAAAAACTACCCTCACAGCAGGATCTGCTGATCAAAAATACCACCGTGTGGACCGGCGAAAAAGAAGGGAAACTGGAAAATACAGACGTTTTAATCCGCAATGGTAAAATTGCACAGGTAGGTAAGAGCCTCGCCGCCGGCAACGCCCGCGTGATCGACGGTACCGGCAAACACCTGAGCGCCGGCATCATCGACGAACACTCGCACATTGCACTCAGCAGGGGAGTGAACGAATCATCGCAGTCGGTTACTTCCGAAGTAAGGATCGCAGATGTACTCAATCCCGACGATGTCAATATTTACCGCCAGCTGAGCGGTGGCGTAACAGCGTCCCATCTATTGCATGGCAGCGCCAACGCCATCGGGGGGCAGTCGCAGCTGATCAAACTCCGCTGGGGACAAAATGCAGAAGACCTGAAAGTGACCAACTGGGACCCTTTCATCAAATTTGCATTGGGTGAAAACGTAAAACAATCCAACTGGGGTGATCGTAATACCGTGCGTTTCCCGCAAACAAGAATGGGCGTGGAACAAATCTATACAGATGCGTTTACCCGTGCGCTTGACTATGAAAAGCAGGGCCCCGGCAAGCGCCGCGACCTGGAACTGGACGCCCTCGTGGAAATATTACACCAGAAACGTTTTATTACCTGCCACTCTTATGTGCAGAGTGAAATCAATATGCTCATGCATGTAGCAGACAGCTTTCACTTCAAAGTAAATACGTTTACACACATCCTTGAAGGATACAAAGTAGCCGATAAAATGAAAGCGCATGGCGCAGGCGCCGGCACCTTCGCCGACTGGTGGGCCTATAAAATGGAAGTACAGGACGCCATCCCTTACAACGCCGCCATCATGCAGGGAGCAGGTGTGCTCACCGCCATCAACTCCGATGATGCGGAAATGGCCCGCCGCCTGAACCAGGAAGCCGCCAAGAGCATCAAATACGGCGGCATGACCGAAGAGGAAGCCATTAAGCTGGTGACCATCAACCCCGCTAAGCTGCTGCATGTAGACAACCGCATGGGAAGCATCAAAGTGGGTAAAGATGCGGATGTGGTACTGTGGAGCGATAACCCGCTGAGTATTTACGCCAAAGCAGAAAAGACCATCGTGGATGGTATCGTGGAATTTGACCGCGACAACGATCTGCAATTGCGCAAGCGTATTGCAACGGAGCGGAACCGTCTTACCCAGCTATTGCTGGCAGAAAAGAAAAAAGGCACGCCTACCCGCAAAGCATCGCTGACGCCGGAAGAAATTTATCATTGTGAAGATCTGCAGGGCGGACATCAGCAAGCTATTGGTTATTGATCTGTTAGAAATTTTTTAAGCACCGCTAAATGCTACAAGCGATGAAAAGACAATTAATTTTATTAAGCCTTACCCTGGGAATGTATACCGCCCGGGCACAGGAAACGATATCTCCGGCAGGTCCGCAAAACAAACCCGTATACCTTACTAATGCCACTATTCATGTAGGCAACGGGCAGGTAATTGAAAACGGCACCATTGCATTCAGCAATGGAAAAATTACTGCAGTAGGCAGTAATATCGCCGCTGCCGGTGGCGATGCCACAGTGCTGGATATGAAAGGCCAGCATATATATCCCGGTATTATTGCACCCGAATCCAACCTGGGCCTGGTGGAGTTTGAGAGCGTGCGCGCTACCATCGATGCACGCGAGGTGGGAGAAATAAATCCTTCCGTACGTTCCATCATTGCGTATAATGCCGATTCCAAAGTAATCAACACCCTGCGTTCCAATGGAATCCTGCTGGCACAGGTAACACCGGAAGGTGGTATTATCAGCGGCGCTTCTTCCGTAGTACAGCTGGATGCCTGGAACTGGGAGGATGCTGCCTATAAAACAGATAATGCGCTGCACTTTTTTATGCCGCCGCTGGCCCCGCTGGGTGGTGGTCGTGGCGCCGTTCCCAACGACCGGCTGAAAGCAGCACTGGAACAAATAGAAACGGTGAGAACATTTTTCCGCGAGGCGAAGGCTTATCAGCAGGAAGGCAAACATACTGCTACCAACCTGAAGTTTGAATCGATGCGGAAGCTGTTTAACAGGGAGCAGAAACTGTTTATCCACTGCGACCTGGTAAAAGAAATGCTCGTAGCGATAGACTTTGCCAAAGAGTTTCAGCTTGATGTAGTGATTGTTGGCGGAGCTGATTCCTGGCTCATTGCAGACATCCTGAAGCAAAATAATATCCCGGTAGTACTGGCACAGCCACATGCTTTGCCGGTAATGCAGGACGATGATGTGGATCAGCCTTATAAAACTGCCGCGCAGCTGCAAAAAGCCGGTGTGCTGTTTTGCCTGAGCAACGAAGGCTTCTGGCAACAGCGTAACCTGGGCTTTGAAGCAGGTACTGCCAGCGCTTATGGCTTAACAAAAGAAGAGGCCCTGTCGGCGGTTACACTCAACGCTGCTAAAATCCTGGGGATCGATAAAACTACCGGCTCACTGGAAACCGGCAAGGACGCGAATATTGCCGTGAGTACCGGTGATATCCTGGATATGAAGTCGAGCGTAATTACACGGGCATTTATCCAGGGCAGGGAAATAAACCTGGATAATAAGCAGAAGCAGTTGTATGAGAAGTACGAGAAGAAGTATGGATTGAAATAGCAGGAATGGCTTATAAAAAAGAAGGGCTGGTATTGATACCAGCTCTTCTTTTTTATAAGTATAATTTTATACTGCTTTTACGAGATAATAGTTCTTCTTTCCTTTCTGAAAGAGAATATACTTATCACGCAGCAAAGCATTGGTATTGATAACGGTTTCTATACCTTCTATTTTATTTTTATTCATACTCACGCCGCCACCCTGCACTGTTTTGCGGGCTTCTCCCTTACTGGGGAAAATACCGGTTTCCGCCAGCAGGCTTACTACATCTTTCCCGGTTTCGAGGTCGGCTTTAGCTACCTCAAATTGTGGTACACCGTCCATTACATCGAGGAGTTGCTCTTCTGTGAGAGACACCAGCAGTTCAGCAGTATCGTTGCTGAAAAGCAGGGAAGAAGCTTTTACTGCAAATTCATAGCTTTCTTCTCCGTGTATAAAAATAGTGACTTCTTTTGCAAGCCTTTGTTGTAACTGGCGTAAGTGTGGTGCCTCGCGGTGTTTGGCAATCAGTTCATCTACTTCCGGTTGCTCCATGAAAGTAAATATCTTAATATAGCTTTCTGCATCCACGTCTGTAGTATTCAGCCAGAACTGGTAGAACATATAAGGAGAAGTCCGCCTGGAATCCAGCCATACAGTTCCCTGTTCTGTTTTACCGAATTTAGTGCCATCTGCTTTTTTTATCAGCGGGCAGGTAAATGCGAATGCCTCACCACCGGCTTTACGGCGGATCAGTTCCGTACCGGTAACAATATTACCCCACTGATCTGAGCCACCCATCTGCAGTTTACAGTTTTTAACAGTATACAAATGATAGAAATCGTAACCCTGTATCAGTTGGTAGGTAAATTCAGTGAATGACATCCCGTTGTCGCCTTCGATCCTTTTCTTAACGGAATCTTTGGCCATCATATAGTTAACGGTGATGTGTTTACCGGTATCACGAATAAAATCGAGGAAGGAAATATGTTGGAACCAGTCGAAGTTATTCACCATCTCAGCTGCGTTTGGCTTGGCAGGATCAAAGTCGAGGAAGCGTTCCAGCTGGGCTCTGATACCGGCTACATTCTTCTGCAGGGTATCCAGGTCCAGCATTTTCCTTTCTTCCGCTTTAAAGGAGGGGTCGCCTACCATGCCGGTAGCGCCGCCCACCAGCGCCAGGGGCTTATGTCCTGCCTTTTGCAGGTGTACCAGTAACAGGATGGGTACCAGGCTACCGATGTGTAACGACTCTGCGGTGGGATCAAAACCAATATAAGCAGTGGTCATTTCCTTTTTCAGTTGCTCTTCCGTGCCAGGCATCATATCCTGTAGCATACCCCGCCAGCGCAGTTCTTCTATCAGATTCATGATTTTAATAACAATTTTTGCAAACCTACATAAAATTCGCAGGATTCGCCCATTTTAAGGATTCCGGCTGGTATTACAAATATCTATGTAAATTTATAAAGAAGACCGGCCGTTTGCACCTCCTGCCGGTTAGAGATACAGATGTGATCATATTCTTTCTTACCCCAAATAAAATATTATGAAAAAAGCACTCGTTTTCTTAGTGGCACTATGTTTTGCGATACCGGTACTGGCGCAGGATTGCAAAGGGTACTATTACCTGCTTAACAACGCGGAAATTGAAATGACCATCCTGGATGCGAAAGGCGTGGCCAGCGGGAAAACCATTTACAAGGTCACAAATGTGCGCAAAGATGGGGCTGGCACCGTGTCTGACTTTACCAATACTTTTTACGATAAAAGCAATAAGCAGGTAACCTCCGGCACCGGGCAATTTAAATGCAGTGGAAACGGCGTAGCCATAGACATGAAGATGAGCGTTCCCTCGATGCCTCAGATGAAAGACATGAAAATGGAAGGCAAAACCAACGCCTCTTTTCTTGATTATCCCTCCGGAATGCACGCCGGACAAGAACTACCAGGTGGTACCTTTGAAATGAACGGTAATGTGAAAGGAATGGAGATGGGTATCAGTTATGTGATCAGCAATAGAAAAGTGCTCGGAAAGGAAAAGGTAACCACACCCGCAGGCAGCTGGGATTGCTTCAAAATTGCTTATGATATTAATTTCGAGATGAAAATGATGGGGCAGGGGATTCCGATGAAGTTCAGTGCCATAGAATGGTTTGCCCTTGACTTCGGACCGGTGAAAACCTCCTCCAGTAAAGATGGAAAAGACATGGGAGGAACAATGATCACAGCGCTGAAGAAATAAAAAGAGCCCCCGATTACTTTTTGTGATTTTCGCGGAGGTTGTCTTTCTCAGGATTACCCTGATTTTACTGATTAACTTTTGTGATTATGGAGGGATTTGAGAAGATTAGTGCATTGGTGAGATTTTAATCCGGGTATTGATATTTTCTCTGGAGAATTGGTTTATTTTCGTTTTTTGTATGATTTTCAGAAAATTCAGTGAAGTTAAAAGGCTTTTATCATCGCCATCCCTAAAATAATTAAAAAGGGTGAGCGGCATTTAACGGCAGTGATTTATTGAATACCGCTCACTTATTTTTGCCAGGATGTCAGTTTTATATGGCAGTGCCCGCATAAACCCCCTGTATCTTTTCGCCTGTAATGCTCTGTAGTAAAGGGTTTCATGATCAAGTCCACGTCCCCTCCACGTCCCCTCCGGGGAATCTCCATGTATTAAGCATCTGCTAAGTATCTGCAAAGCATCTGCTAAGCATAAATGAAGCATCCCCCAGTCAATCTTTAAGCATCCACTCCAATCTCCCAAATCACAAAAAGCTAATCTGTAAAATCAGGGTAATCCTGAGAAAGACAACCTCCGCTTAGATGTTCTTGAGGCATTTGGCCAGACTGTCTCTCCAATAGGGGATAGTAATGCCAAAAGTGCTTTTGATTTTTTCCTTGTTTAATACGCTGTATGCCGGGCGTTTAGCGGCCGTTTTATACTTATCGGAAGTAACGGGGTATATGGCAGTAGTGGCGTTGGTCATTTCTTTAATGGTCACTGCAAAGTCGAACCAGCTGGTCACACCCTCGTTGCTGTAATGATATACGCCGCCGACGGCAGCATCCGGATTGGCTGATTTATACTGCAATACATCCAGGATCGTTTTTGCCAGGTCGCCTGCATAAGTAGGAGTGCCGGTTTGATCAAAAACAACATTCAGTTCCTGTTTTTCCTGCATCAGCTGCTGCATTCTTTTAACAAAGTTTACTGCGAATTCGGAGTAGAGCCAGGAGGTGCGGAGTATAATAGTGTCCGGGTTATAACCGGCAGCAGCGGCTTCACCACGCACTTTGGAAGCGCCGTAGATGCTTTCCGGATCAGTTTCGTCGGTTTCTTTATAAGGTACATTTTGTTTTCCGCTGAATACGTAATCCGTGGAAATATGCAGCAGCTGGGCATTATGCTGGGCGCATATTTCCGCCAGGCTTAATACTGCCTGGAAATTCAGCAGAAACGCTTTGTCTTCATCTTCTTCTGCTTTATCTACTGCAGTATAGGCGGCACAGTTGATACAGGCGTCGATCTGCTGAGCGGAAAAATAAGCTGCCAGGGCATCCGCGTCAGTGATATCCAGGTCCTGGTAATCGGTATATAACAGGTTGAATTGCGGATAATCGCCTGCCACTTTTTGCAGGGCTTGTCCTAATTGGCCGTTTCCGCCGGTAACAAGAATATTCTTCATAGCAAATGATCAGCTGTTAAAAATAAAATTATGTTGAATCTCTGCAAGTGTGGGCAGGATCAGGTCTTTGTCTGAAACTACCGCATCATCCAGGTTGATGCCCCAGTCGATGCCCAGGGCGGGATCATTATAGATGATCCCCCCTTCGCTGCCTTTATGGTAGAAGTTATCACATTTGTACATTACTTCTGCTGTTTCACTGATCACTGCATAACCATGCGCAAATCCTTTAGGCACCAGTAGCTGCAATTTATTGCTGGCGCTTAACTCAATTGCAAAAGATTTCCCGTAAGTAGGAGATCCTTTGCGGATGTCTACTACGGCATCAATAATGCTTCCTTCCAGTACCCTTACCAGTTTCGTTTGTGCATAAGGCTCCAGTTGGTAATGCAGTCCGCGTAGCACTCCATAGGTAGAACGTGCCTGGTTGTCCTGTACAAATTTGTACTCAATACCTTCCGCGCTGAAAGTGCTGGCGTTATAGCTTTCGAAAAAATAGCCACGATGATCGCCAAAAACTTTTGGCTCGTAAATTAACAGATCGGGTATTCCGGTTTGTTGAAAAGGCATGTGCGATAACTATAAGCTGTGAGCGGCCAGCTAATAAAAGAAGCTGGCCGCGGCAGCTATCTTTTTTGATATTGTTCGTTATAATATTGTTGATAGTTTCCGCTGGTAACGTTGTTGAGCCAGGTTTCATTTGCCAGGTACCAGTCAACAGTTTTTTCCAACCCTTCTTCAAACTGGAGAGAGGGTTCCCAACCCAGTTCTTTATTGAGCTTGGTAGCGTCAATAGCGTAGCGGAGATCGTGTCCGGCCCTGTCTTTTACAAAAGTGATCAGCTGGGCAGAAGTACCTTCCGGACGACCCAGTTTCTTATCCATGATTTTACACAGCAACTGAATCAGGTCAATATTTTTCCACTCATTGAATCCGCCTACATTATAGGTTTCACCCACTTTTCCATGATGGAAAATGGTGTCAATTGCGCGTGCGTGATCGTTTACATATAACCAGTCGCGTATATTTTCACCTTTTCCGTAAACAGGTACCGGCTTACTATTTTTGATATTGTGAATAGCCAGTGGTATCAGCTTTTCAGGGAAATGATGAGAGCCATAGTTATTGGAACAATTGGATATAACAGCAGGTAAGTGATAGGTATGATAATAAGCCATTACAAAATGATCCGAACTGGCCTTTGAAGCGGAGTAGGGCGAACGTGGATCATAGGCGGTGGTTTCAAGGAAAAATCCTTCGTCTCCCAGTGATCCGTATACTTCATCGGTAGATACATGATAGAAAAGCTTCCCGTTCATATCATCTTTCCAGTGTTTCCGCGCATTGTTCAGCAATACTGCAGTACCCAATACATTTGTTTTGATAAATGCCAGCGGGTCCATAATGGAGCGGTCTACATGGCTTTCTGCAGCCAGGTGAATAACGCCATCGAACTGATATTTAGCAAAAAGCGCATCAACAAATGATTCATCTGTGATATCACCTTTCTCAAAAATATAATTCGGCTTATCTTTTACATCTGTCAGATTTTCCAGGTTACCGGCATATGTCAGGGCATCGAGATTTACGATCTGGTAATCAGGATACTTATTTACAAATAACCGTACCACATGCGAACCAATAAACCCGGCGCCGCCTGTAATTAATAGTCTTCGCTTCATACCGGAGATGATTTATTTTAACAGGGCTTCTTTAAAATATTCATAAGTGATCTTTAACCCTTCCTGTCTGCCTACTTTCGGCTCCCACCCCAACAGGGTACGGGCTTTGGTAATATCAGGCTGACGTTGTTTAGGATCATCTTTTGGTAACGGATGATAAACAATTTTTTGTTTTGAACCCGTTAACGCGATAATTTCTTCCGCAAACTGGTTCAGTGTGATTTCCTGCGGATTACCGATGTTAACAGGCAGGTGGTAATCGCTTAACAATAAACGATAAATGCCTTCCACCAGGTCATCTACATAACAAAATGAACGGGTCTGGCTGCCGTCACCAAATACCGTGAGATCCTGGCCATTCAGCGCCTGGCTCATAAATGCGGGCAGTGCGCGGCCGTCATTGAGTCGCATACGTGGACCGTAAGTATTGAAGATGCGGATGATACGTGTTTCTACGCCGTGGAAATTATGATAAGCCATCGTAATAGATTCGAGGAACCTTTTGGCTTCGTCATATACTCCCCTGGGGCCAACTGGATTTACATTTCCCCAGTATTCTTCCGGTTGCGGATGCACATTTGGATCGCCATACACTTCAGATGTGGAAGCCACGAGGATACGCGCCTTTTTTTCCTTTGCCAGTCCCAGCAGGTTATGCGTTCCCAGTGATCCTACTTTCAGTGTCTGGATAGGCATCTTCAGGTAATCGATCGGACTGGCCGGAGAGGCAAAGTTCAATATGTAGTCCAGCTTTCCCGGAATATGTACAAACTTGGTAACATCGTGGTGATAGTATTCAAATTCCGGCAAAGGAAAAAGATGTTCGATATTTTTGATATTGCCGGTAAGGAGGTTGTCCATGCCAATTACATGAAAGCCTTCTTTTATAAAGCGATCGCAAAGGTGGGAGCCAAGAAATCCGGCAGCACCGGCAATAAGTATTTTTTTCTTTTCCATGTTGTTGTTATAAATAGTTACAATATTGCTGGTATACGCCCTACACTTTCATAATGATAGCCAAGTTCTTTCATGCGGGACACTTCAAAGAGATTTCTGCCGTCAAAAATAGCCTGATTTTTAAGACTGGCTGAAATTTTATGAAAGTCAGGAGTCCTGAACACACTCCATTCGGTAGCAATAATCAGGGCATCTGCGTTTTCCAGGCAGGTATACTGATGCTCGGCATAAATAATTTTATCTCCCACCACCTGTTTTACATTTGCCATAGCTTCCGGATCAAAAACGCTTACAGTAGCGCCTTCGGCCAGCAGTGCTTCAATGATGTACAATGCCGGCGCTTCCCGGATATCATCAGTATTAGGTTTGAAGGCAAGTCCCCACAGTGCAAAGTGTTTGCCCTTCAGATCGTTTTTAAAGAAACTTTTTATTTTCGGGAGAAGGAACAGTTTCTGATTCTCATTTACATCCATTACGGCATTCAGTATCTTAAATTCATACTGTGCATCCTGGGATGATTTTACCAATGCCTGTACGTCTTTCGGGAAACAGCTGCCGCCGTAGCCGATGCCGGGGAAAAGAAAACGCTTGCCAATACGGTCATCACTACCAATACCCTTGCGTACCATATCCACATCTGCACCGAGTTTTTCACACAGCACTGCAATTTCATTCATGAAGGAAATTTTTGTAGCCAGGAAGGAATTGGCGGCGTACTTGGTAAGCTCCGCTGATTTTTCATCCATGAACAGGATAGGATTTCCTTGTCTTACAAAAGGAGCGTACAGTTCTCCCATTACTTTGCGCGCTCTTTCAGACATGGTACCAATTACAACTCTGTCTGGTTTCATGAAGTCATCTACAGCCACGCCTTCACGCAAAAATTCAGGGTTGGAAACCACATCAAACGGGGTTTTGCAATTTTGCGCGATGGCAGCGGTTACTTTTTCCGCAGTACCCACCGGTACGGTGCTTTTGTCTACAATTACCTTGTAGTCTGTCATAATTTTACCCAGGTGGGCTGCTACATTCAGCACAAAGGAAAGGTCTGCAGCTCCGTCTGCTCCCGGCGGAGTAGGCAATGCCAGGAAGATTACTTCAGCATCTTTAATACCTTCTTCCAGGCTGGTTGTAAAGAACAAACGTTCCTCCTTGAGATTGCGTTCAAATAGTTTTTCCAGCCCAGGCTCATAAATAGTAATCTGACCTGAAGAAAGCTTTTTTACTTTGTTGGCGTCAATGTCTACACAAGTGACGTCATTTCCTGTTTCGGCAAAACATGTCCCGGTTACAAGACCTACATAACCAGTTCCTACTACTGTAATTTTCATGCGGGGTAATTATTTTAAAAATGATTTAACTGACTGGATAATATGCTCCAGCTGATCGGGATCCATTTCAGTGTGTATTGGCAAGGAAATCACCTTTGTGGTGAGACTATCGGTTACGGGGAGATTAAAGGCTGCGCCACCGAAATGCTCGAACATTTTCTGGCGGTGGGCAGGAACAGGATAATAGATCATGGCAGGTACTTCTTTTTCTGCCAGGTATTTCTGCAGCTCGTTTCTATCAGCGCCGTTTAATTGCAGCGTATACTGATGAAATACATGATAGCTGTAAGGAGCGCGATAAGGTGTTGTTATCTGTGGCATATCCGCAAATGCAGCATCATAGGCATCTGCCACCGCACGGCGTGCAGTAATATATTCATCCAGTAATGGAAGTTTAATGCGTAATACAGCTGCCTGTACGGAATCAAGACGGGAGTTGCAACCTACCACATCATGATAATAACGTGCCGACTGCCCATGATTGGCTACCATGCGGATTTTTGCCGCCAGCTCGTCGTCGTTGGTGAAAATTGCGCCGCCATCTCCATAGCAACCCAGGTTTTTGGATGGGAAAAAAGAGGTACAGCCAATATGACCAATAGCGCCGGCCTTTTTCTTTGTGCCGTCGCTAAAAGTATAATCAGCGCCAATAGCCTGGGCATTATCCTCAATTACATACAGCTTATGTTTTGCGGCTAATGTCATCAATGGTTCCATATCCGTTACATGACCGTACAAATGCACCGGCACTATGGCTTTGGTTTTAGGAGTAATAGCTTTTTCTATGGCAGCTACATCCACGCAGTATGTCCGGGGATCTACATCCACAAAAACGGGTTTCAGTTGCAGCAAGGCGATTACTTCTGCGGTCGCTATAAAGGTAAATGAGGGGGTTATTACTTCATCGCCTGGTTCCAGTCCGAGCGCCATCATGGCAATTTGAAGCGCATCCGTACCATTTGCACAGGGAATCACATGTTTTACGTTCAGGTACGACTGCAATTCACTGCTAAACTTCTGAACCGCGCCACCATTAATAAAAGCGGAACTATCCAGCACTTCGCCGATGGCTGCATCTACCTGTGATTTAATCTTCGTATACTGGCGTTTCAAGTCTACCATCTGAATAGGAACCATATGATCGTATATTTTTATTTTGTTTAAAGTGTGCAAATTTACAAATTTTGGGATTGGCTGGGGATTATCTTTGCATTCAACTGAAAATTAAGTAAAAGTACGCAGGCGAATGATAGCAACAGGAATTTATAATGCAGGGCTTCAGTTATATAAAGCGGGAGTGTACCTGGCCGCACTGGCAGGTAAAACCAAAGCCAGGCGCTGGCTGGAAGGCCGGCAGCACTGGCAGTCGCGTATGCGGAAGAACGGAATCGGCTCGCAGCCGGTAGTATGGATCCATGCTGCCTCCCTGGGCGAATTTGAGCAGGGAAGGCCGGTCCTGGAAGCTATCCGTGCTGCCTGGCCCTCGTATAAAATTTTGTTAACTTTTTTTTCGCCTTCGGGGTACGAGGTCCGGAAAGACTATAAAGGCGCCGATTATGTCTGTTACCTGCCCCTGGATACCCGCGGCAACGCCCGGGATTTCCTGGATATTGTACAGCCCGCCCTGGCCATCTTCATAAAATACGAATTCTGGTATCACTACCTGACTACCCTGCACCAACGGAATATTCCTACACTGCTGGTATCAGGCATCTTCCGCCCCGACCAGGTGTTCTTTAAGGGCTATGGCGGTATGTTCCGTGGTCTCCTGCAGCAGTTGACACATATATTTGTACAAAATGAAGCGTCGCTCCAATTACTTCGCGGCATCGGGCTGCAAAATAGCAGTATCAGCGGTGATACGCGGTTCGACCGGGTAGCCGCATTGCTCAATGAACACCGGGAATTGCCTGAAATTTCCATTTTTGCCGGCGAAAAGCGATTGGTCGTTGCCGGTAGTACCTGGCCAGCCGATGAAAAGATATTGAGCGACTGGTGGAAAGAAAAGGAAGAAACAGACATAAAGCTGATCCTTGCACCACATGAAATTGATGACAGCCATATCCAATCGGTGCTGGCATTGTTTCCCGGCGCGCAGCGCTTTTCAGAATTGAAGAACGGGAATAGCAGGCCGGGCGACGTACTGATTATAGACAATATTGGCATGCTCACCACCCTCTACCGCTATGCGGTTATCACCTATGTGGGAGGCGGCTTTGGGAAAGATGGCATACATAACATACTGGAGCCGGCGGCTTACAGCAAGCCGGTGATCATAGGACCGGAGTTTGGAAAATACTTCGAAGCGGTAGAACTGGTGGCAGCGGGAGGGGCGTTGGTGGTTCATAATTACAGAAATCTCCACACCCAGATGGAACGACTCCTGGCCGACAGGAAGGCTTACGCCGAAACTGCCGCCATCGCCGGAAATTATGTAGCCGCCAATACGGGCGCTACTCAAAAGGTATTAAATTATATTCAGGAGAAACGCTTTCTGAGCAACGAATAGAAGTGCTGCACCAGGTGATGGTCATCTTCCCATCCCTGTATAATTTTTATTTCACGCTGGATCCAGTAATCTGCTTCCTGGAGGTTACCACACTCATTGATGGTTTTAATGGAACGTTCGTACAGGTCCCGGTCGCCCCGGAACAGCTCCTGTATAAACTGGTATTTTTCGTTGATGCCAATGGCCTGCCGCAGGTCATTAATGGGCATCTCTCCGAGTTTCTGCGCTACTTCTACCTGTTGTTGCCGCAAACGGTCGTTCAGTGAAGTGCCGTTGCTGCCAACAAGTTCATTGAGATCTTTTCTAAGCTCGCCATTGTTGGTAACGGGCGCTGTATTTTTTACCGGTGGTATATCATCAAACAGGGTGGCTGCCTGTGCGGGTTTGGGTTTTTCCACAGGAGGCTGGTTAACCGCCAGTGTAGGGATAGGTTGCGCTGTAACAACCGGTTCCGGTTTGGGAGGTACCAGGTCGGCCGCCGGAGGTATTGCTGCCATAGGCGTTTCCAACGGTGTTGTTGGTGTTTCTACAGGTTTGGGCGCTTCAGCCGGTTTAGCAGCCGGAAGTTCCTCCGTTCTGGACGCCCGGCCATTAATATCTTCCGTAAGGATTACCGTGTTACGGGTAGGCGTATCGTTTAGCCTGGCTGCGCGGGTATTGATATCTTCAGGTTCCGCGGCGGCAACTGGTGCTTCCGCCGGTTTATTTGAAGGTAATGTTGTAGTTTGCGGCGCAGTTGCTGCCGGTGCAGGTACGGTTACCGGTTGTTGTGCCGGCATGATCACCGCAATATTTCCCTGCGTGGATTGCACCTGTTGCTGATGTAGCTTGTTACGTGCATGCAGCACCTCTGCCTGGAGCAATTGCGCGTAATACGAAATTGCAGAAAGCTCAGCCCCGGAATTTTTTAATTCCTGTAGTTTTTCAATTAATGCATTAATTTTTTCCATGCCTTAATTGTTAACGGGTTAGTGATAGAAATTATTTTATTTTCATAAAATTAGAATATTTTAATTAATTAGTAATCAAATTAGTATAATATGTTTATTGAACCTTCTCTTGCAGGAGGGCGGAGGGGCTGGATTGAAGTAATTTGCGGCTCTATGTTTTCGGGAAAAACCGAGGAACTGATCCGCCGGCTCAAACGGGTACGTATCGCCAATTTAAAAGTGGAAATATTCAAGCCTGCGGTAGATACCCGGTATGATGAAGGCAATATTACTTCCCACGATGAAAATAAGATCATTTCCACGCCGATTGAAAATTCCCAGCAAATACTGCTGCTGGCCCAGGAAGTAGATGTGGTGGGTATTGATGAGGCCCAGTTTTTTGATGATGAGTTGCCAAATGTATGTGATCAGCTGGCACTTCGCGGGGTACGTGTTATCATTGCCGGGCTGGATATGGATTTTACAGGGAAACCGTTTGGGCAAATGCCCTTCCTGCTGGCAAAGGCAGATTATATTACGAAGTTACACGCCATCTGTGTAAAGTGCGGTCATATTGCCAATTACTCTTACCGTAAATCGGCGTCGAAAGAAACGTTGCTGCTGGGGGAGAAAGATCTGTATGAGCCGAGATGCAGGCACTGTTATTATGAGAACGTATGATAAAGAAAAAGGAAGGTCAGCGACCTTCCTTTTTCTTTATGCCTGTTGTTTTACTTTAAACGTAAATTTCTTCTGGGTAAGATAGCTGAAAGTTACCACCAGCGCGGTAGTACATATCTTACCTACGGTGGCATAAAAGTGTAGCTGATCTACAAATATCTTCATTAATAAATAGTTCAGTACAATACAGATCCCTACCAGCATGAAGTAACGGAACAATTGCACGCGTCCGCGTAAATTGGATTCGGAGAACACTACATATTTGCTGAGCAGGAAACCGGTGGGAAAGGTAACGGCCATTGACATGAAGAGGGCGGCGATATGCGCGCTCATACTAACCGGTCCGAGATGCACCATCTGCTGGTGCAGTACAAAATTATAACACACATAATACAGGCATATATCCAATACAGTATTGCCCCCGCCACATGCGAGGTAGCGAAAGGTTTGCCAGGGCATCACCTTCGAAAAGGGCTGGTAAAAGAACTGAAGGATCTGTAATATGATGTTACGTAACATAATTAAAATTGGCGCAAAGTTATGCGTTTTCGGGTTTTTTCGGAAACACTTTAACGAAAGTTAACAACTGTTTTGGCTTATCTTAACATATTCCTTTTTTTCCAGGCAGATTCACGTGGATTGCTGCTGACAGCCGCTTCCTGTAAATTTATGTTGTTTTGCTGCCATACGTACGCAGCCAGGATGGCCGCCAGTTTATTGATATCTGTTTCGTTTGTAAGCAGCGACTGTGGCGTAAAGTATTTATTGATAAAATTGGTATCGAAATTACCTTCAATGAACGCCGGCTGCTGCAATGCCCATTTACCAAAGGGCAGTGTGGTTTTGATCCCTTTTACCTGGTATTCTTCAATAGCGCGGATCAGGCGAAGCCGGGCTTCTTCCCGGTTGCTGCCCCAGGCGATGAGCTTGGCAATCATAGGATCGTAGTAAATGGGAATATCCATTCCCTGCTCGTACCCGTCATCCACTCTTACGCCGTAACCCTGCGGACGGATATAGGTTTCCAGTTTACCGGTATCCGGCAGAAAGTTATTGGCCGGATCTTCCGCGCAGATGCGCAGTTCGATGGCATGACCGTTTATTTTCAGGCTTTCCTGGGTAAAAGACAGTTTTTCTCCCCGGGCTATTTTAATCTGCTCTTTTACGAGGTCGAGGCCGGTGATCAGCTCTGTAACCGGATGCTCTACCTGCAGGCGGGTATTCATTTCCAGGAAGTAGAAGTTCAGTTGTTCATCCACCAGGAACTCCACGGTACCGGCGCCATAATAGTTACAGGCTTTGGCTACATCTACGGCACACTGTCCCATAGCGGCGCGGATAGCCGGTGTAAGACAGGACGACGGCGCCTCTTCAATCAGCTTCTGATGGCGTCTTTGAATAGAACACTCCCTTTCAAATAAATATACACAGTTACCGTGACGGTCGCCCAGTACCTGTATTTCTATATGGCGGGGCGAACCCACATACTTCTCTATAAATACAGCATCGTCGCCAAAAGCGCTAAGGGCTTCACTTTTAGCCATTCTGATCTGCTCATCCAGTTCTTCAGGTGTATTTACCACCCTCATCCCTTTACCGCCACCGCCGGCGGATGCTTTGATCAGGATAGGAAACCCTGTTTTCTTTACTACCTCCCTGGCCTCTTCCACACTGCGTAAGGGGGTTTCTGTGCCGGGCACCATGGGTACGCCAAATTTCTGCGCGGCCTGTTTGGCAGCCAGCTTGCTACCCATTACCTCAATGGAAGCCGCAGACGGCCCAATGAAGGTAATGCCGGCATCAGTTACCTGTTGCGCAAAGCGGGCATTTTCACTCAAAAAACCATATCCCGGGTGAATGCCATCCGCTCCTGTTTCTTTTGCCACGGCAATTATTTTTTCGCCCAGCAGGTAAGATTGATTGGAAGGTGCAGGACCAATGCAAACGGCTTCATCTGCATATTGTACAAAAGGCATGGTACGATCAGCTTCGGAATATACCGCCACTGTTTTTATACCCATTTCCCGCGCAGAACGCATGATACGTAATGCAATCTCTCCCCGATTGGCAACCAGAATTTTCTTCATCAGCAGTTTGCTTTTAACAAGGCCCCTTTGCTATGGGGATGTCATTTTTTAATGAGGGGCTAAATATACTTAAAAATGACTAACGGCTGAAAGCTAATTGTGAATAACTATCTTTGCGCCTGATCATGAAAAAAAGCAATCCTATACATCAGACATTCACCCTTGTAAAAAAGGATCTTACGCTGGAATTACGCCAGCAGTATGCTTTTTATGGGGTACTGCTCTATATCGTGTCTACTGTTTTTGTTATCAACCTGATGATGGGAAGACCAGACGACAAAGTATGGAACGCCCTGTTCTGGGTGATACAGCTGTTTGTAGCGGTGAATGCGGTCGCTAAAAGTTTTATGCAGGAAAGCCGGGGCCGGCTCCTGTACTTCTATTCCCTGGTGAATCCACGTTGTTTTATTGCGGCCAAACTGATCTATAATGTGATATTGATGACCCTTATGAGCATTATTGCATTGGTTTGCAGTATTGCTTTCCTGGGGAATCCCATCATCAACCCCGTCTATTTTGTGGGCATGGTATTGTTGGGCGGTACCAGTATCTCCCTGCTGTTTACCATGCTGGCGGCTATTGCAGCCCAGGCCAATCATAATGCTGCCCTGATGGCGGTAATGGGTTTCCCGCTGATCATGCCGGTGCTGATGCTGTTGGCCAACATCTCTTTATCTGCCTTTGTAACGGTATATCAGCCGGAACTGCCTAAAATGTTCCTTTTACTCGGGGGAATGGATATACTGGTTATTGCCCTGACAATGATCCTTTTCCCTTTTTTGTGGAAAGACTGATATTAGAAATATCAAACAAAAAGCTCACTTCTGTAAAGGATATTTAACGGGGAATTACTGCCGTTGGATAAACTTAAAATCCCCGAAAATCTTTGTGATTAGGTTTAAAACGTGTAGGTTTGCCCCCGAATATAGCTATTAAAAAATGGCCAGACATTGGTGGAAAGCATTAGCGATACTGCTTCTTTTATATGTAATTATCGCCGGGTTCACTGTTAAAATACCTATAATAGGAACCAACGGACAATCATCCCGCGGATTGTTCTTTCACGTACCGATGTGGATATGTATGTATACCATGTACACCATATCTATTGTCAACTCCCTGCTTTATCTGTCGAAATATGATTTAAAGAGAGATGTACTTGCCTCCAGCGCTGCCGGAATAGGTACTTTCTTTGGCGTATTGGGTTTTGCAACGGGTACGCTCTGGGCTACCTATACCTGGGGCGGCACGCTGACAGACGATCCCAAACAGATGTGTACGGCCATTGCCATTCTTATCTACATGGCTTACCTGGTGCTGCGCATGTCGATACACGACCTCGACAAACGGGCACGGATATCCGCAGTTTTTAACATTTTTGCCTTTGCATTGCTGATACCATTAACCTACATCATTCCCCGCATGGTGGATTCCCTGCATCCGGGAAGCGCTACCACACCAGGCTTTGCATCAAAAGATACTGATGGCTCCATGAAGCTGGTGTTGTACCCGGCCTTTATCGGCTGGACCCTGCTGAGTGTGTGGATATTCACACTGGTAGTACGTTATAGGAAATTACAGCTTAAAAATATTTTTAAATGATCAATAGAGCGTTTTCATTTTGCCTGACCCTGGCCTTGCTATTCATTTCGGTACTGGCAAATGCACAACAGCAGAATACAGAGAAAGGACCAGTCAACGAATTCTTCCGCAGCAACGATAAAATTTATGTGATCGTTGGTGTTTTAGTGATCATTTTCCTGGGAATCGTGTTATTCCTTATCAATCTGGACAGAAAGATCGGTAAACTGGAAGAAAAAGATAAAAATCAGTAACCCAAAAACGTTTAAAATCTAATCGTTATACCAAAACAATAATTTTTATGTCGCAAGATCAGCATTATAGCTTCTTCCAGAGTGTGGAGAAAAGCTTCGACAAAGCAGCTGCATTCACCAAATGGGACAAAGGTATCCTGGAGCAGATCAAGGCCTGCAACGCCGTTTACCAGATTAAATTCCCGGTGAGAATAGGCGATTCTGTACAGGTAATTGAAGCTTACCGCGTACAACATTCACATCATAAACTTCCCTGTAAAGGTGGTATCCGCTTCAGCGATGAAGTAAACCAGGACGAAGTAATGGCACTGGCATCCCTGATGACCTACAAATGCGCCATTGTAAACGTACCGTTTGGTGGTGCCAAAGGTGGTTTGAAAATTAACCCCCGCAACTATACGCCCTTCCAGCTGGAAGCGATTACCCGTCGCTATACCGCGGAACTGGTAAAGAAAAACTTTATCGGACCCGGTACAGACGTTCCCGCTCCCGATTACGGTACCGGCGAAAGAGAAATGAGCTGGATCCTGGATACTTACATGAGCTTACGCCCGGGTGAAATAGATGGTTATGGTTGTGTTACCGGTAAACCTGTATCACAGGGCGGTGTGCGCGGTCGTACCGAAGCAACCGGTTTGGGAGTATTCTACGGCTTACGCGAACTGTGTAACATCAAGGAAGATATGGACCGTCTCGGTCTTACTACCGGTATCGAAGGAAAAAGAGTGATTGTGCAGGGTATGGGTAACGTAGGTTATCACGCTGCCAAATACTTCCACGAAGCCGGTGCTAAAGTAATTTGCCTGATCGAGTGGGATGGTGCTATCTATAACGAACAGGGTATGAATCCTGATGAAGTACTGATGCACAAAAAAGCTACCGGTTCTATCGTAAACTTCGCCGGCGCTACCAACCTGAATAAAAATACAGATGGTCTGGAACTGGATTGCGAAATCCTGATCCCTGCTGCCCTGGAAAATGTAATTGATAAACACAACGCTCCCAACGTTAAAGCAAAGATCATCGGTGAAGCTGCCAATGGTCCTTTAACACCGGAAGCCGACGAAATCCTGAATAAGAAAGGTGTGATCGTTGTTCCGGATATGTTCCTGAACGCCGGCGGTGTAACCGTTTCTTATTTCGAATGGCTGAAAAACCTCAGCCACGTGCGTTATGGCCGTTTGGGCAAACGCTTCGATGAGAATATGAACATTCATATCCTGCAAACCATCGAAGAGCTGACCGGCAAAACCGTTTCTGATAAAGAAAGAAAATTCATTGCGCACGGTGCGGATGAAGTGGACCTGGTATATTCCGGCCTGGAAGAAACCATGCACGCTGCACTCCATGAAGTACGCGACGTAATGATGGCTAACCCGCAGATCCATGATATGCGTACAGCCGCTTACGTAGTAGCCATTAATAAAGTAGGTGCTGCTTACGAGCAACTGGGTATTTTCCCCTGATGCGCAGCGATAGATAATTTTTGTAGAAGGGCCTCCGTGTATACGGAGGCTTTTTTATATAAATACCGGCAGCTGGTTCAGGAACCGCCATTTATTTTCGGTGGCCACATAGTTGCCGCAAAAAGTGTTCACACCGTTGGTGATCACGAGGTAAGTAGCCGGGATCACCATGTTATAGCGGATCACCTGCTGCATAGTATGTTCGGTGAGGGGCACATTCATTTCTTTGCATTCCACCAGCATCCAGGGTTGTGTGGCACGGTTGTAGATCACGATGTCATACCGCTTTTTCATCTCTCCCAAAAAAATTTCCTTTTCAATACCTATCAGGGAAGCTGGATACTCCAGCACTTTTACCAGGTAGTTCAGAAAGTTTTGTCTTACCCACTCTTCCGGCGTGAGTACCACATATTTTTTACGGAAGCGGTCAAAGATGAGTTCTTTGCTGCCTTCTTTCATAATTTTAAAATCGGGTGGGGGGAAGCTGATAGCGATCAAGATATAACTGATTTTAATACTGCTGCGAAGATAGTTACATTAGGATAATATTGAGGTTAGCGAACAAAACCTTATATTTGCTTGTCAAAAAGCTATGAAGACAAAAGACGAAATTGTAGCTAACTGGCTGCCCCGCTACACGGGTGAGAAACTGGATCAATTTGGTTCCCACATCCTCCTCACCAACTTCAGTAATTACGTAACAATGTTTGCCGAATGGAACAACGTGGAAATCGTTGGTGGAGGCCGGCCTATGCAGTGCGCTACTGCAGGCGATATTACCATTATCAACTTTGGTATGGGAAGTCCGGGCGCTGCTACCGTGATGGACCTGTTGTCTGCCATCTCCCCGAAAGCTGTATTGTTTCTTGGTAAATGCGGCGGATTAAAAAAGAAGAATAACATCGGCGACCTCATACTGCCTATCGCCGCTATCCGCGGGGAAGGTACCAGCAATGATTATTTCCCGCCGGAAGTACCCGCACTGCCTGCATTTGCTTTGCAGAAGGCCATTTCCACCACTATCCGTGATTCCGGTTACGATTACTGGACCGGCACCTGCTACACCACCAACAGACGCGTATGGGAGCATGATGCCGCGTTTAAACAATACCTGGAAAAAATACGGGCAATGGCCGTGGATATGGAAACTGCCACTATCTTTTCTGTTGGTTTCTTTAATAAGATCCCTACCGGCGCTTTATTGCTGGTATCTGATCAGCCAATGGTGCCTGAAGGCGTAAAAACGGAAGAAAGCGACAAAAAGGTGACCACTAAATTTGTGGAACGCCATCTTAAAGTGGGTATCGACTCCTTACAGAAGCTGATTGAAAGTCACCAGACCGTGAAGCATCTGCGTTTTTAGAATTGTTGTATCTTCCGGGTATGCTTTCCACGCGGGTAGAGATACAGGACCTGGAGGTAACTTTCAGGTCCGGACAAACAACAACAACAGCTGTTAATCAGATTTCCCTTTCTATAGGCAAGGGCGAAATTGTAGGCGTAGTAGGAGAATCCGGGTCCGGAAAATCCGTTACTGCTCTTTCGCTTATGCGACTCATTGATATGCCTGGCACCATTTCCGGTGGGCAGATCCTTTACCAGGCAGCGGATGAAACAGCAGTTAACCTGCTGCAGTTGCCCGATGCTACCATGCGTAGCTACCGGGGCAACGAAATTGCCATGATTTTTCAGGAACCCATGACGGCGCTGAATCCCCTGCATACCTGCGGAGAGCAGGTGGCGGAGGCTATCCGTTTGCATACCGGTGTAAGCCGCAAAGCAGCACGGAATGAGGTAATCGCGCTTTTCGAAAAGGTAAAACTGCCTGATCCTGCCGGGATCATGGATCGTTATCCCCACGAAATTTCCGGTGGACAGAAACAGCGGGTGATGATAGCAATGGCTATCTCCTGTCATCCCCGCCTGCTGATCGCCGACGAGCCCACTACAGCGTTGGATGTTACCGTGCAGAAGGCAATACTGGAGCTACTCCGCGAGCTACAGCAGCAGATGGAGATGAGCGTTATTTTTATTACCCACGACTTAGGCGTGGTGGCGGAAATAGCGGAAAGGGTAGTGGTGATGTATAAAGGGAATATATTGGAAGAAGGAACAGTAAGAAACGTGTTCCTGCATCCGCAACATCCGTACACAAAGGGGTTGCTGGCCTGCCGGCCCCCATTGGATAAACGTTTGCTAAGATTGCCTGTGATCCGTGATTTTATGGAGACAGACTCACGGGGACAGATACACGAAAAAGCCGGCGCCATCCGGGAGGTGATGCAGTCGCTGGTAATTCCTGAGGCAACCCTCCGTCAGCGCGAGCTACAGCTCGCTGCAGCAGCGCCTTTACTGGAGGTGCATGAGCTGAAAACCTGGTTTCCTGTGAAAAGGAGCATCACCGGCAAAGTACTGCAATGGGCCAAAGCGGTAGATGATGTGAGTTTCCGGGTGATTACCGGTGAAACACTCGGCCTGGTAGGTGAATCGGGTTGTGGTAAAACCACGCTGGGCCGTTCGCTGTTAAGGCTTGCAGAGCCAACGGCAGGAAGCATTATTTATAAGGGGCAGGATATACGAAGTTTGTCAGCCGGCGGGATGCGTGCGCTGCGGAAAGATATGCAGCTGATTTTCCAGGACCCTTATGCTTCACTGAATCCGCGGAAAACCATCGGCGCCGCTATCCTGGAGCCGATGAAGGTGCACGGGTTGTATGGCACGGAGCGGCAGCAAAAAGCAAAGGTGCTGGAATTGCTGGAGAAGGTAAACCTGTTGCCTGAACACATTAACCGTTATCCGCACGAGTTTTCCGGCGGACAGCGCCAGCGGATTGTAATAGCGCGTGCGCTGGCGGTGGAGCCATCTTTTATTATCTGTGATGAGTCGGTGGCGGCGCTGGATGTAAGCGTGCAGGCGCAGGTGCTGAACCTGCTGATCCGTTTAAGGGAAGAACTGGGCTTTACCTGTATTTTTATTTCGCACGATCTTTCCGTGGTGAGGTTTATCAGCGACCGGATGATGGTGATGCAGAAGGGAAAAATTGTAGAACAGGGCGCAGCCGACAGGGTGTATAATCACCCGGAAAATCCGTATACCCAACAGCTGATAGCAGCTATTCCTAAAGGGATATAATATATAATTACCTGATTGTTATGCATTATATATCATTTTTTGATGATGTAGATAATAATCGGTAACTTTGCACCTCTAAAATTTATTCATACCGTAATATGAAACTATCACAGTTCAAATTCGATCTTCCTTTAAATCTGATCGCCCAGCACCCTACCAAGACAAGAGATGAATCACGTTTAATGGTGGTACATCGCAATACCGGAAAAATTGAGCACAAAGTATTCAAAGACATCCTCGGTTATTTCAACGATAAGGATGTAATGATTGTGAACAATACAAAGGTGTTTCCTGCAAGGTTATATGGCCGTAAAGAAAAAACAGGAGCAAAAATTGAAGTATTCCTGCTGCGTGAGCTGAACAAGCAAAACCGCTTATGGGATGTAATTGTTGACCCGGCGCGTAAAATCCGTGTAGGCAACAAATTGTATTTTGGCGACGACGAGACGCTGGTAGCAGAGGTAATTGATAATACTACTTCAAGAGGCCGTACCATCCGTTTCTTATTCGAAGGTAATGACGAAGAATTCAAACAGGTGCTTGATCAGCTGGGAGAAACGCCGTTGCCTAAGTATATCAAACGTAAACCGGAAGATGAAGACAAAGAGCGTTATCAGACCGTGTATGCCAAGTACGAAGGCGCTGTAGCTGCCCCTACTGCAGGTTTGCACTTCAGCCGTGAGTTGATCAAACGTTTGGAAATTAAAGGTGTTAAGTTTGCAGAAGTAACGCTGCACACAGGTTTAGGTACTTTCCGCCCTATTGAAGTGGAAGACCTGAGCAAACACAAAATGGATGCGGAGTATTTTCACATTGAAGAACACGCCGTGAAAGTGGTAAACAAAGCAAAAGAAGAGAACCGCAAGATCTGCGCTATTGGTACTACCTCTGTACGTGCCGTAGAATCTTCCGTAACTGCGCAAAACCACCTGAAAGCAGCTGAAGGATGGACTAACACGTTCATTCATCCGCCGTATGATTTTGCTATTCCAAATGCGTTGGTAACAAACTTCCACCTGCCAAAAACCAGCCTGCTCATCATGACCTGCGCTTTTGCAGGATATGATCTGATCATGGAGGCTTATCAGCAGGCGATTAAAGAGAAATACCGTTTCTTCAGCTATGGCGATGCCATGCTGATCGTTTAATTACAAAGCATTTTTCGGGGATTTTCTTATTCAGCCAGCTGGATAAGAAAATCCCCGATCTTTTTATATGGAATATAAAAAAGTTGCTATCATAGTTGCCGGCGGGTCCGGTACCCGGATGCAGAGTGCTGTTCCCAAACAGTTCCTGGAGCTATCCGGTAAGCCTGTATTGTACCACACCATCGCCGCTTTCGCGGCTGCTTTTCCTGACATGGAAATTGTGCTGGTGCTTCCTGAAGCCCATTTTACTTTCGCCAACCACATTCTGCAGGCTTTTGACAAACTGCCGGACATCACCATCATAAAAGGAGGGAATACCCGCTTTCATTCTGTACAGAATGGCTTGCAGCAGGTAAAACACCCGGCTGTGGTATTTGTACACGACGGGGTGCGTCCGCTGGTATCAACTACGTTGATCCGTGCCTGTTATGAAGTCGCCATTATTCACGGCAGTGCTATCCCGGTGATTGATATGAAAGATAGTATCCGGGAGATATCAGGCGGTAACAATGCTGCTGTGGACCGTGATCGTTTCCGGATTATCCAGACGCCGCAAACTTTTCTTTCGGAATTGATCCTGCCTGCCTTTGAACTGCCCTACGATCCGCTGTTTACGGATGAAGCCACTGTTGTGGAACGGCTGGGGCATCCTGTGCATCTGCTGCCGGGAGAAGAATCCAATATTAAAATTACCAAACCACTGGACCTTGTTATTGCGGAGGTGTTGCTGCGGGAGCGGGGATAACCATCTACCGGAGGCCGCTGTCAGTACAGAAAGGATTCGTTTCATAAATGGTTTGTAATATGAAAACGGACCGACAGCGGCTTTCGTTATACGTAATAATTATTTAGCGGAGGCTGTTTCAGACAGACCCTTATTTATTTTTGCCAGGATCTGATGGGCTACATCCATTGCCTGCAGACCATCGATAGCGTTTACGGCTACCGGTTTGTTTTGCAGGATGCTGTCGCGGAACATTTCCAGTTCCATGCGGATTGCATTGGATTGTTTTATTTCCGGGTTATCGATGGCAATGGTTTTTCTACCGCTGTTGGTTTCAATATCCAGGGTGAATAAGCCTTCGTCTTCCGGTGTTTTGAGTTTAATGATCTCTGTTTTTTTATCGAGGAAATCGATACCGATATAAGCATCTTTCTGGAAGAGGCGCATTTTGCGCATCTTTTTCAGGGAAATCCGGCTGGAAGTGAGATTAGCTACACAACCATTATGGAACTCGATGCGTACGTTGGCAATATCCGGTGTGTCGCTCATCACAGCCACCCCGCTGGCGGAGATGCGGCTCACGGTAGATTTTACGATGCTCAGCACGATATCGATATCATGGATCATAAGATCGAGGATCACGCTTACGTCTGTACCGCGGGGATTGAATTCTGCCAGGCGGTGTACTTCAATGAACATGGGTTTGAGATCATATCCCCTGAGTGCGAGATAAGCAGGATTGAATCTTTCCACATGGCCTACCTGGAATTTAATATTTGCTTCTTCCACCAGTTTAACCAGTGTTTTGGCTTCATCCATTGTATTGGTCATGGGTTTTTCCACGAATATGTGTTTGCCGTTGCGGATGGCCAGTTCACATAATTTGAAGTGGAGGGTGGTGGGCGCCACAATATCAATGGCGTCTACCGACAGTATCAGTTCTTCCGCGGTGGTATACCGTTGAATATTATATTGCTCGGAGATGCTGGCTGCATTTGCATTGTTGGGATCATAGAAGCCTACCACTTCTACGTCTTTCATAGTGGCCAGTTGAGAGAGGTGTATCTTACCTAAATGTCCTACGCCGAAGAGTCCTATTTTGAGCATATGGAAAATGAATAAATATGTGCGAAAGTAAAACACATTTCGGGATTTATATCATCCCTTCTTCCGCAAGGCTGTAATAGCCGGTTTCGGACACAATGATATGGTCCATCACCTGGATATCGAAGAGCATTCCCATATCTTTTATCCTGGTGGTAATCCGGAGATCGGCCTGGCTGGGGCGGAGGCTGCCGGAGGGATGGTTATGGCAGAGTAATAACTTGGTGGCGCCTGTATCCAGTGCTTCCCGGAAAATAATGCGGGGATCTACCACGGTGCTGGTGATGCCGCCGGTGCTGAGATGGCGGTAATGCAGTACCTTGTTGGCATGGCTGAGAAACAGGACATGGAATGTTTCAAAGGGCTGATCTGCAAGCATGGGCTTGAAAAACATGGCGGCATCTGATCCGTTGTTGATCACTGTTTTTTTATGAATGGTACCGGCTTGCCGCCTGCGGGCCAGCTCCATAGCGGCCAGTATGGTAACAGCTTTGGCATAACCCACGCCACGGAGTTTTTGCAGTTTTTTTACGTTTATTTTTCCCAGTTCGGAAAGATTATTATTGGCCAGGCGCAGAATTTCTTTTGCCAGTTCGAGGGCAGATTTGCTTTTATGCCCTGTATGCAGCAGGATTGCCAGCAGCTCAGCATCGCTTAAGGCTGTAGCGCCGATATTGATCAGTTTTTCTCTGGGCTTTTCATTATCAGGCCACTTATGAATAGCCAGGTGGGGAGCCGGGTTAACATCAACAAACATGACTTATTGCATTTGTTCAAATATACGAACCTATCATGACACCCTTCTTCTTCCTTCACATTTTTCTTTTCCTTTTTCCAGCGGATCATTATAAAATCGTTATATTCGATACCAATCGTTATGGGAATTTTCGGGACCTATTATCTTTTAAAACGTTATGATAATGTGATAATTATAGTTGCTTTTTAACAGCTATGTAATATGTATTTGAAAAAAAATCAGGCGGGTACTCCCAAAAAATCCTAGTTTTGCAACCTCTTTTCCACTAGTATCTAGTATGCAACCTTCAGTAAAAATTTTCACAGGCAACAGTAATCCGGCATTGGCCGAGAAAATTGCCAAGAAATATGGCAAGGGTCTTAATGGCGGTCTTGGCAAAGTAAAGATTCAGAAATTCAGCGATGGGGAAATCCAGCCTGTATTCCTGGAGAGTATCCGGGGTGATTATGTTTTCCTGATCCAGGGAACCAGCGCACCTTCAGATAACCTGCTGGAGCTGCTGTTGATGATTGATGCCGCAAAGCGGGCTTCCGCCGGCTATATTACCGCCGTAATTCCTTATTTCGGATATGCCCGCCAGGACAGAAAAGACAAGCCCCGTGTGGCTATTGGATCAAAACTGGTGGCTAATCTGCTGACTTCTGCAGGGGCTAACAGGGTGATAACCATGGACTTGCATGCACCGCAAATCCAGGGATTCTTTGATATCCCGGTAGACCACCTGGATAGTTCAGCTATTTTTATTCCATATATAGAGAATTTAAAGCTGGAAAATCTTACCTTTGCGTCCCCTGACGTAGGTAGTACCAATAGGGTACGTGAAGTAGCGTCCTACTTTAATGCTGAGATGGTTATTTGCGACAAACATCGTAAACGTGCCAATGAAATAGCATCCATGGTAGTGATAGGAGATGTGACCAACAGGGATATCGTGCTCATTGATGATATCTGCGATACCGCAGGAACACTTTCCAAAGCCGCTAACCTGTTAATGGAGAAAGGCGCCAGAAGTGTACGTGCATTTTGTACCCATCCCGTTTTCAGTGGAAATGCGTACGAAAATATCGAGAAATCAGTACTGCAGGAGATAGTGGTATGCGATACCATTCCTATCAAACCACAGGGAGCCGGTTCCAAAATCAAGGTGATATCAGTTGCAGAGCTTTTTGCGGTAGCCATCCGTAATATGCACGAAAACAAATCTATCACCAGCCTGTTTATTCACAGCCACCGCCGGGGAGATTGATAACAACGTATTTTAATCATCAATATAAATTGTCTAAACAATGAACACAATAACCATCGAAGGACAACTCAGGAGCGAATTCGGCAAAAAAGCCACCCGCCAGATCCGTTCTGAGGAACAAGTGCCTTGCGTTATTTACGGGGGTGCAGAAACTGTTAATTTTTCAGCTCCTGCCAAAGCATTCAAAACACTGGTTTACACTGCAGCTTTCCAGATTGCAGAAATTAAACTGGGTGCTAAAACTTACAGATGCGTATTGAAAGATATGCAGTTTGATGTAGTTACTGATGCACTCGCTCACATCGATTTCATGGAACTGGTAGAAGACAAACAGGTTGCTGTTACCATTCCTATTAAACTGGTTGGTTCTTCTGTTGGTGTTAAAGCCGGTGGTAAACTGGTTAGCAAACTGAAAGCGCTGAAAGTGAAAGCTTTACCTAAGCACCTGGTAGAAAATATCGAAGTTAACATCGATAACCTGGAACTGAACGCAAACATCCGTGTAGAAGACGTGAAAATTGAAGGTGTTGAAATCACCAACTCTCCGCGTATTCCTATCGCTTCTGTGGTAATGACCCGTCAGCTGCGTCAGGAAGAAGCAACTGCTGAAAAAGATGCTAAAAAGAAATAATCTTTTAGATATATTTTTCCAAAAAGCCTCTCTACTTTTAGAGGGGCTTTTTAATTTTGGAAATCTCCAGGTACGTAAACGACCCGTATGAAATACTTAATAGCAGGATTAGGCAATATCGGCGAGGAATACCGGCACACCCGTCATAATATAGGGTTTGATGTGGTGGATGATTTTGTTGCCAGGCATAAAGCCACTTTCAGGAACGACCGCCTCGCTGATGTGGCGGAATGTAAATGGAAAGGGAAAACATTTATTGTTATTAAGCCTACTACTTACATGAACCTGAGCGGTAAGGCTATCAAATACTGGCTGGATAAGGAAAAGATTCCCGTGGAAAACCTGCTGGTGATCCTCGACGACCTGGCCCTTCCGCTGGATGTGCTCCGCTTACGCCCCGGAGGCAGTGATGCCGGGCATAACGGGCTGAAAAGTATCCAGGAATCACTGGGCACCAATCAGTATCCGCGTTTGCGCTTCGGGGTAGGCAATAATTATCCCAAAGGCCGCCAGGTGGAGTTTGTACTCAGTAAATGGAAAAATACAGAAGAACGGACCGTAGAGGAGAAAATATGGAAATGTTCGGATATCATTGAAAGTTTTGCCAGTATAGGTATTGCCCGTACTATGAACGACAGTAATAAACTGACCTTCCCGTCTGTGAAATAAATTTGTTCATCTGATTCCTATCTGCTTTTTTTATACCTTAAAACAAACGCATTATGAAAATTATTTGCGTAGGCAGGAATTATGCCGACCATGCCAAAGAGCTGAAGAATGAGGTGCCTACAGAACCGGTGTTATTTATGAAACCAAAGAATGCGTTGCTGCAGAATGGCCACCCGTTCTATTACCCGGAATTTACCACCAACCTGCACTACGAATGCGAGCTGGTACTCAGAGTAAGCAAAAACGGTAAACATATCCAGGAAAAATTTGCAGATAAATACTACGATCATATCTCCGTAGGGATCGATTTTACTGCCCGGGATCTGCAGGATAAGCAAAAGGCGAAAGGGTTACCCTGGGAAATAGCCAAAGCTTTCGATAACTCCGCAGTAGTGGGTAATTTCATACCTATTACCCCTGAAATGGATAAAAAAGACATCAATTTCTGCCTGTATAAAAACAAGGCGCTGGCGCAATCGGGTAATACGCAGGATCTTTTGTTTTCCTTTGATTTCCTGGTGGCTTATATTTCCCGCTTCTTTACCCTGAACATCGGGGACCTCATTTTTACCGGCACCCCGGCCGGCGTAGGACCCACAGAAATAGGAGACGACTTCGAGGCATTTATTGAAAATGACAGCCTGCTGGAGTTTTCTGTTAAATAAGAAGAAATTACAGGACGGTGGTTTTGCCGGGATAAGACAAAACCACCGTTTTATGGAATATTTGCATAAATCGTGTCCAGGATCCGCGTTAACTCGGCATAATCCGTTTCTGTCAACGTTTTCCAGCCAATTTTACGCATATCATATACCAGCGACTTCACATCTTTATATTTTTCCACTCCTTCAGGGGTCAGCTGTAAATACACTTTCCTCCGGTCGTACACATCGGCTTCCCTTTTTACCAGCCCCTTTTTTACCAACAGTTCAATAATGCGGGAAATGGTGGTAATATCCTTCGAGGTATTACGGGCCAGTTCGTTATGGGTAGTTTTTTTGTGTTTGTACAGGTTCTCAATCAGTAGCCACTGGTCCACTGTAATGTCCTTCTGTTGGGCATCGAACGTTTTTTGCCAATAGTTGCGCAATTTTTTGAGCGTAGCATCCAACTTAAAAAAAGAGGGATTACTGACGAAAGTATCAGCCATATTAATTAATTTGCATTAGCAACTGTTGCTATGGCAACTATTGTTTTTAAATTACCATCATCACCAAAACAGTCTTATTGTGTTTAAAGATAGCACAAGCGTTTCAACTTTAAAAACGCCTGCCTCCAATACGGGTGGTAACGCCGGCGAACTGGCTGAATTATTAACAGCCTGGCGATTGATGTGTGAAGCCGGCAGTATGGCCGCCACCTATGAGGCTAACAGACCAATCTGTAAATATGTTCACTCTACTTCCCGTGGACATGAAGCCATACAAATAGCCACCGGACTGCAATTGCGGCCGTGGGACTTTGTAAGTCCTTATTACCGTGATGAGAGCATGCTGCTCGCCATCGGCTTTACGCCTTATGAATTAATGCTCCAACTGCTGGCGAAAGCAGCCGACCCTTTTTCTGCCGGAAGATCTTATTACAGTCACCCTAACAGCAACACGGCCGATAAGCCGCAGATTCCCCACCAGAGCAGTGCCACCGGTATGCAGGTAATCCCCACCACGGGCGTGGCGCAGGGACTGCAATACCTGGAACAAATCCATTCTCCCCTGCTGAAAACCGGCCCGGATGGAGAACTGCCGGTAGTGATCTGTTCCCTCGGAGATGGCAGCGTTACAGAAGGAGAGGTGAGCGAGGCCCTGCAATTTGCCGTGCTGAAACAGTTGCCGGTAATTTACCTGGTGCAGGATAACGACTGGGGCATTTCAGCCACGGCAGCAGAAGTAAGAACAATGGATGCGTATGAATATGCCGCCGGTTTCAAAGGACTGGAACGCATGCGGGTAGACGGCAGCGACTTTACCGCCAGCTACGCTGCTATGGAAACCGCTATCAGCTATGTAAGGCATGAACGCCGGCCCATACTGGTACAGGCTAATGTACCCCTGCTGGGACATCATACCTCCGGTGTGCGGAAAGAATGGTACCGCTCTGCGGAAGACCTGGAAAAGCACGCTGCCAATGATCCTGTTCCAAAAATGAGAGCGTTGTTATTGAAACACGGCGTAACTCCGGAACGACTTGATGAGATTGAAAAGACCGCTGCCAGCGATATACAGGCAGCTTTTGATAAAGCGGTGCAGGCACCGGAGCCATCACCGGAAACTGTGCAGGAACACGTATTTGCGCCTGCCGCAGTAACAGCAGAAAGCGGCACCCGCACACCAGCCGGGAAGGCCAAAGTAGTAATGGTAGATGCCGCCCTCCACGCCGTGGAAGAAATCATGCAGCAGTATCCGGAAGCTATTTTATTCGGACAGGATGTGGGCGTAAGACTGGGAGGCGTTTTCCGCGAAGCGGCCACCTTGGGCGAAAAATTCGGACCACACCGCGTATATAACACCGCGATACAGGAAGCGTATATTATAGGCGCCACAGCAGGGCTATCTGCCGTAGGCGTAAAACCCATTGTGGAAGTACAGTTTGCCGATTATATCTACCCGGGATTCAACCAGCTGGTAACAGAAATATCAAAATCATGTTACCTGAGCAATGGCAAGTTCCCCGTACAAACGCTCATCCGCGTGCCTGTGGGCGCCTATGGTGGCGGCGGGCCTTATCATTCCGGCAGCGTGGAATCCACGCTGTTAAGCATTAAAGGGATCAAAGTAGTGTACCCCTCCAATGCCGCCGATATGAAAGGACTGATGAAAGCCGCCTTCCTGGACCCCAACCCGGTTGTAATGCTGGAGCATAAAGGATTGTACTGGAGCAAAGTGCCCGGCACGCTGGACGCCATGACCATTGAGCCCGCAGCAGATTATGTACTACCGCTGGGAAAAGGAAATATCATACAACGCGCACATCCAAAAGATACTGCCCAGGGAAATGCGCTTTGCATTATTACTTACGGAATGGGTGTATACTGGGCCAAAGCGGCTGCCAAAGCCTATCCGGGGCAGGTAACCATTGTGGATCTGCGTACCCTTTTTCCAATGGATGAAGAACTGGTATTTGACATGGTGAAGCAACACGGGAAATGCCTGATCCTGACAGAAGAACAACTCAATAACTCTTTTATACAGGCACTGGCCGGACGCATTCAGCAAACCTGTTTCCGGTTTCTCGATGCACCGGTATTTACAGTGGGCGCGCTGGATCTGCCGGCCGTACCGCTTAATACCGGCCTGGAAGCAGCGATGTTACCGACGCCTGCAAAAGTAGCCGCAGCTATCAGCGACTTACTGGCTTACTGACTATCATTCTACAAAATAGAAAACGGCCATCTCAGTTAAGAGACGGCCGTTTTAGGTTTTCCGCATCCGGGTTAAAGCCGTTTACTACTTCGCACCCAAATCAGTTTATCAGTAACCGGGGTTTTGAACCAGGTTAGGATTAATACTTGTTTGTTTGAAAGGAATAGGGAACAGCTTGTACTTATCAGCCGATGGCTGATGATCCCACCAGGTGCTTGTGGTAAATTTGCCAAAGCGGATCAGATCCGAACGGCGTTTGCCCTCAAAGATGAACTCACGGCCTCTTTCAGCGAGGAGTTCATTCATGGTGAGGCTGGTGGTTGTATAAGCTTCAGCAGCCCAGTCAGCCGCCTTAAATGCGCGTTTCTTGCAGGTGTTGATAAGATCAACAGCATCTTGTGTAGCGATGCCGTTATTTTTTCTCATCAATGCTTCTGCCTTGTTGAAATAAATTTCTGTCAAACGGTATAACACAAAGTCATTGCCCCAGTAATTAGGATCGGCCTGTGTGCCGGGTACATATTTTGCAAAACGTGCCCCGCTGTTCTCTTCACCTTCCGTCATACTACCGGCGCCGCTTTCACCTTCAGAATTCCTGCGGATCTCTTTCACAAATACAAGTGGTTTGCCGTTGTATTCTTCTGTGCCGAGTACCAAACTGTCGCCAACGCTGGTGCGTAGCGCCGGATCTTTTTTCTGTGGTCCGATCAGCATCCAGTTTTGTTTGCGGAGGTCATTGTCTTTATACGCATCATAAGCAGTAGGAATAACAACGATACTGTTGTTTCCATCTACATCAGCGTTATAGATCTGGCGTTGACGGTAGTGCCAGAAATCACCCTGCCATCCAAAGCGGGAGTTACCGGCTCTCAGGTCATAGGCGAGCTGGAACAGGTCTTCCGGAGAGGTGTTATTATTGTTGGCAAAGGCGCGGAAAATATCCGGTTCCAGTGCAGGCACTGCGCCGCTCAGGGAACCGCCGTTGCCGGCAATGATCTTATTGCAATAGTTGATACAGTCATCCCAGCGCGGGGTGCCAGTCCATTCCTGTGCGTTGAGATACAGTTCTACCAGCATAGCGTAGCCAGCTGCCTTAGTAGCGCGGCCCACCATATCAGCAGATAATGGTTTCAGGAGTTCCACATTTTCTTTCAGTTCTTTTTCAACGAACTCAAATACTTCCTTGCGGCTTTTGGTAGCCGGGGACGCCGGCGCACCTACTTCCGTTACGATGGGAATGTTACCATACAGGTCCATCAGTTTCAGATAATGCCAGGCACGCACCACTTTTGTTTCTGCAAGAAATGAGGCTTTGTCTTCATTGGTCATACCAATTTTGGTGAAGTCCATAGCCGCCAGATCTTTCAACGTATTGTTACAGAAGCCCATTCCCCAGTACATCAGTCGCCACGGGTTCCAGGCATTGTCTTCATTAGCAATCCAGGTGTGGTTATGCAGGCGGATCCAGTTACCGCCATCGTAGCCGTGCTTGCCTTTCTGTGGCCATGCCAGCTGATCGGCGGAGAGTTCCTGCAGGCGCCAGTAGCCGGTTTGACCGGTAGGTGCCGCCCATGCACCGGCATGGGTAAATGGCCGCAGTACGGCAGACAGGACTTCTTCTTTATTATGATAAAAATTATCAGAAATAATTTCGCTGTATGGTTTTTCATCGAGCTTGGTGCAGGCGCTCAATCCGAGAGCCAGCAGGGCTGCGCTGATATATACTTTACTTTTTTTCATACGTTACAATTTTGCTGCTTTTAAAATCCAAGGTTCAATCCGATAGTATAGGAGCGGGTGCGTGGGTAAAATCCTCTTCCATCTATACCAGAATCCAGCGCGGTATCCTGCAGTTCAGGATCAAGGCCGCTGTATTTGGTAATGGTGGCGATGTTACGGCCGCTGGCATATACGCGCAGGCTGCGGATATATTTGGTTTTCAATTGGAAATTATAACCGAGGGTGATGTTATCCAGTTTCACGAAATCACCTTTTTCCAGGTAGTAATCAGAGAACTGCGGATCATCATTCAGCTTATCATTTTTACCGATAGCAGATGATAACATGTTATTCGGTTTCCATTTTTTGTTACCGAAGTACATATCCTGCAGGTTGAGGATATCGAAACCGAATTTGCCACGGAAGAAGATACTCAGGTCAAAGTTTTTATAACGGAAAGTATTGTTCCAGGAAGCCATGTACTTGGGAATACCATTTCCGATCACTGTTTTATCGTCCGGATTGATTTCAGAGGTAGTGGCCTTGCTGCCGTCCTTTTTATAGAACAGCCATTTGCCATCGTCGGTAAGACCGGCATAGCGATAACCATAGAAGGTACCCAGCGGACCACCTTCTACTACGCGGATGGCCTGGCCAAGATTACCCGGAGAAGGGAGATCTCCATAAAACTGTTCCGTGGCTTTATAAATATCGTTGGAGAATGACACCATTTTATTCCGCTGGGAATTGAAGGCGACGTCACTGTGCCAGGAGAAGTCTTTGGTTTTTACAGGTACGGTGTTGATCACTACTTCCACCCCGTTGTTGGAGATTTCACCTACGTTGGTAAAGATATTATCCAGGATGTTGGAAGGCAGCTGTGCGGTGTAATTGAACAACAGGTCTTTTGTTCTGCGGCTGTATACATCTACGGAACCGCCGATCCTGTTTTGCAGCAGGGAGAAGTCAACACCTACGTTGAATTCCTTCTTCTTTTCCCATCTCAAATCCGGATTCGGATTTTTGTTAGGTCCGTAAGTCTGGATCCATTTACCATACTGGAGATAAGCGCCACCTGTTCCTAATGTAATCAGCGACTGGTAGTTAGGAATGCCCTGGTTACCGGTAACGCCGTAGCCGGCGCGGAGTTTCAGGTTATTGATTACGGTGATGTCCTGCATGAAGGCTTCTTTTGAAATTACCCATCCTGCAGATACAGCGGGGAAGTTACCCCATTTGTAGTTGGCACCGAAGCGGGAAGAACCTTCATGACGCAGGATAGCCTGCAACATGTATTTCTGTTTGTAGTTATAATTCAACCTGCCGAAAAATGCAATGAGGGTGTTGTCTACCTTGTTGCTGCTTTGTGAAGGGCGGGGCAGTTTTGGATCATTTAATGCGTTGCCTGCAGAAATGTTCCAGTCTTCAAACGCATCGGTGAGGAAGCCGTTGTTATCCATTGCATACTTTTCCAGGGTGCTGTACTGATAGCTGTAGCCACCGAGTACATTGAAAGTATGGTCTGAATTGACTGTTTTTGTATAGTCGACGGTAGCTTCAAAAGTCTTATCCATAGCGGCATAATTGGCTTTATACGCATAACCGCCACCCTGGAAGTCCTGGATGGAAGAGCGGGAAGCCTTGCTTTTATACTGGCGGTCGGTGTATTCATCGCGGACAATAGCGCCGAAAGCAGAGAATTTCAAATCACGTATAGGCTCCAGCGTTATACGTGCATCTCCTGAGTAGGTTTTCTGATCCCTTTCATATAATTCCTGCTGTAAACGGGCCAGTGGATTATAGTTATTGAAACCGTTTGTTTCAACATATTTACCATCGGGCCCAAAGATGGGAGCTGTAGGATTCCGTTGTACTGCCTGCTCGAAATCGGCGCCTGCGCTACCGGCTTTGTCATCGCCACCACCGCTGTTTCCACCGTTTAAGTTGGCTTTGTTAAAATTACCTGCCAGGTTGAACTGCATGGTGAGCATACCCTGTAAACCGGTCTGGTTTACATTCACTCTTCCACCATATTGTTTACGGCCGTTTTCAATGGCAATACCGTTGGCATCGTTGTAATAAAGGGATGCACGGTAGTTGCTGTTCGCAGTACCGCCAGAGGCCGCGAAGTTGTGGTAATGACTAAGATTGTTTTTGTCGAGCAGGAGATCGTACATGTCTACATCAGCACCCTGGTTGTTAGTGGCGCCGGCTACTTTTACATATTCTGCTGCGCTCAGTATGCTGGGTCTTTTGGCTATTGCTTCGCGTTGCAGGTAGGTAGAGTAAGTGTATTGCGGATCGCCTGCTTTACCTTTTTTGGTGGTGATGAGGATCACCCCGTTGTTACCACGGGTACCATAAATAGCCGCTGCGGAACCGTCTTTCAATACATCGAAAGTGGCGATATCGTCTTGTTGCAGGAGGTCGAGGTTACCTCCGGGAATACCATCCACAACGATCAGCGGATTCATATCGCCGGATATGGAACTGATCCCCCTGATTTGTATAGAGGCGCCGCTGTTAGGGTTATTACCCTGGGTTCTGGTAACAGATAAGCCGGCTACTTTACCCTGGATCAAATCCATAGGAGAGCGCGAACCTCCCTGGTTAAAGTTTTCCGCTTTTACGGTGGCTACTGAAGTGGTTACCTCATTTCTTTTTTGTGTACCGTAACCCACTACCACAATGTCTTGCAGCGATTTTACTGAAGCTGCCAGTTTTATGTTCATGGCGGTAGCTGATGCTGGTACCTCCTGCGGCAGGTAGCCAACAAAAGTAAATATCAGCACGGCGTTTTCCGGTGCCTGCAGGGTAAAGGTTCCATCGGCTTTGGTGATAGTTCCGGTGCTGGTTCCTTTTATCTGAACAGATACGCCGGGAACAGCGGTGTTGTCATTGGCATCCGTTACTTTTCCGGATACGGTTTTGCCCTGTGAAAAGGCAAACAGCGAGAAGAGCATCAGTACCATACTGGCAAAGCAGGTCCGTGCCCAAAACGTGGATCGTTTGTGCATATACGTTAATTGAAGTTGGTTAATAAAGAAAAGCCGGATCGGCTTATTGAAAAAACGATTTAGCAATAAGCCAGCAGGCTAATTTTTAAAATTTTTCAGATACTGGTTTAGTCATTTAAATAGTGAAAAAAATCTCCTGAATGAAGATGCTGCCTGGTTTCCGGTCAGGCAGACAATGGTTCCCATTATATTCGCATAAGCAAAATGTACGATTCTTTACAGTACTGTTTTAGTCAGTAGTATATCGATTTAGCAAACAATAAAAAATAACAAGTTAGTTTAGCTTTTTACCTGGAATATATTTTTAATTACAATACTTTTTTTCTTCATACACGGGTGGGTAATACATGGATTTCCCGGTGTTCATCCTGGTTCCTATTAAAAAATCGATTTAGCAATAGGTTCCAAAAAAAAGATTCGTGGGAATCTTATTGAATAACAAGTCAAAATAACGCAGCACTTTTTCTCTTGCCCGGAATAAAAGTAATATTTATTTGTATTAAATGAAATCATTTTTAACATTTTTTTTAAGATCCGGATAAACAGGGGGATACGCCGGATTAATCACCGCTATACATATCCCTGATTTCTTTCAGGATGTCATAAACGGTCTGCTGATTACCTTCATTATAACGTCTGGCCCAGAAAGAAACCAGCCAAACATTCATCCGGCGGGCATTCAGGTCATTGTTGTTGAGAGATGGATCTATACGGTCCATGTTATTCAGCACCTGTCTTACATCACCAATGAAATCTTCGGATGCAGTGTAATCTGTAGTGACAGCCATCTTTGTGTAGAGTTTTTCCAGCTTTACAGTTACATCTTCCTGTGCCTGCAAGGCACTATAAGTGAGCAATAATTTTTCCACATAGTAACGTACAAAAGAACGCTGGTAAGTATTATACGGCAGCATCTCGTGCAACAGGTTTTTATATCCGGCGAAGGACTCACGCAGCCGGGCTTCATCGCGGCCAGCCCAGGCAAATTGCCGGATAGCGGACTCCAGCCCGTGATTTTTCGTATAGGCGGGCGTGTCGTACGGATCTTCTGCTTCTCCTTCATAGTACAGGGGTTGTACATACGAATGCCACATCAGCGCGAGGTCCGAAGTTTGCCTTTTTTTCACAGCGGTGCTGTCCAGTTCAAGCTGTTCATGCAGCAGATAGGCGGCTGCTTCCCGGAGTTGCGAAACGCTGAGCGGAAACTCCTCTGGTGTTTTTATTTCATAGGTAAAGCTGTCTGTCGCCAGGGCGGCGGCATCCAGCTCAGTCGCTGCAGCTGTTTCTACTCCGTCAAAAGGTGAATATTCCGGACGATCGCTTTTACGCACGGTTTGCACGGCAATAAAAATAACCACCAATGCAGCAATCCCCGCAGTGCTGGCGATAATGATACCAAACAACCGGTTGCGTGTCCATAATTTTTCAGCGGCCCACCACATCGTGCCCAGCAGGAATGAACAAAAAATGGTTAATCCAAGTACCCCCATATATAACAGGTAATTCCCACCGGTATCTCCATCCGTATTATGTTTGCTCAGCAGGAAGATAAACGTAAAAGAAACAAGGGAAATAAGAAGATCCGACAAGAATATTTTCTTCCAGTATTCGTTCCCGGAGGCGGGAGCAAGAGCCTGATTTTTCTTCATCAGCGAAATCAGCCAGTAAAAAACACCGCACCACATACTGCAGGTTAACAGGAAAATAATGGGAGTCAGAAACGCGTCGGCCATGGAACCATCACTATCCTGAAGAGCAACTATATTCGTAAACCTATCCAGTTCATACAGCAACCCAAAAGGCAGGGTGAACGTACCGGCATTTTCTAAAATACGGTTGGTAAATCCCTCAACGGCGGCCGGCACCGCAACATAAACCTGGGAAAGGAACAGGGGTGCAAACAACAGGACAACTACCAATATCTTAACTATGATAATATGCTTATAGATCTTGTTTCCCATATGGATAAAAAGGTTAACTATCAACAAATATATTATAATATGGTACAAAAAAAAGTGATTAGCAGGAATACTGTTAATCACTTTGGAGATGTATTATAAGGGTGTTGGAGGATAGATATAATATTTGATACCCGCTTAAAGGGTGGTAATGCAAATGTACCGGCACAGCCATTGCCGGGGAAGACGATTCAGGAAAAGTATTTATAGATTCCGGAAAAACGGGGAGGGGAATAACAGGGAGACTGCTTAAGTCTCCCTGTAAAAGAAAGTATTAAATATCGCCGGATGCAGGGGGATTAGTTGCTTTCGCAGCCTGGCTGTCGCGGGTATTTTTTTGTACGGTAATAGCGCCGAAAACGCTTAACAGAAATGCAAATGCGTAAAAGCCTTTTTCACTTGGAGCAAGGGTGGCATTCCACAATCCGATGGTGAGCAACAGGATGGTGAGCAACATGGATACCCAGCTGAGACCATAGTAAATGTCGGTTACAGGAACGCCTTCGATCCTGTCCCGTACGCACTTCTGGACAGATACCGCGGAGAACAGTCCGTACATTAATACTGTGAAATAATATCCTTTTTCATTCAGTTGCATAGTGGAGGCATTCCAAAGGCCGATGATGAAGCCCAGGATACCTGCAAATACTGCTACCCAGGAGGCCGCAATAAATGCCATTGAAGGTTTCTGTTTCATTGATTAAATAAAATTTATTTAGGGATTGGGTTGATGGCTAACAAAAACTGCTTTCAGATATTGATGGCCTGCTGTAATAATACTATTTATTTTTGATCTGAAGCAGTATAAAAAAAGTCCTGCACTTTCCGTACAGGACTTTTACTTTTTGTAGCGAGGAGCGGATTCGAACCACTGACCTTCGGGTTATGAGCCCGACGAGCTACCTCTGCTCTACCTCGCATTGTGGAGTGCAAATGTAGGTAAATAATTTAAACCACAAAATTTAAATGCTCTTTTTTATGAGCACAGCTGCATGTTTCAGGGGAATTGGATTTTTTAAGCGGAAATACATACTGGTGTAATGTAGTGCTGTGGCGTGTTTGATGGGGTTGGTTTGTTGCGGTTTTTCTTTCCAGGAAGATGGAAAAATATTTTTTAAAGAAGAGATGACCAATAGTTTGATGCGAATAAACTGCCGGCCATCTCTTCTTTCTAAAAAAATTATATCCTGCTTCTGCGTAATCTCAATAGTGTATTTACGAGAATATCTATATCGGCGCAGCTGTTGTAGAATGCCAGTGAGGGCCTCACTGTGCTTTCCACGCCAAACCTGCGAAGGATAGGCTGCGCGCAATGGTGACCGGATCTTACGGCAATTCCTTCCTGGTTCAGCGCCGCACCAACCTGTTCGGTTGTGAAATCTTTAAATACAAAAGACAATACGCTTGTTTTATCAGGAGCTGTGCCTATCAGGCGCAAACCCGGCACGTCTTTCAATAACTGTGTAGCATATACGAGCAGGTAGTGTTCATACTGGTGTATAACATCAATGCCTATATGATTTACATAATCGATGGCAGCGCCTAATCCTACGGTGTCGGCTATATTACCGGTGCCGGCTTCAAAGCGCCCGGGGGCTGCGTGGTACTGGGTATGCTCAAAGGTTACGTCTTTGATCATATTACCACCGCCCTGCCAGGGTTGTGTTTCATTCAGCAATGCCTCTTTGCCGTACAACACCCCGATACCGGTGGGACCAAAAACTTTATGCCCGGAAAATACGTACCAGTCGCAGTTAAGCCGCTGCACATCTGCACGCATATGCGATACCGCCTGGGCGCCATCTACCAGCACTTTGGCGCCGGCCTGGTGGGCGAGTTCCACTATTTGCTGCGCCGGCGTAACGGTGCCGAGTGCATTGGATACCTGTGTAAAAGACACCAGCTTTGTTTTAGCACCGAGCAGTTTCTGGTATTCAGAAAGTATGATCTGGCCATCATCATCAACAGGAATTACTTTTATCAGCAATCCCTTTTTGGCGGCCAGTTGTTGCCACGGTACAATATTGGCATGATGCTCCAGGTGGCTCAGAATAATTTCATCGCCGGCCTGCAGGAATTGTTCGCCCCAGCTTTTAGCTACCAGGTTAATGGCTTCTGTAGCGCCGCGAACAAATACAATTTCATTTACAGATGCGGCATTGAGGAAAGCCCTTACTTTTTCGCGGGCGCCTTCATACGCATCCGTGGCGCGTGCTGCCAGTTCATGAGCGGCACGGTGGATATTTGAATTTTCGTGTTCATAAAAATAGCTGATGCGGTCAATTACGCTCCGCGGCTTCTGCGTGGTGGCGGCATTATCCAGCCATATGAGCCGGTGGCCGTTCACCTGTTCCTGCAATACCGGGAAATCGGCCCTCACCCGGTTAATATCCAGCGGGGGCTGGGTGGCGCCGGTGATACCTGCTGCTTTTTCCGGTAGGAAATAGTAGGAGGTACCTGCGGAAGGCAGCTGCGATGTATAGGTTGATGATGGTATACTTTTCAGCGCCCGTTGCAGTTCCTGTTCAAAAGAAGGATCATAGGCCGTTGTTGGATGCGTGAGCGCAGCCGGTGAAATACCGCTGCCTGCTACGGAAGCAGGAATGCCGCCGTTACCGGAAAAGTGAGGATCCGGTAAACTGGTAGGCGCCTGCGTAACATCTGTTACGCTTCCCTGTTGCAGCAGCGGGTCCTGGATGGGGGCAGCTGATGTGTAACCTGTGTAGGGCACATCATTACCGGATTGCAGGGAGGAAAACAACTGGTTGGCCAGTTTCTCCAATGCGGCAATATCCGGTAATCCATCGGGTTGGAAATTATTTGTATTCATGGTACTTACCTATTTCTACATCATCCAATACGGCAATGGCGTCATCTACCAATACCGCCAGTGAGCAGTAAAGGGATACGAGATAGGAAGCAATGGCCTGGTGGTTAATACCCATAAAGCGCACAGATAATCCGGGCGATTGCTCTCCCGGTAAGTTAGGCTGGTACAAGCCCACTACTCCCTGCCTGCTTTCGCCGGTGCGTAAAAGAATGATTTTTGATTTGCCGTTTTCGATAGGCACTTTATCGGATGGTATCAGCGGAATACCGCGCCAGGTAATGAATTGGGAGCCAAAGAGGGAAACGGTGGGAGGCGGTACGCCCCTCCTGGTGCATTCGCGGCCAAAGGCGGCAATGGTAAGCGGATGCAGTAAAAAGAAGCCGGGTTCTTTCCATACTTTGGTGATGAGCTCATCCAGGTCGTCCGGAGTAGGCGCACCGGTGCGTGTTTTGATACGCTGGGAAGCTACTACGCTGTTTAGCAACCCATATTCCTTATTATTAATTAGTTCGCTTTCCTGCCGTTCCTTAATAGTTTCAATGATCAGCCGCAACTGTTCACTGATCTGGTTATAAGGCTTACTGTAGAGGTCTGATACGCGGGTGTGTACATCCAGTACGGTATTCACTGCACTGAGGTTGTACTCGCGGGGATTATCGATGTAATCCACAAAAGTCTGAGGTAGTTCGCGTTCATCTCTTCCGGAACAATCTACGGTTACGTTGCTCTCGTCTTTTACTTTGTTAAGCCTGTACACGCCCGATTCTACCGGGATCCAGCTCATTAATCGCGTGAGCCAGCGGGGTGTAATGGTAGACATCTGCGGCACCGTACGGGTGGCAATGGCGAGTTGTCTTGCGGCGACGTCGCCGAGTGCAGTCTGGACTTTCTGTTGAGTTTCATCAGCCATGAGGGGATCAGTTTTTGAATTTTAAAAAAATGTAGTCTGTTGCCAGATTGAAAATGTGTGGTGGCTCATTTTCAACCTGCTGGTGGGTGTAATAGGAGTTAAATTAAGTCTTTTTGTTTAATTATCGACGTACATTTTTAATCTGCGGGCGCCCGGCAGGCAGGCGCCAGAAATTCCTCCCTGATAAGCCACCACAGTGCAGGTGCTTTCCGGAAACAGGGTATATTCAAGGGTAGGTTTAGAAAATAGTTCTCAGCAAACCGCCATCGGCGCGGAGCGCTGCACCATTTGTTGCCGCAGAGAGCGGACTGGATATATAAGTAACGAGATTGGCGATTTCTGATACTTTCGCAAATCGTTGAATGAGAGAACTGGGGCGCATGTTTTTGAAGAAGTCTTCTTCTGCTTTTTCAGGGGAGACCATATCCGATTCAGCTAACTTTTTAATAAAATCATCTACACCTTCAGATTTGGTAGGGCCGGGCATTACGGTGTTAACAGTTACGGCGGTGCCTTTGGTAAGCTCTGCCAAACCGCGGCTCACCGCCAGCTGCGCTGTTTTGGTAGTACCATAGTGGATCATTTCTTCCGGGATCATCACCGCCGATTCGCTGGCGATAAAAATAATCCGGCCCCAGTTTTTTGCCAGCATCTTCGGGAAAAAGTAACGGGAAAGACGTACGCCGCTCATTACATTTACTTCAAAGAAACGGAACCACTCAGCATCCGTGATTTCTTCAAACGGTTTGGGTTCAAATATCCCGGCATTGTTCACCAGGATATCTACTTCCTGCACTTTTTCCAGCAGCTGGTTCACTTCCTCTACTTTGGAGAAATCGGCAGCCACGCCGGTTACCTGTGCATCCGGCACCTGCTGTTTCAGTTTTGCAATGGCTTCGTCTATCCGGGCGGTGGTTCTTCCGTTGATAATCACCACGGCGCCTTCCTTTAGCAGTTGTAAGGCAATGGCCAGGCCGATACCCTGGGTGGAGCCGCTGATCAGCGCCGTTTTGCCCTTTAATTGTAAGTCCATAGTATAATGATGTTTAATCGTTTACCGCAAGTAAAAAAATAATTTGCTTTATTGATAAGTATAAAGTTCTTTATACTTTTATGACATGATCAGTTTTGAATGGTATCGTACATTTAAAGCGATCTGACAGTCAGGTACATTAACAGGCGCCGCACAGAAATTGTTGATTTCACAGGGGTAAACTGTTTTATACGCAGATCAGAAACCGGTATGATAAACGGAGCGGCGGGTAAAGGCCCGCCACTCTGTAGTATTACAAGTCTGAATAGTCTGTTGGTCTGAGGAACAGGATCTCTGATTTAGATACATTGTGACTGTATTCCTCCATCGCCGACAGCGTTTTCCATTTCGGATCTGCACTAAATGCTTTCCAGTGTTCATCACGATCTTCCTTATTGTTGAAAGTGGTCATGTACATCAGGTTGGGCATGCGTGGTCCTGAAATAACGGAAGCATAAAATACCGCATTAAAGTTGAGGTTCCGGAAGATACCGATTTCATCGCCGGTATTGAACATCTTCACTTTGTTAACATGGTATTTCTCGGAGGGACTTTCATAACTGCGCAGCTCATACACCCGCTCATTTTTGGGCGCTTTCAGAGCCGGCGCTTCCAGTATGGGCATTCCGGGAAACGCCTGTAGCAGGATAGATTCTATCCTGGTGTAAGGAATATTATTCCAGGCCGCATCCGTATAGTCTTTCCCGTTAGCCTGAAAAGATTTATCGGCCTGCAGGGTTTTATCCAGGTTGACGAACTGTTCGAGCGACTGGAACGGGATCAGTACATAGATCCGGATCTCAGCAGTGTCGGCGGTAACCGGTTTGAAAACGCCGGCCTGTTTGATGCCTGCATGGTGTAAAGCCGGGAGGAATGTTTTCTCCAGGTAATTATCTACCAGTGTTTCCTGTGCTTTCGTTTTCAGGTGGTAGATTTTGATCTGGTAAAATTGCCGTTCTTTGGCGGTGAGTGTAGCTGAACCAAACATCATGAGTGCCATTAGCAAAGTGGAATATATCTTCATAGAAATTAATTGTATACCTGACAAAATACAGCAATTGAGGCAGGAATTATAGTGTTGCCCGAAAGCCTTATTTTGCGGATCTTAAAAAAGAATAATTATGTCTGAGCCGGTAATGTTGATAGACCAGCCTAATAACAGAGGAACTTTATATGCCGTAGTGGAGCAGGACGACAGAGTGGCTTATTTTTACCTGTATCCTTCGGAATTACTGACCACAAAGTATTCCCCGCGGCCGTGCTGGTTACGGAACCTGCAGCCGGCACCGGCAAAAAAGGATGTTGCGGCCATGAAAGAAGGGATGGCGCCCATGCTCGAAGCTGCCTATTGCAACCACCCGCAGGGACTCGAACCACTGGAAAAAGAGCGGTTGACAATTGTATGGACGGAAGAGGGAGATGGAGCAGCGGTATTGTATGATAATGAAATACTGGGGGTAATACCCGGCTGGAGCCTGTACAATGATGAACATGCAGTGGCCTATGCAGCAGATTGTACCGGCGCCGGCGAAAATGACCGGCTGATGCCGCTGGGCAAGCGTGGCACCAACGCCATGTACGAGCGCATAGATCAGGCCATTGCCTTCTGGAAAGACTGGGAAGGGGAAGCCAGCCAGGCATGGAGCATTTTGCAGGACCAGTATTTAAAAGCATACGAAGCGGAGTTTGGCCCTATTCAGCAATACTATGCCATCGATGGTGGGCAATGGCCCCCGATGGCATTGGGTAAATTTGAGAAAGAGGACGTGGTATACCTGCTCACCCTGGGAATCAGCATCCGCCCGATGCCGTGGGTAGAACTCCTGTACAGCGACCGCGCCCCCGGATTTCGCCGTATGGAACTGGCGATGGCAGTGAGCAAAAAAGATTTTACAGATAAAGAGATCATGGCAATGGCCGGCCTGATGTCCGGTATGGCCGACCGGCCGTGGAAACAGATCACCTGGCTGGGAGAAGGTCATACGGTAAGCTCGGAGGAACTCCCGGCCCCCTTTGAAAGCGTAGTGGTGTCCTCGGCCTTATATAATGGTCCCGTCATTGGGCTGCCGGAGGTATATGGCGATAAGGTGAACTTATACTGGTTAGCCCCCATTACCAAACTGGAAAGGGAATATGCCCATTCCCGGCCCAACGCAGGCTATGATCTCCTGGAAAAAATGATTCATCATAACCTGAATCACATTGTTACCCGCCGGTCTGAACTGCCCTCCGATTAATGAGGATACCTCTTTTATATGAAAGGTCTGCCGCAAAGCAGACCTTTCTCTTTACTGGCAGCGGGTTTAAGAGATTTCTTAAAAAAAAGTTGAAATAATCTGTAACGAAGTGATTCCATCGCCTACTAATTCTGAAAAGAAAATCAAAAGCACATGAAAAATATCTTCAGAAATATAACAGCAGCTACGCTGGTAATCACAGGCTTATTTGCAGGTAAAGCATCCGCACAGCAACCCACCACCCAGGATAAATCATTATTATGGGAAATCAGTGGTAACGGATTAGCAAAGCCCTCTTATTTGTATGGTACCATCCACATGATTTGCGAGAATGATTTTAAAGTAACAGAAAAAACAAAGCAGGCGTTAAGTAAATCGGCGCAACTGGTTATTGAAGCCAATATCCTCGACCCCAATATCAATACCATTATGGCTAAAGCAATGGCGTCTGATGTGCCGTTGAGCAAAAAATTATCTCCTGCTGATTACCATGATGTAGATTCTATCCTGAAAAAGAAATGTGGTGTGCCTTTGGCGCCGTTTGAAAATTACCAGCTTGCAGCTACCATTTCGTTGCTGGCTATGAAATCATTTCCCTGCCAGGAACTAAAATCTTATGAAACTACTTTTATACAAACAATGCAGGCAGATAAGAAACATATCAGCTACCTGGAAGGGCTGGAAGAACAGGTGGGATACCTGCTGAAATCATACACCGACAAACAAATTGTTGAACAGGTAAAGGCTTTCGACAGTACCAGCATGAACATGAACCAACTGGTGGCAGCCTATAAAGCCGAAGATCTGGCCGGTATGTACAACCTCATGACTACACCCGACCAAATGGATGAAAATACCATTCACTGGATGCTGGAAGTACGCAACAAAAACTGGATAGATAAAATGCCCGGAATGATGCAGCAGGAAAGCACTTTCTTTGCGGTAGGTGGCGCACACATTGCAGGCCCTGTTGGATTGATTAAATTATTAAGAGAGAAAGGATATACTGTTACACCTATTTTGAACTAAAGCTATCACCGATTGAAAAACAAGGAAAAAGAGTTTCTTGAACTGGTTGAAGCACACAAAGGAATTATTCATAAGATTTCCAGGATGTATATGGATGCTGAAGATGATCAGCAGGATCTGACACAGGAAATTATCTACCAGCTTTGGAAATCTTACGACTCCTTTCAGCATCAAAGCCGCTTCTCTACCTGGATGTACAGGGTTGCACTGAATACCGCACTGGTATTCTTTAAAAAAGAGAAAAGAAAAATGGCTGTTACAGACACCATGCCGGAACACATCGCAATGGAAGAAAATGTAACAGCCACGAAAGAACTGCAACTGGCGCACTTTTACAGGGCGGTACAAAAACTGGAAAGACTGGAAAAGGCATTGGTTTTTCTTCACCTGGAAAATTATTCCCATAAAGAAATCGGAGAAAACCTGGGTATCTCTGAAGGGAATGCAAGAATTAAACTCAGCAGGGCAAAAGACAAATTAAAAGAACTGATTAAAAAACAAGGTTATGAATTTTGATGATATAAAATCCGCCTGGAATAACGATAATGAAGGCAGTAACATAGTTGTTCCTTCCAGCGTTGACCAGTTAAAAACGTTGCAGCTGCCGGTGGAAAAACTCCGTAAGGCGATGCAGATGGAATTTTTTGTACAACTTTTCAGCCTGATACTGATCGCATTCATGCCTAAAATTTTTTCACTCAACCAGGTGATGGTGATACCTTTCTATGCCGTGTACCTGGTGATAATAGCCATCTCTGTTCAATATTATTACAAGTTCAGAACTTTTTATAAGAGTCTTGGTACAAATACACTCAGCTCAAAAGATAATCTATATGCCCTGTATTACGAGGCTAAGCTGAATATTGAAATGTATAAAGCATACACCTATACGCTGCTTCCTTTTGCATTGATTATTGGCGTGATGTACACGGTAGGTCATAAAAGCGGTGAAATTACCCGCTTGCTGGCAAAGGCTGCTGATCATCAGGGAATCGCGCTGGGATTGGCTGCATCCTTTGTATTGCTGGTGTTAGCGATCACCGCCTTAACAGAAGAATGGATTAGCCAGGTTTATGGGAAATACCTGAAGCAGATAGGACAGGTACTGGAACAGTTTAAGGAAAATGCGTAGGTAAGATTTAAAATAAGAAGGGGGCTGATAATCATTTATCAGTCCCCTTCTTATTTAGAATTGAGTATTATTTTTGGTAGCTGCCCACCAGTTTTACCAGTTTATCAGGAGCATTGGAAATAATACCATCTACTCCCCAGGAGATGAGTTTTTTGAAATCGCCTTCGTCATCTACGGTCCACGGAATCACGGCAACTTTTTTATCGTGAGCTTCTTTTACCAGTGCCGGCGTTACCAGCATGTGATATGGGCTATAGATGGTGGGCGTGAATCCCAGTTTCTCAAGATTGACGTTGAAGCTGTCTTTATTGCCTATCAGCAAAGCCGTTTTCTGAGCGGGATAGGTTTTGTGTAGTTCCTGGAGCGTCCGGATGTCGAACGACTGGATAGTAACCCGCTCCGTTATTTTTTTCCTGTTGATGACTTCCATTACCCGGGCTACAAATTCGGCTGGGCCAGGATTGTAGATGCCGTCACCATCGGGAGCGCTTTTTGTTTCCATGTTGTAAAACACCGGTTTGAGGTGATGTGTTTTTACATAGGCTTCCACACTGTCTATCAGGTCTGTTAACAGTGGCCGGTGAACCATCATTTTTTCCTGTTGAGGAAAACGGGGATGTGGTTTTGTGCCAGCATCATATTTGCGGATACTGTCGTAAGACATTTTGTATAATGCCAGGCCTTTTTCCTCGGCTTTGGAGATGTCTGAGCCATCAGGCTTACGCATAAATTCTGCCGACATATACGCATCATGCGATACTACCACCTGTTGATCTGCTGTAATGATACAGTCGAGTTCCAGTGTTCTGGCGCCTAACTTCACAGCATTGATCATGGCGGGTATGGTGTTCTCCGGCATCAGGGCCATTCCCCCGCGATGTGCCTGTACATCTATTGGTTGTTGTGCTATTGCGCTGCCGGTAAACAGGCTACCCAGGACAGCTAAGAATAAAGTACGGTTCATAATTGCAAAGAGAATATAAATGGTTTATCCGCAATGTTATTTTATTGTTGCTTCACGATCCTTGCGGCCCATCCGCCGCCAATGTTCATCACTACGGGTACTTTCGAGTTTTTATCTACCGTTATCTGTTCCATTTTATAGTCTTGTGCATTCCTGTCGGCATTGATCCCGTCTTTCCAGACATGCATGGTATAGGTACCTTCCGGCAGGAAAGAGCAATCCAGTGTTAAGGTACGTGGCGTGAAATTAGTCATGCCACCTACGTACCAATCGCCGGTTGCCGCTTTGCGTGCGGTGAGAATATAGTTGCCAACGCTTGCCTGCAGGGCAATGGTGGTATCCCATACACTGGGAACCGCCTGCAGGAATTGCATGCATTCCGGTTCTTTATAGTAGTGGGTGGGATTATCTGCCAGCATTTGCAGGGGGCTTTCATAAACCACGTACATTGCCAGCTGGTGGCAACGGGTGCCAATGCTCATCGGGTTGCTGAAATGAGGTGTCCAATCATTTTTTTGTGCATTCAGCATAGCGCCGGGAGTATAGTCTGCCGGACCTGCTGCCATGCGGATAAAGGGAAAGGTAACGTTGTGGTCTGGTCCAATGGATTTGCTTTGATCGCCTTTGCTTTGTTCCATCCCGTATACGCCTTCAAAGGAAATTACGTTGAGGTATGTACGTTGGAGTCCCGCCGGTTTGTGGGCGCCGTGAAAGTCGACCAGCATTTTATGTGCAGCGGCAGCTTTGGCTACCCTTTCGTAATAATTTACCATCTGTTGGTCGTCGCGCTGCATGAAGTCAACTTTAATCCCTTTGATATTCCATTTGGCAAAGAGTTCCATTGCGGCATCCAGCTGCTGATCCAGTGCCAGCCAGGTTGTCCACAGGATGATGCCAACGTTTTTGGAAGCTGCGTAGCGCGATAATTCTTCCATATCTATGTCCGGTACTGTTTTCAGGAGATTGCGGGTGTCGCTCCAGCCTTCGTCCAGCACTACATATTCCAGTTTGTATTTAGCGGCAAAGTCGATGTAATATTTGTAAGTGTCGGTGTTCACACCCGCCCGGAAATCCACCTGGTAAATATTATTATCGTTCCACCAGTCCCAGATGGCTTTGCCCGGCTTCACCCAGCTGTAATCGCCGGTGGAGGGCTCTGCCAGCTGATAGGGGAGTTCATTAACCAGCAGGTCTTTATCTTCCGGCGCTATCATCACAATGCGCCAGGGTAGTTGGGAGGGGCCTTCTTTTTTGGCGATAAAGTTCTCCCGGGTTTCTACTTCTTCATCCCGGTCCGAGGTTACTTTTTTCTTTATGGGGTAGTGAGGAAATACGGCTTCCAGTGTGTTGCCGCCATTTCCCTGTAACCACATACCGGCGTGGTTGAGGAGTGCGGTTTCCGTGATCAGTATTTTGGTGCCGTTTACGCTGAACAGTGCGGGCAGGCTGGCGAGGCTTTTGGGGCCACTGATATTATCTATAGTGAGCTTTTGATAAAGACGTTCGTTATGGGAGAAGAATCCGCTTTCCACCGGGTACCAGGCGCTGTCTTTTGCCTGGAGGGCAAAGCCGGCCTGCTCGTTCACCACCTGCCAGGCACCTTTGTTGTTGATGAGCCATCGCCATGCAATACCGTTATTGTACGCGCGCCATTGCAGCGAAGTACGGTTTTTAAAATTGATCTGCAACTGATCGTAGTGATCTTCAATGAAGGTACTTTTCTGTTTTACTACCGGGCGAAGCGTTTGTGTTACGGACGATGTTTTAGTACCGGCAACTTTCCAGTTGCCACCAGGACTAACAGATGTAGCCACGCCGATAGTGGCCGGTTGCAGCAGTACTTTGCCATCGTAGGACAGGGAATACTGTATACTATCCCTTACGGATATACGTATAGTTGTTTTGCCATCGGGCGAGTGCAGCGTATATTCCTGTGCCACCGCTGCTATGCTCCCGGTGGTGGCTATCCATGCAAGCATCCATCCTTTCAGATTCATTATTTCCGTTTTAAGTTATATAAAATTTTGTTCCCCGATCCGGAGAAGAGGGGTTAAATTAATCGTTATTTTATAAACTTTACATGATAAATTACTGCCGGTAATTTCTTTCCGGAAGATGCTGTTGTTGCTGGTATTTTCCCGGATATGGACTCCGTTACAAAAGCTGCTTTCAAACGCCGCTACATCAAATCCCGGTTGTTCATGCCGGTATTTTATAAGTCTTGTTTTTGCTAGATAAGTTTATCCTTCACCGTTAGTCTGTTGTTCCTGTGCTACGAACTGAAATCATTTTTGCAGCGATATAATGACAGTTATGAGTATACGAAAAGTGCCACAGTATGGCTTTATATAACATGTCTTAAAGATTGTAAACATTAGGGATCCTTCTCATATTATTGAATGGCAGAGCTCTTTTATTGCGTCCTTTCAGCGTGGTTATTTTTTTGTTTTTGAGTGATTGAAATTGTGACACTTGTTGTATATTAGTTCCTGATTATAAACCATGTCAATCTACTGTTGCATGTTTTAACCCGTTAATAGCAACAGCAGGTATTAATTCCAATTTTTTTGAAGTAATGACCCGATATCATTTCTGTGATGATAAAAGGTACTAACCATATTTAAAACCGTAAAAGCTGCGAAATGTCATTGTATACGCACACCTCATTTACTATTGGTGATCATCAGTTTACTTCTTTTCATTCCCTTGCCCTGCATCAGGCTATCCGCGGCCATCATAGCTTTGAAATCATGATCGGGTACGACTGGCTTACCAAACTTGGAAAAGGATTGTTCAATGCCGGCAAGGAATTCCTGGGAAAAGAAATTTCTATCTCCATAAAACCTGTTGAATCAAATGCCGTATACAAACCGTTGAATTTTAATGGTATCGTTAGCGGTATCAGCATGGGAAAGGAAACGGATGGCACGCATGGATTTTGCGTAATCAAAGGACATAGCGTTACCATCCTGCTGGAAGACGATGAGCACATCGCGTGTTATGAGCAGAAAACATTGTCGGCAATTGTGAATGAAGCCCTGAAGGGATGCGGGCCTTATGCCAAATCACCCGCAGTAGATCCGGCTCACACTGATGCACTGAAGTATATTGTACAGTATAAAGAAACCACTTATCAGTTCATAGACAGGCTTGCCGCCCGTTTCGGGGAATGGTTTTTTTATGATGGAGAGAAAGTAGTATTTGGAAATTACCGGCCGCAGAAAACAACGCTTACACACCAGGTAGACCTGATCGGGTTTAACCTCGATCTTACGGTGAAGTCCAACAACAGCCGCTTCTATGGCTACGACTACCGCCAGAACCAGGCGGTAAGCAATGATACCTTATCTGTGCCTGCGGGTAACACCGATGTATATACGAGCCACCTGAAAGAAGTAAGTGAGCGGCTGTATAAAAAAACATCGCAGTATAAACTGAACCAGTCGTTTGGCACTGCTGCGAAATCGCAACTGGATAAATATACGCAGGTACAGAAGAAAGGAAGGCTTTCGCAGATGGCCGTACTGAAAGGTACCAGCCAGCAGAGTGCATTGCGCATTGGAGATATTATCACCGTTAATGAATCGGTACTTTCCAATGAGCATCATGGCGAATTTGTAGTAACCCAACTCGCGCATTACTGCACGGAAAACGGGTTGTATAAAAATACATTTGAAGCCATCCCCGCAGCTGCGGCCATGCCGGAGGTAGACCTGTACCGCACACCGGTATGTGAAGCGCAAAGCGCCGTGGTAACGGATAATAATGACCCCAAAGGACTGGGCCGCGTGCGTGTGAAATTTCAATGGCAGCAACAGGGATCTACTCCCTGGCTACGATTGGTATCCCCGCATGGAGGTACTGAGAAAGGGTTTTATTTTATACCTGAAAACGGGGAGGAAGTATGGGTAGATTTTGAAGGCGGTAATCCTGAAGTACCCGTAGTACTTGGCACCGTATATAACGGAAACGCCAAAACAGGCTTCGGCGATGCACAGAATAACCTGAAAGTCATTAAAACCCGCAGTGGTCACCTCATCCGCCTGGATGATACCGATGGCGCAGAAAGCATCACCATCACTGATAAATCAGGCAACATCGTTACGATGGATACTAATGCACAAAGCATTAACATCGCCGCTATGGAAAACATCACCATCAATGCTAAAAACATCAGCTTTACGGCAAAAGAAAACATACAGGTGAGCGCAGGTAAAAACCTGTCGCAAACCGCGGTGAAAGACTTTAGCCTGCTTGCCGCCAATATCAAAGAGGTGGCGGATGATACGCTGCAGCGCACCGCTAAGAATATTGAAAAGACAGCCGAGAAAGTGAGCATGAACAGTACCAAAGAAAATATTGAAATGCACAGCGCCAAGCAGATTGTGAATAAAAGCGGCGACAAGGCAAAAATGTTTTAACCCCACAACCAGGCACAGATGGGAAATATGATCTCAATAGCAAAAACAATTGTTGAAAGCTCCGAGCTGTCAACTACCTATGCCACTAATGGTGATATCAGTTTAAATGCCGCCAGCCAGGTAAAACTGCGCAGCACGGAGAAAATTATTTATGATCAGTATAAGGCGCCGGCAACAAAAGAAAAGGAACTGAAGAAATTCCTGGTGCACTTCAGGCGGCCGGCAGACTATAAAGGAGAATATGGGTTCGACTGGCTCCGGGATGAATACATTTATGCTATTAATTACATTGAACGCGATAATAATAACCAGCCCTGTAACAGCACAATGCCGCTGGTGAGCGATGTAGCCGCTGCTAAAAAAGAATACCTGAAAGATGTAAAAAGCCCGGTGAAGCCATACGGCGTGGATTATTACCCCGCCTGGCTGTCACTTTTTCCTTACACCAGCTCGCAACAGTTTAAGTATGGTTCTTCCATGAACAAAGACGGCGCCCGGCTGGATCTTGAACTGGAGGAAATAGAAGAAGTGATCAGCGATGGTACCGAAATTATCTTCGAATCAAAAAATCCTCATCTGAAAATAACCCCGCAGAAAGTAAACATTGCCGCATTAATGGGAAGCGGCCAGCAAACACGTTTCCGGCCAGGCGGAGTAAAGGTTAAGTATTATACGCTGAAAGGCGCTGTAACTGTGGTGAATGCCAATGCCCCGTTACAACAGCATGAGGAAATAAAAGTGTTTGCAAAGCTGGGCAATAAAAAAGAGGAAGTGGGAAAGCTGATGGTATATAATAATCACGTCATCCCCAAAATGGAACTGATACTGGTAAAGGTAGGCACGCAGGCGAACAGTCTTCCTGCTATTGATCAGCAACTGGTAAAGGACATAGAATACCAGTTTAAAAGAGCTTCGTATAACCAGGCGCTCATCAGGGCGGAGATTAAAACGGATACCATTTTTGAAACGGGTGTACTCCCTTTAACAGACCACGATGTTACCAGCTACTGGAATAATGTGCTAGGCGGAACTGCATCGTTCAATGAGCAACAGTTCCTGGAAGAGGTGATCAAACTGTATGAGAAGTATGGGCAGCATAAACCCAATGGTGGCCGTATTAACGCGGATGCCAACAAACGCACCTATATATTCCTCACCGATTTGCCCGCCGATTTTAACGGCATCGCTGCCGCCGCTAATGGTGACGTGATAAAGGAATTTGTATGGGGAAATGCGTTCGTTGTATTCCTCAAAGGACTGAATCAACGGCGTACCCTGTTGCATGAAGCCGGGCATTCCCTGGGGCTGCAGCATACTTTCAGCGCCGGGCAGCCTATCGCCGGATTAAAGCCGCCGCCCTATACTTTTTACCAGGGCCACACGGATAACATCATGGATTACACCTGGCAAACAAACGGTAACCTGAACCCGTATAATGCCAAAGATAATATGCGGTCCTTTTTTAAGTTCCAGTGGGACATAATGAGACAGGACCGGAGTTTAATTTTAAATTATTAGTATGCGCGGTAGTTTGCTTGCCCTTTTATTGATGCTAACGGTAATGGATATACTACCGGCACAAACAAAGCCCACAACCAGTTCCGTGGCCTGGGTACACTTCGGTATTTTCTCAACCGGTATCCGGGTGAAGTACCGCGTTACGCCCAATGTACTGGAGCGCTACTGGCTGGATACCACCGGTGTGAAAATAGATTCCTCCGTACAAACATTATCCGCCGGCCAATGGCAGCGGAGTCGCTTTGTACTGGATTCTATTCCTTCGCTGTTGTTAACCGCCGGCACTACTATCTATAGCTGGGGCTGCCTGTACTGCGGAGAGCAACCGGTGATAATAGTGGAAGTAGGATTTACAGATAAAAGACCTCCTATGTCGTACCAGATAGATGCCGACACCAGCCGGATTCCGGCTGCTATCAGGAGTTACGTGGGAAACGTAAAAAAAGAAGTGTCTCAACTGATTACCGAAGGGAATAAAAAAAAGTAGCTATACCGATATGAGTAACCGTTCATTCCGGTTTAACCCGGTACATCTCAGCAGGACTTATGGCGTAACCTATATTATTCAATCAGCCGGTACCGAACAGGCAATCAGTTATGAAATAACAGTAAGCTGTTCTAAAAGATTACCCGGTAATATGTTCCTGTTTGAAATCAATAAGGGGCAGGTATACATTAATGACCAGGCGCCTGAAAAAATGATTGATAAGCTCGCGGAGCAATGTGGGAAAGTATTGTATCCATTACAGGTAAAGGTGAATGAAGCCGGACAATTTACCGGCATCGCCAACCAGTTACAGATTGCTGCAGCGTGGGCGACGGCTAAACCTACTATTCAACAATATTATACCGGTGATATTACAGACGAAATAGTAGCGTATATGGATCTGGCGGTAAGTAGTGAACCACATATTTACCAGTCGCTATGCCGCGATTGGTTTATGGCTCTTTATTTTGCCGATCTGTATCAGCCTGGCAGCGATATCATGAAACGCGGGCTCACTGCGGCATTGCCGGTAATGCCTTATACAACGCCGGTGCTGTTTAACGTTACCCAGCAACCTGTTCAGCACAATACCGCCAGCGGTAGCCTGGTGCTTCAGCAGAAGGGCAGTTGCAGCGATCCGCGTAGCGTGGAAGACATCTCAGCAGAAAAGGAAATCCCTTTGTCGCGGCAGTTGCACGGTATTCACACCCCCATAAAAGGACAGGTGGATATCTCCTATAAATTATATCATACCGATTATTCTATTAACGCTATAACAGGTGAATGCAGTTTGCAACTTGCGCCTGGACAGGATAAAAAAGTAACATTCACCATCTATCATTTACGGGAGAAAGATAAAACGCAGGCGCCGGTAATGTCGGTGCTGTTGCCGGAAAAGGAGCAGTCCGGGAAAAAGAAAAGTCTCTTTTCCTTCTTTTTCAACCGTGGAGAAAATTAAAAAGATATGAGCGAAAAACATCTGGTTTGTCAGGGCGCCGTTTGCAAGTGCCAGTTTGGTACAGCTCCCGATAAGCTGAAAGTGAAGAGTCAGCAGGTGCATTATATCAACGACAAAGACGGTGCAGAGAAACCGTTGGGGAATACCAAAGATATTGGTCAGCCTTTTGAAGCCAATACCTTTGGCAGTTGCAGTAAAAAGAATAATAACCCCTGTACTCCGTCGGTGACCGCCTGGAGCGGGTTTTATGATAAAGTGGTATTACCGGGAGATGCTTATATTTTGCTGGAAGACAGTAAAGCTACCTGTGCTACCGGCGGAAAAGATTGTATCTCTATCACCTTTCATGGGCAAACCGCCGACATGACAAAAAAAGATGCCGAGAAAGCTGATAAAGAAGTGCAAACGCACCTGAATCCAATGATGGATGTACAGAAAGTAGAAGAAGATTTATTTCTGATCCGGTTTCCACAGGGACAACCGTTTTAAAAATAGTTGCCATGTCTGATAATAAAAAGCTGGTAGTCACGATCCCGGCAGCAAAAGGATCGGTAGATGTAAAAACTTCCACCGCGGTATTAAATGAAGCGGGAACCGTGCGGGCAGAAATGAAACGCATTACCACGATGGTGGAGAAATTGCCGGCGCCTACGAAGCTCACCGTTCCCATGAAACTGCCGGAAGGCGATAAAACACCGTACCGCTGGATCTGGTCGATGTTGCGGACGCTTACATTTAAGAAAACGGATGTAAACGAAGCGCTGAACGGCCCCGTGGTGCATCCCAACTTCCCGAAGATAGTAGAAGGCGGCGGACTCGGCTGGCTGGAGCCTTTCCTCGATGGACATGAGCCTACCAATTCAGCGGCGCATGGTTACTTTATTGCTGCGCGTGGAAAGCCGGCGATCCTGTCGGCCGAGTGGCGGGAGTTTGCAGCCAATAATGACGGCAAAATTATTACCGGAGGCAGTAAAAAATTCAGGGAAAGCGTACAACTGCATATTTACACCCGTGCCATGTACGGCCAGGAATTACGGATCTTCCTGATGGACAATGACACCGCCACTGCCGATGATGATCTGCCGCCATGGGAGCGGGTTGCGGGAGAAGCCCAGAAGGAAAAAGGAAAAGAAACCCCCGATGATGCCATCAAATATTTCACCCGGCAGGTGAAAATAATGCCCATCCTGCCAGACGAAACCACCCGCGGAGAAGCTTTGCAGGTAAGTGATTACGTGGTAAAAGATAAATCAGGGAAAGATATGAAGGTGGCCGCCGGCTCCATCACCTACCAGAACTTTGTACAGAAAATAGTGGTAGACGTTTTCCTGGATGACCTCTGGAAGCCAGGTGCAGGCGAAGTCCTGGAAATATATCCTATCGTAAAAACACGCGATGGCAAGATCACTAAAACGTTGTCGAAGTGCTTTCTCAACGTAAAGGAAGATCCCCAGGTGAAGGAATCTCCCCTGATGTATGGCGGTAATAAACCAGTGCTGGCAGGTGATATTCCTACCAACACACGCAAGTTCCAGCCCTGTAAGTATGGCATGATCACCGTGGAAGATAAGGACGGGGTACAAACTATCTTTGATGAAAATGTACTGGACTTTAAAGCCCCGGAAAATCTTACTTATAACATAGTAGCAGGAAGTGAAACCGCAAAGAAAACCATCAAGCTCAGTGTACAAAGCCTGGTAACCCATGAAGATGAATGTACCGCTTCGCCAAAGCATAAAGATCATGTAATAGACCTGAGCAGCTTTGGCGCCAAAGGATATAAGAAAGAAGATGTGAAGGCCGGCGTAAAACGGGAAAAGGAGAAAGAGAGTGCAGCCAAAGGGAAATTTGAAATAAAAGCCAATAACTATAAATTTAAAAGAGATACCAATGCTTCTTTTTCCGGCGTGATAAAGGTATCGGACGAAGAACTGGAATTTGATGCACAGTATAAGTATAATTTCTTTGATGAAAACAATCATGTGCTTTTCGAGCGGATCCTGGGCTACCTGTGGATTCCCGCCGCACAGGCCGATCATTTCCCGGTAACCATTCAAACCTGCCGCTGGAAACATGTCATCGACTTTGCCGTGTACCCCGACATAAAATGGACCGCGGCCCTGGCGTTCAACATGGACAAAGCCGACTTTGACGCGCTGAAAACCAAATTCGCGGAAGCCAATAACGGTAAGGGAATAAAGAACGCGCTGCAACGGTTTACCATGAACCGGCTGGAAGGCGTGGAGAAGATCGGCGAAGCTGCAAAAGGCCGCTGGAGCAAACCCACGCCTACGCTGGATCGCCACAATGAGGAGTTGGGCACCGAACTCGGTGAAATGTTTGCATTGCCAAAAGATAAAAAGGCGGCGCCAAAACCTGTAAAATCGAAAGGTAACTTTGCAGAGCTGATTGAACTGCTGAAGGAATTCGATTTTTCCATCAAGGTGGAGTGGAATAATGATACCGAGAGCGTGGATCCCATCGAGGATATGATCGCCAAGTACTACAACATATTAAAAGCCGGATGGAACCTGGTAAAAGAGTTCAGGAACATTATTCACGGCAACCATACCAACAAAGCAGATACCTCCGGTGATGATGGAAAAGACCCCGACGAGTTTATCAATAAAAACAAAGGAAACCCCGATAAAAATATCCAGGGGCTCATCCAGCGGATGCAGCGGAAGCCGTTTGATTATGAACTGCAGTTTCCAAAGCTGGGGCTGGCCGCTTCATGGTACTACGAAACCATGCCACCCCAGAAAGGCGACAGCAAGTTATGGGGCGCCGGCAAAACCGTGCTGGTAAAGCTGGACGCCAAACCGCTGGTAGGCATCGATCTGAAGTGGGACTTCCTGGAACTGCTTTGCCGCCGGCATCCCATTGCCTACGCCATCTTAAAGGCAGTGGATGCGTTGTTGTACATCTGCGCGGACGACGACAGTAAAGTAGACATCAGTGTAACCTTGTCCGGTAAAATAGACCTGGAGGCCACCTTTAAACACAACACGGTAGGCGGGAATGTATTCACCCGGACCGCCGGCGCTTCAGAAAAGAAAGAGGACCTGATAAAGGGCGGCGCTGCGGTGTCGGTGAAGCTGGAATGTAAGCTGTACCTCAGTAAAACAGCCACCGCATTTAAAGTAAAAGTAGTGGTAGCATTGGGGATAGGGCTGGAAGGAAGCTCTGGTTTGGGATTGCAGGCAAAGATTGGTTCTGACGACGCGGGGTTGTTTGTAGGATTTGACCTGATTTTTGAAGGCATAAAAATTGAAGGGTATGTAGAGGCAAAAGTGAATGTAGGGGAGAAAACAAAAGAAGTAAAAAAGAAGAAAGGAGAACCGGAGAAGCCGGCCGAATACAATAAACTGGTGGAAGCCAATCCCAAAGCGTCTTTTGAAATCGGTATCGATGAGAAAAAGATCTCTTTGAAAAAAATATACTTAACAAAAAAAGAATCGGACGGATGAGTAAACCAGCAGTTATCATCTCATTAATTTTAATGATCGGCCTGCATAGCTGCGGGCAGGGAACAAATGCAAAAAAAGAAAGCATGAATCAGGGCATTAAGGAAAAATATCTGAACAGTTATAAACTGGTAAAGAAATATGACTATAATCCACGTTTTATCCTGGATTTTAACAGCTACAATTGTACTTATGAAATACTGGTTAATGATATGCCCGCCTATACGGACTTTGGCAGCGGGAACCAGGGTGGCGCAGTATGGCCCGTATCTCCCAATATTCTGAAAAGCGGCAAGCAAACCATTACTATCAGGGTATTTCCAAAAGTAAACGACGATGATAAGATGGATCCGTTTTTACTGGCGAAAAACTGTGGCCTGGAAGTAAAGGTGCTGTATGGCGATGAAGAAAAAGAAAAGCCGAAAGAATACAAACAACTCTTTTATTATAAAATGCCTGAAATAAAGCTGGATAACGTGCCGTATCTCGAATTTAAAGGCACCTTTGAGGCATCCACGCCTTACCAGCTGAAAGGATGGAGCCAGAGCCAGGATCTGCGGAAAGAAGATAAAGCGCAGCTTACCAAAGAAGTGCTGGCCTTTTACAACCAGTACCGCAAGCTGATGGCAGACGGCAATATGAACGCCATAGCGGAGCAGATCTACAACCGGGAACTGGAAACAGAACAGGCTTATTTTCAGAACAAACCCGCCGATGCAGCAGAAACCTGGAACCGATTTGACCAGATCAAGGCTTATCACCTGGAAATGCTGCCACTGGAGCATTATGAACTGCGTTTTTTTGGTGATGGCAGGGTGGTGGGATTAATCCGGACAGATGATGAACTGAGGGGAGAATCAGCCCTGGCAGGCATTACAGACAATAAGTATAAGATCTATAACCTGTTGCTGCATAAACCGGCAGGCAGTGATCAGCTGCAGGTAATCCGGTAATAAAACTGATTTATGAAAGAAAGGGAACAACATATCCGTATGTTGTTCCCTTTTATTTTGCCGTATATTTTAAAATCAGCATCTTTTTATTAACCTTGTGTTCCGGCCGGAACGGGCTGTTATAAAAACTTTTCACTCAAACATCTAAACGTTATGAACCTACGAATCCTCGCCGCTATTGGTATTATTGGATGGACTGTTGTTTCCTGCGCGGAAACCAAAAAGCCTGAACCCGCTGCAGCACTGTCTTTAACAGGTACCTGGAAATTAGCTTACAGTAAGATGATCGAGAACGGAGATACCACTGATACTTACCCGGTAAAAGGGCAGGAGATGATCAAAATATTTAATGGCAGCCATTTTGCGTTTTTCAAGCATGATGTTTCAAAGGGAAGCGACAGCAGCACCGCCGTGTTTGGCTCAGGCGCCGGCACTTATGTATTAACAGGTGATAAATACGAAGAGCATCTGCAGTATTGCAATGCCCGCAGCTGGGAAGATATGCATTTCACTTTTACACTCAGTTTACAGCATGATACGCTGATCCAGCGGGGCATTGAAAAAATTGACAGTTTGAATGTAAATCACGAAATTATAGAGGCGTATATCCGTGTACGTTAAATCATCTATCATGAATAACAATATTCCCTTTCAGACTATTGACTGGTCGGTAATTCCGAAGACCGTGCATCCGGGAGAAAGCGGCACGGCGTGGTGGCAAACCATACAGTTTCCCGGGCTCCGGATAAGGATCGTGGAGTATTCCCCCGGTTACCTGGCTGATCACTGGTGTAAGAAAGGGCATATTGTACATTGCCTGCAGGGCGCCTTTGTAAGCGTGTTGCAGAGCGGTGAAAACTTTGAATTATCTGAAGGCATGAGTTATGTGGTAACAGATGATCAGAGTACGCACCGTTCTGTTTCAGCCACCGGCGTAAAACTCCTGATCATAGACGGCGACTTTCTGAAGTCATCCGTATAATTTCCCCTCTTGTTTTTCTTCTTCTTTCCGGCCGGTATTACCTGGTGATCCGCCCTCTTTTGTGTGCTGTTTTCAGCGCTGTTAATCCCAACCGCCGGTATTTATATTATATTTTTAGTTAATAAATTTGTTTCCCCCGCTAATCAGCCGTGGTATTGGATCTTACCACTTCTAAAACATTCGTGCTTAACAATGGATTAACCACTCACGATGCTTTATAGCGTTACTTTTATTCCAGATTTAGAAAAACGGAATGCAAAATAAACCACTTTCAGTCACTGTGTTAAACCATTAGAGAACTTGCTTTTTCTAACACTGTATTGTCAATAGAAGTCGAAATTTTTTTCCTAAACCAGTCTCTCAAAAGGAAATGAGAATGCAACATAACAACCAAGATGCCGTCCTGCTGGAACTGCTTAAAGATGGTAGTGTCGAAGCATTTACAAGTGTGTACAAAAAATATAGCCGCATCCTCCTGTTGCTGGCTGTAGACATGCTAAAGGACGAAGACAAAGCCCAGGATGTTCTTCAGGAATTTTTTCTGGATTTCTGGCAGAAGAAATTATTCCTGAAAATTGATGCTAACTACCAAAACCGGGACAGTAGCTGCATTATGAAGAGTTACCTCTATGCGAGTGTACGTAACCGCTGCCTCAACAAAATCACACGTGAAAGGAAATTTTCCTGTGTTATTCCGGACGAGGCTTTTGTACCAAGCGATCCGCTGGAAAGTAAAGAAATTTATTTCCAGGTGAATATCGCGCTAAATAAGAAAGTACCGCCTAAATCATCTACGGCCTTCCGCTTAAGGCATTATGATCAGAAAAGCCATAAAGAAATAGCGGAAGAAATGAACACCAGCATTCAAACGGTAAAAAACCAGATTGGTACCGCCGTGAAGATTTTACGCGGTTATTTTGCGCCTGCCCACCTGTAATCCGGGAAACCTTACTTTAAACTATTTGATGCTTGTTGCCTTCCGCCCTTCAATGGGTAATGGCCGGAGTTTGCTTTATATGGTCATCCTGGTGGACCTTTCGGGGTTCACCAGGGGAGCTATCGTTTTGAGGGGGTGAAAAGGGTAGTATCCTTTATGGTGGCGTGTTTTGCGCAAATATGGGCCCAAATGCTGCCTTTATGGATAAATAATTATTTCCCGATTGCGTAAATAGTTTTCCCGATACAGTAGATAATTTGGTACTTTCTCAATGCACCTTTGCATTGCAAACGATAAGACCAACATGACGAGGGCATACCTGTTTCTAACATTTTTTCTACTTCCATTTACCTTGATATATGCCGGCGTGCCGGACGAAGGAGCCAACAATACCATTCAGGGCATTATTACCACATCAGACGGACACCCGGCTACCAATGTAACCGTTATCCTGAAAGGTATTGCAAAAGGAATGATCACCAACCAGAGCGGCGAATTTCTCTTTAAAAATATTCCGGACGGCAACTATCAGCTGGAAGTATCTATGGTGGGATTTGAAACCATCAGGAGAGCCGTATCTGTAGTAAACGGCAAAAGTGTACTGCTGCAGATAGAACTGAAAACATCTTCCCAAAACCTCGAAGAAGTGGTGGTAGCCACCGGGGGAAACCGCTTTGCCAAAAAAGAAAGTGAAGATGTATCCAAACTACCACTAAGAAATCTCGAAAATCCGCAGGTGTACAGCGTGGTGGGGAAGGAACTGATGAAAGAACAACTGGTAACAGATTATAACAGCGCCTTCAAAAATATACCGGGCGCAGGTATCCCCATTGTATACAACCAGGGGAGAAGCTCCGCTACTTCAAGAGGCTTCACCACCGCCAACCTGGTACGCAACGGCGTTGGCAGTTTTGTATATACCAATGTAGACCCGGCAAATCTGGAACGCATAGAAGTGATCAAAGGCCCCTCTGCTACACTGTTTGGCAGTACCCTTTCTTCTTTTGGCGGGTTGTTTAACCGGGTTACCAAAAAGCCATTCGACAGCTTCAAAGGAGAAGTATCCTACTCCGGCGGTAGCTGGGACCTGAACCGTCTCACACTGGATATCAATACCCCGGTAAACGAACAGAAAACAGCCCTGTTCCGCTTCAACGGCGCTATTCACAGCGAACGTAGCTTCCAGGATGCCGGCTTCAGCAAAAATTATCTGATGGCGCCCAGCTTCTCCTATAAGGTAAATGACCGGCTCACCATTTTACTGGATGTGGAAATGAGCGGCTACAAAGCTACTTCTCCAATGAGGGTAGCCCCTTATACCAAAGGAAAGGCGCACAGCGTAGAAGAACTGGGCATGCCCTATAAGCTCTCCTATGCCAATAATACCATGAGCTATAACAGCCAGCAGCTGAATGTTTTTGGACAGATAAAATATAAATTGTCAGATAAGTGGACGTCGCAAACGGTGTTTTCCCGCACCCGCTCCAGCTCCGACGGATTCACTACCCAGCTGAATATATTAAGCGACAGCACCCTGCGACAGGCAGTGACCTCGCAAACCTATCCTTACTACGGTACCGATATCCAGCAAAACTTTATCGGCGATTTCCGTATCGGTAAAATGCGTAACCGGTTAGTGGTAGGCGTGGATTTTTATAGCCTGCGCGCTTCCCGGAATGATACCATCGTGAATATGCCGGCCATTAACTACAGAACGCCCGGGGATGCTTACTATAATTTCAACAAGGATAATGTAACCCCACTGTTCGCAAAACTGAAATTCCTGGCGTTCGACAGTAACCGCGAAAATACTTACAGCGCTTATTTCTCAGACGTTATCAATATCACAGAACAGTTGCTGGTAATGGCGAGCCTGAGACTGGATAATTACCACAATCTCGGTGCTTATTATCCCAGTAAAGATCTCACCGTAGGTAATTACACGCAAACAGCGCTATCACCCAAATTCGGGATCGTATACCAGGTAATTAAGGACCGCTTTTCCCTGTTCGCCAACTATATGAATGGCTTCCAGAATCAATCGGGAACCGATTATAACGGCAATACTTTTAAACCGCAACAGGCCAACCAGATAGAGGGAGGTATTAAAGCGGATCTTTTTAATGAGAAGTTAAACGCCACGCTTAGCTACTACGATATTTCTGTTACCAACTCCGTATACGATGATCCCGCTCACAGCGGATTTTCCCTCCAGGATGGAACCCAGCTTAGCAAAGGCTTTGAAGCCGAAGTAATTGCCAACCCGGTTCCGGGATTAAACATCATTGCCGGCTATGCGTATAACGAAAGTAAAATGGATAAGGCGGATGCCAAATTCCAGGGATTGCGCCCATCTTCAGCCGGCCCAGCTACCACGGCCAACCTGTGGGTGAGCTACCGCCTGGTACGTGGCACTGCCAAAGGATTGGGCTTTGCTTTTGGCGGCAACTATGGCAGCCAGTCGTTTCAAACCAACACTAATACTTTCGCATTTACCATACCTTCCTACACTGTGCTGGATGCGTCCCTGTTTTACGACAAACCCGTTTACCGCATAGGAGTAAAAGTCGATAATATTACCAATGAAAAGTACTGGTCGAACCGGTTGGCAGCACAAAACCCAACAAGGGTAACGGCTAACCTTACCATTAAGTTTTAAGCAACAACTGCAGGGGAAGTGATGGCTCCTGCAGTTGCCATCTTTCTATAAACTACCTAAGTTTAGATGATCAAATCCGGAATGGAAACCCACCGGTATCATGATAATTACAGCCCGCTCCCCAATGTTAAGAATATATTTCCTGTAACTTTTCCATATTCCTCCCGTTTAACAGGTAACCTTGTTTTGAAAAACACTGTAGAATTTCATCCCTTAAATAAATATCAAATGAAACTGCCAAAATCATTGCTCGGCGCCATCCTGCTCGGCATCACCGTTCAAACAACCACTTCCTGTAACAAGGATAAATCGGTTAAGCCAAAAGAAAAGAAAGAAGAAGTGAAAAAGCCATATGAAAATGGTTGTCCTGGCTGCGGAATGGGCTGATTCTCCCGTTATTATTAAACTTAATTCCAAAAGGTGCCGGAAATTTTATCAGCAGCCGCCTGCAACCTGGATGCCAGCATACTGGCAGCATGTCTTCCGCTAATGGAAGAATCCCGGCTTGAAGCCATTGAATGGTCGTTTGATGCACTGTTTAAAGTACAGCAGATCCCATCCTGGTTTCTTGAATTGCTGACGGCCTACAGCAATGAACAGCGTCTCATCGGTCATGGCGTATTCTTTTCCCTCTTTTCCGGCAAGTGGCGCCAGGAGCAGGCCGACTGGCTGAAACAATTGAAAAAGGTCAGGGAGGAATTCCGGTTTGATCATGTGACAGAACATTTTGGCTTCATGACAGGCAGAGACTTTCATCACGGCGCTCCGCTGAATATTCCCTATACGAAAACCACACTCGACATTGGGAGAGACAGATTGAAGCGAATCTATGAAGCATGCGAATGCCCGGTAGGACTGGAGAACCTGGCCTTTTCCTATTCTTTAGAAGAAGTAAAACGTCACGGCGGCTTTTTGGAACAACTCCTCGAGCCTGTAAATGGTTTTATCATCCTTGATCTGCACAACCTCTATTGCCAGATCCACAATTTTAATATTCCGTTCGAAGAAATAATTACACACTACCCGTTAGACAAAGTAAGGGAAATACATATTTCAGGTGGCAGCTGGGAAAATGCGCCCAATAGCCCGTTGAAGAAGATCCGGAGAGATACACATGACGATGCCGTTCCGGCAGAAGTATTTCACTTACTGGAAAACACGATAGCCCGTTGTCCCCATCTTAAATATGTTGTGCTCGAACAACTTGGAAATGCCCTTACCACGGAGGAAAGCCGGACTGTTTTTTACAATGATTTTGGAAAGATGGAAAATATTGTGAAGAAGAAAAACACACCCGGTATATCATCTTACCAATCCTTTTTACCATCATCCCCGGTAATAACAGGTAAGATTATTGAAGATGAAATTTTGCATCATCAGCAGCTGGAACTGTCTGCTATACTGGAATCGGCCACTTCCTGCGAGGAGGCCATCCAATCGCTCACCCACTCTTCCCTTGCACATACCGCCTGGCAAATTGAAAACTGGGAACCTTATATGATTGATACCGCTATACAGATTGCACAGAAGTGGAAGAAATAGCCTGTTTGTGGGCCCGTTCACAATTGAACAGCAAAAAGGAATTGTAACTACCGGGATCTTACGGAAAAATTCTTAAACGAGCGGAAAGCTAACAGTAAAAGTACTCCCTCTATTAACTACCGAAGAAACCGTAATGCTTATTCCGTGATAGCGGGCAATAGTGCTGGCAATTGAAAGTCCCAGTCCATAGCCTTCCAGCTCCGTTCTGGCCACTTTTTTAAAGCGGTTAAAGATGGTGCTGATTTCCTGTTCGCTGATGCCAATGCCGGTATCGCTGATAATAAGCTGGTACATTTCACCGGGAAGCAGCTGGTCGCTCACCGTTATTTGCCCCTGGGGTATATTATATTTTATGGCATTATTGAGCAGGTTGTACACCAGCTGGAATATCAGGTCATGGTTGAGATGGTGAAGCACCATCTCACGGGAAACATTCATGTTAAACTGCAGCTGTTTGTCTTCCAAACGGTGTTCCAGTTCTTCCATTACTTCTGTCAGCAGCAGGTGTGGAGATACGCTATCTGTTTTCGGAAACTGGTCGTTTTCAATACGTGAGATGAGTAGTAATGAATGGACAATTTTCTTCAGCCGGTTCAATGTCTTCATCATACCTATGATTTTCCTTTGCAGTTCCTCATCCGGTGAATCTTCCGCTATCAGGTTTTCCATTTTATTCTGAAGAATGGTGATAGGCGTCATCAGCTCGTGAGACGCATTGGAGGTGAACTCGCGTTCTTTCTCAAAGGCTTCGTTGATTTTACTCATTAGCTCAATGAGGGAGTCGTCCAGGTACCGGAAGTCGGTGGTAGATGTTTTGATGGCAGGAACATGGTCTTTAAAAGGAAATTTCCGGTTAACCAGCCTGGTGCTGATAATAACACCGAGCGGACGTAACAAAAGCCGGGTGAATATAAGATCCGCCAGGGTAGTGAGCACTATCAGGCCAAACAATACATACAGGGCTACTTTTTGCAAAGGGCGGTTATACTGGCTGATGGTGGCTGTTTTCTTTCCCACTTCCAGCATATACCGGTTGTGTTGATAAGTGAAAATATGGCTTAACACGCGGTAAGTGAGTGTATCGCCTTCCACTACACGTTGCAGGGTAGCGATGGTGTCGGGCAGGTTGGAGTTACCTGCGGGTTCCATCGAAATATATTCTTCCTTCAGCATGGTGTAGCTGCCATAGTTTTCTTCGCCCTGGAGGTAAGCATCGATACCGTTTTTCCATATTACGCTCAGCACCTTTTTCTTTTGCTCCTTCAGGTAGTTGTCGTTATACCTGAAAGCAATATCCTCTACCAGGAAAGGCAGCAGCAGTACGAACAGGATGGCGATCGCCATTTTCGACAAGGTGATGAAAAGAGTAAGTTTGGTAAACAGTTTCACGCTCAGAGCTTTATTTTATAACCCACATGCCGGAGGGTTTGCAACCATTCCACGGAGGCAAAGGCCGATAGTTTTTTCCGGATATTTTTAATATGCACATCAATATAATTGGAATCATAATCATCATCCGAAAAATTCCCCCATATATGTTCACTCAGCTGCATCCTGGTGAGCGGCCTGTTCTTATGCAGCAGCATGTAGCTGAGCAGGTCAAATTCCCTTCTCGACAAAGAGATTTCCTGGTTTTCAAAAAACACGCTTCTCTGATGCAGGTCTATGTCAAAATCTCCCAATGCTATCTTACTGTCTGTTAGTCCAAACTTTCTCCGGGAAATTGCCTGCATTCTGGCCTGCAATTCCGGCAGGGAAAAGGGTTTGGGGAGATAGTCATCAGCCCCCATCTGTAGACCCCTGATGCGGTCTTCCAGCTGTCCGCGTGCGGTGAGAATAATGTAAGAAGCTTCCGGGCAGTTTTTCCTTGCCTCCTGCAATAGTAACAGGCCGTCTTTATCCGGCAGACCAAGATCCAATAGAATAAAATCATATTGATTTTCGTCCATTTTTTCCAGTCCCTGCCTGGCTGTATAAGCCAGGTCGCAGCAATATGCTTTTTCGAGATAGGCAAGCATTTCCGCAGCCATCGCCTTTTCATCTTCTATGATCAGTACTTTCATACTGTTAAAACTGGTAATAGAAACTGCAGTTAAAAAATGAGTTGGCATCTCCGGCGCCGCTCAGCGCTTTATCGCTTAATACAGACAACTGGTAAGCCAGTTCTATCATGTAGTGCGCCCTGTTATAAGCCAGCGGCACTTTAAAACTGTAAGACAGCAGATCGAACTGTGTGGCTTCTTTTGTAACTGTTTCCGATGTGCCCGGAATACCTGGTAAAATAGGTAATGGCAGCCCCAGTAGTTTTTTCTCCTGTACGTAGGTCTGGTAAAAATGCTGGGTGCCGCCTACTGCTTCTACTGAAGGCGTTAAAGTGATCAGGTCTTTTCCTTTGAAAATGCTGCCCAGTTGAATTGCTTTTTCGGTGCTCAGCGTTACAAATACATCCTGTTGTTTTCCAAAGGCATAATCTACGTTTACGCCGGTGGTCATCCAGTAGTGGTACTTCAGGCTGGCGGCGGCATTATCTGCATTGGCAGCCTGCAGGAAGGGGGAGTTGGAAGGAAAAAAAGTATGGCTGTAGCTAAGATCGGCGGCCAGTTTTTTCCCTATTTTGAATGCAATGCCCGCTCCGGCGCTGGTGGCCGAAACGGCTGCTCCCGAATCGTTTAGTAAACGGTATCCCACTCCCGAAAAATAGATCCCCGAACGGAACTGTAATGTGGCGCTGGCTGCCAGGTAAGGCATGGGCGCTGCGGCAGTCTGACCATAGTAATTGGCATTATTGGAATATAATGCGCCGAGTGTCAGTGTAACTTTTTTGTTGTCGGTTTGTGTGCTGTCTGCCTGTGTGCGGGCCGTATCTGTTTGCGCCTGCGCACTGCTATAGCATAGCCAGAAAACTGGCAAAATCAATGCATATCTCATGTCATCATCTTTAACCCGGTCATAATATTTTTCCCGGAACGATCTTAGGCTTAATGATCCTGATGGGTTTTATGGGCAATGGAGAAGGAACAGCCATCGGTTTGATCAGGCGCCTCGATTTTGGTACTTCCTTTATCTCTGGTAAACGCTCCTGCAATGTTGCCACAGGTTTTTCAACCGGTTTGCCGGGTGCAGTCTGTACAGGCTGCAATGTATCGGCAACAGGCGTGTATCCGTAACAGGTGCGCGGTTTTAACAGCAACAGTGCCGGAACAATAATGAGCGTAGATAAAAGGAATTTGATCATTGCTATAAAAATAACAGATTTTTGCCGCTATTCTCCGGCAAAAATCTGTTTTTCTGTTGAAATTACAGGATACCTGATAGTACTCCCCCCGCAATATGTGTATTAATACGGATTGGCGCGGCCTGTATTTTCATGGCCTGATTCAAAGTAGCGTTAATTTGCGTGGCCGCTTTAACGTTGCTGGTAGCCGTGTTTTTCAGCTCACTTCCCGTGGTGGCAGCGGTTTGTAACGTACTGGTTACCGTATTTTGGGCGCTTGCACTGGTGTTGGCGGCGGTGGCCGCAACCGTGTTTAATTGGCTGCCGGCCGTTTGGGTGGCTTGTTTTGCGCCGTTGGATTGTACATGAACGGTAGCCGTGTTACTGGTACTTACACCGGTGTTTCCCGTAGCTGCATTGGCATTGGTTTGACTGCCCGCGCTTACTTTTCCTTCGGTTTTTACAGATGTTTGCTGGGCAAAGGCAGCGCCTGAGAATAAAAGTGCGATAGCCATTAATCCTTTTGCTTTCATGATCCTGGTTTTTAGGTTGTTCAATATTGTATGTCGGAACAAAACTAATACCGCAAGATGAAGCGAAAATGAAGAACGCATGAATAGGATGAGTTTGACTAAAAAAGAGCATATTATTTGAATTTCGCAAATAACGGATTGATATCTCCAAACAACGGACCTTACATCCGGGCTAACTTTGCTTCATCAAAAATTGTAAAAGATGGAGAACAAAAATAAAATAGCCCTGGTAACCGGCGGCAGCCGCGGTTTGGGCAGGGATATGGCACTCAGGCTTGCTGAAAAAGGGATTCATGTAATACTTACCTATCATAGCCGGGAAAAAGAGGCGCTTGAGGTAGTAGCACAGATTGAACAGGCCGGCCAAAAAGCTGCTGCCCTGCAATTAGATGCAGGTAATGTTAAAAGTTTTGATGCTTTTTTTAATCAGCTGAAAGAAGTGTTGAAAAACACGTTCAACACCAACCGCTTCGACTTCCTGATCAACAACGCAGGAATCGGACGCAATGCGCCAATCGGAGAAGTGAGTGAGGAAATGTTTGATGAACTTATGAATGTACATTTCAAAGGAGTTTACTTTTTAACGCAAAAGTCACTGGATTTGCTGAATGACGGGGGTGGTATCATCAATGTATCTTCCGGTCTTGCCCGCATGAGCATCCCCCGGTATTCGGCCTATGGTGCTATGAAGGGCGCAGTGGAGGTATTTACCAGGTACCTGGCCGCAGAGTTGGGTCCGAGGGGGATAAAAGCCAATGCCATCGCTCCTGGAGCCATTGCCACGGACTTCTCCGGCGGACACGTCAGGGACAATGAGCAGGTGAATAAACAAATAAGTGGTATGACGGCACTGGGACGAGCAGGTTTACCGGAAGATATAGGCGGCGTTGTTGCCTTCTTATGTACGGAAGATGCCAGGTGGATTACCGCTCAACGTATTGAGATATCGGGAGGAATGAATCTTTAATATCATAAATAAAAGCAGGCCTATCAGCCTGCTTTTTCGTTAAATTTGAGTCTTATAAAATGATATGGTCAACAAACAAACCATAGAAGATTTTTATCAGAAAGCTACCGCAACACTGCCGGAAGGCATCACCCGGGAGATCGGCCATTTCAATATTTTTGAAACGGAGAAATTGTTTGATAAAAAGAACGGCACGCGCTTTATGCCTTATAGTAGGCGTGCGTATTACAAAATCAGTTTGATAAAAGGACATAACCGGGCTGAATATGCTGATAAAGTAATTGAGATTAAAGAAAGCGCCCTGCTTTTTGCCACCCCTAAAATTCCTTATCACTGGCTGCCCCAGGATGATAACCAGTCGGGCATGTTTTGTATTTTTACAGAAGATTTCCTGTCTAAAAACAAAGTCGGAATTACATTGGATGACTTACCCATATTTCAACCAGGGGTATTACCCATATTCCAGCTTTCAAAAGAGGAAACAAATGAATTGGAATACATTTTCCGGAAGATGTACAAAGAAATGGGTACGGATTATATTTATAAGTACGACCTGCTCCGCAATCTTGTACTGGAGGTAATCCACTACGGACAAAAGTTGCAGCCGCTATCGGCGCTTAATGCCACTAAAAATGCAGCAGACAGGATATCTTCTTTATTTATAGAACTGCTGGAAAGGCAATTTCCTATTGAGTCTACACAACAAAGACTGGGACTCCGCACTGCTAAAGACTATGCAGACAGGTTAGCAGTACATGTTAATCATCTCAATAAAGTATTAAAGGAAATTACGGGTCGCACTACCACCGACATCATCAGTAAAAGGATCATACAGGAAGCAAAGACTTTACTAAAGCAAACAGATTGGAATATTTCTGAAATATCCTACACATTAGGCTTTGATGACCTGGCACATTTCTCCAACTTTTTTAAGAAGCAGACTTCTATGGCGCCGATGGCGTTTCGTGAATAAAACTACGTATATCAGGAAACATCTACTGAATACTTTCGCCTTAAATAGTTCAACTCTTCTTTTGAAAGAGATAATGTCTCCAGCTGCGATCTGCACGCCGCTGCACGATCCGGCTCATTCAGTGATTCCGCCAGTTCAATGCGGATCATCAGTGCTTCCGCAATATCAGTATTTGACTCATTACCAGGCCGGGCTAAGGCAACATCCAATGTTTTCGCAGCAGCCATATCATCATTTTTGTAATCCCGGAACCGGGCGGCAACCGCTATAGATTTTTGCAATGGACTTTGTTTTTTGTTATCCGCATGCTGCCACACTTCTTCATCCTTCTCCCCAAAACTAACAAAGATGATGGAGTTACCGGAAACATCAGTTAACGTAAACCGCGTTGCATCCGGTTTCATTCTCGAAATTCTCGGAATGCCCGTATTAGGCACTCTTCCCAGCGATGCTTTTAGTTTTCCGGTAAACTCTAAGTATACAGCCCTGGCATCGGTCACTGTTACAAGACACCCACTATAAGCGGCTCCCGTGCCTTTAACACGGGCGAAATGTAATTCATATCCACCCCGTTCAAGGATGCCATACTGGTAAGGGCGGGTTAGTTTATAGGTAATGCGGTAGCCCAGTATTTCCCAAAATGCCAGGGTTTCTTCAATGGAAGTACAGGGGAGTATAGGCGTTGTGATCCATTCTTTTTTAGTTTGTTGATTGTCCATAAGGGCTGTTGTTTTTTCCGGTAAATCTAAATGCTTTCTTAAAGCATCTTTCTTTATATACTTTTTTGTATATAACCAGCCCGTTTTTTTTGTTACCGGATTCTGTACAAAAACGGTAAATTGTATTACGAAAGGAAACGTATTATCAGCGACATGAGTAAAGGGAAAAATAAAGAGTTTGTTAACCCAACCGGCGCAGGCCCGGTCAGCAGTATAGTTCTTGCAATTGTGAGAATAGTATTGGGCATTAATTTACTGTATACAGATCCTTTGTCATCCAGGTTCAGATATCTCTTTATCATTCTATTCCTTATTTCAGTTGCAAGACACTTGCTTTATTACTTCAGTAAACCGAAGCCGGATAATATATATAATTTCCTGCTTGACCTGGTTACGCCATGCCTCTATGGATTCATATTGTTTCATGTTTTATCTGTGTATCAGTCAGAATTTTTGTCGCTTTCTGTCAGTATTTTTCTACCCGCTATCATTTATTGTTTCTTATTTGGAGGAGCTCCCGTTCCGGTAATGAGTAAAGGAATTTTTTGGGGTGGGTTGCTTTCTTATGTATTGACTTTCCTTCTCGTGGTAAATTATGCGTTCGACACTTCCAATCCTTCAGTTGAGAAATATTTTTTAGCAAACAAGTACTATACAACCGCACCATACGATCATGGAACGGCCGGAGGGAATGTTTATTATTTTGATCTTATCCACGTAGACAGCATTTCCAACCCCGCCCAATGGGTAGAAGTAAACCAGAAAACTTACGGTCAATACCGGAGTAGCCAGAAGTATAAAAGAATGAAAATTGAGGATGCAGAATTTATGATATTGGATAAGAAGGAAACGCCTTTCGCTAAACGACAGTATTATTTTTTATTGCAGGAAGTCAATGGTCCTTTTGAAGCTAAACATATGGAGGAGCCGGAATACGCAAAGTTTGAAGAAGGAGATACTTTTCATATTGAAAAGCATAAAGGGCTTTTGGGGGTGAGGTGGGTAACTTATTGGTGAATTTTTTTTCAAGATTGCTTTCAGTTAAATTAAAAGCCGCAGATATTTTAAAGTATCTGCGGCTTTTAATGTGTAGGGAGTGGAGGAAAGAACCATGCTATTTAACTCCACTGGGATACGCCTGCGGAGCTGTTGTTGGACCTTGCACCACTAATTTCCCATTTGATAATATATTCATCCGGTCTATGAAAACAACGCGCTTATCACCTGTTTCTGATGTGCGGCCGTGGTATACACAGAACATTTCTTTACCATCTGGTGAATACGTGATGCTATTATGACCAGTACCTGTTACTACGCCGCCCTGCTCAGCGTTCTGTTGCAGTACGGGGTTGTTGGCTGCTTTTTTAAAAGGTCCCAATGGACTTTTAGAGGTAGCATACCCCACTGCATAATTTTTGCCGCCAAAGTAATTAGCAGAATACATCATGTAATAGGTATTTCCTTTTTTGAAGATGGAGGAACCTTCTGTCCAGCGGCGATTCACTTCTTTCGATGTAACCGAGCGGCTTTCCCATTCAGCCTGTTTATCTTTCATGCTAACCGGCGGGCGCAATAGCAGTACCGGTTCACCGATTACGCCACTGAGATCTGGTTTTAATTCTACTCCATACACCCAGCTTTCTTCGATCTCATTGAACCAGCCTTTGTTTTTTGCCCAGGTAGCTATTTGACTCTGTACCGGATGTTTGTAGCAACAACGGGAATAATAGAGGTATACTTTCCCATTTGTTTCGAATAATACATTTGCATCGATGATAGGGTAGCCTGGGTCAAAAATGGGTTTGTTGTTTACATCGATAAATGGCCCGGTTGGTTTATCGGCTACTGCAACGCCAATGCGAAAGTTTTCAAGTTCCCTGGTTGGATTGTCCTTCCATTGAGCACTGTAAAACATGTAATATTTCCCATTTATAGCATATACTTCCGGCGCCCAATAAGCACCCTCCCAGGCGGCTTTTGGATCGCTCCAGCCATTTTTGTTATCATGAAAATATACCTGGCCTTCATTTTTCCAATTAACCAGGTCGGTAGAAGAATAGGCCGCGAAGCCGTTCCTGGCGCCACCGGTTCCATACATATAATATTTGTCGCCTTTCACATGTAATACATAAGGATCACCCAAATCAACTTTCAGGGGATTGTTATACGTCAATTGCTGTGCGCTTAGGGATATAGCCGCTACTATTAAAAAGGAGATCAGCGTGATTTTTTTCATGCTTCAAGATATTAATTTTCTGTGATTGGACATAGGTAGTTTTGTTGATGTATTTTGGAAGCTTTTTTCGTAGCGAGATCGGGAGTTTGTTAGAACACCTTTATGATCTTGTCGTGCTTTACGAAGAAAGAAACAAACATATAAAAATAGATTAATTCGTTGCATTGTTGCCCGTTGATACCATCTTGGATCCGGCAATCCAATTGGTAGCTGAATGAGCAGAGGCCCGGAAAGTCACTATCTTGTTTTAAGATCACAGATTTGATCTGCCGAAGAAAGATATTATGTTGTGAGCCAAAGGCTAATACGAACTGTGTGAAATTTTTAATAACATTGTGGCTAATTCGGATCAATCAATTTATTAATTGTCAGGCATTAAACATAACAGTGACCGTCAACTGCTACTGCAGATCTCTGAAGGGGATGAGCAGGCGTTTGCTATGCTTGTGAAAGCGTATTCCGGCCTTCTTTTTACATACCTGGTCAAAATTACCAAAGATCAGGATATAGCTTCCGACGTGGTACAGGAAATTTTCACCCAGCTATGGCTAACAAGGGAATCTCTGGGAGAAGTGGAAAGCTTTCGTTCCTGGTTATTCGTAATCTCGAGGCATCATGCAGTCAGGATGCTGAAGAACATCGACAGAGAGTACAAAAAACGGGAGGAGTGGCATCAGATTACACAAACTGCGGCCGACGGCCTGGAGGCACAGGACGAGGCCTCTTTAAAGGAAGCGTATGATATATTGGTGAAAAATGCGGTAGATCGGCTACCGCCGCAGCAAAAGAAGGTTTGGATGCTTGCCCGGTTAGAAGGGAAAAAATATGCCGAAATAGCTGAGGAAATGCAGATTAGCCGGGAAACTGTAAAAAAATACCTCCAGATTGCCTCTTCATCTATCGTTGACTACATCAGGAATAATGGCCTGCCAATCATAATTTCCTTCCTGATTATAAAATTGTAATTTTTTTTTCATTGGAATACCCCCTTTTTTATAAAAGCTTTCTCCTAAGATAAAGATGGATCATATCCGTTGAAATAAATTGATTGACTGTGAATAGCAGACTACAGCACCTATTGGAACGATGGTCAGATGACCGGTTTACCGAAGCAGAAAGACGGGAGCTTATTGATATGTTGCAATCGGCTTCTACTGAACAGGAAATTATTCCTGTACTGGAAGACATGTGGGAAAAAATACAGGATGAGGGTCTCTTTAGTGAAGCTCAGCAGCAAACGATGATCAAAAATATCCTGGATCGTTATCCCGGCAGGGAGTTCCCTGTTGATAAGGAAACAGGGAAGGGTATGCATATTGCTCACAGGAATTCGTTCATACGGAAATGGAGTTGGGCTGTAGCATCTTCAGTGGCATTGATAATTGGTGTGGGTACTTATTATTTATATCACAAAAAACAAGCGGAAACGCCAACTGGTGTTGTGCAGTCGATAACAAATGGGCAACAGGGGGGAAGCAGCGTTTTACTTACCTTATCAGACGGATCACAGGTACTTTTGGATACTGTTAAAAATGGCCGGATAACATTACAGGGAGGAACAGTTGCCAAAGTTACCAATGGGGTATTTGAGTACGAAAGAACAGGTTCAGAAGTTCAGTATAATACAGTATCTACCCCCAAGGGAAAGCAGTTCCAGCTTAAGTTATCAGATGGAACCAGCGTGTGGCTGAATGCGGAAAGTTCCATTAAATACCCGGTAGTATTTACGGGTAAGGAAAGACTTATTAGTGTTACAGGAGAAGTGTACATGGAAGTAGCTCAAAACCCTTCTATTCCTTTCAGGGTAGCGGTTAGCGGCGGGACTTCTGTTGAAGTACTCGGAACAAGTTTTAACGTGAATGCATATAACAATGAGCAATCTGTTCGAACCACGCTGCTGGATGGAGCGATACGGGTTGCAATGAAAGGGGCGGCCTACAAACTGCTTAAGCCCGGACAACAGGCGCTCACAACCACCGTAAACAGGCCTGTCCAGGTTTTTGACGATGTAAATGCAGTGTCGGTTGTCGCCTGGAAAAATGGTGTCTTTGACTTTAATGATGTTCCGCTGGAGGAGGCTATGCGGCAACTTGCAAGGTGGTATGATATTGAAGTAATTTATCAGCAAACAATTCCGAAGATACAGCTTGGCGGTACTATTAAGAGAAGCCTTCCCTTTACCGATGTTCTGTATTTTCTGAGCAACGTGGGACTTCACTACAAACTGGAAGGAAACAGGACATTAATTATACTTCCCTGATGGCTGTTGACTAACCATTCAGCAAGTGTCATTGATAACAAAATAATGCGCTGAGCAGGCTGCTAGCTAAAAAAACAAAGATGCCGGGAATCTCTCCGGTAATGACTTGGTATGCCAATAAAGCATCTTGCTCAGGATCAATAGAAACCAACCAAAATTATTTAGAAAGTATGCGTTTTTATGCTTTAAACCAGCCGTGGAGGCGAGGATTAGCCTGGCGTGGCTTCTCCTGCCGTCTGGTATCAACCAAAATACAGTTCGCGATGAAACTAACATTTGTTTTATTAACTGTCGTCTTAGTTCAGGCACAGGCCATAGGATTGGCGCAATCTATCACTACCAAACTACACAAAGAGCCTTTGCGTAATGTGTTTAAAATTATTGAGAAACAGACGGGAGTAACTGTACTCTATAATGATGAACATATTAAGAATGCGCATCCTGTGACTATTGAGGCACAGCAGATGCCATTGAATGATTTCCTTACCGCCATTTTGAAGCCGGAGAAACTTGCTTTCGAGATAAGGCAGGGCAATGTGGTAGTGATGCGCAGAGATAGTGACGCATCAGGGAAAAATGGAAGTTTATCTGCTGCTGCGGAGCCTAAAACAAAAGTCACGGGATCAATCACCGACTCTGATAAAAATCCTCTGCCCGGGGCTACTATCCGTATTAAAGGTAGCCAGGTAGTAGCTGTGAGCGATGAAAAGGGGATGTTTCATATAGAAGCGGAAAAAGGCGCAGTGCTGATAATAACCTTCATAGGATTCAATGAAAAAGAGGTGAAGGTGACCGATGCAGAAATGATTTCGGTTATCCTGGTGCCTTCGGAACAAAAGCTGGGATCTATTGAAATTGTTTCTACGGGTTATCAGAATATTACCAGGGAACGAAATACGGGGGCAGTAGCAAAAGTGGACATGGGCACTGTTGCCAGCAGATCCAGTAGCACCAATATTCTCCAAAGACTGGATGGGCTTGTACCCGGCCTGGTGGTAAACAATGCACCGGGTGGAGAGCCGTTACTGGTTCGGGGTTTGACTTCCCTAAACTCTACCAGGTCGCCATTGATCGTGGTAGATGGCGTGGAATTACCGGGTGATAATACCAATGATGCATCCCGTAATAATATTATGAACACCTCTAACCCCATCGCCAACATCAATCCGCAGGATATTGAGGATATAACTGTTCTGAAAGATGCCTCCGCAGCTTCTATCTGGGGCGCAAAAGCGGCGAACGGGGTAATTGTTATTACTACCAAAAAGGGTAAAACAGGACAAAAATTACGGGTTGATTACGACGGTTATTATAATTTCCAGGGTAAACCGGATCTGTCCTATATCCCGAAAATGAACAGCAGGGATTTTATTGCTACTGCAAAAGAACTCTTTCCTCAATTTGCGCCTTATTATAGCTGGAATACAGCACAGGTCTTTGCTCCGGTTCCTCCGCACCTGCAAATTCAATATGATGAGTATCGGGGGCTAATCACCGGTGCGCAGGCGAATAAGGCGCTGGATAGTTTGGCTGCCATCGATAACAGGAGTGAAATTTCCAGTATTTTTTACAGAAATGCAGCCTCAACTAATCATACAGTCTCGCTTTCAGGGGGCGGTGACATTTACAGTTTTTATGGATCGCTGAGCTATACCGGTATTCAAAGCAGCACGCCAGGCGAACGGAACAATTCGTATAAGTTGAATGTCAGACAGGATTTCAATTTCAATAAAAAATTGCAGTTCTCGGTGATCACTGATCTTACCAATACAGTAGCAAGTACTTCAAACCTGGGTATAGGAGTGCTGGCCCCGGATGTTTCCATCGTACCTTATCAGCGGTTCCGCGATAATGCAGGAAATCCGCTGGCAGTGAATTTCCTGGGAAATTACACCGATTCTCTCAGGCTTGATTATGCTGCCAGGAGCCGGGTTAACCTGGATTACGTTCCGCTTGATGAGTTTAACAGGGGATATTCAAAAAGTAGCAGTATATCCGGAAGGGTGGTGGGAAGCGCGAGAGTACAATTGCTGAAAGGACTTCGCTTTGAGGGTACTTATGGCTACCAGACATTTGCAAGAAACAACCGGACAGTTCAGTACCAGGAAAGTTACGCGGTAAGGGACCAGCTGGTAGGTTTTACACAGGCGCCAACTGCAAACAGCACGCCCAGGTATTGGTTGCCAAAGGATGGAGGGATGCTCAATGTAAATAATGCGTCTCAGAAAAACTGGACGGTAAGAAATCAGCTGATATTTGATCGGAACTGGGATCCGCACCAGCTGACTGTAATGGCAGGACAGGAAGCTACAAGTTCCACACCATTGACATCATCCGCTACCTACTATGGCTGGGATGATCAGTTGCAGGTTTCGCGTCCGGTAAATATTGATACACTCATGAAAGGGATTACAGGAACGGTATCCGGCCAGCTGGGACGAGTGTTGCCATCAAATAATGTGGGTGGAGGAGAAGGCGCTATCGCAAGAACCACCTCTTACTATTCCACATTGGGATACATGTACCAATGGAAGTATGCACTGAATGCGAGCTGGAGGATTGATGAGAGTAATTTATTTGGCCTTGCCAAATCTGCTCAAAACAGGCCCGTTTATAGCATAGGTGGTAAATGGTTGCTGAACAGGGAAGACTTCATGAAATCATTTACATGGCTGGACCGCCTCCATCTGAGATTCACCTATGGCATAACAGGTAATGCACCCAAGCCTGCCCAGGCAGCATCATTCGATATCCTGCAATCCTCATCGAACGTAAACTATGTAACAGGAGTTGGTTTGGTTATCGGAACTCCCGGCAACGACAAGCTTACCTGGGAGGGAACCACTGTTTATAACGCAGGACTGGATTTTACAGTGCTGGGTGGCAGATTGGGCGGTTCTATAGACGGATATATAAAAAAGACCAGTAACCTGATCGGCTCATTGATGACGGCGCCGTTGACCGGATATGCAACTGTTATCGGTAATTACGGAGACCTTGAAAATAAAGGATTTGAGTTTAGTTTGACTTCGCTTAATGTCATTTCCCGGGATTTTAACTGGAATACTGTCTTAAACCTGGCGTACAACAAAAATAAGATAACGAGGATGGCAACGGCAACCGCCATCACAACCGGTACAGGAATGATCGGAACATCCTTTGCGGAAGGCAAACCCGCATATGCTGTATTCGAATTCATCAACGGCGGGCTTAACGCCGTGGGAGATCCACAGATCATCCAGGCCGACGGAAAAATACTGTCGGATAAAAATGGCTCCAAGCCAGAAGACGTCCATTTGGCGGGAACTTCTCAACCTATCGCAACAGGTGGATTATTCAATACATTTTATTACAGGCGGTTTCAACTGGGAATTAATATCAGCTTTAACTTAGGACATGTATTGTTCCGGGATTTTAATAATTTTTGGCAGGAGCCCCTTTATCAGAACACGCTTCAACCCGAATTTGCTAATCGCTGGAAGACGCCGGGAGATGAAAGTAAAACCAATATCCCCAGGTATGCCTATAACACTACCATCGACAACGGCAGAAATATCTATTACTACACCTACTCCAACCTGAATTCATTTGATGCGTCTTATGCAAAGATCAGGGAGATCACGCTTTCCTATGATGTAGGTAAGACATTGGTTCGGAGACTACATGCTGAAGGATTGACTTTTAGGGCACAGGTATCTAATCTCATGCTCTGGAAGAAGAACAACCTCGGGATCGATCCGGAGTTTCAATCGCCTGCAGGTGTCAGAAATATCCGTATAGGACAAGGTACATTCACAGTTGGCGCACACATTACTCTTTAATTAAACCTGCTTAAGATGATGAAATCCATTCATAGGGTATTATTACCCCTTCTGTTTATATCGTTGATGCTTCAGACTTCATGCTCTAAAGACTTTTTGGAAATTGAGCCTAAGGGCTCCCGTGTGGCAAAAACGACGCTGGACTACGAGCAATTAATGAATGCAGTGAGCCTGCAGGTTTCCTATCCTCCATCTTTGTATATGGGTGATGAAATGGCAGCCCAGGCAACCTATATGGATGCGGCTCAGATCAGAACACAAAGGCTGTTCAGGTTTGAAGCAAGGATATACGATGAAGATCAGCTTCCCAATGAAACATGGCCACTAACCAACATTTATACCTTTAATAAGGTCATAAACGAAGTAATGCAATCAGAGGGAGGAACCGATCAGCAAAAACGTGCCATCCTCGCGGAGGCCAAAGTCGGACGGGCACTTTGCCATCTTTATTTTCTGAATGATTTTTCGTTGCCCTATAATGCTGCTACTGCTGCTACGGATTTGGGGATGCCGCTGCTTACAAAGGCAGATGTAACGCAAACAACATTTGTACGGGCCTCTGTACAGGAATGTTATGATTTTATCATAAAGGATTTGACAGATGCCTTGCCAGACCTTGGTCCATTAACACACAGGCGCAAATTTTCCAGGCTGGCGGCAGAATTTATATTGGGCCGTGTTTATCTGTATATGGCAAAGTTCAATGAGGCCGGCACACATGTGGATGCTGCATTCGCGGAGCTTGGCAAAGCTGCAGTGCCTCTCGCGTTATACGATTATAACACAGTGCTTGATCCTGATAGCGATAATTCATGGTTTCCTGACTTCGGTTTCGGACTTTCAAATTATCCGTTGGCTGCCAACAATGTGCAGGTGATATACAATCTCAGTATGATTAATTTTCAGCTGCAACAAGCCAATACCTATGTGTTTTCCCCGGAAACGGCTGCCTTGTATGATCCGGCAGATAAACGCCTGGAACTGTTCTCAGGAATTGAAATGTTCAATCCCGACAAAACCTTTCCGGGAGGGATGAGGCGCTACTCCGCATCACTTTTTTCCGGGTTGGAAATCGGCCCCTCATTGCCTGACCTCTACCTGATGCGCTCAGAGCTTAAAGCAAGGGCAGGTGACCTTGCAGGGGCAAAGAGCGATCTCGAAATGCTGCGGTCCAAAAGAATGCCCGCCAATATCGCAACTGTACCTGCAAATATAGCGGAAAGCAAAGAGTCATTGGTTCGCTATATCCTTGATGAACGTATTCGTGAATTCGCCACCTCCGGAATGCGCTGGTGGGATATGCGCCGGCTTTCAGTTGACCCGGTGTATAGCAATACGGTTAAGTACACACATAAACTCTATGATGACGCCGGCAACGTAGTGGCAACCTATACGCTCAGCCCCGCGAGATTTGCCCTGAAGTTCGGGGAAAGGATGCTGGCCGCGAATAAGGGATTAGTGGAAAATGAATAGAACTGGCAAGTTAATGGCAGCATGCAGTTGTACCACATTTACCTGGCAGGAAATTTCAATGCTAATAATTCAAATTTTTTAATACCATTTAATCTGAATCTGATGAAAATGAAAATGTTAATCTTGTTGTTGCTGATTTCGGGGTCCGTCTTCGCGCAGCAATCGCCATCCGCGAAGTATAACTTTAAGGATTTTACTTCAATAGTAAACGTGGAAGACCAGGAGAAGCAATACAATGAAATGTTGAAAGCAAATCCAATAGACCCTGCCAAACCATCCATGTATGAGGAATACCGCGCGCAGCTGGCTATGGGATGGCTTACCAAAGGAAACTTTGAACGTTATTGGTATTATAAAAACACCAGGCCGAAATTCAACGTACTTCAATTCCTGTATCTGACTTATGCACTGGACAACCTCTTTGATGCAAATACCAATCCGGGCGAAGTGGAAAAGGTGTCAGCCGGGATATTGGAAGATCTGGGCACAGGAGCTCTGAAAGATGGAATTGGCAGAACTCAGACCGTTTTGGAGATAAATGCTGCAACTAATGCCCAACTGGGAAATACAGATACGGCATTACAGTTATTGGCGAAATCTTCGGAAGTAAAAGAGGGTATGCGCGAAATGCGCTATTTCAAAGATGCAAAATCCAATTACCTGAACCGGTATGGAGTAGTGATGTTTGCTGCCGGTAAGTATCAGGTGGCATTCGATACCTTAAGTAAAGCATTCAGGGAGGCGGAGTCAAACCCGGTTATGGTTAATACATTCAGGTTGGTATATAAGAAGGTAAAGGGTACCGAAAATGGATTTGAGGCATATCTTAAATCCCTGAAGGATGAAGCATACCATCACTGTTATAAGGAAGTGGAAAAGTTGTACATAGCATCACCGAAAACAACGCTCGACGGTGCAGTACCAAGCGCGGGAGGGGATGGTAAAATGTTTACGCTTTTTCACGCTACTAAACCTGTAAAAGAGGTATCGCTGCCGGACCTGGAAGGGAATATCGTTCATCTGAAGGATTATAAGAACAAGGTGCTGGCCCTGGATTTCTGGTCCACAGGATGTACTCCGTGTGTAGCTGCTTTCAGCGGATTTGAGCACGTGGTGGCAGACTATAAAAAAGATGTATTTCAAATGTTTGTGGTAAGCCTGTTTGAAGACAGGGCTACTGTGAAATCTTTCGTGAAGAAAAAAGGGATTACCCTCGATGTTTTACAGGATGAAGAAAACAAGTTCTTTGATGTCCAGGGAACACCCACTAAAATCATATTTGACCCATTGGGTAATATAAGATTCTTTAGTTCTGGTTACGCTGGTTCCACAGACAGGGAGTATTATAAACTGAAGTCTATGGTAGAGATCACAAAATCCAGGTATAAAGGGTAATGCAATTTGCGCCTGTCAGATGATAATAACTGAATTTAAACGAATGTGGCTTTTGCCCTGCAAAAAGTATTTATGAGAAGAGTGATTTTTTTGATATTGACCAGTCTGGCAGCTTTGTCCGGCATTGCGCAGGATAACCACCCCGTTTCGTGGAAATTCCGCAGTGACTCAATAGCGCCACTCACTTTTAAGATTGCCTTCGTGGCGTCTATCAACGAACCGTTTCATATTTATCCACAGTCTTATGATGGTGGAATGGGAATGCCTACTACTATTACATGGGGAGAAAATCCGAATGTTCAGTTGATAGGAGAGATGGAGGAAAAAGGAGCAGCATCTTCTGCCGGGGAAACTGTGGCTTATTACGCGAAGGGTGTTACGTTTTCACAAACTATCAAACTCAGGGCAGATGAGAAGACAGTATTGCATTTCCGGATCAGGTACATGGCATGCAATAATCAAATGTGTCTTCCTCCTTCATCAAAGGAGTATACGCTGATTGTAAATGATGCTAACGGTATTACTGTTACTGCTGAAAATGAAAAAAATGTACAGGCGCCGGGTATGCAGGAAACAGTACAGTATGAGGACTTTGCGCTGCCGGATGTAAAAGGAAAAAAAATCTCCACCAAAACAATCATTTCCGGGAACAAATATACATTTATTGATTTCTGGGCCAGTTGGTGTTCGCCATGCAGAATGCAGGCAAAAGCGCTTGTTCCGCTTTATGCCAGGTACAGGACCAAAGGGCTGGGTGTAATTGGCGTTTCTCTCGATACGGATGCTGCTGCCTGGAAAAAGGCAATAGAGAAGGATGGTTATACCTGGACAAACCTGGCAGACCTGAAAGGATTTGATTCTCCCGTTACTAAAAAATATCAGATTAAAGCTATTCCCAGGAATTTTCTGATCGATAACAAAGGTGTAATTGTTGCCAGGGATCTCCATGGAAAAGAGTTGGAAGCAAAGCTGATGGAACTGTTTAACTAAATGAAAGGCGTTCCCCTTTATGGCAACGTATTAATCTCCGGTGGCAATTCATACCGGAATTCGATTTCTGAATCCAAATTAATCCTATTTAAATTGAGAAAGTTAATTATAGCCGGTTTGTCAATAATGTCGTTGACAGCTTTCGCCCAGAGTAATAATAAATTTACTATCAATGGCAAATATGGTACAGGCAACGCCCCTGAAAAGGCATACCTGGAGTATACGATGAAAGGTAAGTCCATCATTGATTCCGTCGGGTTAAAGGATGGCGTTTTCAAATTTGCCGGTGCGGTGTCCACTTCACCCGTATCCGCTACATTAACCTTTGATACGAAAGGTGTTGGGAGAACTAACAGCCTTGAACAGATAACCGTTTATCTTGAACCGGGTAACATCCATATTAAAACGAATGGAGCTACAGTAGAAGGAGTGCAGGTAACCGGAACGCCCAGGAATAATGATTATAATGATCTTAATAACCTGGTTGATGCCGGCTTTTCACAAATGACCGATGAAGACAGGCAATTCATGGAAGGGAAGTTGTCGCCACAGGCCACGCCGGATTACGAGGCCAAAGTGGAAGGCTTTCGAAAGCGGTTTAGTGACATGACCAAAGATGCCTATATTAAGTTCATCAGGTCCCATCCTGCATCAATGCTTAGCTTGGAATTGTTTCCCAAAATCGCTTATGAGCAACGCTATGACGTAGTGAAGCCCTTGTTCGACAGTTTATCCTTCAAAATTAAAAATAGTAAGGAAGGTAAAAAAGTGGCCGCTAACCTGGATAAAATGAGAGTAACTGCAACAGGGCAACCGGCGCCGGACTTTGAAGTACCCGATGCGGAAGGGAAGCTGGTTAAACTTTCGTCGTTTCGTGGTAAGTATGTATTGGTCGACTTTTGGGCTTCCTGGTGCGGGCCGTGCAGGGCAGAGAATCCAAACCTGGTTAAAGTCTACAATAAATTCAAGGACCAGAACTTCACAATTGTCGGTATTTCTCTCGATAAGTCTGACAGCAAGGCGTTGTGGTTGGCGGCAGTTAAAAAAGACGGACTTCTGTGGCTTCAGCTTTCTGATCTGAAATTTTGGGATAGTACGGCTGCGAAATCATATGGTGTCCAGGCAATCCCTCAGAATTTTTTGATCGATCCTGATGGAATTATAGTTGGAAAAACATTGTCAGGAAAAGCGTTGGATGAAACATTAAGCGAAATATTTTATCCTACGCACAAGGCTAACTGATGCCGGGGTGTAGTGTATTGCTGCGTTAAGCTGCATGACGGCATCGCCTTTGATTATCAGAAGAGAATAGAACATAACTAAAAAGGCTTCTATAAAATAATAATAAAATAATACCCGTGACTCATCCTTATCTACAGCCGGAAATCGCCGGGGTAAGGCCTTCTCCAATCCGCGCCGCTAATATTTTGGCAAAAAACTAACTATATCTTTGCGTCCGCAAGATAATTTGTAATGGATAAAAACACTTTAAATGATGCCGAATTATGGCAACAAGTAAAGCAGGGTGATACAGCATCGTTTTCGTGTTTATTTGAACGGTATTGGGAAGAAATGTTTTCGATGGCTTACCGAAGGCTGGCTGATGAAGCCACCTCCAAAGATTTCGTACAGAATATTTTTATTCATGCCTGGGAAAACCGGCAACAGATCATCGTGGAGGATAAATTAAGCCCTTATTTGTTTACTGCCCTGAAATACAGTGTGATCCGTCATATATACCGGGAAGCCAAACAAGGCACCACTGATTTACCCTTATCTGTTTATAGTCTGCCCGATGAAACCGACCTGAAAAAACAGGACCACTACGATTTTGACCGCCTGAGAGATAAAGTACAGGCGGAAATTGCCGCCATGCCTGATAAGATGAGAGGGGTTTTCATCCTCAGTTATGAAAAGGAATTATCCATCAGGGAGATAGCGATGCGGCTATCCATCTCAGAGCAAACAGTTAAAAACCAATTACAAAACGCCCGTAAACGACTCCGGCTGCGACTGCAAAGCCAGGCGATCTTCCTGCCTTTTATTCTTTAACCAAAGGAATTCACAATTCGGTAACATTGGAACTATAGTACCACCTGCCCGAATCAGTATGTATATAGCAGGAGGACTGTTATAAATGAAATTACGCAAACGGTTAAACCTGCTGCAACGCTACTTATCAGGTAAAACCAATGAACAACAACACCAGGTAATTGATGAATGGTATCACGCCGTAGATGATTCCAAACCCATCGGCCTATGGAACCAGCAAGGGAGAAAAAGCGCCGTTAAAGGCAGCATTCAGCTGCAGATTCTCGACAGGATCAATAAGCCCAAAGTGGTGGCTATACGTAGCAGGACCGCGGCAGCAGCCTGTATCCTCGTATTGGTGGTCAGCGCTCTATGGCTTTACATGATCAACCATAATAAACAGCCTGCTATCTATTATACAGTAAGCGCTCCTTTCGGCGATATAAAACAAATCCAGCTACCGGATAACTCACGTGTATGGCTAAAGTCCGGGACCACACTGAAATACAGCTCTCTGTACGGGATGAAAGCCAGGTACCTCGAACTAATAGAAGGAGAAGCATTTTTTGAAGTACAGCATGACATTACCCGGCCATTCATCGTGAAAGCAGGGCAGCTGGAAACCAAAGTCTTAGGCACTGCATTTAATATTAAAGCATACAGCGATGGCCCATCTATTCAGGTGTGGGTACAGCAAGGCCGTGTCCAGGTGAGCGACAGCATCCAGGTACTAACTGAACTATCCAGGGGCAAAAGATTTCAATGGGACCGTAAGGATGGCCATTCCCATATCGACAGCCTCGACTGGAAACAGGTGCAGGCCTGGCAGCAAGGAGTACTGCTGTTAGAATCAACCACCTTTAATGAACTGGCCTTTGAACTGAGGGAAGTATATGGGGTGACGTTAGTAACCAACAACGCTGGTATCCGCAGGCTGCATTACGATGCTAAATTCTTCATACATAAAACTTCTGTAAACGACATTATAGCCACCCTGGCGGAAGTACACGATATACGATATAAAATACAAGGAAAAACTATCACACTGTATTAAAAGCAAAATCCCGCTGGTAACGGGATTTGCCAAAGTTTCCGGTAATGCCATTTTTGACGAAAGCAACATTACCATTTAATAAAAACAATTATAAAGATATGAAAAAAAAAGCACGAGGGACGATGATCCCTACCAGTCCGAGGCGCATCTTCATGATGCTCTGTTGCCTGATGCTGCTGGCATTAGGAACAGTCGCACAGTCGCCCGGAACGGTGAAACTAACTATTCGTTTTTCTAATGTTACACTGGACGTAGCCATGGAACAGTTGAAAGAAGCCAGCCCTGTCAACATTGCATACGATGCCGGTAAATTACGGCTCACACAATGGAGCATCTCCGCAAAAGAATTTAAACAAACCGACATATCCGACATCCTCCACTATCTGCTGCAAAAAGCAAACGTAGGTTATAAAGAAGTGGCTGGTGGGATCGTTTTATTTGAGAAACCACTGCCGCCAGCCACAAAAAAAGATGGCGGCCTTACCGGTAAACTCCTCGACGAAGAAAATGGCGATCCTGTAATAGGTGCTACCATTCGCATCGGCAGCACTGGCGCAATTACTGACGAAGCTGGTAACTTCTCCTTGCCACTACCTAAAGGGAACTATACCGTTCTGATCAGCGCCATTGGCTATGGCGCCAAAGAAGTTAGTGGCATTACCATCTCGGAAAATGGATTTTTCAACTTAAACGCCACTTTAAAAAGACGGAAAGGAAACCTGGCTATGGTAGTTGTGAAATCCTCTGTCAGCAAGGAATCTATAGCATCGCTGTATCTTCGTCAGAGAAATGATGCCGGTATCACCAATGGTATCAGTCGCGAACAGATTGCTGTTTTACCCGATAAAAATATCGGAGAAACATTGAAACGTATTTCGGGTGTCAGCACTACCGACAATCGCAGAGTGGTAGTACGTGGTATCGCTGAAAGATATAATATGGCCATGATGGATGGCGCCGCCCTCCCTAGCACCGATGTACAGGTGCGCGATTTTGAATTCGACATCGTGCCGAGTAATCTCGTAGATAATGTCGTTGTTTCTAAAACTGCTACACCAGATATGGGTTTCGGCTTTGGCGGAGGAATGGTACAAATCAATACCATGGCTATTCCTGAAAGTAATTTCACCACCCTCAGCTTCGGTAGTAAATATATCAACGGTAGTACCGGTAAAAAATTCATGGGTTACCAGCGGGGAAAAAACGACTACCTCGGATTTGATGATGGTGGCAGAAATCATTTTCCTAAAGAGATCCTGACACTTACGCCGGGTAATTATGATCCCAGGAATCCCTATAATCATATCCCTCCTCCCGGCGTGGAGAAAGTTACCCCTGAAATGATCGCTGAGCAGAACAAAGCCATTGGCGGTCTGGAAAGATTAGGTACCCGCACCTTTAAAGCTGCTCCCGGTCAGAATTACCAGTTTAGCCTGGGTCGTAGCTATAACCTGAAGAACAGTCGTATCGGGCTGGTAGGCTCCCTGAGCTACCGCAATGAACAGGCCATTGACGACATACAACACTTCGAGCGTGGAGCCTTCTCTATGGCAGGTAACAACCAGTATGATCTTCAAACAGGCAAAGAGATTCATGAATCAAAAGCCCAGCAATACAATTTCACTACTAGCTGGGGGGCCTTGCTCAATGCAGGATGGCGTATCAAAAACCATCAGATAACTTCCCGTAACTTTTATTCACGCGTATTTGCCAACCAGTTCTTTCGTATAGCCGGCTGGGGTGAAGATTTAGCAAAAGGTGATGATCCGATGATTAGTGAATACGACCGACCAAAATTCATCGACTTGTTACAGAACAGAATCAACGGTGAACATAACATTGGCCGTTTTAAGTTCGACTGGAGTATAGCCCGCAATACGGTTACCAACCACGAACAGGATGCGGTAGATGCAACCGTGGGACGCATAGAAACCCTGAATGGTGTTAGTTACAATTATTCACCAGGTCCAGGTAATGCTAATCCCGGACCCTTGAGCCGTTCTTCTTACAAATACATGGAAACCAACTGGATGGCCGATGCGGCACTGAGTTATAAATTCAATATCGGTAAAACTGTGCAAGTAATTAAAGGCGGGTACCAGTACCAGGATAAAAAAGGTCACTACGATTGGAATGTTTTGCCAGTGGGGGTTGCAGGAAGTTTTAAAGATGGATACAAGCCGATACAACAATGGAGCATCGACTTTGCCAATCCGCTCACAGATATGTATTACTTCCCGGCAGCCTTCAATAACAACACTTACACTGGCAGGAATAACAACCAGGCCGGCTATGTAATGCTGGATAGCCGCTTTACCAAATGGCTTCGTCTGGTGTGGGGTATCAGAAGTGAATTTTATGAATACGAGAAGATAAAAGATGAAGCTGCAGATAAAGTTTCACAGGCCGACCTGGAAAATGCAGAAAAATACCGCTACGTAGATCCGGAAACCGGTAATCTTGTTCACAAAACACTTGATGCCAACGCTGAAGATAAAAAATGGCTGTACCTGCCTTCCGGTAACCTCACCATCACACCTATCCCTAACTTCAATATCAGGGCGTCTTACGCGCAATCAGCCATACGTCCGGCTCTGATTGAGAATTCCAGTTTTGCACGATTTAATTATCTCTATGGTCGTATACAACGTAATACAGGCGTGGTTTCTACGCTAATTACCCACTACGATCTGCGGGTTGAATGGTATCCATCCGCGGGAGAAGTCATCTCCGCTGGTTACTTTAAAAAACATTTCAGGAATCCGGTAGAAATGTACCTGGACATCACGAATACAAGTGGCGCCGTAGACCTGCTCACTGCCAACTCTGATTATGCAGATGTAAATGGCTGGGAAGTAGATGTCCGCAAAAGCTTTGGGTTCTTTGCTAAAGATGTAAAATTTTTAAACAACCTCTATTTCAGCGGTAACCTGACACTGCAGAACTCTGAAGTACAGGCCAGCGCCTTCCGTTACGAAACCATGGGCTCCGGCTCTGATGCAGAAGGTAACTCATATGCCTATCGCAGAAAAACTTACCTGAAAGAAAAACGACCGTTATACGGACAAGTCCCTGTACTGTATAATATCGGTCTGCAATACGCCGGAGATAGATTAGGTGCAAATATCGCTTTCAACCACGCCGGCTATAAAACCTTTACGGTTGGTATGCAACCGCATTATTCCGAAATGGAACGTCCGCGTAACCAGATAGATGCGCAGATAAGCTACAAATTCCTGAAAGATAGAAAATTACAGGTAAGGCTGAACATCAGCAATCTTACAAATAGTCCGTACCGCTTTTTTATCAACGGACAGAATACTTATGAGGTGAAGCCGGGCAGCGATAACATGACCATGAAAGAATGGTCGGATGTATACAAATGGAAATATGGCTTCTCACAAAATTATGAGGAAGGCTATTATCAGGATAGCCCTGATGGGAAAACGAAAATTCGTATAGGCGATACTGATACCTTCATCCGCAAAATAGGATCATCTTTCAGTTTATCCATTTCCTACAATTTATAACGACATAAACAGAAGAAATGAAATCAATTTATACAAACTGGATTTTGCTGAGTATGGCCGCTTCTTTGCTGGCCGCCTGCAATAAATACAATGATAATTTTCTCTATACAGACCAGGTGTTTCCTATTAGTATAAAGGGTTATAATGCCACCAAAGAAGTGCTTGCAGTAAAAGTGGACACCATCAGTTCGCCACGTATAGCAACCGGTGAAAGTGCATTTAACCTGGCGGAAGCTTACACTTTCAGAGGAGAGCAGCGTACTGTTAAGGTCAATGTCAGTGAAAAAAACACAGGAAAACTGGTATTAGAACAAGAATTCAAAAAAGAAGATGGCGCTGCCAGCTTAAATTTTCTTTATATGGATGGAAAGATGAGTGATATGCCGGAAAAGCCCGGGGTAACAGATAAGAAAATCAGCCTGATATACATGTTCGTTCCTGAGGTAACCAAATACAGTGAACCGGTAGATTTAGTCATTGGTAAGTACTATTCCACTCCTAAAGTTTTTGAAGAGATCACCCGACTCAAAAATGTGAAACCAAATGAATTCAGTGAGGCTGCCACTATCTCTACATTTTCCACCGCCAGGCAGGAATACAATGGTGTGATGACTTCCGTTTCTTTTCAGGTGAGAATCTATAAAGCAGGTACCAACACGCCTTATATAGATGGCACCTCCTATACCTGGAACGATCTGTCCACCACTGCTCCTAAACCGGCTGCATCTGCAGCCTCTTCAAAAATATACATCTTCTCTGAAGCCCCCAGCGGAACGATCATGAGATTTAATACCCGTTTAGACTATTAAAAATTTAAAGAGATGATATCAAAATATAGATTACTAAGTTTGCTTGTTGTTCTGCTAGTGTTTATCTCCTGCAATAAGGAAGATGAAACAACAAGAGCAATCAATGTAGAAGTCTGGGGATATAATATTGGCGACGCCGAGCTGGAAACATCCATAGATACTACCATTTACCGCAACTTTACCACGCTGCCGAACAAGCCGGTTACGTTCAGTAAAATTTATACCTTCCATGCTTCAAAAAAAGAAAGCGCCTTAAAAATTAAAGATAAAACTTCCGGAAAAGATGTTTTTCAGCAACAGCTCAATCTGAGCAGTGGTAAGCTTGAGCTGTTTTTTCCGTTTGTTTACATCAACGGAAATGAACTGAAAATAGAAATACCTGCTGCAGATTCATCTACCAATAAACTAAGCTTTTATATTCACTATCCGAAAAGTAGTGATGCGCTGGATATCTTCCTCCAAAATGAAACAGGTCAGATAACCTACATCGCCAAAAACGTTAAACCAGGTACCTGGATCCATGCGGATTATATGCCGGAAGAAGGCTTTCAGGACAAGAATAAATTTTATAACCTGTACTTTACCAAAACCGGTACCATAGATAGCTGGTACTTCGAAGACAGTGAATTGATCAGTAAAGTAGGGGAGGCGGGTTTACTTCTCCCTAAAAATGTTGAAAAAGGTCTGGTACGCACTTACTTTGTTACACCCGGCAACCTGCAGCTGGATGTTATACGTTTGTTTAAAAGACCGTGAATTTAGTGGTGGCAGATTTAATTAGTGCGCGGTAGCGATGCCGCGCACTCTTCTTTTGAAAGTCGCCTGAGAGAAGGGCGACTTTTTTTATTCGTTATAAAAGCATTAAAGACGAATCACGTCGAGGATGTTGTGCTAAAAGAAAGAAGGCTTCCAGGCAGATGCTTGAAAGCCTTCTTTCTTTTTTCGTAGCGAGATCGGGAGTTGAACCCGAGACCTTTGGGTTATGAATCCAACGCTCTAACCACCTGAGCTACCTCGCCTTATTCTCCATCCGGATCGCTGTAACTACTATCAGTAGCGCCTGCTGCTCCAAAACGGGAGTGCAAAGATAACGGCTTAAAAATGAAAATTCAAAATGAATCCAACGTTTTTTTATAATTTTTTTTAAAGCGTGCCGCCCGGAGCCGGCTTATCCCATTTTTTTAATAAGGATTCATCTACAGACCGGATATGCAAATCCCGCTGTGGATAAGGAATTTCAATACCTGCCTGATTAAGGGCCGTGTAAATGAACGACATCACCTCGTTTTGAAGCCTGCCTGCATTATCCAGGTCGCCTACCCAGAAATACACCTTGAAATTCACGGCGTTATCTCCAAAGTCGGTCAGCTGTATAAACGGGGCCGGAATAGTAAGCACATCTTTACGATCGGTAAAGGCAGATTGAATAATCTCCGTAACCTGGTCAATATTGCTGCCGTAGCCAACACCAAGAGCAAAGGTGATTCGTTTATTCCGGTTGGCCCTGGTCCAGTTGATCAGTTGTTGCGATATCAGGTCGCCATTGGGAACAATCACTTCGGAGCCATCGTAGGCACTGATCTTACTGGAGCGGATGCCTATTTCTTTTACAACGCCGGAGCGGGGGCCGAGTTCTATCACATCTCCAACTTCTATCGGCTTTTCAAAAGCAAGGATGATACCGGATACGAGGTTATTTACCACGTTTTGTAAACCAAAGCCGATACCTACACCGAGGGCGCCTATGATGATGGTGATTTTATCCATCGGGATGCCGGAGGCAGCAAATGCCAGCAGTACACCACCGGCCAGTACGGCCAGCCGCAATAACAGCAGGGCGGAACCGAATTTTGTTTTTTTATTGGGATTGGCACTTTGACCGGTATTTCCAAACATATAGGCAATCAGTTGGGAGGCCACCGTGGCCACCCATATCACCAATATAAAAATGATGATGCTGCTGAAGGTGAAATCTGAATTACCAAGCTTATGCCGGGAAGAAAGGAAATCGACAATAACATCGTAAATGGTATCATACAAATAAACGCAGCGGGATATGATCGCCAGCCATCCTACAAAAGCCAGGATGGTGAGAAATGTTTTCAGCTTTTTCTGCACTTCCTGGTAGTCCATAAAAGAGATGAATGTGCTGGAATCTTTATTGGCTTCTACCTGCAGGTAAACGGATTCCATCAGTATCTTCACGAGGATAAACAGGCTCAGGGCCATCACGGCGCTTACAACAGCGGTAGATCCCATGATTTTGGCAGTGCCTACCCTGGCTAAAATAACCATGATCAGGGAAAACGCGCTGGTGAGCATGAATAGCATCAGCACCGGCCGGGTAAATTTCGGTTGTGCAAAGGTGGTGAGGGAAGATTCTTTCAACAGGCGGTTCCCGAGCAGGAGCGAAAGAATGGCGCCGATTAATAATCCCCATTGTTCTGCATAAGTAATTTCTATCAGCAGGTTATTCAAACTGTAAACAAACAGTAAGCCGATCAGTAACAGCCAGCTTTTGAATAATGTTTTAGGGAGATGTGTGCGGAAGATAATGGTCAGCGCAATCACATCTAAACCCCAGGTGATTTCTGTAAAAAGAATAGGATAACGTACAGATAATACGGACGATAGCGAAGCAATCAGCACAACGGTGCAGGCCACGGGGTAACGGTAGAGGTACCGGGCGTGCTGCAGGATCGTTTCCCCTTCCTGTTCGTTGTGGTTATGCCGGATGCGCCTGATATTGTTGTACACCCACCAGGAAAACAATACGGCGAGCAACAGCCACACAAAAAATATCGGCCACTGTATGGAAAAGAAGATGGCTAACACCTTGGTGCTTTTATGCAGCGAATTTTTCAGCACCGGGAAAAACTCAAGAGGGTTAATGCTGTCGCGGTGAGGCTTCCACAGGTACCGGTAGTCGCGCACAAACATATTGGAAGCAAACTGCTTCAGACGGTAGTCCATGTCCTCGTAAAGATTGGAGACTTCAATATACCGGTTGGCCACCCTGTTTTGCAGCAGCCCTATCTTAATAAGACTGGCCTTATTCGCGCTGTCTACCGAGCGGAATTTAAGAATGAGGTTGGTTACCTGGCCTATATAGAAGCCGTACAGTTCATCTTCGGAAGGAATGTTGCGCATGGCGGTATCGCCCCGGATCGTGTGGATGGTGTCATTAATGTTTATCAGTTTGTCATAGTAGGAAAAGAGGGCGGTTTGCCAGGAGGTGAGTTTGCGCTGCAACTGCTCCAGCATTACTTTGTTGGTATATATATCGTTGATGTTGGGGGTGCGGCCCAGGCTGGCAATATTGTATTTTATCAGCGCGAGGGACGTATCTGTCAGCGGCAGTCCGTCGCTGATACGGGAGGTATCAAATCCGCGGCGGAGGGAACTCATAAGATCGTTCAGCGTCAGGGTGTAGCTTTCAATACGGTTGATCAGGATGGATACAGACGTGTCCGATTTTTTTACCCGGCTGGTATCTTTTGACAGGGCCTGGATATTCTTGCTGATGGTGGCGCTGTCAACAGCTACCATGTGAATGGTATCGGATTTTGGTTTTCGCTTGCTGCGCTGTGCCGTGGCATTGTAACTGCCGGTAATAACAACCGTGAGTATCAGCAGCTGTAGAAAATATCTGTAATTGAGTTGAATCCTGGTAAACATACGAAGCTATAAAGTTGAATGATCTCTATGGAGGAACATTTTTAATGCCTAAATGTTCCTGAATTTAAAACTTTTAACCCTCCCGGCCGTTAAGTTTTCTGGAATCGGCCGCTTTGATTTGTCCGGTATCCGATTCCTCAGTATTTTGTATATGATTGGCAGACCAATGAAAACTAGCTTATGAACAGAGAAATGCTTGTTGCCTCATTAAGAAAGGATCTCGAACCCTGGGACATAATAGTGATTGGCGGTGGGGCTACCGGCCTCGGCGCTGCACTGGAAGCGGTAACACGGGGGTACAGAACCTTATTGCTGGAGCAGGTGGATTTTGCAAAATCCACTTCCAGTAAAAGCACAAAGCTGGTACACGGAGGCGTACGTTATCTCGCACAGGGCGATGTATCGCTGGTAAGGGAAGCCAGTGTGGAACGCGGATTGCTGGCTGCCAATGCCCCGCACCTGGTACGTAACCTGGCTTTTGTTATTCCTACTTTTAATTTCTGGGAGAATCTGAAATATACGATTGGCCTCAAAATGTACGACTGGCTGGCAGGCCGGCTCAGTTTGGGGAAGTCGACGCATATTTCCAGGTCAGCTACCCTGGCGCGGTTGTCTACGCTGAAGCAGGAGCACCTCGCCGGTGGCGTGCTGTATCACGACGGACAATTTGATGATTCACGCCTGGCCATCAACCTGGCACAGTCCATTTCAGATAATGGCGGTACGGTGCTGAATTATATGAGAGTTACCGGTTTACGAAAAGATGGCTTTGGAAATATCAGCGGACTAACGGTAAAGGATACCCTGGGCGGTGGAGAGGAAATATACCTCAATACCCGCGCGGTGATCAACGCTACCGGTGTGTTTGCAGATGATGTACTGGAAATGGATAACCCGGCAGCGCCAAAATCTATTGCGGCCAGTCAGGGTGTACACCTGGTACTCGACAGCGATTTCCTGCCCGGCCATAACGCCCTCATGATCCCGTCTACCAGCGATGGAAGGGTGCTCTTTATCGTTCCCTGGCATAATAAGGTGGTGATGGGTACTACCGATACCCCCGTTAAGCATATCAGCCTGGAGCCCCGCGCACTGGAAGAGGAAATTGCTTTCATTCTCCGTACGGCCGGTCAGTATTTATCGAGGGCGCCGCAACGTTCTGATGTACGCAGTGTGTGGGCTGGTCTTCGCCCGCTCGCCGCCGCCAGGGCGGAAGGGCATAAAACAAAAGAAATCTCCCGCAGCCATAAAATAATTGTGTCCAAATCAAATCTTATTACCATTATTGGTGGTAAATGGACTACCTACCGCAGGATGGCGGAAGATGTAATACATAAGCTGGAAGTGGTGCTGAAGTGGAAGGAGACAGTCTCGGCTACCCCTCACCTGAAAATTCATGGCGCCACCGATAAGGTGAACTGGGAAGATCCGTGGTATTTCTATGGCAGCGATGTATTGCACCTGCACCAGATGGTGGCGCGTCAGCCGGATTTGCAGGAGGAGCTGAGCCGGGAATATCATATCATTAAAGCACAGGTGGTATGGGCTGTGAAAGAGGAAATGGCCCGCAACATTGAAGATTTTCTTGCCCGCCGTACGCGCTTGTTGTTCCTCGATGCAAAGGAAGCACTGCGTATAGCCCCTGCCGTAGCCCGGATTATGGCGGAAGAATTACATAAAGATGAACATTGGGTAGCTACACAAATCAGCAGCTTTGCGGAAGAAGCGAATGGGTATCTGTTAAAATAATTTATAAGAAGATGGGGATCTATTGATCCCCATCTTTTTATAAAATTACATCCATCTGAACTTCTCATTAAATGGTTTCATTCTTCTTCCCGGTTGCGCAGGCTCGTCTGTATAGCCCATATAAAAGAAGCCCAGTACCAGGTCTTCTTCTCCCAAACCAAAATATTCCTGCATGGCAGGGTGGTAGGTCATTCCGCCGGAACCCCAGTAGGCGGCAATACCCAGGGCGGTAGCGCCCAGCCAGATATTTTCCACGGCGCATGATACCGCGGCAATTTCCTCCAGCGCCGGGATCTTCGGATTGTTCCCGCGTTTCATACAAATCGCCAGTACATGCGATGCCAGGTTGCCCTGCGTTTTCAGTTTATCGTAGTTGCCCGGAATATATTTGTCGGCGGGGGTATGCTGCTTGTACATATCCGCATGATCTGCACAAAATTGTTGCACTTTATCACCGCTGTACACCACAAAGTACCAGGGTTCTGTATACCCGTGTGTGGGCGCCCAGTCGGCGAGTTGCAACAGTTGCTGTACCGTTTCATCTGCAATCTTCCGGCCGTTCATGCTGGTGGGTTTCACCGTACGGCGTGCTGTAATCACCTGTTCCACTGCAGTGGGTGTTGCTGTTATATCCATAATCTGTTGGTTTTATTTTCCTGTTTCCAGGCGTGCCTTCATATCGGCCGGCAGTTTTGCTATTTTATGTGCCTTATAATCAAAGCATATCATACCGGTTTTAGCTTCGGCGATGGTAATCGTTTGTCCGTTACGGTTAGTGGTGATGAGATAAAACAATTCAAAACCCAGGGCATTAAATTCGCCCGCCGCAACGGCTATATCAAATATATCTCCATAAAATCCTTCCCCTTTGTAAGCAATGGCCACATCGGCCATAATGAAACCTGCGCCGGCTTCATGATCCAGCTCTTTATAGCCGAGGTTGCCGAGGAACTGTATCCTGGCTTCATGTATAATAGACAGGATGGCATCGTTGCCTACGTGGTTGCCATAATTAATGTCCCGGATCCGTACAGGAATTTGTACGCTGAAAGGAAATGTTGCAGGTAAATCTATCTTGACTCTTGCCATACTTATTTTTTAGGGAGATGCTAAACGTTTGCTGTTTGTTTCAGGAAAGCCACAAATTTCTCAAAGGCCCGTGCCCGGTGACTGTACCTGTTTTTTTCCGTGAGATCCATTTCTGCAAAGGCGCGCGTTTCGCCTTCCGGAACAAAGATCGGATCGTAGCCAAATCCCTTTTCTCCTTTAACGGATGTTGTAATATGGCCTTTGCTCACTCCTTCAAACTGGTGTTCCTTGCCATCCAGTATCAGGGAAATAACAGTGCGGAACTGCGCACTGCGGTTGTTCTGGCCTTCCAGCTCCTGTAATACTTTGGCGATGTTGTCGGCGGCTTCTTTCTGCTCCCCGGCGTAGCGGGCAGATAAAACACCCGGTGCGCCGTTGAGGGCTGCTATTTCCAGGCCGGTATCTTCGGCAAAACAGTTTTCCCCGGTCATCCGGTGAATGGTGGCCGACTTTTCGGTGGCATTGGCTTCCAGCGTATCGTGTGGCTCCGGGATGTCTATATCAATGCCGGCTTCCAGCAGGGTAATGATCTCAAACTGGTTACCGAGTAACGACCGGAACTCTTTTACTTTGTTTGGGTTATTGGTAGCGAATATCAATTTCATATGATTGCAAAAGAAGTTTATTTAAATGCCTAATAATTGTTTTAACCCGGCCCATAGCCTGGCTTTCAGTACTTTATCGCTGCCTATCAGGGATAGCTCATCGGAAAACAATAACGTGGTACCGTTTACAGTTACCAGCTGATACAATGGAATATCATTTAACCCAAGCTGTTCCGGTGCAATCCCAAATACAACGCTCCGTTCTATCTTCACGGCAGCCTGCCAGTCGGGAAACGCCAGGGAAGGGTAGTGGATTACGTTGATAAGCGATACATCCTGCATCCCCAGTTTACAGGCATTTAATATATTAGTGAGGAGGTTGAATAATTCTTCGTTTAAGTACGCTTCGTTTTCGTTTTGTATGAAGAGCGCAATGTTTTTTTGATTTTCTCCTAAATATTTGACTTTGGGCGCCACTTTTTCTACGGCCTCAGCCGGCATGCTTTTCCCGGGAATGATTGGCTGGGTAAAGATTTTAGCCAGAAAGTACGGATCAAGTTGGGTTTGCTCAAGCGACATATTTATTATCGTTTAGTTTAATGTGAAAACCCCCTCTGGGGAAAAATCAGTTTATTTGCACTGCCGGTCCTGATAGGGCTCCGGTGGCACAGCGATTAAAATGTAAAAATATTGAGATAAAATCGATTAACCATGATGGTAGATAAATCAACAGTTAAGGAAGAGGCACTTCAGAAGATCAAAGTCACCAAAACTACGCGAAGCAGGCTGAGTGAGGTTGATTTCAACAACCTGGCATTTGGTAAAATGTATGCCGACCATATGCTGGTGGCCGATTTCGATGGAAAAGAATGGAAAAATGCGGAGATACTGCCTTTCCAGAACCTGTCTGTAAGTCCTTCAAATGCCGCCTGGCACTACGGGCAGGCCATCTTTGAAGGAATTAAAGCTTATAAAGATCCGGAAGGTCACCCCATGATCTTCAGGCCATATGATAACTATAAACGCTTTAACACCTCTGCCGAAAGAATGGGGATGCCCCAGGTACCGGAGTGGTTGTTTATAGGCGGATTGGATTTACTGATAGACCTGGACCGCAACTGGGTACCCACCGGTGAGGGTTGCTCCCTCTACCTGCGTCCCTTTATGATTGCGGCAGATGAATTTATTGGTGTCCGCCCGTCTGATACCTATAAGTTTGCCATCATTAACTCACCTTCCGGCCCGTATTTTAATAAGCCCATCAAATTACTGGTGCAGGATAAATATGTACGCGCTTTCCCCGGCGGCGTTGGTTTCGCCAAAGCTGCAGGCAATTACGGCGGTACCATGTACCCCACCATGCAAGCAAAGAAACAGGGCTACGACCAGATCCTTTGGGTAGATGGCTACCAACATAAATACCTGCAGGAATGCGGTACCATGAACGTTTTCGTCATCATCGGCAATACGGCCATTACACCGGATCTCACCCAGGGCACCATCCTCGAAGGCGTAACCCGCGCCAGCGTAATGGATGTGCTGGCAGACATGGGACTTAAAGTGGAAGAAAGACCCATCTCCATCGATGAGGTGGTAACTGCCTATAATAATGGAACCCTCCGGGAAGTATTTGGTACCGGCACCGCCTCCAGTGTTGCCTACGTAGAACAGCTCGATTACCTGGATACCAAAATCAAACTGGATACGACCAAATATGAAGTAGGGGCGGAAGTAATCCAGCGCCTGGATGATATCCGTACCGGCCGCACCACCGATATCCGGCACTGGAATTACATAATAGACAAGAAATAAGCGTTTTATATATTATTATCGTCATGAGAATAGGGCCAATAAAAAGGCCCTATTTTTTTATGGTAGTTTCTAACGGATATCATACCTTTGCAATCCGGTTTTTGGTAATCCTGAGCTGCTACCAGAATAATAAGACCTTTCCCTGTTTACCCAGGAGATCATTCCGGCAAAAATATTTTCGAAACAATTTTGTTATTCACACATATAGTTTTACCTTTGCCGTCCCAAAATCCCTTTGTGGGGAATTTGGATGTCATTGTAAACCGACATAAAAAAACTAGGTAAAGAATGCCTACTATACAACAATTAGTAAGAAAAGGAAGAGAAATTATCCGGGCTAAGTCTAAGTCCAGGGCATTAGATAGCTGCCCTCAGCGTCGTGGCGTTTGTACTCGTGTATACACTACCACGCCTAAGAAACCGAACTCCGCTCTGCGTAAAGTAGCGAAAGTGCGTTTAACCAACAAAGTTGAGGTGATTGCCTATATCCCTGGTGAAGGTCACAACTTGCAGGAGCACTCTATCGTACTGATCCGTGGTGGAAGGGTAAAAGATTTACCAGGTGTTCGTTACCACATCGTTCGCGGTTCTTTGGATACTGCAGGTGTGAAAGACAGAAAGCAGAGCCGTTCCAAATATGGTACTAAAAAGGAAAAGGCTAAAAAATAATAATTATAAATAGTCGTAATTTTCAATAAATGAGAAAGCAAGCTGCAAAGAAATTGCCTCTGGCTCCGGATCCTCGGTTCAATGACAAGCTGGTAACCCGCTTTGTTAACAACGTAATGGAACAAGGAAAAAAGAGCATTGCCTATAAAATTTTCTACGATGCTGTGGATAAGGTAAGCACGATGACCGGTGAAAACGGTTACGAGGTTTGGAGAAAAGCATTAGCTAACGTTACTCCGGGTGTAGAAGTTAGAAGCCGCCGTATCGGTGGTGCTACCTTCCAGATTCCTGCGGAAGTTCGTCCGGACAGAAAGATATCCCTGAGCATCAAATGGTTAGTACGCTTCGCCGGCGAAAGAAACGGTAAAAGCATGGCTGATAAGCTCGCAAACGAAATCGTAGCAGCAAGCAAAGGTGAAGGCGCAGCGTTCAAGAAGAAAGAAGATACTCACCGTATGGCAGAAGCGAACAAAGCTTTCTCTCACTTCAGAATCTAGTTATAGCCCTCACAGGCAACTCAATATATTTGGCAAACAGTTCCTTTTGGAGCTGTTTGCCTTTTTGTGTTGACACCCGGAAACGGACACGCGCGTTAAGTATTACAGCATTTACCCGGGATACCGGCATAAAAAAGGCGGACATCCATAGATGCCCGCCTTTCGTTATTTCAGACTCACTTATTTTACACTCACCAGCACATTGATCTTGCCTTCTGCACCGCTGAATTCCTGCAGCGCCTTGCCAAGTACCTGGCCTGGCTTTACTTTATCAATATCCGCCTTCATTGCATAACCGGCCCTGCTGGAAGTAACCAGCAGATCTCCGCGGCGGATAGCGCCATTCTCATTGCAAACCTTGGTAGGTATTACACCTATCACACCCATCGGTACTTCTTCATCTAAATTCGCATCAATATCCTTTTCAGTTAACAACAAACCAGGTTTAGTAGCAAATACCCCTGCTACCAGGGTAGAATAGGGCTCAGATGATTTTTCCACCATCCGGTCTGTATGGGTGGAAATCACCAGCACATCCCCGGCTTCGTAAGCTATACGCGCTCCGGCTACTGCAAATGATTCCGCCACATCGGCGCCACTGGCCTGTGTACCACCGTTAAAGAATCCCCTTCCTGCTTTGTTAATGCGGGCTACATTGACACTGGCACTCTGGAATACCGCAATGTTGCCGGATGGTCCCTGATGATTAATAAGCAAGGTGCTGCCGGTACCTGTGGTAGTAACGTGCACCACCGGCTGGCCATTGGCATTATTAAAGTTGGCAAACCTGCCGGCTTTACCTGTTCCGAAGTTGGGTATAAAGCCGGAAATGGCATTCCCGCCTCCATCGCAGGAAGCTTCAACACCATCGCCGTTGCCACCGGCATTGGCAGTTACACCATTGCCACTACCTTCTGTAAGCGCTAGTACGGCAGGACCGCTACCTCCCGGATTGGAAGAATAAAATAATCCCGCGTACCCTCCTGTACCAGACGACTGACCGAAAATTCCCGCTGTTCCGAAATTGGCAAACATGGAATTCACTTCTCCTTTTACAGCGGGAGAAGTACCTGTTGTCCTGTCTACCTTGAAGCTACCGGCAATACCGTTACCCACTGTTTTAACTGTAATAACCTCATTGTCATTATTGTCATTAAAGATTTCAAACCTGCCTGCCCTGCCTGTGGCAAAAGTAGGCACCCAGGCATACAGGGCATTACCTGCTCCGTCTATATTGGTTTCTACCCCGTTGCCATCTTTGCCGGCATTGGCAGTAATGGCATTACCATTACCATCTGTCAGCGCTATCAGTGACGCGCCATTACCAGCCGGGTTAGAAGCATAGAACAAACCGGCACGTCCACCGGTGCCGGAGGAAACGCCAAATACTCCGGCTGCGCCGAAGTTGCCAAAAATGGTATTTACCTCAGCCCTTACAGCAGCGCCCACACTATTGGTGTTGTCTAACAGGAAGGAAGAAGCATTACCCTGTGTATTATCCGGTATATTACCATTACCATTGGATGCCACTTCCAAAGTATTCCCGGTGGTATTGGTGGCATTGAAATTCTCAAAACGTCCGGCTCTTCCGGTACTGTTGTTTAAACCTACCTGGCCCAATACGCCTACTGCGGTACCTGTGGTGTTGGTCGCAATAAAACCGCGTACACCATAACCCCCGCCATCGTTCCGGCCAACTACGGCCCCCGCAATGTCGCTGGTGGTTCTTCCAACAACCGCCTCACCGGCTCCGTTGTTATCTCCTATAATACCGGCTGAGGTTTGCGCACTGGTAATACCATGAACCGCAAAACCGGCGCCGGTGCTGCTTCGTACCCCGGCTCCGTTGCCACTTGTAGTCACATTCACCACCGTACCATTTCCTACCGAGTTGGCATTTAAAGCGCTATTGTTATTGGCATTATTGAAAATGGAGATGCTTGCCGGAATACCGTTATTACTGGTGGCAGTTAACCCGGTGCCTGTATTGCTATTGGCATATACACCGATACCGTTAGCGCTGCTATTGCCATATACACCAAGTCCATTTGGAGTAACACCATACACGCCCCAACCGGATCCGGCCTGGGAACCCCAAACACCTACGCCCAATCCACCGGTGCCATTATTGATACCTCTTACCCCGCTGGAGAATCCACCCGGAGAGGCGGAAGAAACAATGCCCCTGACAGCAGCAATACTGCTGGTAGCGGTATTGTTAACCCCTTCCAGGGAAGTGCCGTCGCCATTATTGGTAATGCTGAAAAGCGTGCCCGCATTATTTTCTGTGGCTACAAATGGAAGGGTTAAACCACCTCCCGGAGGGGCGCCTGCTACCCATTGTGCACCATCAAATTTGAGAATTTGTCCTGCCGCAGGCGCTACATTGCTCACCGCCTTACCCTGCAGGGCTTGTACAACCGGGTTGGGATAAGTACCTGAAAGATCTCCGCCGGCAGGGCCGTTGGGAGGGAGGGTGGTAGGAATAACGCCTGCAGCAATTTTTGCCAGTGTTACCTTTCCATTCCCGATAAGTGGGTTAGGATAGGTACCGGTCAGATCACCGCCTGCGGCTATGCCGTTAATATCGCCGGCAGGACCCTGTGGACCCACGGGACCGGCAGGGCCCATCGGGCCAACTGGTCCGGCTACACCGGGTACGCCTTGAATACCTTGGGGACCTGCAACACCCGGATCACCTTGCGGGCCGGCTGGTCCTACCGCTCCCGCCGGACCAATAGGTCCAACCGGGCCAACGGGTCCGGGATTTCCCTGCGGACCTACCGCTCCAGCTGGTCCAACGGGACCAACCGGACCAGCTACACCGGGATCGCCTTTGGCTCCCTGCGGACCTACCGCTCCAGCGGGTCCAACGGGACCAACCGGACCAGCTACACCGGGATCACCTTTGGCTCCCTGCGGACCTACCGCTCCAGCGGGTCCAACGGGACCAACCGGGCCTGCTACACCGGGATCGCCTTTGGCTCCCTGCGGACCTACCGCTCCTGCGGGGCCTATCGGTCCAACCGGGCCAACAGGTCCTGCTACACCGGGATCACCCTTCGCGCCTTGCGGACCGGTAGCACCTGCTGGTCCGGCCGGACCGGGAGTGCCATTGGCTGCAAACAGCGCGTACGGCACACTCATTAACTGGGAAGTACCCAGCTCACTGAAGTTGCCGCCGTTTATTGATATTTCAACTTTTAAATACTGATTGGCATTCGCCCAGGGAACACCGCTGTACGTGCCTGTTAAGGGAGTTCCTTTACCGATCTGTAAAGTGAATAATCCCACGGTATTGGTGGAAGTACTATGTGTTTCCTGGTATTGTACAGGTCCTGCTGCAGAACCTCCCAAAATAGAAAAACGCACCGTTAAGGCCTGGTTGCTGAGTACTGTCCCATTTGTATTGCGGGCTACCGCCTGGTAGTTGGTTCCGGTTAATCCGCTTTGAGCCCATACAATATGAAATGATACCGTCAACAGGAGAAAGGTCAGGTAGCATATCTTTTTCATAATAGTCATTTTTGTGATAGTTTACGATGCGCTTAATTTTTTTTAGGTGATGTTCCGCCGTCCTGGCTGGGTATAGGTACAACTGCTTTACTGGCCTGGTTACCCGGTGCTGCAACTGCAGCGCTATCGGAAGGGAGAGGTTTGGTTTTGGAAGCACGGAGTTTGGGTGCAGCATTAGGGCGTTGTGGCTGGTAGTTGGTAAAAAGACGGGATTTAGTGTCTTTTGAAACTACCGCCCGATCTGCCGGTGGCAAAGTCGATCTTTGGTTCAGATCAGCAAGATCTTTCTTAAAAGTAGGGAAAAGTTGGTCCCTTACTTTTCCGGTATTACCGCCGGTGTTTTCCGGCTTTACGGATTCCTGTGCAAAAACACCGGGCATGAATCCGGCAAACAAAAGAAATGCAAGTATGAGCAGTGATTTCATATTATTGGGTGTTATAGATTCGCTTTTCATGTTGGATATTTTAGTAGATGATTTATGGTTGCTGAATTGCTTCGTCCCGCGTGCCGCCTATGTTATAGACCAGCGAGAACTTCAGGGTCCTTTTCTGTATTAAACTTTCCCCCGTAGGAAGCTGATAGGCGATATCCAGCGCAAGATTTGATACGCGTACGCCCAGTCCTGCGGAAAAATGCTGCCGGTAGCCTTTATTCGGATGCTCGTAGAAATACCCGGCGCGTACAAAAAATGCCTGCCTGTAAGCGTATTCAATACCGGATCCGATAGTGAATTCCCGTAACTCTTCATGGAAGCCGTCAGGCGCGTCGCCAAAGGAAGAGAACATCGCTTCCACTACGCCACGGTCAGGGTCTTTTCCTTTCAGGATCTGGCTTGTTTCCATGCCATTGGAATCCAGGGCATACAGTGGGGGAGTGGGTACCAGTAATTTATTGATGTCTACGGAAAGGGTAAATTCATGTTCGTGTGTATGTACAAACGTATAGCCGCCACCGATACGAAGGTTCATTGGCAGAAAACTCTTCCTGTTGTTATCATCTGAGTATTGCAGCTTCGTGCCGATGTTGGTGATACTTACACCAAAGCAGTAACGGTTGCCGAAATCCAGTTTGTCTACACTGTTCTGGTAGTAATAGGCAATGTCGCCTGCAACTGCCGATGCGGGTTTCTGCTGAATATTATTGTAGGAACCCTGTCCCAGCTGGCTGCGTACATACCGGATGCTGAGTGCCAGCGATGTATGATTTCCCAGCTTCCTGGCATAAGCGCCATCTATCGCAAATTCTTTGGGGTTGTAGTCCTGCAGCACGGTTCCGTTATCATCCCGGAAAGTAACGGAGCCATAGTTGAAGTACTTCATGGAAAGCCCTACGCCTTCTGTTCCGTTCCATGTTTTGTAGCCGGATACATAAGCCATATTGGACTTATTGTTGTTCAGCTCCCACATCCAGGGGGAGTAGTTGGCGCTCACGCCCCAGTCGCCGGCAAACACTATTTTGGCGGCGTTTGAAAACAGGGAGTTGGCATCCGGCGACGAGCCGATGGCGGCATCTCCGGTACCGCTGCTCCTGGCATCGGGGTTTACCAGCAGAAAGCTGGCGCCGATATTCGGAGGTTTCTGGGTGGTTTTTTGTGCCAACAGCTGCATACTGGTTGTCAGTATACCTGCAAGAAGTACAATTGTATAACCGTATTTCATGATGTCATCTGGTTAAAGGGTGATTGTGTAGTGTTATTGCACAATGAGTTTCTCAAAGAATACATTCCCGCTTACATTCAGCATAACGGTGTAGATACCTGCGGCAAAATGGTTCACAGGTAATACCAGTGTGCTTTTACCCGGACCCATTTCCAGGAACTGATGATGTATTACCTGGCCTGCGGGGTTGATCAGTTCGAGCGTTACACTCACTTTCGACAGCAGGTCAAATACAATTCTGGTATTGGTAATAGCAGGATTGGGGAACAGTATGTAGCTCTTTACCGGGTTTACGCCGGGTGTCAGCTTTGTAAAATCTTCGGGTTGCTGGAATCCCTGTGTGAGCAACACCCTGCCATCTGTGATAGGTAAAATAATGGGTTCTCCCACGGTATACTGGAACAGGATGTTCTGGATTACGGCGGAACCACCTGTACTGGCAACTACCTGTCGTTTAAGCGCTACCTGGCCGGAGGATGAAATGCAGGCACACACCAGCAGGAACAGTGCATGTGTGCATCTGAGTACAATTGTTCTCATATTATGTATGGTTATAAGTAAATAAGTGTTCGGGAACCGCTACAGCGCCGGGACAGGGAGGGGTACAATAGTAAATAAGGTATCAGCCTGTTATACAAGCGCGTTGAGTAATTTTTACTTCATATTGTTTTTCAATTTAGGGGAAAACCGATCTTTCAATTCTTACTTTTGGGCTGTTTTATTTAGCATTCTCCTTCAGGGTATATCCGGTTTTATAACTTACTGCGAATATGACAGAATTATGGCATCCGGAAAACGTTGATTTCTTTTTTGGTGGGATTTGATAAACAAGTGGTCGCTACCGTCTAAAAACTGGTTTTCGCGGAACTATTTATCGTTATTAAATTTAATGTGAATAACGCCTGCGCTTGTTAAAAAGAAATAACAATTTGGAAAAGAAGGTCATTTTATTTATTGTCAAAAATAAGTTACCTTTGCCCCCCAAATTGCATTATTTAGTCACTTTAATATTATGGCAGACTTAAAATTTCAAAGGAACTTTGGTATTGCGGCGCACATCGATGCGGGTAAAACCACTACCACAGAACGTATCCTGTATTATACAGGTAAATCCCACAAAATTGGAGAAGTGCACGAGGGTGCTGCTACAATGGACTGGATGGCACAGGAGCAGGAAAGAGGTATTACCATCACATCTGCGGCAACCACTTGTTTCTGGAATTTTCCAACCTTACAAGGTAAAGCCTTACCTGATACCAAACAATATAAATTCAATATCATCGATACCCCGGGCCACGTGGACTTTACCGTAGAGGTAGAGCGTTCCCTCCGTGTACTGGATGGTCTGGTGGCATTGTTCTGCGCTGTATCCGGTGTTGAACCTCAGTCTGAAACCGTTTGGCGCCAGGCTAACCGCTACCGCGTACCCCGTATCGGTTTCGTTAATAAAATGGACCGTTCCGGCGCAGACTTCCTGAACGTGGTTAAACAGGTTAAAGAAATGCTGGGCGCTAACCCTGTACCTTTAACTTTGCCAATCGGAGCTGAAGACACCTTCAAAGGTGTGGTAGATCTGATTACCATGAAAGGTATTATCTGGGACGAAGAAGGTAAAGGTGCTACCTACCAGGAAATTCCTATTCCGGAAGATATGCAGGCTGAAGCTGAAGAGTGGAGAGCTAAACTCGTAGAAGCAGTTGCTGAATACGATGACACCCTGATGGAGAAATTCTTCGAAGATCCGAATTCAATTTCTGAAGACGAAATCCACGAAGCTATCCGTAAGGCTACTATCGATATCGCTATCATCCCGATGATGTGCGGTTCCTCTTTCAAAAACAAAGGTGTGCAGAAGATGCTGGATGCGGTTTGCCGTTACCTGCCTTCCCCACTGGATGTTGAAGCAGTAAAAGGTACCAATCCTGACACTGGTGAAGAAGTTGAACGTAAACCAGATGCAAAAGCTCCGCTGTCTGCACTGGCATTCAAAATCGCAACCGATCCTTTCGTAGGTCGTCTGGCGTTCTTCCGGGTTTATTCCGGTCACCTGGATGCGGGTTCTTATGTACTCAATACCCGTACCGGCAGAAACGAACGTATCAGCCGTATCATGCAGATGCACGCTAACAAGCAGAACCCGATCGATTTCATCGAAGCTGGTGATATCGGTGCTGCTGTTGGTTTTAAAGATATCAAAACCGGTGATACCCTGTGCGACGAAAAAGCACCGATTATCCTGGAATCAATGACTTTCCCTGAACCGGTTATCCACATCGCCATCGAGCCTAAAACTCAGGCAGACGTTGATAAAATGGGTCTGGCTATCTCTAAACTGGTAGAAGAAGATCCTACCCTGAGAGCTAAAACTGACGAAGAAACCGGTCAGACTATCCTCTCCGGTATGGGTGAGCTTCACCTCGAAATCATCGTTGACCGTATGCGTCGCGAATTCAAGGTAGAAGTTAACCAGGGTGCGCCGCAAGTTGCTTACAAAGAAGCACTGACTACCAAAGTTGAACACCGTGAGGTATTCAAGAAACAAACCGGTGGTCGTGGTAAGTTTGCGGATATCCAGATCGAAATCGGACCTGCAGATGCAGAATGGCTGAAAGAAAATGAAGGTAAAGCCTTCCAGTTCGTAAATGATATCTTTGGTGGTGCTATCCCTAAGGAATTCATCCCTGCAGTACAGAAAGGTTTCGAACAGTCCCTCAACCAGGGTGTGCTCGCAAACTTCCCGCTGGTGAACCTGAGAGTTCGTCTGTTCGACGGTTCTTACCACCAGGTGGATTCTGATGCGATGTCATTTGAATTGTGCGCCAAACAAGCTTTCCGCGAAGCTGCCCGCAAAGCTAAACCAGTATTGCTGGAGCCAATCATGAAAGTGGAAGTACTTACTCCGGACCAATACATGGGTGATGTTACAGGTGACCTGAACCGTCGTCGTGGTATGCTGGAAGGTATGGACTCCAAAAACGGTGTTCAGGTAATCAAAGCAAAAGTTCCGCTGAGCGAAATGTTCGGTTACGTAACCCAGCTGCGTTCCCTGTCTTCCGGCCGCGCAAGCTCTATCATGGAATTCTCCCACTATGCTCCGGCTCCGAACAACGTAGCTGAAGAAGTGGTAGCTAAAGTGAAAGGCAAAGTAAACGCTTAATCATAGCTTCTTAATTATACCGGAAAGGTTGTTCTGCCAAAGCGGAACAACCTTTCCGCTTTTTATGGCACTAACTGACATGAACATGCTATTGCCATGAAAAGAATATTCGATATTTTACAATAGCAATAACCTACAACTGCAATTTACTTTTTGCTAACTGCCAGGGGTCCTGTTTTACAGGACCTTTTTTTATTATTTACCTCCCGTGATAGGGGGAGGATTCCCTTTCCACGTCATAGGTATAAGTAGCACATAAAACCATCTCAACCGGTATTATTTACTGATAGCCTTTGAATTATGTCATTAGAGTTATTACAAGCACCTCCTACAACTGTGGTACATACAACGGGAGAAATGGTTACATTAACTCCCGGTCTGGATTTGATTCTGCCCTGCTGGAACCCATCCGGGCCCTGGGTGGAATCACTTATCAGGCATTACCACGAAATAACAGCCCTTATGGGGACGGCGCCCGTTCAGCTTATCCTGGTCAACGATGGCTCCGTGAAGAACTTTACCCGTCAGCATATCAGCTGGCTGGAGGCGGCTATTCCGGATATCATTATCATCAGCTATTCCCGTAACCGTGGTAAAGGATATGCGGTGAGGGAAGGAGTAAAGCGCTCCCAACACACTTTCCAGGTGTATACCGACCTGGATTTCCCTTTTGGCGTATCAGCTGTTAAAGAAACATACGACCGCCTCCTGCAGGGCCTGGATGTGGTAGCAGGGGAAAGGGGCGAAGCCTATCTTCGTGAGTTACCCCGCAAACGCCGTGTGATTACCCGCATCAGCCGCCTGTTGAACCGGGTGGTGCTGGACCTTAAAGTAGAAGACGCACAGGCCGGTTTAAAAGGCTTTAATGCCTATGGAAAGAATATCCTGCTCAATACCCGCATCGATGGCTTCCTGTACGACAGCGAGTTTTTATACCATGCAGGCAAACGTCCCCATCTCAAAATTGGTGCAGTCGCAGTATCTTGCCGCCCGGGCATTCAGTTTTCATCTTTCAGGGTAAAACTCTTAATGAAGGAAATGCTGAATTATTGCAGGATCATTTTCAGCTCATCCGCTGCTTAAATTTTTATGGAACAGAGAAACAGGATACTGATCAGTGTAGACGTGGAAGAATTTGATATCCCCGAAGAATTCGGCCAGCAGGTAACCCTGCAGGAGAAACTGGAAGTTTCCAGGAGTGGGTTGCGGGCTACGCTGGCTTTATTTGACAAGTATAACGTACGCGCCACTTTTTTCGTTACCGCTTACTGGGCGCAACACTATCCGGAGTTGATCAGGCAAATGGCCGCAAAGCATGAAATAGCTTCTCACGCTTATTATCATAGCTCCTTTACAGAGGCCGATCTGGAAGGTTCACGCCTGGCCCTGCAGGAAATCAGCGGCCAGCCGGTACAGGGATTCCGTATGCCGCGTCTTCGTAAAGTAAATATGCAGGCGCTGAAAGCCGCCGGCTACCTGTACGACGCCTCTGTGAACCCCACATGGCTGCCGGGAAGATATAACAACCGGCACCTGCCAAGAACCGTGTTCAAAGAACAGGACACCTGGATCATTCCTTCTTCTGTATCGCCCTTTCTCAGGTATCCCCTGTTCTGGCTGAGCGTAAAAAACATGCCGCTGTGGATAACCCGCCACTTCAGTAAAAGGATCCTGAAGAAGGACTCTTATCTCTCTTTTTACTTCCATCCCTGGGAGTTGAGTGATATCAACGCATATGCATTACCCGGTTATATTAAACGCGTGTCGGGGAAGAGAATGCAGCAGAAAATGGATGGATTCCTTAGTTTCTTACAACAACAGGGAATTTTCTGCACACATGCCGATCTGCTGGAAGGCCGGTCCTGACTGGTTACAGCTGATGATCTCTCTTTTCTTTTCCGATGATTCCTGTTTTTATGCAACAACATTTAAGTTCTAAATGTTATAGTAATAATAAATAAGGATAAGTATTCATGTTGAGAGAATGTATGAAGGGATCCGATATTGTTTTTTTTAGATTTTTTTAGAAAGATGAATACTTATTAGATTCATTTTCAGTAGTTTTGTGCTATAATAGTATTGTTAACTGTGATGTTGTTTGTTTTGACGATGTAAGACTACTTCCCCATTATCCCCTGCCTTTTTATTTTCTTACGGCTGATATCAACAGCTATAGTTGCAAACGGAAAGCGTTTGCCCGCTAATTTCTTATTCATTCAACAGGTAAAATTGTTAAAACTAAAAATCAGACTATGAAAAGAATTCGTCTCTTGACCCTTGCACTTGCGGCTGTATTGTTTGGTTCTGCTGCTAACGCCCAAATTCAGAAAGGAAATATTATGGTAGGCGCCGATCTGACCAATATTAATGTTACTTTTCAAAAGGAGAGTACCGCTTTTAATTTTAATCTTTCACCAAAGATAGGTTGGTTTATCAAGGACGGTCTGGCTATTGGTGGTTATGTTGATTTTGGCGCAAATACCACAAAAAATAAGACAACTGATACAAGGGCTTCCAATACTAACTATGGTGTTGGCGCTTTTGCCCGTTATTTTGTGGAAGATAAAAATGTCAGGAAACTGGAATTTTCCAAGAGAACGCGGTTCTTCGTGGAGGCAAATGCCGGATTTGCTGGTACAAACCCTGCGAGCGGTGCTTCTACCAATGGTTTTAATGTTGGTATAGGCCCGGGTATTTCTTATTTTATCACTCCCAATATTGGTTTGGAAGGATTGTTTAAGTATGACCTTACTGTAGGCGGAGGTAATTCAACCACTGCTAACCGGCTTAGTCTGGGTATAGGTTTCCAGATTTACCTGCCTTCAGCAAAGGCTAAACAGATTTACAAGGAAGAAACAGGAAAATAATTTATTATATAATACAAACTCATCAGCAACGGCGGCAATAATCATTGCCGCCGTTGCTGTTATAAGGAATCCTATCATTTTATTTATGGGCGCTGAATGAAATGAACAGCGGACACAGAAATGAATTAATTGAACGGAGGATTTTATACCGGAACTATTTATTTTAGTAACTGTCTGTGAAGGTGCAGACAGGGGGATGCTGAAAACCCGGAACAGAGTAGGCATTTACATCCATAAATACTCCAGATATGGTAAACTCTATTCTCCTGGCAGTGCTTAAATTCCTGAGCACCGTTGCTGGCGCACTGTAATTTTTTCACCCTTGTTGTACAAGGATACTAATGGGAATTGCCGAAACCATCAGTAAGTAAGAGTAGACCCCAAATGAAAACAACACCTTATGATCCCTGATGCTTTGAACACATTCCTGACGGGATTGCTGGCGCTGCTGGAGTCTGCAATTAGCGGCATTTAACCTGTACTGTTAGTTTAACACTAACCCCGGCTGAGGTTCGTAAAACATGAAAGTACCTGCATTTTTGGGGTGCTGATAATGAAAGTAGAACACCTGCTGCCGGTAATTCCCTGATCATGCTTCAATATTGAGCTGATTAAACAACTTCTGAATGAAAAAGCCCTGGTATTATTTACCGGGGCTTTTTCATTTAATATAAACGGGCCATGGTGGCTTATTGAACAGTATTATATCAGGATGCCGAACTGAACAAAATGAACGAACGGATTTCTGTGAATAGCCATTAATTTCGGCGGACATTTAAAAAATAAGTGTACCTGGGATTGCCGAAAACCAAATAAAAAGAGTAGGTGTCACCCGTAGTAAAAACTATCTTATGGATTTACTGACTCAACTGCTGGCAACGTTGGTTGCACTGCTGAAATCTCTGCTGGGTGGCCTGTAATCAGGACTCCTTTCGGTAAGGGATTATTCCGTCTTTAATGATACTATTTCCCTTACGCACATCATCCGGGAGGCTGTTCAATATTAGAACAGCCTCTTTTTTTATTGCCGGTATCCGCCTGATTCAGCTATGGTGGCTGAATGAACAGGTTAAACTCATTCGATTGGAATGAATAAAATGAACGACCGGATATTGAATGATAGCTTTTAATTTAGTCGTGTTAACTGAATAACAACTGGGCATCGCCGAAAACCAGGTAATAGAGTAGGCAATATCTTATAAAAACCTTTTTCCATGGATTTACTGAATCAACTGCTGGCATTAATCTTAGGATTAGTTAAGTCATTATTAGGTGGTTTACCACTCTAAGGGTTGTTGGATCGTTTGACCAACAGATCATCAAACCACTTTAATTATTCGGAAAGGGGTTGTTCCAGGTAAGCGGGAACAACCCTTTCTCTTTGTCCCTTCTTAATACTTCTCCCATACTTCTCAGATACTTCTCCCATACTTACCGGGTACTTAGGACTCGTGTATGTGTTGTACTCCCCATATAGTTCCTATACATTCCCCATACAGTCTGCATACTCTTCCCATACACTCCCTATACTGTTCCCATACACTCACCATACACTCATGATACACTCCCCATACACTCCCTATACACTCAGGTGCTTTTAACATACTCTGCCATTATGCTTTTTTACCCGCTTTCAGGAGAAAATACAGCAGTCCGGGATCTTCCTGGTTTCCGCTTCTGTTCAGAGGGGGATTCGCTTATTTTTCTATCTCCCGGAAAAAAAATTGTAAAGAAATTCTCCTTTTTTTGGTTTTGAAATATGTTTTCCTATATTTGTCAAAACGAGCATGTGAAGTTACCTTAAGGCTTAACGTACACACAATGAATGATTTCTGAAGCCTTAATCACCGGATAATATCATTTTTACCGCACTTCTTTCGCCGCCGGAGCCAGCCCCTTGCCCGGTTTCTTTTATTTTTTCCTGAGAATTATTTGCCAAATAGAAAAAACGGGTTACCTTTGCCCTCCCAAATTGTATTGGGAAAAAACAAGAAGAAGTTCATTGCATATGTCTCAGAGAATAAGAATCAAGCTGAAGTCCTACGATCATAACCTGGTAGACAAGTCTGCTGAGAAGATCGTTAAAACCGTGCGTAACACGGGTGCCGTGGTAACAGGTCCAATTCCTTTACCTACCGAGAAGAAAATATTTACAGTATTACGTTCTCCGCACGTAAATAAGAAAGCGCGCGAGCAGTTCCAACTGTGTACACACAAACGTTTACTGGATATTTACACGTCTTCTTCCAGAACTGTAGACGCGCTGAGCAAGCTCGATCTGCCTTCCGGAGTAGAAGTTGAAATTAAAGCATAGGACAACAGCAAGGCGGGCGAAAGGCCGGCCTTTTATTGATTTATGGTTATCTTGTTGGTTACCAGCAAGATAACAATTTTAACAAGCAAACATAGGTCGCGCCTTCTGGGCGGCCGCCCAATAAATGTATTTAAACCGCCCATCCTGGGGATAGCACGAAATCCCCCAGGCGCTGGGTAAAATCATATAAAAAATGAAAGGTATTATTGGCAAAAAGATTGGTATGACCAGTATCTTCGAGTCTAATGGTAAGCAAACTGCTGTTACCATTATCGAAGCGGGTCCCAACGTTGTAACTCAGGTAAAAACCCTGGAGTCAGATGGTTACAATGCAATTCAGGTTTCTTTCGGTGAGAAGAAAGAAAAACACACCACTAAAGCAGAAAGCAGTCACTTCGCGAAAGCAAGCACCTCTCCCAAACGTTTTGTAAAAGAACTCCGCAACCCGGACGTACAGAAAGCCCTCGGTGAATCTATCACCTGCGAAATCTTCGCAGAAGGTGAAACAATTGACGTTGTAGGCACTTCCAAAGGTAAAGGTTTCCAGGGTGTTGTAAAACGCCACGGATTCAGTGGTGTGGGTGAAGCTACCCACGGTCAGCACGATAGAAGCAGGGCTCCTGGTTCTGTTGGTGGATCCTCTTATCCTTCCCGCGTATTCAAGGGTATGCGTATGGCCGGCCAAACAGGTAACGAAAGAGTGAAAGTGAAAGGTCTGAAGATCGTGAAAATATTCCCTGAAAAGAATTATATCCTGGTAAGTGGTTCCGTTCCCGGCCACATTGGTTCAATCGTTTTAATCCAGAAGTAACATGCAAATCGATATTTTAAATATAGAAGGTAAGAAAACCGGAAGGACTATTGAACTTCCTGAGGAGATCTTTGGTGTTGAGCCTAACAACCACGTAATCTACCTGGCTGTTAAACAATACCTCGCTGCTCAGCGTCAGGGTACCCACAAGGTAAAAACCAGAGCTGAAGTACAAGGTGCTTCCCGTAAACTGCACAAACAAAAAGGTACCGGTGGCGCCCGTAAAGGTAACATCCGTAACCCATTGTATAAAGGTGGTGGTACCATCTTCGGACCAAAACCACACGGTTGGGGTTTCAAACTGAACAGAAAAGTAAAAGATCTCGCAAAGATCTCTGCCCTGTCAGTAAAAGCTAAAGAAAACAGCATCATCATTGTTGAAGATCTGCAGCTCGAAACACCAAAAACCAAACAATTCGTTGGTTTCCTGAAGAATCTGAACATCAATGTTGAAGGCAGAAAGACTATGTTCATCACGCCTGAATACAATGACAATGTTTACCTGTCTTTAAGAAACATTCCTACTGTAGACGGTACTGTACTGAGCGACGTAAACACTTACGACATCATGAACAGCAACTATATCGTGTTCACTGAAAGCGCTGCAAAGATCTTCACTGAAGAGCCTGCAGAAGCGGAAGCATAGGATGTCAAAACCAATTAAATAACAGCTCGCGGCCAACGCCAACAGCTTAATGCTATAAAGAAGATGAAACTTTCTGACGTTTTAATCAAACCGGTGGTATCCGAAAAGGTTAACAAAGCAACTGAAAAATTCAACCGCTACTACTTCATTGTTGACAAAAAAGCCAACAAACTGGAGATCAAGAAAGCAGTGGAAGAGTTTTACGGTGTAACCGTAGCAGAAGTAAATACTGCTGTAATGCCAGGTAAAGCTAAATTCCGCTTTACTAAAGCCGGTTTCATCGCAGGTAAAAAACCGTCTTACAAAAAGGCGATCATTACCGTTGCAAGTGGTGAAACTATAGATCTGTATGCTAACATGTAGTGCCGTTCCGGCCTGAACAGCCGGGATGTGGATGTATATACAGATCACTATTTATATTTAATAACAACATTTAACTTTTTAGGAAGTAATGGCACTGAAGAAGTTCAAACCAATGACGGCCGGTACCCGCTGGAAAATAGGCAACGCTTACGCTGAGCTGACATCGGATACCCCTGAGAAAAGCCTGCTGGAGCCCATCAAAAGGACCGGCGGTAGAAATGCGCAAGGTAGAATGTCTATGCGCTACATAGGTGGTGGTCACAAGAAACAATACCGTGTAATTGATTTCAAACGTGATAAAGAGAATGTACCTGCTACAGTTAAAACGATCGAATATGATCCTAACCGTAGCGCATTCATCGCACTGGTAAACTATGCTGACGGTGAAAAACGTTACATCATTGCTCCACAGGGCTTACAGGTTGGTGGTACCGTTATAAGCGGCTCCGACGTAGCTCCTGAAGTAGGTAACGCTTTGCCACTGAAAAACATGCCGCTGGGTACTGTTGTGCACAACATCGAGCTGCAGCCTGGTAAAGGTGGTGCTATCGCAAGAAGCGCCGGCGCTTACGCACAGCTGTCCAACAAGGAAGAAAAATATGCCGTACTGAAAATGCCTTCCGGCGAGCTCCGCAAAGTATTAAATACTTGTAAAGCAACCGTAGGTACTGTTTCTAACTCCGACCACGCACTGCAATCCATCGGTAAAGCAGGTGCTAACCGTTGGAGAGGTATCCGCCCCCGCAACCGTGGTGTGGCTATGAACCCTGTGGATCACCCGATGGGTGGTGGTGAAGGTAAATCTTCCGGAGGCCATCCAAGATCAAGAACTGGTAAATATGCGAAAGGTCTGAAAACCAGAAAACCGCATAAGAGTTCTGATAAGCTGATCATTAGCAGAAAAAACGGTAAAAAATTATAGTATTTCTGAATCAGGGCTCCGGTAGCAATACCGGATCCCGGGTTTGAAAAATCATAAATCAGTAAGACATGGCTCGTTCCATAAAAAAAGGTCCTTACGTAGACCTGAAATTAGAAACAAAAGTTGAAAAGATGAATACCGGTACCAAGCGTTCTGTTATCAAGACCTGGAGCCGTCGTTCTACTATCACGCCTGATTTCGTTGGTCACACTTTCGCTGTTCATAATGGCAACAAATTTATTCCTGTTTATGTAACGGAATTTATGGTTGGTCATAAACTGGGCGAATTTGCACCTACACGTAACTTCAGAGGACACGTAAACAAGAAAATGTAAATTATAGTCTGAGGTTTGAGGTTTGAAGTATTCGTTTCAAACCGGAACATCAAACACCAGACATCAGACATTAAATAATAAAAGAAATTAATAACAATGGAAGCAGTAGCTAAGCTGAATAATAATCCTACATCTCCCCGCAAAATGCGTTTGCTCGCGGACTTAATCCGTGGTCTGGATGTGGAAAAGGCTTTGAATATTTTGAAATTCCATCCGAAACACCCAAGCGTGCCTTTAGAGAAGTTGCTGATATCCGCTATCGCCAACTGGAAAGTGAAGAACGAAGGTGCAAGGGTAGAAGATGCTAACCTGATCGTAAAAACCGTTTTTGTTGATGGCGGCCGTACTCTGAAAAGAATGCGCCCGGCTCCACAGGGAAGGGGTTACCGTATCCGCAAGAGAAGTAACCACGTAACGATTGTAGTGGACGGTAAAGCACAGTAATTCAGTGCAAACCGGAAACAAAATAGAAACAAAACTATTAAACTAATAGACAAATAACCAGAACATGGGTCAGAAAACAAATCCTATTGGTAACAGGTTAGGTATCATCAGAGGATGGGACTCTAATTGGTATGGCAGCAAAAAAGACTTTGCTGTTAAACTGATCGAAGATAACAAGATCAGAACTTATCTGAATGCCCGTATCAACAAAGGTGGCATCTCAAGAGTTGTGATCGAAAGAACTTTAGGTAAGTTAATCATCACTGTTCATACTTCTAAGCCTGGTATCATCATTGGTAAAGGCGGTAACGAAGTTGATCGCATCAAGGAAGAGCTGAAGAAGCTGACAGGCAAGGAAGATGTACAGATCAACATCCTGGAGATCCGTCGTCCGGAAATGGATGCTAACATCGTTGCTGAAACAATCGCAAAACAGATTGAAAGCCGTATCAACTACAAACGTGCTATCAAAATGGCGATTGCTACCGCTCTGAGAATGGGCGCTGAAGGTATCAAGGTTAAAATCAGCGGCCGTTTAGGTGGTGCTGAAATTGCCCGCTCCGAAGAAATGAAACAAGGTCGCGTGCCTTTACATACTTTCCGTATGGACATCGATTACGCTTCCCTGTTCGCATTAACCGTTTATGGTAAAATCGGTATCAAAGTATGGATCTGTAAAGGTGAAGTACTGGGTAAACGCGATCTGAACCCGAACGTTTTAACCGGTAAAGAAGGCGATAACCGTGGCACTGGTCATGGCGGCGAAAGAAGAGAACATCACGGTGAACGCAGAGACAACCGCGGTGGTGGCGAAAGAAGAGGCGGTGGAGAACACCGTGGCGGTGGCCGCAGATAGTATCTGGCGGTTAAGCAGACATTAACAATTACTATTAACATTAACAACATAGACGATGTTACAGCCAAAAAGAACGAAACACAGGAAGATGCACAAAGGCCGCATCAAAGGGAACGCTAAAAGAGGCGCTACCCTCTCCTTTGGTACTTTCGGTCTTAAAGCATTAGAACCTAAGTGGATCACCGACAGGCAGATCGAAGCTGCACGTGTTGCGCTGACAAGGCACATGAAACGTGAAGGTAACGTATGGATCCGCATATTCCCTGACAAACCTATCACTGCTAAGCCTTTGGAAGTGAGGATGGGTAAAGGTAAAGGTGCTCCTGACCATTGGGCAGCAGTTGTAAAGCCAGGTAGAATTTTATTTGAAGCTGATGGCGTTTCCTTACAGGTAGCAAAAGAAGCAATGGAACTCGCAGCCCAGAAACTGCCCATTAAAGTAAAATTTGTAACCAGCCGCGACTACGTAGCTTAATTACAGGTACACAATAACTAAAAATCCGGTAACACTGCCCCGGCAGCTAACCGAATCAAACTCAATACAATGGCAAAAGAAAAGCTGGAACTGAAAGGCCTGAGCGAACAAGATCTGAAAGAGAAAATCTCTGCAGAAGAACTCCGCTTGAAAAAAATGACCTTTGGTCACGCAATTACGCCAATCGAAAATCCAATGAGCATCCGCGCCGTAAGACGCGATATCGCTCGGATGAATACCGAACTGCGTAAAAGACAACTGGGCTTCTAAATCTTCAGTCCCGGTACCCCCGGGGCTGCTGACATAGCAATAGTATAACACAATTTATGACCTCCTCACGGAGGGTTAAATACTTTCAACAATGACGACCGAAAGAAAATTAAGAAAAACCAGGATTGGTGTGGTTGCCAGCAACAAAATGGATAAAACCATTACCGTTAAGGTGGAGCGTAAGGTAAAGCACCCGATCTATGGTAAATTCGTGAAAAAAACTACCAAGTTCATGGCGCATGACGACAAGAACGAGTGCAGCATCGGCGATACCGTGAAAATCGCGGAAACACGCCCTCTGAGCAAGAACAAGTGCTGGAGACTGGTAGAAGTAATCGCTAAAGTAAAATAATTATTTATTTGTTTCAAGCTGCTGCCGGCAACCCCGGTGCCAGCCGCTGACTAAACAATATCAAATCTCATTTCGATGATACAACAAGAATCAAGACTGAGTGTAGCTGATAACAGCGGTGCCAAAGAAGTATTGTGCATCCGCGTATTAGGTAACTCCGGTCAGGACTACGCTGGCGTAGGCGATAAAATTGTAGTAACCGTTAAGGACGCAATGCCAGGTGGCGGTGTGAAGAAAGGTATGGTGACCAAAGCTGTAATCGTAAGAACTAAGAACAAATTACGTCGTAAAGACGGTTCTTATATCCGTTTCGATGATAACGCGGTTGTACTGCTCAATAACTCAGACGAACCTCGCGGTACCCGTATTTTCGGTCCGGTTGCACGTGAGCTGAGAGACAAGGGTTATATGAAAATTATCTCCCTCGCTCCTGAGGTATTATAAAGATATAGCGGTACAGGGATTTTGGAATTTTTATGATTTTTATCAAAAAAAGCCAAAATCCCGAAATCCGAAAATATTTCTTATCTTTGCAGCCCGTTTGCAAAACGAGAAAAAACATTAATCAAGCGAAACTATTGTTTCGCTTGGCGTTTATAAATAAATCAAAGTAATGAAAACTAGATTTAAGCCTAAATTTAACATTAAGAAAGGCGACCTGGTTGCGGTAATTGCCGGTGATGACAAGGACAGAACCAAAGCGCGTAAAGTGCTGGAAGTGAATCCTGATAAAGCCCGCATTCTTGTAGAAGGCGTTAACATTATTACCAAGCACACGAAGCCAACTGCCCAGAATACCAAAGGTGGTATTGTTAAGCAGGAAGCTCCTATCGCCATCTCTAATGTAATGCTGTGGGATGCTAAAACTGGTAAACCAACCAGGGTTAACAGGCAGAGAGAAAACGGTAAATTAATTCGTATCGCTAAAAAATCAGGGGAGGAAATTAAATAATGTCAAACACAAAATATACTCCGAGACTGCAGACCAAATACCACGAGGAAGTTAAATCTGCACTGATGAAGAAATTCAACTACAAAAGTGTAATGCAGGTTCCTCGCCTGGTAAAAATTTGCCTGAACCAGGGTATCAATGGTGCAGTAGGTGATAAGAAACTGGTAGACATCGCAGTAGACGAAATGACCCGCATCGCCGGTCAGAAAGCTATCGCTACCATGTCTAAAAAGGATATCTCCAACTTCAAACTCAGAAAGAACATGCCTATCGGTGCACGTGTAACTTTACGCAGCACTAATATGTACGACTTCCTGGATCGTTTGATCGCTGTATCCCTCCCACGTGTACGTGACTTCAAAGGTGTAAACGAAAAAGCTTTTGACGGTCGTGGTAACTACACTATGGGTATCACCGAACAAATCATCTTCCCTGAAATCGATATCGATAAAGTAACGAAAATGTCCGGTATGGATATCACCTTCGTTACCACTGCAAACACCAACGAAGAAGCTTACGAGCTCCTGAAAGAAATGGGTATGCCGTTCAAGGGTATGAAAAAAGATAATCAGTAAATCGAAACGATAATATAATTATGGCAAAAGAATCCGTAAAAGCCAGACAAAGGAAAAGAGAAGCTATGGTAGCTAAGTTCGCAGAAAAACGCGCTGCCCTGAAAGCTGCCGGTGACTACGCTGCACTGGATCAACTTCCAAAAAACGCTTCCCCTGTTCGTCTGCACAACAGATGCCAGCTGACCGGTCGTCCTAAAGGATACATGCGTCACTTCGGCCTCTGCAGGAACATGTTCCGTGACCTGGCTCTCGCAGGTAAAATCCCTGGCGTTAGAAAAGCCAGCTGGTAATTCAAGGTATTTATCTTCCGGTTTACCGGAGGTGTAAATCCGAAAAAGTTATTTGATTCCCATCTTATTACGATTGGATATCGCATTGTAAACATTTATCAAACTATTACAACAATGGTTACTGATCCAATAGCAGACTTCCTGACACGTATCCGGAACGCGCAAATGGCCACCCACAGGATTGTGGAAATTCCGGCTTCCAAGCTGAAAAAACGCATTACAGAAATTCTGTACGATAAAGGTTATATCCTCAAGTACAAATTTGAAGAAGATACTAAACAAGGCGTAATCAAAATCGCTTTGAAGTACGATCCGATCTCTAAAGAACCCGCTATCAAGGAATTACAACGCATCAGCCGCCCAGGTCTGCGTCAGTACGCTAAACCAGATGAGTTTAAGCGCGTGAAGAACGGTTTAGGCGTAGCGATTATCTCTACTTCCAAAGGTGTAATGACCGATAAGGAAGCAAAAGCTCAAAACGTAGGTGGCGAAGTAGTTTGCTTCATCTATTAATATATTGAATGACTGGTTGTTACCCAACCGGTCATTCACTTAAGTTATCTGACAATTAAGCTCTCTATACGGCGCTGAACACGGATAACCGGTACATCAATATCAAACAACTTTAAATTAAAGTTATGTCTCGTATAGGTAAAAGTCCTATCAAATTGGCTAGCGGTGTTACAGTTACTGTTTCCCCTTCCAATGAAGTAACCGTAAAAGGCCCTAAAGGTGAACTGAAAAAGAACATCGACAGGGAAATGAAGATTGAGGTGAAGGACGGCGTTTTAACAGTAATCCGCCCAACTGAACAGATCCGTCATAAAGCACTCCACGGTTTATACCGCGCTTTACTGGCAAACATGGTTCAGGGTGTTACTGAAGGATTCAAAAAACAACTGGAACTGGTGGGTGTTGGTTATAAAGCCGCAAACAACGGTCAGTTACTGGATCTCGCTTTAGGTTACTCTCACAATATCGTTTTCGAAATTCCGAAAGAACTGAAGGTAGCTACCCTGACTGAAAAAGGTCAGAACCCTAAGATCATGCTGGAAGGTATCGACAACCAGTTGCTGGGTCAGGTAGCCGCTAAGATCCGCGGTCTGCGTAAACCAGAACCATACAAAGGTAAAGGTGTTCGCTACAGCGATGAAGTGGTACGTAAGAAAGCTGGTAAATCAGCCGGTAAGTAAAATATTTAATTGGCTAATCAGCTACTATAGCTGGTTAGCTGATTTTAACAGATATCCCGGCAGCATCGGGGTAATAAAATAAAACTCAAAATGAGCACAAAAGTTAACAGGAGACAGAAAATCCGCTACCGCATCCGTAAGAAAATTTCCGGTACTGCACAGCAACCAAGATTATCTGTATTTCGCAGCAACAGCGATATCTATGTGCAGTTGATAGATGATACCAATGGCACTACCCTGGCTTCCGCTTCTTCCCGTGATAAGGATATCAAAGCACAGGCAGGTAACAAAAGCGAAAAATCTGTACTGGTAGGTAAAGCGCTGGCTGCTAAAGCACTGGCACTGGGTCTGACCACCTGCGTTTTCGACAGAAGTGGTTATTTATATCATGGCCGCGTGAAAAGCGTAGCTGACGGAGCAAGAGAAGGCGGTCTTCAGTTTTAATCACGGAGTCCGAATCTTATAATTCTGAACAAGTAATTCTTATAAAATAAAATGGCAAAGAATTCATTCAATAAAGTAAAGGCTGGTGATCTGGAGCTGAAAGAAAAAGTAGTGGCGATCAACCGTGTTACTAAAACCACTAAAGGCGGTCGTACATTCAGTTTCTCCGCACTGGTAGTTGTAGGTAACGAAAACGGTGTTGTTGGTCACGGTCTTGGTAAAGCCAAAGAAGTACAGCAGGCTATCACCAAAGGTATAGACGATGCTAAGAAGAACCTGATCAAGGTTCCTGTTATGCACGGTACCATTCCTCACGATCAGTTTGCTAAAGAAGGCGCCGCCAAAGTGTTGATCAAACCAGCCGCTCACGGTACCGGTGTGATCGCAGGAGGTTCCATGCGTGCAGTACTGGAAAGCGTTGGAGTTACCGACGTACTGGCTAAATCTCTGGGTTCCGCTAATCCACACAACGTGGTGAAAGCTACCTTCAAAGCTTTAGGCATGTTACGCGAACCAATCAGCATCGCCAAAACAAGAGGCGTTTCCCTGAAGAAAGTTTTCAACGGTTGATTTATACCGGCTGAAAAGCTGGGTATCTCCGGAAAATTTTGAAAATAATTCATTAACAATTAAATTACTCCGCTTTTAGCGGATAGGGGTTTATGGCAAAGATTAAGATCACTCAAGTGAAAAGTGGTATAGACCGTCCGGAAAGGCAGAAACTGACCTTGAAGGCACTGGGCCTGACTAAAATGCACGCTACTGTTGAAGTAGAAGCAACTCCTCAGATCCTGGGTATGGTCCGTAAAGTTAATCACCTTGTAACGGTAGAAACAGTTAACGCTTAATTAAGTAACACTGCTGTGGGATTGTCTGTTGATAATCTTACCTTTACATTTGTGACTTTACCATTTTTATTTTAGAATAAAAGCGAGCGGTTAATTTCCGCGCAAGTAAAAACAATTAATTATGAATCTGCATTCATTAAAGCCTGCACAAGGCGCTGTACATAAAGAAAAACGTCTTGGACGTGGTGAGGCTTCCGGTAAAGGTGGTACCTCTACAAAAGGTAACAAAGGTATCCAGCAACGTGCTGGTTACGCGAGCAAAAGAGGCTTCGAAGGTGGCCAGATGCCAATCCAACGCCGTATGCCAAAACGCGGTTTCAAAAATAATAACCGTGAAGAGTACAAAATCTTCAACCTGGGTCAGCTGGATCAATTAGTTGAGAAATATGGCCTCCAGGAGTTTAATCTGGAAACCTTGTTCATGAACGGTCTGATTAACAGAACAGCTAAAGTTAAGATCCTCGCTAACGGCGAACTCAAAACAAAGGTGACTGTTAAAGTTAACGCTATCAGCGAAAAAGCTAAACAGGCCATCGAAACAGCAGGTGGATCAGTAGAACTGGTATAAGACTTTACGACTGAGGAGACGCCTACGGAGTAGTGCGTCTTTTCATATTTAATAGCGCTATTAAACCTTTATCTTCCTGTGAAGAAATTTATCGAAACGATTAAGAATATCTGGAGTATTGAGGATTTGCGTAACCGCATCCTGACCACCCTGCTCCTGGTCCTCATCTACCGCGTAGGATCCTATATCGCTTTGCCCGGCATTGATGCAAATGCGCTCACCGACTTTGAGAAAAATTCTAATCAGGGTATCCTGGGTTTGGTTAACATGTTTGCCGGCGGATCGTTTTCAAGGGCCTCCATATTTGCATTGGGTATCATGCCCTATATTTCTGCGTCCATTGCTATCCAGTTATTAACCATAGCTGTTCCGCAATTCCAGAAAATGCAGAAAGAAGGTGAAAGTGGCCGTAAAAAAATTAACCAGTTCACCCGTTACCTCACAGTTATCGTAACAGGTTTCCAGGCGAGTGCTTACGTTGCATATCTGCGTAATCAGTCAGGTGGCGCTATTATTGCCGAATATGGTACCTTTTTCTTCTGGCTCTCTACCACCGTTTTACTTACTGCAGGTACCCTGTTTGTAATGTGGCTCGGTGAAAAGATCACAGACAAAGGAATTGGTAACGGTACCTCCATCATCATCATGATGGGTATCCTTGCCCGTTTGCCACAGGCTTTAGTCGCAGAATTTTCCAGTAAAGTTGCAGGTGAAGCGGGTGGACCGATCCTGTTCCTCATTGAAATTGCCATCTTTATCTTAATCACCGTAGGCCTTATCCTGCTTGTTCAGGGTACCAGGAAAATACCGGTGAATTACGCTAAACGTATCGTAGGTAACAAACAATATGGTGGTGTACGCCAGTTCATTCCCCTGAAAGTGAATGCTGCCGGTGTAATGCCTATCATCTTCGCCCAGGCGATCATGTTCATCCCTGCAACTGCAATAGGCTTTGCCACTTCCTCTGAAAGTGCGTCAGGCTTTATCCGCATCTTCAGCGATCATACGAACGGCTGGTACAACCTCATTTACGCGGTGCTCGTTATTGTATTTACCTACTTCTATACTGCGCTCATTTTCAATCCAACTCAAATGGCGGATGAAATGAAACGTAATAACGGATTCATCCCGGGTATCAAACCTGGTAAAGCTACCGCTGATTACATCGGTGCTGTAATGGACCGTATCACTTTGCCCGGTGCATTCTTCCTGGCAATAGTAGGTATCATGCCCGGCCTGGCTGCCGCCTTCAAAGTGAACAGCAACTTTGCTACGTTCTTCGGAGGTACATCCCTGCTGATCATGGTGGGAGTTATCCTGGATACACTGCAACAGATTGAAAGCCAGCTCCTCATGCGCCACTACGATGGTTTGATGAGCACCGGCCGAATCAAAGGCAGAACTGCCCCGGCTAACGCATAAGTAATTGAACACAAAAGTGTTACAAGAACAATAAAATAGCCACAGAAGCTTTCCCGCTTTAGTGGCTATATTATTTTTGAATAAAGAACAGTTAGTCCTTAGCTTCAGTTATAAGCATACGCAAAAAGCTGATGCTGGTTACTAACAGCGACAGAAACAAGGATTGTTATGATTCACTATAAGACGAAGGAAGAAATAGAGTTGATACGCAAAAGTGCCCTGATCCTGAGTGCAGCCCTGGCGGAAGTGGCCAGAACGCTGAAACCAGGTATGAGCACACTGGACGTGGACGCAGTTGCTGATAAGTTTATCGTTGAAAATGGTGGAACTCCTTCCTTCAAAAATTACAAAGGTTTCCCGAATGCCTGCTGCATCTCCGTAAATGAAGAGGTAGTACACGGCATTCCCAACAAATATGTGCTGAAAGACGGTGATATTCTTACCGTGGATGTAGGAGTGTACATGAATGGATACCATTCCGACAGTGCCTATACCTTTGCCATCGGCAATGTACCCGAAAACGTACTCCGCCTGATGACGGCCACCAAAGCTTCCCTGTACAAGGGCATCGAAAAAGCAATTGTTGGCAACAGGATAGGGGATATCTCCTATGCAATACAGGAGTATACCGAAAAAGAGCGCGGTTACGGCGTAGTAAGGGAACTGGTGGGACATGGCCTCGGCCGGAACCTCCACGAGGACCCTCAGGTGCCTAACTACGGTAAAAGAGGCAGCGGCCCCGTAATGAAGGAAGGACTGGTGATAGCCATTGAGCCTATGATCAACCTCCGCTCCAAAGACGTGGAATACCTGGAAGATGGCTGGACGGTAGCTACCCGCGACGGAAGCCCGTCTGTTCACTTTGAACATACCGTAGCTGTTGGAAAAGGGAAGGCAGATGTATTATCTACCTACGTGGATATAGAAAAAGAAGAGAAAAACAACCCTGAACTGAATTCAAATTACTAGTAAAGCAGTTTGGATTTATCTAATACAGGAGGGGTTTTGAGGGTAAAAACGACAGGTTTTAGTAAAAAAACTGGCAATATTAATAATAATCAGGGTAAATTTTTCTATTTCAAAAGATAAATGCTATCTTTGCAGTCCTAAAAATTTTTATGGCAAAACAGGCACTCATTAAACAGGATGGAATTATATTAGAAGCCTTGTCGAACGCTATGTTCCGTGTAAAATTGGAAAACGGGCATGAGATCCTGGCCACCATTTCTGGAAAGATGAGAATGCACTACATACGCATTCTGCCAGGAGATAAGGTTGGCGTGGAGATGAGCCCATACGATTTGTCAAGAGGCCGTATAATTTTCAGATACAAATAAGCAGGAACAGCGTAGCGGGGATTGGAATTATAATTTAACAAATATCATAACCTTTTATAAAGTATTAATCATGAAGGTAAGAGCTGCAATCAAAAAAAGAAGTGCGGATTGTAAAATAGTTCGTAGAAAAGGTGTTTTGTTGGTAATCAACAAAAAGAATCCTCGTTTTAAACAACGCCAGGGTTAATCGATTCCCCTAACGGAATTTGATTTTTTAATCAGAATCATAAAATCTAAAATAGAAATATGGCACGTATAGCCGGTATAGATCTTCCTAAAAATAAAAGAGGAGAAATTGGCCTCACCTATATCTTTGGTATAGGCCGTTCTACCGCCCAATATATCCTGAACAAGGCGGAAATTGATGTAAACAAAAAAGTGCGTGAGTGGAATGATGATGAGCAAGCTGCCATCCGTAACATTATTAACGGTGAGTTTAAGGTAGAAGGTCAACTGCGTTCCGAAGTGCAAATGAATATCAAGCGTTTGCTGGATATCGCTTGCTACCGCGGTTTGCGTCACAGGAAAGGCTTACCGGTAAGAGGTCAGCGTACACGTACCAACAGCCGTACCCGTAAAGGTAAACGTAAGACAGTGGCTGGTAAGAAAAAAGCAACTAAGAAATAATAAATAAAATCCCAGGTTGAAATCCCAAATCCGAATCTGAGGGGTTTCAATGACAGTGAGTCATGTAAATTTGGGATGCGGAATTTCATATTTGGAATTTAAATCATTATGGCAAAAGCAAATAATACAAAAACTGCTGCTAATAAAAAGAGAGTAGTAAAGGTAGATAACTACGGAGATGTTCATATCTCTGCTAGCTTTAACAACATCATCGTGAGCATCACCAACAAGCATGGTCAGGTTATTTCCTGGTCTTCTGCTGGTAAAATGGGCTTCAGAGGTTCTAAGAAGAACACTCCGTATGCTGCTCAGCTGGCTGCACAGGATGCTGCTAAAGTTGCAATGGACTCAGGTCTGAAAAGAGCAGATGTATTTGTAAAAGGCCCTGGAGCTGGTCGTGAAAGTGCTATCCGCGCTATCGCTAACTCCGGTATCGAAGTGAACATGATTAAAGACGTTACGCCTTTACCTCACAACGGTTGCCGCCCTCCTAAGAAGAGAAGAGTATAGTAATATATATTTACAACATCCAGATACCAGATTTCGTTAGAAGTTTGGTATCTGGACGTTGTAATATTATTAAATAAATGGATGCATGATCAGGTTTTCAGATTTTTTGAAGAGCATGCATCATTAACTAAAAAATCTAAAGTATATTTAAAACATGGCAAGGTACACAGGACCAAAGACCAAAATTTCCAGAATTTTTGGTGAGCCCATTCTCGGTAATGGCAAGTATTTAAGTAAGAACAGCAACCCTCCGGGTCAGCACGGTGCTAACCGTAAACGCAAACAATTGGGCGAATACGCACTGCAGCTGAGAGAAAAACAAAAAGCTAAATACACTTATGGTTTGCTGGAACGCCAGTTCCGTAACCTGTTTGATGAAGCTACCCGCAGAAAAGGTGTTGCCGGTGAAGTATTGATCAAACTGCTCGAAGCCCGTCTGGATAACACCGTTTTCCGTCTGGGTATCGCTCCTTCACGTCCTGCTGCACGTCAGCTGGTTTCTCACAAACACGTTACCGTTAATGGTATCGTTGTTAACACTCCTTCTTTCCAACTGAAACCAGGAGACGTTATCAGCCTGAAAAACAAAACCGCAAACAATTCTGCACTGACCAGCGTTATCCGTGGAAAAAATCCTAAGTTCAGCTGGCTGGATTGGAACGAGAAAGAAATGAAAGGTGTATTCATTGCTTATCCTGAGAGAGAGAGCGTTCCTGAAAATATCAAGGAACAACTGATCGTAGAATTGTACTCTAAGTAATAAATAATTAGTCCGTGGCCAAAGGTCACGGACTAACCTCATATTTAACAAATAAATCTATCATATCAATGGCAATTTTAAATTTCCAGAAACCTGATAAGATCGTATTGCAGAAGTCTACCGACTTTGAAGCTCAATTCGAATTCCGTCCATTAGAACCAGGTTATGCTGTGACTGTCGGTAATGCGTTACGTCGCGTACTGTTGTCTTCTTTGGAGGGCTATGCCATTGTGGGTATTAAAATTGAAGGAGCCGATCACGAGTTCGCTACACTGAAAGGTGTTACTGAAGACGTTACTGAAATCATCCTGAACCTGAAACAGGTTCGTTTCAAGAGGATTTCAGAGAGTGATGTAACGAACGAAAAGATCACACTGTCCATTAAGGGTAAAACAGAGTTCCGCGCTGATATGATTGAAAAAGCCACCAGTGCTTTCCAGATCATGAATCCGGAGCTGTTGATCTGCACCCTGGATCCTTCTGCCAAGCTGGATATCGAACTGACTATCGGTAAAGGCCGTGGTTATGTTCCGGCTGAGGAAAATAAACCCAAGGATGCAGTATTCGGCTACATCGCGATCGACTCTATCTTTACGCCTATCAAGAACGTAAAGTACAGTATAGAAAACACCCGTGTGGAGCAGAAAACTGACTATGAGAAGCTCGTTATGGAGGTGATCACCGACGGTACTATCCACCCGGAAGAAGCAGTGAAACAGGCTTCCCGCATTCTCATTCAGCACCTGATGATCATCACCGATGAAAACATCAGCTTTGATACCAAAGACACTGAAAAAGAAGACGTTGTAGACGAACAAACACTGCAACTGCGTAAGATACTGAAAACACCACTCGAAGATCTCGATCTGAGCGTACGTGCTTTCAACTGTCTGAAAGCAGCTAAAATCAATTCCCTCAGCGAACTGGTACAATACGAACAGGAAGAACTGATGAAGTTCAGAAACTTCGGCCAGAAATCACTCAGCGAAATTGAACAGGTATTAGGCGAAAGAGGTCTGCACTTCGGTATGGATCTGTCTAAACTGAAACTCGAAGAAGAATAGTATTTATCTGTTAAGCCAAAGCCGTTGCATCCGCATCGCTTTGGCTTAACTACTTTATAATTAACAAGTACCTTGCAATTCCTGACACGGTGTAAGGGTTAAAACAAATAATGTCATGCGTCACGGAGTTAAATTAAACAAATTAAGCAGAACTGCTTCCCACCGTAAAGCCCTGATGTCTAATCTGGCTTGCGAACTGATCAGCCACAAACGTATCACCACTACACTGGCAAAGGCGAAAGCCCTCCGCGTGTATGTTGAGCCGCTGCTGACAAGAGGCAAAACCGATTCTACCCACAACCGTAGAATTGTGTTCAGCTACCTGCAGGATAAAGAAGCTATCAAGGAACTGTTCAGCACGATCAGTGAGAAAATAGCTACCCGTCCTGGTGGTTACACCCGTATCATTAAACTGGGCAAACGTGTGGGCGATAACGCAGAAGTTGCACTGATCGAACTGGTAGACTTCAACGAAATCTACGGTAAATCAGAAGAAAAAGCTGCTGCTAAGAAAACCCGTCGTGCCGGTGGTGCTAAGAAGAAAGCAGAAGAAGCAACTGAAACTAAAGCTGCTGATACTGCAACAGAAGAAAAATCTGCTGAGTAATCTTATATCAAACGATACGAAAAAGGACAAAGCCAGGCTTTGTCCTTTTTTATGCGCTAATAAATGCATATATTTCGTAATATTACAGTAGTTTTAACGAGCGTTCCTATGAAATACCTGCACTGTGATAGTTGTGGTCATCCCAACCCACTTAAATCTGAATACCTTACTTTTTGCGATGCGTGCGGAAAAAAGCTGCCGCAGAATTTTGCCGAATGGCGAAAGCTCCGCCCAATGGCCACATTTCCGGAATATACCCAGGCAGTTGGCATCTCCCTGAAAGAGAAAAAAAACACCGGCCCGCTTTACTGGATTAAAAACCAGCTGCAACCCGCTAACAAAGGAAAAGTAATCGTTTTCTTTTCACTCGTTTTCCTGCTGATAGCCATTACCGGCACCCTGTTCGGTAAAAGAGCCGTGTTTACCTTCCTGTATCCCAAAGTACCATCAGCCAGTTTGTACAACACCTGGCACACCGCTACCATAGGCCGTCAGGCATTGGAAATCAGCACGCCTGTAAAGTTGTGGGTACACGACCAGCCGTTGGAAGGAGAAGAGGCTAAGGTGATAGAATACGCGAAAACCTACAGTAATGAAGATGGCGGCGGCATCCGCATCGCGGTAAATATGTTCAGCTATATCAGCAGCGTAGCCAATAGCCTGGAAGATGCAGTGGCGGCCTCCCATAACAGCATGCAGCTGAAGGAAACCGCTACGGATATCGACTGCAAGTCAATACCGGTACTCATTTCCGGGATGCAGGGAATGCTGGAGGAAGGAAATTATCTGTATAAAGGCGGTATCCGCCTGGCCTTTTGTAACCTGGTAATGATCAAAGGAAGCAACCGTTGGCAGATCCAGATTAATTACCGTGACGACGACCCGGTTGGCCGCCAGGTGGCGCAGCGCGTGCTTAAATCTGTAAAAATTAAGTAACATCTTCCTTTCCGGTAAAAAAAATCTGTATTTAACTGTTGCATTTCATACCTTTGCACGGTTTTTTATCCGAACCTTCAGGGCAATTTTGTACCCTTGAAGGTTTTTTTTAAAATATAAAACAAGACAGATACCAGAAATGCCTCAGACAAGAACCATCCAACCTGCCATACTGCTGTTAGAAGACGGTACGGTTTTTCAGGGAAAAGCTTTTGGGAAAATTGGCACAGCCGCCGGTGAATTAGCTTTCAATACCGGTATGACGGGTTACCAGGAAGTGTTTACGGACCCTTCTTATAAAGGACAGGTACTTATAATGAACAACTGCTACATCGGGAACTACGGTACCAAAAAGGACGACGTAGAGAGCAGCAGTGTGAAGATCAATGGTTTGATCGCTAAAAATATCGCGTACAACTATTCCAGGAAAATGGCCGACGAGTCACTGGAAACGTTCCTGACCGATAATAACCTGGTAGCCATTTATGACGTAGATACCCGCGCGCTCGTTTCCCACATCCGCAGCAAAGGTGCTATGAACTGCATTATTTCTTCTTCTATCCTGGACCTGGATCAGCTGAAAGCTGAACTGGCAAAGGTTCCGTCCATGGAAGGACTGGCCCTCTGCAAAGAAGTGACCACTCCGGAAATTTACAACGTAGGCGATCCTGCTGCAGAGATCCGTATTGCGGTGCTCGACAACGGCGTGAAAAGAAATATGCTGAAATGCCTGTCCGATAAAGGCGCTTACCTGCAGGTATTCCCAACCGATACCACTTTCGAAGCTTGCGAGGAATTTAAACCGCATGCCTACTTTATTTCCAACGGCCCCGGCGATCCGGCTCCGCTGACTTATGCCGTAGACACTGTGAAAAAGATCCTGGCTGCAGAAAGACCTATGTTTGGAATCTGCCTCGGGCACCAGCTGCTGGCGCTCGCCAATGGTATTCCTACTTACAAGATGCACCACGGTCACCGCGGCTTAAATCACCCGGTAAAGAACCTGAAAACAGGCTTGTGCGAAATCACTACCCAGAACCACGGCTTTGCAGTAGATGCAAAAGCAGTAGCAGCCAGTGAAAATGTGGAAGTGACCCACGTAAACCTGAATGATCACTCTGTAGAAGGTATCCGTATCAAGAATAAACCTGCGTTCAGCGTACAGTATCACCCGGAATCAACACCTGGTCCGTTTGATAGCCGTTACCTGTTTGATGATTTCTTTGAGATGATCAAAGCGAACAAGGCATAACCGGAAAGAATTTACATACTAACAGCTAAGTGCTGGAAGACAATCTGCTTAAATGAAGACGGTCCCGAGGAATCGGGACCGTTGCATTTTAAAATTCCACGTTATGAAAACAAACGGATATTACCATTGCTAAGAGCGCCGGTAGCTCCGCCCGTTTTATTACATAACAATATTATAGAAAAAAGGTAAACGTGAGGGGGAATATTTTCAGAATCTTTGGGAGCTCAGCTGTTTTTTAGCTGTTAATAGTGGAAAAGGGGAGGGTTAGGACAAAAAAATACGGCTCTGTGATCAGAGCCGTTTGCCTTTATAAATTCCACGTTATGAAAAACTGATACAAAAATACGATATTTTGCTAAAACGTTTTAGTTAATCTTTGAGTTTTACAGAAGACTGATAAATCTTCTTCTTTTAATAATTCAAAGGTCGGACCAAATAAACGTTATAAGAAATAATGCAGGTTAAATTTTTCTTAAACAAGTTTAGATTTTGCAGTCCATCGTATCTGTAAATATTTTTATAATTAGATAATTTTTGTCGTTGTTGTTATTTCTACATCAAATATACGAAACAAAAGATGAAAATTCCAAGCATCTAGTGTTAAATAATTGCATTTTTCTTTAAAAATACATATATAGAATTTATTGTAATGTATTTAATGGCTCTCATCTCGGATTTTACACCTTGTTTTGACGCAAAAATTATTTGGAAATTTTTCCCGGATATACCTCCAATGCTTTTTCCAGGCAGACCATTGCATGACTAATGTCTGTTGTATTCAGTACATAAGCCAGTCGCACTTCATTTTTTCCCAACCCCGGGGTTGAATAAAAGCCTGTTGCCGGCGCCATCATAACTGTTTGCCCCTCGTAAGAGAAGGATTCCAGGACCCACTGGCAGAATTTATCCGAATCATCGATGGGCAGCCTGGCCATTGCATAGAAGGCGCCACCTGGATTTGGACAAAACACGCCCGGGATGTCGTTTAACATCTTTACCAGGATATCCCGGCGGCTTAAATACTCTGCCTTGATACCATCAAAATAATCAGCAGGCAGATCCACTGCGGCTTCGCCGGCAATCTGCGCAAAGGTGGGAGGGCTCAGGCGGGCCTGGGCAAACTTCATAACAGCATCCAGTACCTGTTGGTTTTTAGTTACAAAGGCGCCAACGCGGCCTCCGCAGGCACTGTATCTTTTAGAAATGGTATCCATCAGGATCACATTGTTTTCCATTCCTTCCAGGTTCATAGCGGAGAAATGTTCGCCGGTATAGCAAAACTCCCGGTAAGCCTCATCAGAGAAGAGGAACAGGTTGTATTTCAGGCAAAGCTGTTTCAACACTTCCATCTCTTCTTTACTGTAAAGATAACCGGTGGGGTTATTGGGATTACAGATCATGATGGCTTTGGTGCGTGGGGTAATTGCTTTTTCAAAATCGGCCATTGCGGGTAAAGCGAAGCCGGTTTCAATACTGGAGGTAATGGTTTTGATCTTTATTTCCGCTTCTACGGCAAAACCATTGTAGTTGGCATAAAAAGGTTCCGGAACAATCACCTCGTCTCCCGGATCCAGGCAGGCCATGAAGGCAAATATGATAGCTTCTGAACCACCGGTGGTAACAATGATCTGGTTGTGGTTCACTGCAATGTTGAACCGGTCGTAATAAGTGACCAGTTTACGGCGGTAACTTTCAAAACCTGCGCTGTGGCTGTACTCGAGGATCTTGAATTCTGAATGGCGTACCGCATCCAGTACGGGTTTTGGTGTTTCGATGTCCGGTTGCCCGATGTTCAGGTGGTATACTTTCACCCCTTTTTTCTTGGCTGCTTCGGCGAATGGTACAAGCTTTCTGATGGGAGAAGATGGCATTTGCTCACCTCTCTGGCTAATGGTAGGCATAAAATTGTTTTGACTTTTGCATTGCAAAGATAGGGGATAGGATGGGCAACAAAAAAACCTTACAGCATGTGCTGTAAGGTCTTAGTATGTTTTAAAGTGTGGTAGTTACTTGTTGTTGGAACCAACTGTACCTGTTAAGTGCAGTTCCTTGTCCTGATCCACGCCTCTGAACTTTACCCAGATGGTTTTATTCTGCTGACCTAAACCGTTTGCGCTGTAGCTCGCGGTTACTTTACCTTTTTTACCAGGTAAAATAGGTTCCTGCGTCCATTTAGGGGTAGTGCAGCCGCAACTTGCACGGGCAGCTTCAATCAACACCGGTTCTTTGGAAATGTTAGTAAATTCAAAATCAACAGTAACTGGCTTGTTTAATTCAGTTTTACCAAAATCAACAGTTTCTTTGGCAAATTTTACTTTTGTATCTGCCGGATTCTGTGCTGGAGCGGTCTGGGCCCACAGCGCTGTAGTCAGCAGCATGCTCGCAAACAGGGATAAGATAAATTTTTTCATTTTCATATGATGGTTTTAAAGCGACCGGTTAAAAAATATTGATATCTTTCTTGGTTAGAACAAATTTACAGCCAAAAAGCATTATAAACCTTATAATTTATTAAAATCTTATTAAAAAAAATCAGATTATTTTAAATGAAAGATTCACAGCATTTTTCAACTGTATAATTAACCTTACTTTTGTACTTTAACCATGAGGCATGATAGAAAATAACGAACTAGCTATGAATTTAGAAAGCCGGTTATCATTCGAAGAGTTCCGTAAGGAGGTGCTTAATGATTACAGGTTGGCCTGCGAAAGCAGGGAAGTTAGTCTGCTGGCCCGTAAGGAAGTGCTTACAGGTAAGGCAAAGTTTGGCATTTTTGGAGATGGAAAAGAAGTGGCGCAGATAGCAATGTCAAAATACTTTCAGCCAGGGGACTTCCGTTCCGGTTATTACCGCGACCAAACTGTTGCATTTGCCACTGGTATCGCCACTCCCGAACAATTCTTTTCGCAGTTATATGCAGATCCCGACCTGGAAAATGACCCTTTTTCAGGCGGCCGGCAGATGAACTCCCATTATGCCACCCCGAATCTTGATCAGGATGGCAACTGGCTCAATCTGACGCAGATGAAAAACTCTGCTGCCGACATGGCGCCTACAGCCGGGCAAATGCCCCGCGCACTGGGCCTTGCCTATGCCTCTAAAATGTTTCGTGAGGTAGAAGCCTTGCATTCATATAAAAATCTTTCCAACAACGGTAACGAAATCTGTTTCGCTACTATCGGTGACGCCTCTACGTCGGAAGGCCATTTCTGGGAAACCATGAATGCCGCCGGTGTTTTACAGGTGCCACTCGCCGTATTTGTATGGGACGATGGTTACGGTATTTCCGTACCCCGCAAATATCAAACTACCAAAGGCTCAATCAGCGCCGCACTGGAAGGCTTCCGCAAAACGGAAGAATCCAACGGCTTTGATATATATAATGTAAAAGGCTGGGATTATGCCGGCATGTGCGAAGTGTTTGAAGCGGCTATCCGCAAGATCCGCGAAACGCACATTCCTGCACTGTTTCATGTGGAAGAAATCACCCAGCCCCAGGGCCACTCTACCAGTGGTTCACACGAACGGTACAAAAGCAAGGAACGTCTTTCCTGGGAACGGGAATTCGACTGCAATGTGAAGATGCGTTCCTGGATTATCGAAAATGCTTTATGCGAAGAGGAAACCCTGCGCGCTGTTGAAGCAGAAGCAAAAGTAAAAGCACAGAACGCCCGCAAAGCTGCCTGGGAAAAATATATCACACCAATCAAAGAACAGGTGCAGTCATTTACTGCCCTGGCAGCACCGGTAGCCGCTATTGAAGGCGCCGATGCAAACATGATCAACACGTTCATCCGCGACCTGCAGAATAACCGCGAGCCGCTCCGCCGCGATATCCTGAAGGCAAGCGCCATGATCCTCCTGAAACACCGGCACCTGAAATCAGATGCCGCCATACAGGCATTGCAGCAATATTATGATACTTACCTGGCCGGTGAAAAAGAAGTGTATAATACACTGCTCCACGCCACTGGTGTGAACTCTGCCCTGAATGTACCGGTAGTACCGGCTGCATACGAAGCAGACAGCATCACCGTAAACGGCTATGAAATACTGAATAAATATTTTGATCAGCTGTTTACCAACAACGACCGCGTATTTGCTTTCGGAGAAGATGTAGGGAAGATTGGCGACGTGAACCAGGGCTTTGCCGGACTGCAACAGAAACATGGTAAAGTACGTATAGCCGATACCGGTATCCGTGAACTGACCATCATGGGACAGGGAATAGGACTGGCATTGCGCGGTCTGCGCCCCATTGCTGAAATCCAGTATCTCGACTACCTCCTGTACGGCCTGCAGCCACTCAGCGATGACGTGGCTTCCCTGCAATACCGCACCAAAGGAATTATGCACTGCCCGCTGATAGTACGTACCCGCGGCCATCGCCTGGAAGGCATCTGGCACAGCGGCTCCCCAATGGGCATGATCATCAATTCCCTGCGCGGCATGCACGTGTGTGTGCCACGTAACATGGTTCAGGCAGCAGGAATGTATAACACATTGTTACAGGCCAACGAACCGGCCCTGGTGATAGAATCTTTAAACGGTTACCGTCTGAAAGAAAAATTACCGGCCAACCTGGAAACCTATACCGTACCATTGGGCATACCGGAAATACTGCATGAAGGAACAGATGTAACCATCGTTACCTATGGTTCTATGACGCGTATTGTGGAAGAAGCAATGGTGACACTGGCGGAAACAGGAATCTCCTGTGAGCTGATCGATGTGCAGACTTTACTGCCATTCGACATCCATCATAGTATTGTGGAATCATTACAGAAAACCAACCGCATCCTCTTTATAGATGAAGATGTACCTGGTGGCGGAACTGCTTATATGTTCCAGCAGGTAATTGAAAAACAAGGCGGCTACCGCTGGCTGGATGTATCGCCCCGCACAATGAGTGCGCAGGCCCATCGCCCGGCTTATGGCTCCGACGGGGATTATTTCTCCAAGCCCAATACAGAAGATGTAGTAAAAGTAATTATGGAGATGATGCAGGAATAGCTGCACTTTCAAATCATACTAAAGCCGGTTACCTTAACAGGAGCCGGCTTTTCTTTTAATTGGCGAAGCCACCATAACAGCATTTATCTGCTGATATGGTGGCTTCTTAAATTAAGCAGTTTGCAGGCTTAGAGGTATTTTGCTATTATGGCGCAGCAAAGGTGAGATGATTTTTTGGATGCAGAAAGAGATGGAAATGGAGTTAATGATTATTTCATGTATGATGTATCTTGTTTGATAAAACGAAGACCATGAAAAATATTGTAGTACTCGACGGGCATACATTAAACCCCGGCGACCTCGACTGGAGCGGGTTACAGGCATTGGGCAACGTAACATTATACGATCGTACACCCGAAAAGGAAGTAGCCGCCAGATCAAAGAATGCACATATCATCTTAACCAATAAAGCCATCGTAAGCGGGGAAACTATTCAGCAGTTGCCACAACTGGAATATATAGGCGTAACGGCTACAGGGTTTAACATAGTGGATATACAGGCAGCAAGAAGCCGTCATATTCCGGTAACGAATGTACCGGCATACAGCACTACCTCTGTTGCGCAGCTGACTTTTGCGCTGATCCTTGAATTATGTCATCATACCGGTTTGCATGCTGCAAGTGTGCGGGCAGGGGAGTGGAGCAGCAGTATTGATTTCAGTTATTGGAAAACGCCGCTCACAGAACTGGCGGGCAACACGCTGGGTATAGTTGGACTGGGGCAGATAGGACAGGCGGTGGCCCGTATTGCCCTGGCGTTTGGGATGAAAGTGATAGCCCATCATAAACACCCCGACAGGGATGCCATGCCCGGCGTTACTTTTGTGGACCTGGCTACCTGCTTCCGGGAGGCAGATATTATATCGTTGCATTGCCCGCTGAATCCGGCCAATAAAGAGTTTGTGAACGCCGCCCTGCTGGCCACGATGAAAAAAAATGCCTTCCTGGTAAATACCAGTCGCGGCCCGTTGATCCGGGAGGCTGATCTGGCGGAGGCCCTGGAGAAAGGAATTATTGCCGGCGCCGCGCTGGATGTATTATCTACGGAGCCGCCACCGGCAGGAAATCCTTTGATCACCGCACCTAATACCATTATTACACCACATATTGCCTGGGCTACCCAGGCCGCCCGGAAACGGTTGATGCATACAGCGGTGGAAAACATAAAAGCCTTCCTGGAAGGAAATCCTAAAAATATTATCAATTAGGATTACCCGTTAAGCGAATAAACAGGTTATAGTAAGTAGAAGTGCAAAACAGAAAATAGTAGTCTTTGGGGTATACCGCGTAACTGAATGGTTGAAATGAATGATGCCTTCAGAAGTGAATAGGATGGATGACCGGGGTTATGATTATGTTATTTATTTTTGGATAAAGGTACCTACTACACTTATTTAAAGGTACGTCTGCAACTAAAATCTATTTATTTCGCTTAAAACCAACGTTACATGCAATCAAGCATTCTTTTGGTAGAGGACGATGTATTTTTTGCCAAAGTGGTAAAAAGACACCTGGAGCGCGCCGGTTACAACGTAAACTTCTGCGAGAACGGCCAGGAAGGTTGGGAAAAATTCCAGAAACATGTATTTGACCTGTGCATACTGGATGTGGTAATGCCTAAAAAAGACGGGTTTGCCCTTGCAGGAGACATCCGGTCGATGGATGAAAACATCCCCATCATTTTTACTTCGTCCCGTTATATGGAACAGGACAGGCTGCAGGGATTTGAAGCCGGCGCGGATGACTATATCACCAAGCCCTTCAATATGCAGGAAATGATCTGCCGTGTGGAAGTATACCTGAAACGCAGCCGGCTACTGAAAAGTGAGCGCCGCGTAGTATACACCATCAGTAACCTGATCTTCGATTATTCACAATATCATATCCGGCACAAAAATGCCGACTCCCATGTTCGTATGGCCCCAAAAGAAGCGGAGTTGCTTCGCTTTCTATGCGAGAATTCTAATAAAAAACTGAAGAAAGATGATATCCTGTCCGTTATCTGGGGACAGGAAGATTTTTTCGCTTCACGTGTGATGGACGTTTATCTGACCCGTCTTCGTAAACACATTGCGCAAGACCCTGCCGTAAGACTTGAAACCTACCACGGTAAGGGACTCATGTTCATCGCAGATGACCTGGGACGCACACACACCATCGCTAAAGTTTAGCTGTTTTTTGGTTTTAGAAAGTTAACCGTATCCAATGGAAAACGTCCGCTGTAATGGCGGACGTTTCCTTTTTTATATGGAGTAATATCCTATTTCAGATTGTAGAAAACCTGCTGTACATCTTCATCCTGCTCCAAACGATCCACCAGTTCCAGTACTTCTTTTGCCTGCTCATCATTCAGTTCAACAGTGGTGGTTGGGATACGCTTCAGCTCAGAGCTGATCACTTCCAGTCCTTTTTCTTCCAGCGCTTTGGCCATGTTGCCAAATTCGGTAAATGCAGCACGGATAATGATGTTGCCTTCACTATCTTCTCCCACTTCTTCCAAACCAAAATCAATCAGTTCCAGTTCCAGTTCTTCCAGATCCTGGCCGGCATTCTTTATTTTGAATTCACCTACGCGGTTAAATAAAAATCCAACAGATCCGCTATTACCTAAGCTGCCACCACCTTTGGTGAAGTGCATACGCAGATTGGCTACAGTACGGGTAGTATTATCAGTAGCGGTGTCAATGATCACTGCCACGCCGTGAGGAGCATAGCCTTCATACACAACTTCTTCATAATCAGTTTTGTCTTTACCCATAGCACGCTTGATAGCTGCGTCTACACGGTCTTTAGGCATGTTAACACTCTTTGCATTGAGAATGCAGCGGCGGAGTGCGGGGTTGTTATCCGGATCAGGACCAGACGCCTTTACGGCGATGGCTATTTCCTTACCTATTCTTGAAAATGCTTTCGCCATCTTATCCCAGCGGGCAAACATGGTCGATTTTCTTACTTCAAATATTCTTCCCATTGGAGTGGATATATTTATTATGACTTTTAAAAACAGAACGCAAAAATAAGGATTTTCAGGTACCAGAATAGCGGCTTCCCCTGATTTTAACTAAAGCGGAGAACAAAACAAGGGTAAACCCCTTTGTTCTGTTCTCCGCTTCATATGATATCCGGAAGTATTAATCTTCCTAAACTATTTCAATAATTTACGGGCCTTACTGTGTTTTACACTATAGCCGAAGTAAACAACAAAGCCAATCCCCAGCCATACAAACAAACGCGCCCAGTTTTCTATACCGAGGCTAATGATCATGGTAAGGCAGAAAGCCGCTCCCAGCAAAGGAACAAACGGCACCCACGGCGTTTTAAAGGCGCGCGGTATTTCCGGGTTGGTTTTACGCATTACAATAATACCAATACACACCAGCACAAAGGCAAACAGGGTACCTATACTGGTCATATCACCTACCACATTGTCCGGAATGAACGCAGCAAACAGGGATACGAAAACGAAGAACATCCACTGTGAACGGTAAGGAGTACGGTATTTAGGATGCAGTTTGGCAAATACAGCTGGTACCAGTCCATCGTTACTCATAGAGTAAAATACCCTTGTCTGACCCAGCAACATCACCAGGATAACGGAGGAGAACCCCGCCAGGATAGCCACGGTGATGAAAGTAGACAACCAGGAGTAACCAGGCATATAAGTATCAATAGCGTAAGCTACAGACGCTTCACCACCTGCTTTCAGGAAGTCGGTGAAAGGCGCGATACCGGTAAGCACAAAAGAAAACAGGATATACAATAAGGTACAAACTGCCAGTGACACGAGGATACCAATCGGCATATTCTTTTTAGGATTCTTGGTTTCCTGTGCAGCAGTAGATACCGCATCAAAACCAATGAAAGCAAAGAATACTACCCCGGCCCCCCTGAGCACCCCGGCCCAGCCATGATTCCAGAAGTTGGAATAATCCACGATCTGACCATTGTGCATTTTTACTGTACCGGCATCTGCAGGAATGGTAAAAGGCGTATGGTTAGCAGGGTTGATAAATTTCCATCCCAGGAAGATGAATAACAGTACGATCGCCACTTTGGTGATAACGATGATGTTATTCACAATGGCAGAACCCTGTGTTCCCCTGATCAGCAGCATCGTGAGCGCCAGCAGGATGAACAGGGATGGAACGTTCATGATACCCTGTACACCGGCATCAGACGTTTCAAAAGGACTGTGACACCACTGGTACGGTATCGTGACGTGAAAGACATTGGTAAGCAACTTGTTGAGATACTGCGACCAGCCAATAGCTACGGTAGCCGCTCCCAGCGCATATTCCAGCACAAGGTCCCAACCAATGATCCAGGCAATAAATTCTCCCAGTGTAGCATAGGAATAAGTATAGGCGCTTCCGGCAATAGGAATCATGGAAGCAAATTCTGCGTAGCATAAACCAGCCAGCGCACAACCTATAGCAGCAATAATGAAGGAAATGGTGACAGCAGGTCCGGCATGTTGACCGGCAGCTGCAGCTGTTCTTACAAAGAGGCCGGCGCCAATAATAGCGCCAATACCTAATGCTATAAGAGAACCTGCACCAAGCGTCCTTTTCAGACCCTTTTCAGATTCTCCAGCTTCGGCCAATAAAACAGACAGTTGTTTTTTAGCAAAGAGTTTGCTCATACGCAGTCGTATTGTGGTTGATGTTTTAAGGTAGTTTAGTTGTTGTTGTATTCTGTTGATCGCCAAATATAATATCTAAAATCAAAAACAGATAGTTTTATTTTACCTGCTAAAGCGCATGTTTAGCTGCTTAACCTTATTTTTGGGAAATTTTCCGGTTACAACTTTTAATTATACAAGATAAATTCTGGCTACGCATGAAGAAATCATCGAATCTGCTTACTTTATATATATTCATTGCTATGGTAATCGGAATAGGCACAGGTTATGGTGTTTTCCTTACCTATGGTAATGCTCCTGTTACAACAGGCGCCAAAGACACACCGCAGATCTTCGCTGATAATATCTCCATTCTTACAGATATCTTCCTCCGTCTTGTTAAAATGATCATTGCCCCGCTGGTATTCTCCACCCTCGTGGTGGGAGTGGCCAAGCTGGGCGACATAAAAGCCGTTGGCCGTATCGGCGGAAAAACGATGCTGTGGTTTATCAGTGCAACCTTTGTATCATTGTTTCTCGGCCTGGTATTGGTTAACCTGCTCAAACCAGGATTATCACTGGCGTTGCCCCTGCCTGATGAACATGCCTCTTCCGGCATTGCCAAGGCGGATATGACCCTGAAAGGATTTTTCCGTCACGTAGTACCGGACAGCGTAGTAGATGCAATGGCGCATAATGAAATACTACAGATCGTGGTATTTGCCATTTTCTTTGGCGTAGCAGCGGCAGCCATAGGTGAAAAAGCCAACCCGGTGGTAAAGCTGCTGGACAGTGTTGCCCACATCATGCTGAAAGTAACCGGTTTTGTAATGAACTTCGCCCCGTTCGCAGTATTTGGCGCTATGGCCGGTATCATCGCCCTGAAAGGCCCTGTTGTACTGGTAACCTATGGTAAGTTTATTTTACAGTTTTATTTCGGACTCCTGTGTTTGTGGGTGGTTATTTCCCTGGTAGGTGGACTGATCCTGGGCAAACAGGTATTCAAACTCCTGGGAATGATCAAAGACCCGCTGTTACTGGCTTTTGGCACAGCCAGCAGTGAAGCGGCCTATCCACGCACAATGGAAGAGCTGGAAAAATTTGGCTGCGACAGCCGCATTGTCAGCTTTGTATTACCCCTGGGCTACTCCTTTAACCTGGATGGATCCATGATGTACATGACCTTTGCCAGCTTATTTATTGCCCAGGCATATGGTATGCACCTGAGCATCGACCAGCAGATTACTATGTTGCTGGTATTAATGATTACCAGTAAAGGTATTGCGGGCGTACCCCGCGCTTCCCTGGTAGTAATTGCCGGCACACTGTCGATGTTCAAGATCCCTGAAGCCGGCCTGATATTGCTGCTGGGGGTGGATCATTTGCTGGACATGGGTCGTTCTGCTACAAATGTTATCGGAAATGCAATGGCTACTGCCGTGGTTTCCAAATGGGAAAACAAGCTTACGCCGCCAACAGAAGATATTGCCAAAGCCTAACTTAACAAATGCGTAACAGTTTATTGATTATTTTACCACTTCAGAAATAGAAATAGCGTATTTAGCATGGACCAGATTATTGAGTTTTTTAAACACCTCATTAATCCCTCGTGGATTATTGAACATGGTGGCCTTTACCTGTTACTGGCAATTATATTTGCAGAAACAGGTCTTTTCATTGGATTCTTCTTGCCGGGGGATTCCCTGCTCTTTGTAGCGGGTATCTACAGCGAAGACCTTTGCCGCAGCTTCTTTGATCTTCCATTTGTGGTGATTATGTTCCTGATTGCCACCGCAGGTGTGCTCGGAAATATGGTTGGCTTCTGGTTTGGTAAAAAATCCGGACCTATTTTATTTAAGAAGAAGGATACTTTCTTTTTCAGAAAGAAACACCTGCACCAGGCCCATGAGTTTTTTGTGAAGTATGGCGGCGGCGCTATCTTCTTTGCCCGCTTCCTGCCTATCATCCGTACTTTTGCGCCTATAGTGGCGGGTATGGTTGGCATGGACGGTAAGAAATTTATGTTCTTTAATATTATCGGCTCCTTTGCATGGGTATTTTCCATGATGCTGGCGGGCCACTACCTGGATAGAGCTTTTCCTAATCTGAAAAATCACCTGGAACTGATCATCCTGGTAATAGTAGTAATCACTACCTTACCGGTACTTATTAAAGTAATATTTGGTAAAGCAAAACCGCAGCATGCACACACACCTGCTGAAACAGAAAAAACTGATTCTCCATTATAATTTTTTATATCTTTAAAAGGGCCTTTAAATGAGGCCCTTTTTTTTATTCCCGTTATTATCGTCAACCAAATTAAAAGATGAAAGCCGACAACCGTCCCGTCTCCATTTTCAATATTGCCGTTATAGTGGCATCGCTGGGCTATTTCGTGGATATTTACGATCTCCTGCTATTTACAATTGTAAGGGTTCCGAGTTTGAAATCACTGGGATTACCCGATAGTGAAATTGATGCCGGCGCCGGTCTGCTGCTGATTAATATCCAGATGGTGGGATTACTCATCGGGGGTATTTTCTGGGGTATTATCGGAGATAAAAAAGGAAGGCTGAGCGTATTGTTCGGTTCTATCCTCATTTATTCTGTTGCCAATATTGCCAATGGTTTTGTGCAGGGCATCAACGGATACGTGTTGTGGCGCTTTGTGGCCGGCTTCGGGCTGGCAGGAGAGCTGGGCGCAGGCATCACGCTGGTGTCGGAAATACTGCCGAAGGAGAAGCGGGGCTATGGTACCATGATTGTAGCTACCGTAGGGGTTTCCGGCGCAGTGGCAGCCAACCTCATCGCCAAACTGGTGGGCGACTGGCGCATCTGTTATTTCATAGGAGGCGGTCTGGGACTGGCATTGCTGGTGCTGCGGGTAAGCGTTATGGAATCGCATTTGTTTAATGCAGTAAAGTCGTCTGCCGCTTCCAGGGGAAGTTTTATGGCATTGTTCACCAACCGCGAACGGTTTATCAAATACCTGAAATGTATGTTGCTGGGTACTCCTACCTGGTTTGTGGTGGGCATCCTTATTGCTTTCTCCAACAAGTTTGCCGCTATGATGAACGTAAAAGGCGCCATCAGTCCTGGCGACGCGATAGCGTTTTGTTACGCCGGGCTGGTAGTGGGCGATTTCGCCTCCGGTTTAATCAGCCAGTTATGGAGAAGCCGCCGGAAGGTGATGCTGTTATTCCTCGCTTTAACCGGGATAATGGTAGCAGTATATTTAAACCTGCATGGTGTGGAAACATGGGTGTTTTATACCGTATGTTGTATACTCGGCTTCAGCGTGGGGTTCTGGGCAATTTTTGTGACGATTGCAGCCGAAAGCTTTGGTACCAATCTGCGGGCTACCGTGGCTACTACTGTTCCTAACTTTGCAAGGGGAATGCTACCGTTGATCTCTATCTTATTTATACAAGTACAGAAATATTTTACTTTCCTTCAAAGCGGGGCTATTGTGGCGGTGGTTTGTATTGGCGTTGCGTTGATTACAGCCTGGAAGGTGGAAGAAACGTTTGGCAAAGATCTTAACTACCTGGAAGAGATTTAATTAATGATAGCTGTCCAGCATTTTATCCAGTAATTTATTCAGCTGGATAACTTCTTTCTCGTTTAACGACTGGAGGGTGTTATCCAGTTGCCTGATTTCGTTATCGATTAACTTCAGCAGCTGCAGGCCCTTGTCGTTGATACGGACATCTACTGCGCGCCTGTCCATTTCACTGTTCTTACGTTCCACCAGGTCTGCTTTGCGGAGCCTTTCTACCAGGCGGGATACGTCGCTCATTTTATCGAGCATTCTTTCCTTTAAGATGTTGATGCTGGCGGCCTGGGGATGTTGCCCCCGAAGAATCCGCAGGATATTAAACTGCTGCATGGTGATACCATAGCGTTTAAAAAATTGCTGATGACGGGACGTTATCCAGTTCCCGATGAAAATCAGGCTTATCAGACCTCGTTGATTTTCGTTTTCAAATGTTTTTTGCGTAATCAGTTTTTCCAGGTTAGACATATATTCAGAGTTAAACCAAATTTTATGAAACTATTTAGAACTGCTTCATTTAGACTGCTTTAGCCGACTTCAGGATCAGGGTAAAATTACGAATAAATGCGGATTTATATTCAGCAGGAGAGATTTTAAAAAGATGTGGGGAGAAGAAAGCGACGTATTGCTTTCATCTCCCCAAAATTTTTTTAAAGAATAAAGTCAGTGGAATTCTGATCAGGCAGTAGCGGATTGCATTTTATCCAATACGTCCATCACTTCTTTTACATGTTGTGCAGAGGTATTCAGTAATTCTTTTTCGGCAGGATTGAGTTGTAGTTCGATGATTTTCTCGATTCCTTTTTTGCCCAATACTACGGGTACGCCCAGGTAAATATCTTTCAGTCCGTACTGGCCGGTAAGCCACGCGCAAACGGGGAAAATGCGTTTTTCATCTTTTACAATGGCTTCCACCATCTGTGCAGCTGCGGCGCCGGGAGCATACCATGCAGAAGTACCGAGGAGGTTTACGATTTCACCGCCACCTACTTTTGTGCGCTGGATAATAGCTTCCAGTTTTTCGTTGGATACCAGTTCTGTTACGGGAATACCGCCAACAGTGGTATAACGGGGCAAAGGAACCATTGTATCGCCATGACCACCCATCAGGATCGCCTGGATGTCTTTTGGTGAGCAGCCTATTTCATCGGCCAGGAAAGCGCGGTAACGGGCAGTATCCAGGATGCCTGCCATGCCAAATACCTTGCTGCTGTCTTTCTTTGCGGTGAGGTAGCTGCAATAGGTCATTACATCCAGCGGGTTGCTTACAATAATAATGATGGCATCCGGAGAATGTTTTGTAATATTTTCGGTAACCGATTTCACAATATTGGCATTGGTAGAAATCAGGTCATCCCTGCTCATACCGGGTTTACGGGGAAGCCCGGAAGTGATTACCACTACATCGCTGTTCGCGGTTTTGGTGTAGTCGTTGGTTACCCCTGTAATTTTGGTGCTGTAATAATCAATGGGAGCCTGCTGCCATGTGTCCAGCGCCTTACCTTCAGCCGTTCCTTCTTTAATATCCAATAAAACCACCTCCTGCAGAAAATCTTTGTGGGCCAGTACATTGGCACACGTTGCGCCTACATTCCCGGCTCCTACTACTGTAACTTTCATTTTGTCTTTAGCTTTAAAAGTGAAGAATGAATGTGATTAAACAAATGTAATGATTCGGCCTTACAATAATCCGCTGGCGGCTACATTTTCACAAAGCATTATTTGTTGAGGTAAAGTAGCAACGAATCGAGCTTTACTGTTCCCTCAAAACCTTTTACAAACTGTTGTTTCTTATTATATATATACAAGCCAGGGAAATAATGGAGGTCATAAAAGTACATGATCTGCCGGGAAGGTTCACTGGCCATGATGATGTTGGGATAGTTCTGGATTTTGTAATGGTCGTAATATTCCTTCATTTGTTCCACTCTGAAGGGAGTGACCATCACAATCTGTGTTTTTTTGAACTTGTCAATATTTTTCAACATTTCCTCGGTGAGGTGTTTGCAGTGATCACAATCTACACTGAATACAAAGAGCATGGTTTTCTCATTTTTCTTCAGGTCATTTTTGGTAATAGTGTGGCCATCAACAAGGCTTAGCGGAAAGGCAGGTATAATCGGGTATTGTAAATAAGGTGCTTTGGTGCTGGAATTAGCAGGCGTTTGGGCCATCAAAAACACGGGTAAACAGCTTAAAATAACGAAAAACACGTAGCGCATACTTATAAAAGTTTCTTGATTTGAGTTTAAAATTACCGGATAAATGTCATTATTTGAATAAAAAAGCCGAAAATTGAGCCGAAAAGGGACTAATCTCTCTAATTTTGGGAATTAGTTGCTTGTTCATATGCGAAAATTTTTACTTTTGCAATCCGTATAAATTTTTAACTTAAAATCAGTAACCTATTTATGGCTACCACCGCAGATATCAGAACAGGATTAATTATCAAGCTGGACAACAGCTTGTATTCTGTTGTAGAGTTTGGTCAGAACAAAACCGCCCGTGCAGCCGCAAAGGTTTGGGCTAAATTGAAGGGCGTTGACAATAGCCGTTCCATTGAGCACACCTGGAACTCAGGTGATACTATCTTTCCGATCCGTATTGAGAAGAAACCTTTTCAGTATTTATATAAAGATGATACCGGCTACAACTTCATGGACAATGAAACATTTGAGCAGATCGCTATGCCGGAAACAGCTATCGATGCACCTCAGTTCCTGAAAGAAGGACAGGAAGTAAGTGTACAGATCAATACAGAAACCGATCAGTACATGGCTGTTGAATTACCTGATAAAATTGTAGTACTGGTAACTTATTCTGAACCCGGAGTGAAAGGTGATACGGCTACCCGTACCCTGAAGCCAGCTACTGTTGAAACCGGCGCCACTGTTATGGTTCCACTGTTTGTAGACGAGGGAGAACTGATCCGTGTGAACACCAAAAATGGTGAATACATCGAAAGAGTAAAAGCATAAGCATTTCTGAAATACTGGTTTTCGGAGAAAAGGAATTTTGTTTCTGAGAGATATCTTTCTGAAACAAAGTTCCTGAATGCGTGAAATAGTATTTGTCATATTCTATATATTTCTAAACCAAAAACTGTCTACATGGACTTTAAACAGATTCAGGAACTGGTAAAAATGATCAACAAATCAAATATCAGTGAACTGAGCATTGAACAGGACAAGTTTAAGATTACAATAAAGCAGAAGGATAATGAAGTTCAGCAGGTAATCACTGTTCCTGCAACTATGGCACCCGTACAGGCAGTAGCCGCTGTAACTCCTGCAGCAGCTCCGGCCACCGCAGCACCAGCCGCTGCACCTGCTGCACCTGCCAAAGCAGATAACCTGGTAACCATCAAATCTCCCATGATTGGTACCTTCTACCGCAGCGCCGGTCCGGATAAAGCACCATTCGTAAATGTTGGTGACGAAGTAACTTCCGGTAAAGTGGTATGCATCATCGAAGCAATGAAGTTATTCAACGAAATAGAGAGTGAAGTAAGTGGGAAAATCGTGAAAGTACTGGTAGATGACGCTTCTCCGGTAGAATATGATCAACCTTTATTTTTAGTTGAACCATAATAATAGCCTTTACCCGTTAGCCTTTAGTTTTCAGACTTACCAATGGTAGTGCGCTGATCGCTAAAGGCTAACAGCTAAAAGCTAACAGCTATTATTAACTTATAAGGAAAACAATGTTCAAAAAAATATTGATTGCCAACCGTGGTGAAATTGCCCTTCGGATTATCCGTACCTGTAAGGAAATGGGTATTAAGACGGTGGCAGTTTATTCAACAGCGGATAAAGACAGTCTGCATGTGAAATTTGCCGATGAAGCAGTATGCATAGGCAAGCCACAAAGCTCAGAGTCTTATCTGAACATCCCTCACCTGATGGCAGCTGCAGAAATCACCAATGCAGATGCGATCCACCCCGGATATGGCTTCCTGGCAGAAAATGCCCGCTTCGCTGAAATCTGCGGTGAACACGGTATTAAGTTCATCGGCCCCACTCCGGAAATGATCCGCAGAATGGGAGATAAGATGACTGCCAAAGAAACCATGATTGCTGCCGGTGTACCGGTTATTCCAGGTTCTGAAGGTTTGCTCCAGAGCGTGGAAGAGGCGAAAGCTATCGCTAAAAGCATGGGCCTTCCGGTAATCATCAAAGCTACTGCCGGTGGCGGTGGTAAAGGTATGCGTGTGGTATGGGAAGAAAGTGAGCTGGAAACAGCCTACAACATGGCTAAAAATGAAGCCCGTGCATCCTTCAGCAATGATGGTATCTACATGGAGAAATTCGTGGAAGAACCCCATCATATTGAAATCCAGGTAGCGGGCGATCAATACGGTAAAGTATGTCACCTCAGCGAAAGGGATTGCTCTATCCAGCGTCGTCACCAGAAGCTGGTAGAAGAATCACCTTCTCCGTTCATGACGCCTGAACTGCGTGAGAAAATGGGAGATGCTGCTATCAGGGCCGCCAGCGCTATCAATTATGAAAGCGTAGGTACCATTGAATTCCTGGTAGACAAGCACCGCAATTTCTACTTCATGGAAATGAACACACGTATCCAGGTAGAACACGGGGTTACAGAAGAAGTGATCAACTTCGACCTGGTAAAAGAGCAGATCAAGATTGCTGCAGGTATTCCTATCTCCGGAAAAAATTATACGCCACAGATGCACGCCATCGAGTGCCGTATCAATGCGGAAGATCCTTACAACGATTTCCGTCCGTCTCCGGGTAAAATTACAACCCTGCATATTCCCGGTGGTCATGGTGTGAGAGTGGATTCACACATCTATGCCGGTTATGTAATTCCGCCGTACTATGATTCTATGGTGGCGAAAATTATCACCATGGCGCAAACCCGTGAGGAAGCGATCAACACAATGGAACGCGCCCTCAGTGAGTTTGTGATTGAAGGGGTAAAAACAACGATTCCTTTCCACCAGCAGCTGATGCGCGATGAAAACTTCCGTAAAGGTAACTTTACCACCAAGTTTACAGAAACGTTTAAGCTGGTATAACGGTAACGGATATATTATTTTGAAAAGTCCTCCTGATCAGGAGGACTTTTTTTATGCTTTTTACATCCGCAGAAAGTATGGCTTACTTATATTCATAAGCGATTTCAAGACTACTGAAAGAGTTTAACAGGAATACAATTTCACTCAATTTGGCTCCAGTATTAATATGTACCGGCAGTCCGTAATTATTGTATGAATCAGCTATAAACGCATTGTTTCTGCTGTAATCAATATCTATCAGTTGCCAAACCGGATGCAGCTGATGAGGGTTTACTTTATTGTCGTACACTGGAAATGCATCAGAGGAGGAGATGCTGTTGTCAGAATATTTTATGACAGAATTAATCTTATATGCGTTGCCGGACGAATTGTAAAAGAATGTAGTGGTACGCATTTCGGTATAAGAGGTGCCAGGGAAGCGTTCTTCTGTTACCTGGGTAATTCTGTCCTGATTATCATATACGTATTTTTTGACCGAGAATAAAAGATGGAAATCAATCAGTGTGAGGGTATTTCTGTCGTAGTAGCCGAATTCAAAAGTACTGTCCGAAATCACTCTTTTTTTTTGGTCACATAAATACTTGTGCGCCAGTTCGTAGGCAGGATTACCGTCGTAATAGGCGCCTATCAGAATCCTGAGCCTGTACTGGTCGTCATATCCAAATAAGTACTGGGGATAACCGGTACTGATGTGTTGACCGGCAATCTGGATGGGATAATGTTTGGAGTTGTAGCTGACCCGGATGGTATCCGGCCCGCGGAATGGGATCTCTCCCATTAATTGGGCAACTTGGTAATGTTTCTGACCGGGGATAATAATCGGGGGCTTTACACAATTGCTGAGCAGCATTGTAAATAGCAAGGCGATGGCACCAGGTGCCGGATGGTAACACTTTTTCATGTTGGGGATCTTTTTGGATTAAGAAAAACTCGCTATTGAGGTGTATCTGGAAGTAGGAAGGATGTAAAAATTTTTGGTACAGCGAAGATAAGGAATTAGTTGTATCCGGCTGCCGGATGTTATTAAGCTGACACGGGGGGATATTTCAAAAACAAAGCCCCGGATGAAAATCCGGGGCTAATCATACACCAAAACAATCTTACGGTTTTATCGCAAGAAAAGCAGCTCTCTGTATTTAGGCAGCGCCCATTTTTTGTCGTCCACCAGGAACTCCAGTTTGTCGGAGTGGTAGCGGATAACATCAAAGTACGGCTTAATCTTTTCACAGTAGTCAATCGCTTTCTGACGGCTGTCGGTAAGCTTGTTAGCTACCTTACGCGCCTCGATCATAGCCTGTACATTTTCACTAATAACATTAATATGTTCAGCTATTTTAGCAGCAATTTGTTTTTGAGCTTTTACTGATTCGTCGCCCAGGCCAATTCCTTTCAGACCGTTGATATTAGTTACCAGGTCGTTCAGGTAGCTGATAGCAGACGGGAGGATGGTGTTGGTAGCGAGATCGCCGATTACGCGGGCTTCGATCTGCACTTTCTTCACATAATCTTCCAGCAGAATTTCGTGACGTGCGTGCAGTTCTTTTTCGTTGTAAACGCCGGTTTCAGCATAAAGTTTGGTTGCTTTAGGAGTGATCATTGCATCCAGAGCTTTAGGAGTGGTTTTCACATTTGGTAAACCTCTTCTTTCAGCTTCTTTCTCCCATTCTTCGCTGTATCCGTCGCCTTCGAACAGTATTTTTTCCGAATCTACAATATATTTACGAAGAGTTTGCATGATCGCAATCTCTTTTTTCTCGCCTTTTTCGATCAGTGAATCTACTTCCGCTTTGAAGTCAACCAGGGTTTTAGCCATGATAGTATTCAGAACGGTCATTGCAGAAGCACAGTTAGCAGAGGAACCTACCGCGCGGAATTCAAACTTGTTGCCGGTGAAAGCAAAAGGAGAAGTACGGTTACGATCGGTGTTGTCCAGCAACAGTTCAGGAATATGACGGTGCAGATCCAGTTTCAGGATAGCTTCGTCCTGTTCGTCGAACTTGTTGTTTACACGGTTTTTAACTTCCTGCAGTACATCAAACAGGTATTTACCGGTAAATACGGAAATGATAGCAGGAGGTGCTTCGTTAGCGCCCAGACGGAAGTCGTTGCTTGGAGAAGCAATCGCAGCTCTCATCAGGTCAGCATAGTCATGCACTGCTTTAATGGTGTTCACAAAGAAAGTGAGGAACATCAGGTTGGTCTTCGGTGTTTTACCGGGAGCCAGCAGGTTTACACCGGTATCGGTGGACATGCTCCAGTTGTTGTGTTTACCGGAACCGTTAATGCCTGCAAAAGGTTTCTCGTGCAGTAACACTTTCAGTTTGTGACGTTTTGCCACTTTATTCATTACATCCATCAGCAGGGAGTTGTGATCCACTGCGATGTTTACTTCTTCAAATATAGGAGCGCACTCGAACTGTGAAGGAGCAACTTCATTATGACGGGTTCTTAAAGGAATACCCAGTTTGTAGGATTCTACTTCGAAATCGCGCATGTAAGCGTAAGCACGCTCAGGGATAGCACCGAAGTAGTGATCTTCCAGCTGCTGACCTTTGGAAGGAGCGTGACCAACAACGGTACGACCGGTCATGATCAGATCAGGACGGGCGTTAGCCATAGTTTCGTCTACCAGGAAGTATTCCTGTTCCCAACCCAGGGTACCGGTTACTTTAGTAACGTTCTTATCGAAATAGTTACATACATCTACTGCAGCTTTGTCCATTGCAGCCAGTGCTTTCAGCAGTGGTGCTTTGTAATCCAGGGATTCGCCGGTGTAGGCAACAAAGATAGTAGGTATGCAGAGTGTTTTACCATAACCCTGCTCAAGGATGAATGCAGGAGAGGAAGGATCCCAGGCAGTGTAGCCGCGGGCTTCGAAGGTAGCTCTCAAACCACCGTTAGGGAAACTGGAAGCATCTGGTTCCTGTTGTACCAGTGCATCACCATCAAAGGTTTCCAGTGCAGTGCCATCACCTTTCAAAGTGAAAAATGAATCATGTTTTTCTGCGGTAGTGCCGGTCAATGGCTGAAACCAGTGTGTGTAGTGAGTCACACCTTTTTTCATCGCCCATGCTTTCATGCCTGAAGCGATCTGCTCGGACATCTTACGTTCCAGCTTGGTGCCATTTTTAACAGAGTTCATCAGGCTCTTATAAGCCTCATCGCTCAGATATTCCCGAACAACTTTACCAGAGAAAACATTGCTGCCAAATACATCGGTAATTTTACCGTCATGTTCGGTGAGAGTGGAGTCTACGCCAGCTAATCCTTCCAGCGCTTTGAAACGTAACGATTGCATGCTGTAAATTATTTTACACAAAAGAACGCATCCATCGCTATAAATGCAAATAAATTGTTCATTTTAATTGAAAAATTACATTTAGGGCTTTAAAAGGGGTGTTTTTTTATCATTTGATTAAATATTTGGAGCGGATCGACTTTGAATCTGATGAATTTAAAAATAAATAATATGATAGCAGACTGCAAAAAAACAGCAGAAAAGCCACCACAGGGTACTCTTGGCATTTGAAGGAAAATCATGTACTTTTGCGACTTCTTTTAAATATCTCGTTTTTTATACTTAAATACATGCAAACCACCGTAGAAATTGCTGAACAGCTAGGACTTACCGCTGACGAGTTTGAACGAATTAAATCTATTTTAGGCCGTACCCCCAATTTTACTGAGTTAAGTATGTACTCAGTAATGTGGAGTGAACACTGCTCCTACAAAAACTCAATCGTCTGGCTGAAGTCTCTGCCCCGCGAAGGCGACAGGCTCCTGGTTAAAGCAGGAGAAGAAAATGCCGGTCTGGTAGATATAGGTGATGGCTACGCGGTGGTATTTAAAATAGAATCGCATAACCACCCTTCCGCTATCGAACCCTTCCAGGGCGCAGCTACCGGCGTTGGTGGTATTCACCGCGATATCTTTACAATGGGCGCCCGTCCCATTGCCGCACTGAACTCTCTTCGCTTCGGTAATATTAATGATCAGAAAACGCAACACCTGGTAAAAGGTATTGTACATGGTATAGGCCACTATGGCAACTGCTTCGGCGTTCCTACCGTAGGCGGTGAAACTTATTTTGAAGAATGCTACGGCACCAACCCACTCGTAAATGCGTTCAGCGCAGGTATCGTAAAAGTTGGTCAAACCGTTTCCGCTACTTCATACGGTGAAGGAAATCCTGTTTTCATTGTTGGTTCCGCTACCGGTAAAGACGGTATCGGGGGCGCTTCTTTCGCTTCTGCCAATATCACAGAAGACAGCGTGGAAGATTTACCGGCCGTTCAGGTAGGAGATCCTTTCCAGGAAAAGAAACTGCTGGAAGCCTGCCTGGAAATCATCAAAACCAATGCTATTATTGGTATGCAGGATATGGGCGCTGCCGGTATCACCTGCTCCACTGCAGAAATGAGCGCGAAAGGCGAACATGGTATGAACATCTGGTTAGATAAAGTACCTACCCGCCAGAAAGATATGAAAGCATGGGAAATGCTGCTGAGCGAAAGCCAGGAACGCATGCTGATAGTAGTGAAGAAAGGAGAAGAAAAACCAGTGCTGGATATCTTCGAAAAATGGGACCTGCACTGCGTTCAGATCGGTGAAGTAACCAAAGATAAAAACCTGAAGTTCTATATGAACGGCGAACTGGAAGCAGATGTTCCTGCTGAAAGTATGGTACTGGGCGGCGGCGCTCCCCAATATCACCGCGCTTACACAGAACCAGCCTATTTCGCTAAAGTAAAAGCATTCGATATTCAGAATATCCCTGATACAGAACATCCGCGTTTTGTAGCAGAAAGAATGGTGGCATTACCAAACATCGCTTCCAAACGCTGGATCTATAACCAGTACGATAGCATGGTGGGTACCGCCAACGCCAGCACCAACGCACCAAGCGATGCCGCTATCGTGTTGGTAAAACCAACAAAGAAAGCGCTGGCCATGACTACCGACTGTAACGGCCGTTACGTATTTGCCGATCCTCATAAAGGCGGACAGATTGCGGTAGCAGAAGCTGCGCGTAACATCGTTTGCTCCGGTGGCGAACCAGTAGCTATCACCAACTGCCTCAACTTCGGTAATCCTTACGATCCGGAAGTGTACTACCAGTTTGTACACGCAGTACAGGGTATGGGTGAAGCCTGCCGCAAATTCAATACGCCTGTTACCGGTGGTAACGTGAGCTTCTATAACCAGTCTCCCGACGGTCCGGTGTATCCTACCCCAACCATTGGTATGGTAGGTATCCTGGACACTTTGGATCAGCGCATCACCCTTAACTTCAAGGAAGAAGGCGACCTGGTATACCTGGTAGGCCGCAGCCGTAACGATATCAACAGCTCTGAATACCTGCACAAAATCATCGGTATAGAATACAGCCCTGCGCCGCATTTCAACCTCGATGAAGAACTGCACCTGCAACAGGCCATCACCAAACTGAACAAGGCGAAACTGATCCAATCCGCACACGATGTAAGCGACGGCGGTTTATTTGTTACACTGCTGGAAAGCGCTATGCCATCCGGCCTGGGCTTTGAACTGGCACTCAACAACAAATTCCGTAAAGATGCTTACCTGTTCGGTGAAAGCCAGAGTCGTGTAGTAGTAACCGTTAAGCCTGCAGATAAAGAGAAGTTCGAAGCACTGTTACATGGTTTGGTAGATGCATCAGATAACTCTGTACGCTACGAAAAACTGGGTGTTGTAACCGGTGAATCCATTAAAGTAAATGGAGAAGACTGGGGCAATGTAAGTACCTGGAAAAAAACATATGATACCGCAATTGAAGAGCATCTGAAGAAATAATCTTTCCGCTTTTCAACAATATAAAAAAGGGTTCGCATAGCTGTTATGCGAACCCTTTTTATTTCAGCCAACAGCCATCATTTTCTGTTTCCGTGTATTTTGATAATAAACTTTCTGCGATACCAGATCAGGAATCCTGATACAGATAATACACCAGGGGTTAAGGCAAAGAGAGAATAAATGATTTTAAGAATAATGCCGCCATAGTTGCCGAAGTGAAGGGGAGCGATGGAAGCGTTGAATTTATCGCTGATGGTAGCGTTGCTGAAATCCACCTTTTTTTTAACGGCGCCGTTTTCATCGATGAATACCGACGAGGCGTATTCGCCGAAGAAGGCAGATTCATGTGCATGACCAAGTATCCGTACCGGGTCGCCTGCTTTTTTGGGAGGACGGAGGCCTGTGGCCTGGAAGCCGGGAATAGTGGCAGTAGCTTTGATGAGCAGGGGTTCATATTCGCCGGAAAAAGGGATAGCAGTATATCCTGCTTTGGTGTTTTTCCGTGCGTCAATTACTTTCAGCTCCATCATAAAGCCGGTAAAAGAGATGAGCAGGTTAAACAGCAGCGCCCATACACCGGTGATGCGGTGCAGGTTGCGCCAGCGCCGGGTGCGGTTATGCCACTCCAATGGCTGCCGGAAGGTGAGTACCTTGCCCAGCGCATGCCTGTAAACAAACAGTCCGGTGAGGACCGACAGGAATAGTCCTATTCCTGTGATTAAGACGATTATAGCCCCTGTTTTACCACTCAGCAGGGTGAAGTGCAAATACATTACATAGCCCGTAAAATGGCCTGTATTGGAGTATTGTTGTAATATTTTGCCGGTATAGGGGTTCAGGAAGATGTATACTTTGTGATCTGCTGAATATTCGGCTCTCAGCACGGTACTTTCGTCAGGTGCCTGGGGAAGTCTTACAAAAAACAGGTAAGGATTTCCCGGAAGTGCCTGGCGGGCATCTTTCATTTGTTCCTGCAGTGTTCTGGGAACAGCCTGCGGTGGCACATGATAGGCGTGGGCATATACTGCATGATCTATTTCATCGCTGAATACCAGCACACTGCCGGTAAGGCTTACCAATAGCAGCATAGCGCCTGCTATCAGCCCGGTGATTCTGTGCAGGCGGAAAAACTGCTTGCTCCATTGAATGTTGAACACCTGTTTCTTATCAGTTTGACTTAAAAATATACCCGGGCTTAATTAACGAAAGTGCTATAGGCACTTCTGCCGCCTTGCCTTGTCACCGCCATAATGGTTAAAGGATTGAGTATGTATTGCTTCCGCCGCAAAGTTACCACGATATACCCGGGAATGGCTTACGCAAAAGGGAAAATTATTGATCAGATTTGAAAAAAAGAGGCAGGCCCGGCATCCGGCTGACTTATTGTTGCAGTATAAATCTTTAACAAGCCATTAACAAAATCCCACTTATGTGTTATAGATTTTGGTAAAATCTGACCTATTTTTGGAAAGCATCGATGAATAAAAAGACCGAATTAAAATAAAAGAACTTTTATAAAATATTTGGAATCACTTGGTTATTCCAATTTCTATGAAAACCAATTGTTCTCTACCATGTCCTGATGAAATCTAATGAAAAATTACACCTAGTGAAAGAACGATTTGAAGTAAAGGGCTGAGTAAAATCAGCCCTTTTTGTTTTTCCCGATTATTTTGCCGTACCTTCTTTTGCCATAACCCCTCTGGCCTTTTCCCATTTTAAATAGAAAAGCCTTCCTGGAAAGCAGGAAGGCTTTTAATATTATAGTGTGTGTCAGTTATACCATCGGGATTTCCGCCACCTGGTAAACTTTCTCATCCAGTTTTGCTTTGGTTTCGCTGAATGCCTTGAGGGTAAGTTCAATATCCTCATCGCTGTGTGCAGCGGTTGGGATCAGGCGATAAATGATCTGTCCTTTTGGAATAACTGGGTATACCACGATAGAACAGAAGATGTTATAGTTTTCGCGCAGATCCAGGCACATCGCAGTAGCTTCAGGAATATCGCCCTGCAGGTAGATAGGCGTTACCGGTGAATTGGTTCTGCCAATATTGAATCCACGTTCTTTCAGGCCATTCTGCAGTTTATTCACATTATCCCACAGCTTAGCTTTCATTTCAGGATGCTGACGCATCAGCTGCACACGTTTCAGGTGACCGATAACGATTGGTAACGGAATAGATTTAGCGAAGATCTGGGAGCGCATGTTATAGCGCAGGTAATTGATGATCTGTTTTTCGCCGCTGATGAAAGCGCCGATAGATGCACCGGATTTTGCAAAGGTATTGAACAGCAGGTCGATCTTATCCTGAACGCCCTGTTCTTCGCCGGTACCGGCGCCGGTTTTACCCATTGTTCCAAAGCCGTGGGCATCATCAACCAGCAGGCGGAACTCATATTTATCTTTAAACGCAGCAATTTCCTTCAGTTTACCCTGGTCGCCGGCCATGCCAAACACGCCTTCTGTTACCACAAGTATACCACCACCCTGGGTTTTAGCCAGTTCAGTTGCACGTTTCATCTGCTTGTCGAAATCTTCCATATCGTTATGCTTGAACACATAACGTTTGCCGGGGTGCAGGCGTAAACCATCCAGGATACTGGCGTGGCACTCTGCGTCATACACAATTACATCCCTGCGGCCTACTATCGCATCAATGGCACTCATGATGCCCTGGTAGCCGTAGTTCAGTAAGGTAGTCGCTTCTTTACCCATGTAATCAGACAGCTCATTTTCCAGCTGCTCATGGTAGTTGGTATTTCCGCTCATCATACGCGCTCCCATCGGAGACGCCATTCCAAAGTCTGCAGCAGCTTTGGCGTCGGTAGCGCGCACCTCCGGGTGGTTGGCCAAACCCAGATAGTTGTTCAGGCTCCATACAATCTTTTCATTACCCCGGAAGTTCATGCGGGGGCCTATTTCTCCTTCCAGTTTAGGAAAGGCAAAATAGCCGTGGGCTCTGTCTGAATGTTCCCCGATAGGGCCCAGATGTTTCAGCAGTTTCTCGAAAATATCCATACGATATATTATGTAATGGTTAATTCATTCCATTTAAAATGGACACAAAGGTATTAAAATATTACTTTTTGTAAACTTGGTTTACATTTGGCGCAAGCCATTTTATGCATTTATTGATGCGACATGACAGTCTATCTTGTTGTGTTACAGTGACTTTTAAATTATTACAATCTAATGAAATTTACACATTTCCTGGCAGCTGCATTCCTGTTATCTGCTACGGCCGGCCAAGCGCAGAACGCTGCTCCAAAGCCGCTTTCCCCTGCTAAAAACACCAACACGACAGCCCGTCCCAAACTCATTGTAGGCATGGTAGTAGACCAGATGCGGTGGGACTACCTGTACCGCTATGCCGGCAGGTATGGCGCCGGTGGCTTTAAGCGTTTACTGCAGGACGGTTTTTCCTGTGAAAACACATTGATCAATTACACACCTACCATCACTGCCTGCGGTCACACCTGTGTGTATACGGGCTCCGTGCCTGCTATCCACGGTATTATCGGCAACACCTGGTACAGTCCCGAACTGGGCCGTACTATGTACTGTGCAGAAGACACCACGGTAACAACCGTTGGCAGCTCTTCCGCCGCCGGTAAAATGAGCCCCCGGAATATGCTGGTAACCACCATCGGCGACGAGTTGAAGTTATCCAATAATTTCCAGAGTAAGGTGATAGGTGTAGCAATTAAAGACCGCGGCGCTATTCTTCCTGCCGGACACAGTGCCAACGCGGCTTTCTGGTATGATGCCGGCACCGGTAACTGGGTGAGCAGCACTTACTACATGAATGAACTGCCTGTATGGGCGCAGGAATTTAACCAGCAGAAATTCCCGCAGCAATATCTCAGCAAACCATGGACCACACTGTATCCTGTATCTACCTATACCCTTAGTACGGCCGATGAAAAGCCTTACGAAGGAAAATATAAAAATGCCACTAACACCTCCTTCCCGCATAACCTGTCGGAAATCGCCAATACGGCTATTTCGGCTTCTCCTTATGGTAATACCATGACGCTGGAATTTGCCAAAAAAGCAATGGAAGCTTATGGCCTGGGAAAAGGTCCGGTAACGGATTTGCTGGCTATCAGTCTTTCTTCCCCTGATTATGTAGGTCACCAGTTCGGCCCCAATTCAATAGAAGCAGAAGATACTTATCTGCGCCTGGACCAGGACCTGGCCGCATTCTTCACCTATCTCGATGCGAAAGTAGGCAAGGGGCAATACCTGTTCTTTATCACAGCAGATCATGGCGTGGCGCATGTCCCCGGATTTATGGCAGAAAACAAGCTACCGGGCGGCGCCTGGGACGATAAAGCTGCCGTGGCCTCCCTGAACGACCAGGTAGCGGCGAAGTTTGGAGTGAAAAATGTGGTGAAAGGCGCTGATAATTACCAGTTCTGGCTGAACCATGATGCTATTGAGCAGGCAGGTAAAAGTGAGGCAGACATCCGGCAGTTTATAATCCGGGAACTGCTGAAATCACCTGCTATTGCCAAAGCCTTTTCCATAGATAACCTCATGGGCACCACCTTGCCGGAACCCATGCGTACCATGCTGTCTAACGGTTTTAATACTAAAAGAAGCGGCGACATACAGGTAGTACTAACACCGGGTTATATCGATGGTGGCAATGTGGGAACTACCCACGGATTATGGTACCCTTATGATGCGCATATCCCGCTGGTATGGATGGGCTGGGGCGTTCGTCCCGGTAAAACCAACCGTACAGTAGGTATGACGGATATTACACCTACCCTGGCTGCTTTGCTGCATATCCAGATGCCCAGCGGTAATGTAGGTCAGGTAATACAGGAGATTACCCATTAAATTTTTTTTGCTTAGATTGCCATAAACAAGGCTTATAATTCTTTGTTTATGGCATTTTCTTTTATCCAGTATACTGTAGCGGAACGGGTAGCCACCATCGCCCTGAACCGGCCGGAGAAGCGTAACGCGCTCAACGGGCCAATGGTAGCAGAACTCCGTGCCGCATTCCGTGCGGCGGCTGCCGATGAAGCCGTGAAAGTAGTAGTGCTGAAGGGGAACGGGGAGGCTTTCTGTGCAGGCGCCGATCTCGAATATCTGCAGCTGCTGCAGCAAAATACCTATGATGAAAATCTCGCTGATTCCCGGGAACTGATGCAGTTATTCCGGGAGATTTATGATCTTGATAAGATAGTGATTGGCCAGGTGGAAGGGCATGCTGTTGCCGGTGGTTGCGGGTTGGTGACCCTGTGCGACCTCAGTTACGCGGTACCGGATGCGCTGATGGGATATACCGAGGTAAAAATCGGGTTTATTCCTGCCCTGGTGGCTGTTTTCCTGGTTCGTAAAATAGGAGAGGGCCGCTCCCGGGAGCTATTGTTGACCGGTAAACTGGTAACGGCTGAAAAAGCGGCTGCCGATGGCCTGATCACAGCGGTGGTACCCGCGTCAGAAATAGCCCAAAAGGTAGCGAAAGTGGCTGCCAGCCTATGTAATGAAGCTTCTGCCAATTCCCTGAAGGTGACCAAAAAATTGATTGGCACAGTGTTGGACTTACCGGTAGCGGAAGGGTTGGCGCACGCAGCCATACTGAATGCTGCCACCCGCGGCCATGATGACTGTAAACGCGGAATAGCCGCGTTTTTAAACAAAGAGAAGCTTAACTGGTAATGGGTCACTGATTGCCATTTTATTATTAATACACCACACTATGTTATATCGGTTGTTATTAACTTTTACCTTCCTGTGTAGCACCGGCTCACTGCTGGCGCAGCGTGTTATTTCAGATGCAAAGATTGTTTACAAAATGGAACTGCCGCCAGAGCAACTGCAGATGGATGCTATGCTGGAAGGCAGCACCTTCACCCAATATATGCGTGGGCCACTGAGCAGGATTGATATGAATTTCAATATTGTTCACTACACTTACCTGATCAACAGCAAAGCAGAAACAATGACCACGCTGATAGATCAGCATGGGAATAAGTACCTGATACGCGCCGGGAAAGAGCAATACCAGAAGGACCTGAAGCAATACGAAAGTATCCGGTTCGAGGACCAGTCTGAAACCAAAAAGGTGGCGGGCTACGATTGCAGGAAAGCGATTGGTACCATGCCCGATGGTAAAACCTTTGAGGTATATTATGCGCTCGACCTGGTGCCGGAGAATAAGCAGTATAACCGTCGCTTTGTGAACCTGAAGGGAATTCCGCTGGAATTTGAGATTATTACCAAAACAGGATCTAAAACCAGGGTAGTAGCGGTGAAGATAGAATTATACCCGATTCCTGCTTCTTATTTTGATGTGCCTAAAACGGGCTATAAGGAAGTGAGTCAGAAGGAATTGCAGAATATGTAACGCCCAAAAAAAGGACCGGTTAAAAAGCTGTTTAACTTTTTAACCGGCCCATATTGTAATTGAAGAAACGTTAAGTTTATTACCCTTTCTTAAGCGGCAGAATAATCTGCAGTTTCTGAAAGTTCATGTTTCCAGGAGGTTGTGATTGCACCTGGACATTGGATGGTACTACATAAGTGACATTACCTTTCGTATAGGTCATCACCGCTTTCAGGTTAATGACGTTATTATAGTTATTGGTAGTAGTAAACTTAAAGTCTGAGTTGAAGGTACCGGAAAAGCGGTAGCCAGCGTCGAGGCTCAGATTGGTTTTGGGCATAGCTGTATTCAGCACAAAATGTTGGCTGTCAGCTGTTTTTTTCACTTTGTCTTTGTTATTATCGGTGGGCAAAAAGCCATTATTTGCCGCCGCATTGAGAGCAAAAAACGCTAATGCGCCCGCTAACAAGCAAGACAATGAAAAGGTGCGTGATATGTATGTTTTCGCTTTCATTGTAACACAAATGTACAAACTTTTTGATATATTATATAACATATTCTTAACGCAAGATACGAAGAAATCACAAAGAATTGTTAAAAATTTTTTAGCACATAGAATCCACCCCATATTTGGGCATAAATAAAAGTACTATATTTACAGTAATGAGTAAAGACTTTTCATTTTTAAACGAGGATTTTGATGATCTGAGAGACTTGTTGCAGCAGTTTGAAAACCTCAGGGCTGGTAAGTCTCATTCTTTTCTGGACGAAGATTCATTTGAGCAGATCATAGACTATTATGACGAGCATGACGAAATGCCGATCGCATTGCAGGCGGCAGAAATAGCCATCGAACAATTCCCTTATTCCTCCACTCTACTTCTCAAAAAGGCCAACTTACTGATAGAAACCAAAAAATACAAGGAAGCATTGGATTTGCTGGAAAAAGCAGAAGTGCTGGACCGTACTGATATCAATCTTTATATACTGCAAACAGACGTTTACCTGGCGCTGAACCAGCACCAGAAGGCAGCTGCTGTGCTGGAAGAACAGATTGAACAGTTTTCGGGAGAAGACAGGACGGAATTATTGCTGGAACTGGCCGATGTATACGACGACTGGGAGGAGTTTGAAAAAGTATTCGATTGCCTGAAACTGGCGCTGGAGTACGATCCTACCAGTGAAGAAGCATTGCATAAAATCTGTTTCTGGACAGAATTTACCGGTCGAAATGAAGAGAGCATCCGTTTGCACAGCGCCATTATCGACGAGCATCCCTATAACCAGCTGGCCTGGTTTAACCTGGGGACAGCGTTCCAGGGACTGAAGTTATACGAGAAGGCGATCGATGCATATCAATACGCAGTAGCTATTGATGAGAAATTCGATTATGCCTACCGTAATATGGGCGATGCGTATATCCGCCTGCGTAAGTATGCCGAAGCCATAGAAGTGCTCCAGAAACATCTGGAAATTGCCAAGCCGGAGGATGTCATCTATGAAGCCATCGGCCATTGTTACGAAAGACAACGCAAATTTACCCAGGCGCGTTATTATTACCGTAAAGCCTCGCATCTGAGCCCCAGCGATGATAAGCTGTACTACAAGATTGCAGTGGCCTATATGATGGAAGCCAACTGGGAAAATGCCGCCAAATCGTTACTGAGCGCACTGAAAATAAATAAAACCAACGCAGAGTATAATATGAGCCTGGGTGAATGCTACCTGGAGCTTGGAAAGAACAAGGATGCACTGGTTCATTTCATGAATGCCGTACGTACCAGGCCAAAAAGCGCCGTTACCTGGCAGGAACTGTTAAAGGGACTCTATGTATCCGGATTCCTCGAGGAAGCCCTTGTACAATTGGCCATAGCAGAGGAAAAGGCCGGCCGCAAACCCATTTTTATCTATTACCGGGCGGCTATCCTGATAGCTATGGGTAAAACAAAAGAAGGGTTACTGCACCTGGAAACAGCCCTGCAACAGGCCCCAAAAATTGTTAAAAAGCTCGTAGAGCTTGACCCTGCTGTGTTACAGCATGTGAGTGTGGTTGATCTGATCGCCCAATATCGCCGCAAACGTTAACCAGTGTTATTTACTTTAATAAAATAAAGTATACTTCTTATTTTTGCGCCGGCTTTTAATTGTCATGGACAAAAGTCAATAGTATTTCCGGTTACTAAAATTGCATCTACGCTATCCCGAAGTGCCTGGCGAAAATTAGTATGTGTTTTACTGACCAATAAGAAGATAAAAATATTTCAAATGAATTTTAATCTGACACAAATCCCGGAAAGGACAAAGAAGCCCCGTACACATGGACTGACTATGGTAATGGACAAAGGGCTGAGTTTGGAAGAAGCACGAAATTTTTTATCCGCAGCAGGTCCTCACATTGATATCCTGAAACTGGGTTTTGGCACTGCTTACGTTACGCCCAACCTGCGCGCAAAAATTGAACTTTACCAGTCGGCAAACATTCCCGTATACTTTGGCGGAACCCTGTTCGAAGCCTTTGTAATCCGCAACCAGTTTGAAGAATACATCAAAGTGGTAAAAGATTACGGTATCAGCTACATGGAAGTTTCCGACGGCTCTATCACTATCCCGCATGCGGAAAAATGCGGCTATATTGAAAAACTGGCGAAAATAGGGCTGGTATTGAGCGAAGTAGGCTCCAAAGATGCTGAGCACATTATCCCTCCCTATAAGTGGATTGAACTGATGAGTGCTGAGCTCTCCGCCGGCGCCACTTATGTGATTGCAGAAGCCCGTGAAAGCGGCAACGTGGGCATCTACCGCGGTAGCGGTGAAGTACGCGAAGGACTGGTACAGGAAATCCTGACACAGATCCCCGCAGAAAAAATTATCTGGGAAGCGCCACAGAAAGCCCAACAGCTTTACTTCCTGGAACTGGTAGGCTGTAATGCCAACCTGGGCAACCTGGCTCCCAATGAAGTAATTTCCCTGGAAGCCATGCGTATTGGCCTGAGAGGAGATACTTTTAACCTGTTCCTCGACAGAGAATAGTTTTTTAAATAATTACAGATTATGAATTACGAATTGCGGATTTGTGGAGAACACAGCTCCCCGGTTCGTAATTCATAATTGGTAATGATCAATTACCTGGTGCATGAAAATTTACGGACTTATTGGCTATCCGCTCAGTCATTCCTTCTCCAAGGGCTTCTTCAAAGAAAAATTTGAAAAGGAAAATATATCAGGATGTGTATATGATAACTTCCCGATTCCAGGTATCTCTGAATTCACCTCCCTGCTGGAGCAGCATCCGCAACTACATGGCCTGAACGTTACCATTCCCTATAAAGAAGTAGTGATCCCTTTCCTGGATGAACTCAGCGACGCAGCCGCACAAATTGGCGCTGTAAACTGCATCCACTTTAAGGATGGGAAAAAGACGGGCTACAATACAGATGTAATCGGATTTACCAAATCGCTGCAACCCCTGCTGCAGGCTCATCACCAGCACGCACTGGTACTGGGCACCGGCGGCGCTGCCAAAGCCATTATGTACGCACTGGAACAACTGGGCATTACCTATACAGTAGTGAGCCGGCAACCTGTAAACGGAGCAGTATCTTACGAATCACTGAACCGGCAGGCAATGGAAGAACACACCGTAATTGTAAATACAACACCACTGGGCATGTATCCCAAAACAGATACCTTCCCTGAAATCCCTTACCAGTACCTTACTTCCAGGCACCTGCTCTACGACCTGGTGTACAACCCGGCAGAAACATCCTTCCTGCAACGGGGCGCCGCGCAGGGCGCCACCATCAAAAACGGACACGAAATGCTGATCCTCCAGGCGGAGGCATCGTGGGAGATCTGGAATAAATAACTATTCCGGTTTAATCATGTAGTACACACACGTAGTCACGAAATTCCTGAAGAAAGGAATCGCTGCAATGGGCTTCCACTGTACCCGTGCGCTTACACCAAATTTATATTTATAGATAGGATTGATCAGGTAAAACCTGCGTTGTGTAATCTTATATTGCTGGCGCTTTACAATGCGTTCAAAACGTTCAATGGAAATGCCGGTTGATTTCACATCCATAAGATCTATTACTACATCATCTCCTTCGCCAAACATCCGCAATACGCCTTTGTAGAGCGGGCGGGGAAGCAAATGGATATAAGGCACCATGCTGAGGAACTTATTCTTGCAAATCTGCTGATGACCTCCATGAGGCATATACCACGGCGGAAAACCAAAATACACCTGTCCGCGTGGACTCAGCAACTGTTTCAGATGACCAATGATCTTTTCCTGGTCAGGAATGTGTTCAATGGCATCTTTCAAAATAATTACATCAAAAGAATTCCGGAATTCTCCGAGGAAATCCAGATCGTAGATATTTTTGGCAATCAGTTTTAATTGCCCGTTGTCGAGATATTTCTGCAAAAAAGTTTTGGCCAGTTCTATCCGGTCCGGTGCAAGATCCACGCCTACACAGTTGCACCCTTTTTCCAGCAAAGGAGTAAGTACACCGCCTTCCCCACATCCTACCTCCATTACGCGCAGCCCTTCCAGTTGCGGAAATTCCTGCTGTATGAATGGCAGCACGTAGTCGCGCGAATTGTCCACCTGTTGCTGGTGCCGTAGTGTTGCGTCTAAATGATGTTCTAATGCCATGTATACTAAAATTGCGTGAATTTAGTAAAAAGCGCTTAGCTTTTAGCTTTTCAGCGTCTTAAATAAATCCTATAATTACCGGTCGCATGCTGACAGCTAACTGCTAATAGCTATCTTTGCGGCATGCAAACAAACGAAAAAACAAATTACCAGGAAGGAGCCGTGATATTGATCAACAAGCCTTTAACATGGACCTCCTTTGATGTAGTGCGTAAGATAAGGAACATCACCAAAGCTAAAATAGGTCACGCCGGCACGCTGGATCCTTTAGCTACCGGACTGCTGATTTGCTGTACCGGGAAAATGACCAAGAAAATCAATGAATACCAGGCGCAGGAGAAAGAATACACCGGCACTTTTACGTTAGGCGCTACCACCCCTACGTTTGATAAGGAGTCTGAGCCGGAGAATTTTAAAGATATCAGCCATCTTGATGAAGCGGCTATAATGGCTGCCACGCAGCCTTTCATCGGTGAAATTATGCAGCTGCCTCCTATACATTCTGCCATCAAACAAAACGGGAAACCTATTTACCTGCTCGCCAGGAAAGGAGTAGATGTAAAAGTAGAACCCCGGAAATTAACCATTGCAGCATTTGAGATCACTAAAATAGATTTACCGGAAGTACATTTCAGGGTGGTATGCAGCACGGGTACGTATATACGCTCCCTGGCAAACGACTATGGTGCACAATTAGGTTGCGGCGCTTATCTGAGCAGTCTTTGCAGAACCCGTATCGGTAATTTCAGTTTGTCGGAGGCTACCGACATGGAGGATTTTATTGCCACTAACTCCGTTCCTAAAACGGATAACCAATAGCTATATTCCAGATAATATTTTCACGGCGCCAGCGGCTGTCTTTCAGATCCCATTCACTTACATACCAGCCGTTTTTATTACCGGTGAAGTAAGGAACTTTCAACGGGATACCCCAATCCAGGCGGATGAGGAAGAAGGAGAAATCCAGTCGCAGGCCCGCGCCGGTACCCATCGCCAGATCGTGATACAACTGGTTAAAGCGGAATTCGGAACCGGGCCGGGTGGAGTCCTTCCGGATCATCCAGATATTACCCATATCCAGGAAGGTGGCGCCTTTCAGGTTTACGCTGCCGCCAAACATCCTCAACAGGTCGAAGCGGTATTCGATATTTCCTTCCAGTTTCATGTCGCCGGTTTGATCAGGGAATGCCTGCGCAGTTGCGGAGGAATCTTTATAGGAGCCGGGGCCTAACGTACGTAAGCGCCACGCACGGATACTATTGGGGCCACCGGAAGTAAACTGCCTGATATAGGGCAGTACCTGTGAATAGCTGTACGGAATACCTACGCCGGCATAAGCCCTGGTAGCAAGCCCGCTGTGTAATCCCAGTTTCCAGAAGTGACGGTAATCTGCTTCTATCTTTACAAAATTTGAAATATTTACATTGGTCAGCGTTTCCAGGTTGGTTTTTTTACCGCTGATGCCGTTCATCAGGCTGTTGATGCCACTGAGCCAGAGTCCTGATTCTTCTACGTTCACGCGGAAGTAGCTGTAGTGGTTTTGATGCAGCAGGTCCTGGTTGCTGAAAATAAATGAAACGCTTTCCCCGCCAATCAGTGCCGGTTCAAAGCTGCGTTTCAGGTATGGATTGGTATTCACCACGCTGTCGCGGAAAGTAGGGTCCAGGCTCACTCCCACATAGTTAAGGGTGATGGGCCGGATGATCCAGCGTTTGTAAAGGGTTTCGTTCCAGTCGTAGCCATAGGAGGCATTGATGCTGGTCACGTCAAACTTCTCTACGCGGGAGAGGTAGTTGGCGCCAAGCGTTAATCTTGTTTTTACGTTGGAGCGGTTGCTTTGTTTGATATTAAATGGCAGCGCAAACCGTGGCCAGGTAAGACTAACCTCGCCTCCAAACTGTTTGGACTGCAGTTCCCATCCTGATTCCTGGCGTACCAGTTCAATACCGGTACTGAGCGCCATACCCAGCTGCGTAGCCGTTCTATTCAGGTTAATATGCCGGTAGTTCAGGGTAACACCCGATCCGAGTGTATAGTCCGAACTGTTACTTAATTCAAAAGTTAACCCCAGTTCCTGCCTGCGCCGGGGCGTGAGGAATACATAGGCATCAAGCGTGTTTACGGAGTCTTTCGGTTCTTTGTATTGCAGGGTTACAAACTGCCATACGCCGATATCGTATAATTTATTGACAGCATTATTATACCGTTGTATGGAATAAGCTTCCCCCGGCCGCAGTAATATGGATCTGGAAAGAATCTTTGGTTTCAGTATTTCCTGGTGGGAGCGGATGGTAATAAACTTACGTTCGTCCTGTTTCAGGGAGCTGTCGTTTGGATTGGCATTCAATGAAAAGTCGGGATAGGCGTATATTTTACCGATATGATACTTTTGCCAGCTATCGGTACTGTCTTCCGGATTTTTAATCCGGATTTCCACATCCATCGTCAGCTTATCCCTGCCTTTATTTTCATTAAAGATATTTACAAACCCTTCAAAAGGGTTGAGGGTATTCCGGAACAGGGCTTTGTTAAGCGTGTCCACACTGAATTCTATGGCATCGCGGTTAAACTTGTAGTAGCCTGCATCTTTGATAAGGCGGGTGAGCCTTTCCCTTTCGCTGCCCAGGGTGGCCGATTTAAAAGCAACGCCTTTCTGTACCAGCGATAATTTCTCATTGGCTTTTACGAGCTGCAGGATGGCGCTATCCGGCACGGTGTAGGTAATCTTGTCTATTACAAAGTTTCTTCCTGTATTTACCTGGTAGGTAACACTGGTTTTACGACGGGCAGTTTTTTCCTCATAATTTACCGTTACATAAAAGAAGCCCTGGTTGTGAAGATAGCTGGTCATGCGTGCCACCGATTCTTTAGTTTTGGCAGAATCATATACCACGGGTTCTTCCAGGTTCCTTTTGGCGAGCATGAGGTTCCAGAACCAGTTGGACTTTTTCTCATTGTACTTCTGGTTATAGAGCCATACTTTGATGCGGCTGTTGAGCAGTTTTTTATTGGGCTGCTGTGTCATCAGCGATTTGGAAGAAAGGGAGCTGCGCAGATCCTGTTTTTCAGAATTGAGGATTTCGCCCTTTACATCTACTTTGGCGCTGGTATACAGTGTTTGATCTTTCTGGAGATATTTGGTATTGGAGCAGGCTGCCAACGTGAGTATTACAGCCAGTAGCAGCAATTGTTTCAGCAATAAAATTTTTGAATTGGGAAGCAGCTGCATCACGGGCGAAAACGTTGTTAAAAATTTTAAAAGCCAATACTGACGAATGGGTAACCATGCCTCTTCTTGGCTGATTAAAAGAAATCGTGTAGGTTTGGCCCCATGTTGTCAAAGGCGCAAATTAAATATATTCAATCATTACAGCACAAAAAAAACAGGCAAAAATCCAGCCAGTATGTGGCAGAGGGTGACAAGATTGTGCAGGAGCTGCTACAGGCGGGCATGCCCGTGAAAGGAGTATATGCAACGGCCGGTTGGCTGGAGCAGCATCACTCCCTGGTAAACCGTATGCCGCCAGGTACTGTAACAGAAGTGGATGCCGCTGTGCTCAAACAACTGTCGTCGCTCACTACCCCCAACCAGGCGATGGCCTTGCTGGATATGCCTGCTCCTGTGAATCCCCTGCCTGCTGCCGGAACAGTAGCTTTGGCGCTGGAAGCCATCCAGGACCCCGGTAATATGGGAACGCTTATTCGTATAGCCGACTGGTTTGGGATTCCGCAGATCATTTGTTCGCCGGATTGTGTGGATGTATATAATCCTAAAACCATACAAGCTACTATGGGCAGTATGATACGGGTTCGTATAGCCGAATACGATATCCGTGAATTGCTGCAGCAAACAAAGCTGCCCTCTTTTGCCGCTACCCTGCATGGAAAAAATATCGCAGAGTTTCCCGTTATCAAAGAAGGCATTATCCTGATAGGTAATGAGGGAAGAGGATTAACGGAAGATGTAACCGCAATGGCCACCCACCGGATCACCATTCCCCGGATCGGAGGCGCCGAATCATTGAATGCCGCAGTAGCTGCAGGTATTATCTGTGGCCGCCTGCTTATTTAACTACTCATGAACCCCCGGATACTGCTCATCATATTATTGCTTTCCTGTAACCACGCAGCGAAACGGAACGTAACACCCGCATTTTATTACTGGAAGCAAACCTGGACGGGCAACACCGCCGAACTGAAATACATGCAGGATCTCCCCGCAAGGCGACTGTATGTAAAACTGTTTGATGTAGACATCGACGAAGTTACCAAAGCGCCCACGCCGGTGGCTATATTCAGACAGAAAGCCCCTTTCCCTGCCGGCGTGGAAATAGTGCCGGTAGTATTCCTGATGAACGAAATATGGGCAAACCCAACCCCTCAGCTGGCGGCCAATGTATCCCGGCTGATGGAACAGCTGTGCGATTCCCTGCCCGCCACCAGCATAAAGGAAATCCAGCTGGATTGCGACTGGACCCAAACTTCCCGTGATGCCTACTTCTCCTTTATAAAACAGATCCGGCAAACACCTTTTTTCCGGGAGCGCCGCGTATCCGCTACCATCCGAATGTACCAGGTGAAGTACAAAGTACGCGCCGGCATACCGCCGGTAGACAGGGGACTGCTGATGTGCTATAACATGGGCGACCTGCGTAAACCGGGATCGCATAATTCCATTCTCGACATATCCGCTATGGAATCCTACCTGGGCGAACAACGGGTGGCAGCATATCCCTTACCTTTGGATATCGCTTTACCGTTATTCAGCTGGAGCGTTTTATTCCGCAACGGAACGGAGTATACCGGTATTTTAAGAAATATTGGTACGGAGGAATTACAGGATACCACTATCTTTGCAGCCGGTAGCAAGCAACTGTACACCATCAGAAAGGATACTACGCTGAATGGATATCCCTTAAAAGAAGGAAGCGTGATCCGGCGTGAAACCATTGATCAGCAGGCATTGGAAACAGCCGCGCAGTTAGTGGCAAAACAGTTGCAAACACCCGATCCGGTTATTATATTTTATCATCTTGATTCAACAACCCTGAAAAAATATCCATTGAATGAACTACAAAAAATTTGTCGTTTTTTTAATTAGCTTTTGTGCCGTTTTCTTTGGCAATGTAGTATACACCTTATCCTGCGGGCCAACACCGGACCCCTACGACTACTACGTTTCCTTTTTTAGTCCGTATGCAAAAGGCGGCGGTTACGAGCCTTTCTATTATACCGCCCTCACCAACTTTTTTGGCGATCCAACCCCATCAGAAGAAACGGCCAATGTTGCCGACTGGCAAAACTATGCAGGCAGCAAAGTAACGGCAAAGGATATACGTGAATGTATTTACACCTACCCGAAAGAGCAGCTGGCTGCTATTGCAGAAGGCAGTACCGCATTGCCGGATAGTGTGCAGAAGAACACCTTTGCACAGTTTCTGGGAAAAGAAAAGAACCGGGAAGCGGCACGCTACCTGCTGTTTGCGAAATCGTGCGAGCCTGCCGTGATCAATACCGATCCGTGGTCGGTACCGGAACGCAATACCCCGTTGCTGTCCGCATTGTATACAGAAGGGCAGGGGCTGCGTGATAAAGTAAAGGATAAAGATATCCGTGACCGTTATAGTTTCCAGCTGGTACGGTTGCAACATTATAGTAAGCAATACCGCGAAGCAGTTGCCTCCTTCGACCAGCTGTTTGACGGAAAAGAAAAGTCTTCCCTGGTATATTATAAAGCCCTGGCGCTGAAATCAGGCGCCTTACTGCATTTGAAGGACTCGGTGCAGAGCGCCTATTTGTTTTCCCGTGTGTTTGAGATGGCCCCATCGCTGCGGCTTTCCTGTTTTATCAGTTTAATATGGACTAACACCAGCAGCGAACAAATATATCCCCTGTGTAAGGATGACCATGAAAAGGCAATGGTAGCGGCTATTTACGGCTTTACCAATCCAGCGCCCGATGTAACCGCCATCCGCCAGGTGTACGCATTAGATCCCGCTTCTCCTGCCCTGAATATATTGTTAGCGAGAGAAATTAATAAACTGGAAGATGCTTACTTCAGCCCGGTGCTGATGGATGGACAGAATAACGGCATTGTGAGTATTCAGGATTATTCGCCTGCGGAAAAGAATAAGCTGCTTGCCAGGCTAAGCGGGTTACAAACCCTGGTGGATAGCCTGGTTCAAAAGGGCAAATTAAAAGATGTGGACTTATGGCGGGTTTCATCTGCCTACCTTTCCTATATCCGTAAAAATTACCCGGCGGCAGCACAACAACTGGCGGCCGTAAAAACAAAAGATCCGGAAGTAAAAGATCAATGGGAAATTGTGAACCTGCTGGTAAACATCAACCAGCAGAAAACGATCGACAGCGCCTTTGAATCGAAGCTGCTGGCATCTTTTAAATGGCTGGATACAAAAACTGCCGGCGCTGAAAGTTACTGGGATAGCTGGGGAAGAGGGGAAAATAAAAGCTTCTCTTTTAGTAAAACGTACCGTAATCTGTTGTTTGCCATACTGGCGCCGCGCTACCATGAGCAGGGTGATTTTGTGAAAGAATCACTGATCCGGGGCCGTTGCGATTCGCTGAAGATGAACGATTACTTTGTTTCTGGTCAAACCTCCATGGATCAAATCAACAACGATATGAACCCGGCCACGCTAATACGCCTGAAGGATTTCCTGCACCAGCCGGTTAAAACACCCTACGAATCTTATCTCGCAGGGTTCTTCCCCGAAGGTATTAACATGGATCAGGCGATAGGCGTAAGCTATATGCGCATCCATGATTTCAGCAGCGCGCGCGATTGGTTTAAGAAAGCTGCGCCCGGTGCGCTGGCCGTTTCTTACCAGGTATTCCATGATCAGCTGCAGGACTTTGGGGTAGACAGCGCTGAGGCGCCCTATACAAAACAAATTACACAGCTGCAGTTCTGCGAGCGCATGGTACAGTTGCAGGAGAAGATGAAAACAGCGCCGGTACCCGCAAAAGTATACTACGATTATGCGACCGCGTTATTCAGCATTTCCTACTATGGCAGAACCTGGAATTTTGTAAAAGACTACCGCCCGTCTACGCAGTGGTATTCCCCGGAATGCGATAAAGATGCTTTTGAGAAGCAGTATTTTGGATGCTACGCAGCAGAGAGTTATTATCTCAAAGCAGCGCAGGCCAGTACTGATAAGGAGTTCAGGGCAAGATGCGCATTTATGGCTGCCCGTTGTTCGCAAAAACATACGGCTAATAATGGCAACAGTGATCAGTATATCACTGCGTTGGTGCATAACCGTTACTTCCCTCTGCTGGCTGGCAATTATGGGCAAACGAAGTTCTACCAGCGGGCATATGACCAGTGCAGTTACCTGCGTGATTATGTGAAAAGTACGCGGAAGAAATAACTATTTAAACTGGATAGCCTTCACAGGTGTAATACGCCGGATGATCCTGGCCGGGATTTGCAGTATCAGTGTGCAGATAAGGAAGGTGCCCACGTTGATCAGTACAATATCCACCCAGTGAAGGGATACCGCTGCTACCGACATGTAATAGGATTCTTCCGGCAGCTTGAAAATGCCGGTGGCCTGCTGAAGGAAAGCAATGCCCAGTCCGAAGAAATCGCCGATCAGTATTCCCAGTATAACGATATAAGCCGCCTGGTATACAAATACTTTCTGGATATCCCAGTTGCGCATACCGAGCGCTTTGGCAATGCCTATCATGTTGGTACGTTCCAGAATGAGAATGAGAATAGCCGTGATCATGTTAATGATGGCAACTATGGTCATAATAACGATGATGATCAGTTCATTCTGGTTTTGCAGTTGCAGCCAGTCGAAAATATTCGGATAAATATCCCGGATGGTGCGGGTGAACAATTGGTCCGGCAATACGTTGTTATCCATGTACCGCGCTGTGGAATCCATGTTGCGGTAGTTATTGATGGATATCTCGAAGCCGCCTACCTGGTCGGGGTCCCAGTCGTTGAGTTTGCGTACCAGGTTAAGATCGCCGATCACATAGGTTTTATCATATTCCTCGATACCGGTTTTGAATATGCCCGTTACCGTTAGTTTGCGGGCCCGGGGTGGTAATCCGCCTCCCTGTATAAAATAGATAATGGCTTTGTCATTTACTTTCAGCTGCAGTTCCTTGGCCATGTATTCGGAGATCATAATTTCCGGTGCATAGGAGCTGTCGTTAAACTGTAGCAGTTTGCCCGCCTGGAGGAAACGTTTCAGCTGCGGCCAGTCGTATCCCTGGTCTATTCCCTTGAAGATGACGCCGTCTATTTCCCTTTCGGATTTAATGATGGCAGATTTGGTAGCGTAATTGCTGATGGTTTTAATACCGGGTGATGTTTTGATGCTATCTATCAGGCTTTTGCGGCTGTAGAAGGGGATTTCTTCTGTAAGCGGACCGGCATTGGGCTGGTATTCATTGATATGAATATGTCCCCAGAAGCTGAAGATCTTCTCCTGGATCACCTGCTGAAAGCCGTTTACCAGCGCTGTTGCCAGGATCATTACCGCTACGCTGATCGCAGTAGCGGCTACTGCGATATTGATAATGAATTTTGAGAAAGAAGATCCCTTATTGAAAGCAATCCGTCTGGCAATAAAAAATGATAAACGCATGGAACAAATATAGGGAAAAGCTGAAAGTGCAAAGCATAAAGCAAAAAGGGATGCCAACGGGTAATTGGGCGGGATAAATATTCTATCTTCGCCGGGATCATTTGCTACCTGGCTTTTGGCTTTCAGCTTTCCGCTTTTAATCGTAACTTGAATACTATCAATTACCTCGTATGCGTATAGCAGCATTAATTTTTACAATAGCTCTTGTTTCCTGTTTGTTTAACAACAGCACTTCGGCACAAGTGAATGTTATTACTCCGGACCATGTATACTACAACAACATCAAATCCGTGAAGTTTAACCAGAGCGGCGATCCGTTGAGCTTACCCATGTATACAATTGGTACCGGAGAAAAACTGGAACTGTCGTTCGACGACCTGGATAACGATGTGAAGAACTATTATTATTCTTTTGTGCTTTGCAACGCCGACTGGACGCCTGCCCAGGTAAACCAGTTTGATTATATGCGGGGATTTTCAGAAACCAGGATCCTGAATTACAAGTTATCCAGTGTATCGCTGCAGCGTTATACCCATTACAGTGTGCAGCTGCCGGGCACCAATAGCTACCCCGTAAAATCGGGCAACTACCTGTTGAAGGTTTACCTGGATAGTGATACCTCCCAGCTGGCATTTACCCGCAGGATGTTTGTGGTGGAAAATAAAGCCGGGATAACCGGGTTTATCCAGCAACCTATTGCCCCCAAACTTTTCCGTACACACCAGAAGATCAATTTTGAAGTGAATACCGGCGCCCTGAATATCCAGAACCCGTTTGACCAGATCAAAGTAGTGGTGCTGCAGAACTATCGCTGGGATAATGCACTCACCAAATTGAAGCCGCAGTTTATTAACGGCAACATTTTAAAATACAATGCGGAACAGGACTGTATAATGCCCGCCGGTAAAGAGTATCGCTGGATTGACCTGCGTAGTTTCCGGCTGCAAACCGAAAGGGTGCAGCGTTCAGAATATCATAGCAACAGTACAGATGTATTTGCGGTAATGGACCAGGAGCGGGCAGATAAGCAGTATCAGTTTATCAAAGATATCAACGGAAAATATTACCTGGCTACGCTGGATGATTATGATCCTAATTTTGAAGGGGATTATGCGTCTGTACATTTTTCATTTGGAGCGCCGGAACCTTATGCGGGTTATGAGATGTATATCTTTGGAGAGTTTACCAATTATGAGCTGAACAACTCGAACAAGCTTACGTATAATGGGGCCAGTCGTGCTTATGAAGGCACTATTTTCCTGAAGCAGGGCTACTATAATTATATTTACGGCATGGTAGATAAAACCACACCCAATGCAAAATTCAGTACGGATATGACGGAAGGAGATCATTGGGAAACGGAGAACAACTATACTATTTTGTTGTACTACCGGGCGCTGGGAGGAAGATCTGATGAGCTGGTGTCTTCAATTACATTGAATTCGATCCTGAACCGTAAGTAAGGAGTATATAAAAGCAACAGGGAGATGAATGATTTCATCTCCCTGTTGCTTTTTATTTATGCGCCGATGCTTTGGCGTAGTTTAACAATATTGGCGGCGCCGCGTTTGATGATGATGCGGGTACCTCTTTCGTAAGTGAAGTACCGGTAGAACCAGTTAATGAATACCACCAGTTTATTCCTGAATCCCAGCAGGCTGAGAAGGTGTACGATCATCCACGCTATCCATGCGAGGTAGCCGCTCATGCGCATACCGGCAAATTCAGCTACCGCCCTGTTGCGGCCAATGGTAGCCATGCTGCCGAGATCTTTATAATTAAATCCTTTCATAGGTTTGTTTTCCATTGAAAGCATCAGGTTGTGCGCTACATTTTTGCCTTGTTGAATGGCTACCTGTGCCACCATCGGGTAGCCTTTGGGGAAGCGGGGATCATTGGTCATCTGGGCAATATCGCCAATCGCATAAATGTTGGTAAATCCTTTGACCTGGTTTAATTCATTTACGATGATACGGCCGTTTGGCAGGATAATGTCTGCAGGGATACCTTTTACCGGGATGCCTTTTACGCCGGCAGACCAGAGGAGTGATTGTGTTTGGATCAGTTCCCCGGTACTGAGGGTAACAGTTTTGCCGTCGTATTCTTTTACGCCGGTATTGGTTAATACGCGGACGCCGATTTCCTGGAGGGCTTCCAGTGTTTGCTGCGATGTTTTTTCGCTGAAGGAGGGCAATACTTTTGGTCCTGCTTCAATGAGGTATACATTCATTAACGACTGGGGCAGGGTAGGATAGTCTTTCGGCATGATGTATTTGCGGAGTTCTGCAAAAGCGCCGGCCAGTTCCACGCCGGTCGGGCCACCGCCTACCATTACGAAATTGAGCTTTGGTTTTATTTCTTCGGGGTTTTGCAGCAGCAGGCTTTCTTCAAATTGTTTCACCACATAGTTCCTGATTTGTACGGCTTCTATGAGGGATTTCATGCCAATGGCATTGTCTTCAATATCTTTATTTCCGAAGAAGTTGGTGTTGCTGCCGGTGGCGAAAACGAGATAGTCGTAATGTATTTCACCGATACCGGTTTCCAGTATATTTTCTGTAGAGCGGATGCCCGTAACTTCCGCCATGCGGAATACAAGGTTACGCTGTTTTCTGAAGATGCCGCGCAGCGGGAAGGCGATGCTGTCTGGTTCCAGGCCGGCGGTAGATACCTGGTATAGCAGCGGTTGAAACAGGTGGTAGTTGTTCCGGTCGAGCAGTACTACCTGTACGGGTGCATGTTTAAGTTGTTTGGCAAGATTTACGCCGCCGAATCCGCCACCTACTATAACGATTCGCGGTTGTGTTGTTTCCGGGATGTTGGGCTGAATCATAATTCGTCATTTTATATGTTGCCGCAATTGCGATGATATGGTAACCTCTGTCAGTAACCACGGAATCCGGGAGTTTTTTTGGCAAACGGTGTACCGTTGTTAAAGATTCTCAAAGTTACGAAACTTTCAGAAAAAAATGAAACTATAGAGGAAGATTAGTGGGAGATTGTCGCGGAGGTTGTCTTGGTACCCTGATTAGGCTGATTTTACTGATTTGCCTTTTGTGATTTTGGGAGATTGGTGGGAGCGAAGAGCGTGAAGATCGTCCTGGAGCCGTGATGTTGCTGATTAGCTTTTCGTGATTATGAGGGATTTTCGGAAGATTTTGGAAGATTGAAGAGGGCGGAGGCTTTTCTGGTACCCTGATTAGGCTGATTTTACGGATTGGTTTTTGGTGATTATGGGAAGGATTTTTGGAAGATAGGGAGATTTGAAGAGAGCGAAGATGATCCTGCAGCGCTTATTTTACCAAGTGGCTTTTTGTGATTACAGGAGATTTTATAGAAGATTTGGAAGACGGATGGATAGCGTGTTGCCCTGTGACCATTATCAGGTTGATTTTACTGATTAGCTTTTGGTATTACCGGAGTTTTTTGGAAGATTTGAGGAGATTCATGTCTTGACCAGATTTTAATTCCTGTCTCCGGAGAATTGGTTTATTTTTGATTTTTGAAGGATTTCCGGAAGATTTACTAAAATTAGAAGGCTTTTACCATCGTTATTTCTTGAATAATTAAAAAAGATGAGCAGCAATGCCGCTCACTTACTTTCATCAGTATATCAGGACACCGGTTCACTTATATAGCTCCCCCATGAATAACCAGCCTACCTTCTTTCCTCTGTAATGCCCTGTGATAAAGGGTCTTCAGATCAAGTCCACATCCCCTCCACGTCACCTCCGCGTTATCTCCATGTATTAAGCATGTGCTAAGTATGTATCAAGCATGTGCAAAGCATCCGCAAAGTATAAGCTAAGTATCTCACCGTCAATCTTTAAATATCCCAGTTATCCCCGTCAATCTCTCCAAATCTTCCGAAAATCCCTCATAATCACAAAAAGTCAATCCGTAAAATCAGCGTAATCAGGGTACCGGGACAACCTTCGCAACAACCTCCGCACTTAATGAAGCCAGTATTGATACAGGAACGCTGCCGCCGCTGCGCCTGCCAGCGGGCCGAGAACAGGGATCCACGCATAGCTCCAGTCGCTGTTGCGTTTGCCTGGAATGGGCAGGAGGAAGTGCATAAGCCGTGGCCCCAGATCACGCGCCGGGTTGATGGCATAACCCGTGGGGCCGCCGAGCGACAAGCCGATGGCCAGCACCACGAAGGCTACAGGCAGTGCATCAAGCGAGCCGATGCCGGCGGTAGGGCCGGTGATATAAGAAATAGCCAGGATGAATACCATAGTGGCGATGAACTCCGTGAGGAAGTTGTACTTCGGATTGCGGATGGCCGGAATGGTGCAGAACACGCCCAGTTTGGTGTCGGCATCGGGCGTTTCATCAAAGTGTTTTTTGTAGGTGAGCCATACCAGGAAGGCGCCCAGCATAGCACCGGCCAGTTGAGCGGCTACATAGGCAGGCACTTCTTCCCAGGGGAATTTCCCCTGCAACGCCTGTGAAAAGGTAACAGCAGGGTTGAGGTGGGCGCCGCTGTATTTAGCGGTGGCATATACGCCGATGAATACGGCCATGCCCCATCCCAGGGTGATAACGATCCAGCCGCCCTGGTTGCCTTTGGATTTGTTGAGGATCACGCTGGCCACTACTCCATCGCCCAGTACGATGAGGAATGCGGTGCCGATTAGTTCTGCTAAATAAGGTGACATAAGCTGAAATGAATATTGATAAACGTGGATAAACTTATTCTTCGGTCCATGCCTGCGCTGCCCGGATGGCGCGTTTCCATTCCTTGCGCAGCCGTTCGTTTTCCGCGGGCTCCATTGCCGCGTCGAAAGTGGCATCTATTTTCCATTGCTGCGCAATGGTTTCGATGCTGTCCCAGAAGCCGATGGCGAGTCCGGCGAGGTAGGCGGCCCCCAGTGCGGTTGTTTCTGTGATGGTGGGACGTACTACCCTGACATTGAGCAGGTCGGCCTGGAATTGCATGAGCAGGTTATTTTTTGTGGCGCCGCCATCTACTCTGAGTTCGGTGATGGGCATACCGGCGTCTGCTTCCATTGCTTTCATCACATCCATTGTCTGAAAGGCGATGCTGTCGAGGGCCGCACGTGCAATATGTGCGGCAGTGGAGCCACGGGTCAGGCCCACCATTGTGCCGCGTGCATGCTGGTTCCAGTAAGGTGCACCAAGACCTGCAAATGCCGGCACCAGGTATACGCCATCGCTGTGAGGTACAGTAGCGGCGAGTTTTTCCACATCAGCAGAGTGGCGGATGATGCCAAGACCATCACGGAGCCATTGTACTACGGCGCCGCCAATGAAAATACTGCCTTCTAATGCGTAAGTGGTTTTGCCATTTATTTTCCAGGCCACGGTGGTTAACAGGTTGTTTTTGGAAGGAATGGGCTTATCGCCGGTATTCAATACCATAAAACAACCGGTGCCATAGGTGTTTTTTAACATGCCGGGCTGTGTGCATAACTGCCCGAAGAGGGCCGCCTGCTGGTCGCCGGCAATACCGGCAATGGGAATGCGGTAGGGAGTAAGATTGGCTTCTGAATAACCATATACTTCGCTGGACTGTTTTACTTCCGGCAGCATGGACGCAGGAATATCGAAGAGGGCAAGCAGTTCATTGTCCCAATGCATCTCGTGGATATTAAACAGCAAGGTGCGGGAGGCGTTACTCACATCAGTAATGTGGAGTTTGCCGTTGGAGAAATTCCATACCAGCCAGCTGTCGACGGTACCAAAGGCGAGTTCCCCGTTTTCTGCTTTTCTGCGTGCATCGGGAACGTTGTCCAGGATCCATTTTATTTTGGTGCCGGAGAAATAGGCATCTATACGAAGACCTGTTTTATCTTTGACGAGTTGTTCTTTTCCTTCTTTGATGAGGGAATCACAATAGGCGGCGGTGCGCCTGTCTTGCCATACAATCGCATTGTGTATAGGTTTGCCGGTCCGTTTATCCCACACAATGGTGGTTTCGCGTTGGTTGGTGATACCAATGGCGGCGATGCTTTCACCGGTTACTCTTAATTTAAGGATGGCTTCTGCTGCCACGCTGGCTTGTGAAGTCCAGATTTCCATAGCATCGTGTTCTACCCAGCCGGGTTGCGGGAATATCTGTTTGAATTCTTTCTGGGCAACTGCTTTGATGCTGCCATCATGGTCAAAAATAATGGCGCGGGAGCTGGTGGTGCCCTGATCCAGCGAAAGAATGTATTTTCCCATTAGCTTTTCGTTTAGTGTGTTACCGGGTTTACGTGGATATAAGCACTGAATTTAGATAAATTCTCCAACAAAACATGATCATCTCCCGGAGGGAAAAATATCAGGGTGTTGGATAAAAAAATCCCCGGCGCAATTACTGCACCGGGGATACACCATCTAAAAAATATTGAGACTACATTTTCTTTGCGTCTTCCAGGAACTTAGCCAGGCCGATATCAGTTAACGGATGTTTCAGCAGACCGAGAATAGATTCTAACGGGCAGGTACATACGTCGGCGCCCACTTCAGCACATTTTACAATGTGGAGTGCGCTACGGATAGAAGCGGCCAGGATTTCAGTTTTGTAACCCTGTAAGCTGTAGATCTGTGCAATTTGTGCGATCAGTTCCACACCATCCCAGTTGGTATCGTCAATACGGCCAATGAATGGAGAAACGTAAGCTGCGCCTGCTTTTGCAGCCAGGATAGCCTGACCGGCAGAGAACACCAGCGTACAGTTGGTTCTGATACCATTGTCGGTAAACCATTTGATGGCTTTTACGCCGTCTTTGATCATAGGTACTTTCACCACGATGTTCGGGTGGATAGCAGCCAGTTTCTTACCTTCTTCAATGATAGATTTAAAATCAGTAGATAATACTTCTGCACTCACATCACCATCTACTATTTCGCAGATATCTTCGTAATGTTTGATAATTGCAGCTTCACCCTTGATGCCTTCTTTAGCCATCAGGGAAGGGTTGGTGGTTACGCCGTCCAGAACGCCAAGATCGTGAGCTTCTTTGATTTGCGCCAGATTAGCCGTATCGATAAAGAATTTCATACTATGATAAATTAGTTGTCAGGAAATGAACATTTGAGGAGAAGCTGTCATTAGTGAAAGAGGTGGAGAAAATAGCAACCAGATACTATTGACAAGCAACTAATGACAATAAAAAAAGAAAAAAAAGGCAAGTTACTTATATCGCACCGCTACAACCACCTACCCTTGCTACATTCCTGTCCTGGGGGAGTTCAGTAGGAGCTGGTCGTATAAGACTTGCCGGTTGCAAAGGTAATATAATGCGCTGAATATCCAAATATTAGCAACAGAAATGTTGAAACTTTTTTTAAAACCGTAGGAATACGCATTCTTTTGGGGCTAATACTGATTACGCTATGTAATGGGAAAAATTATATATATTTGGAATGCAAACGTATCCTAAGTATTGTCATCATTCATTTTTAAAACAATATAAACCTCAATTATGGAAACAACCACTTATGAAGGCGGCAGCGTTTTTAGCGCCATATTCGGTACTGGTTTTATCATCTTCTGTTTAGCGGTTGCTGTCTTCTTTATCATCTGTTTGTGGAAGATATTCGAGAAAGCCGGCCAGGAAGGCTGGAAAGCGATTATCCCTATCTACAACGTTTATGTCCTCACCCAGATTATTGGCAAACCCTGGTATTGGGTAATCCTGATGTGTATTCCTTATGTGGGAATCATCTGGGGTATCTGGGCAACCAACCTGCTCAGCAAAAGCTTTGGTAAAACAGAAGGATTTACGGTAGGGCTGATATTGCTCGGTATCGTATTTTATCCTATCCTGGCATTTGACCGTACCATTGTGTACAAAGGACCGGCAGGCGATCCCACCCGTTTTAATAATGTAAATGAGGATCTGAATTCGATAGGAAAAACGGCCTGATCAAAATAACTGTAAGAAAAAGGCGGCTGAGATAATCAGCCGCCTTTTTTAATGTTCTTTAGTAGTGTAGTAATTATAGTCGTTCAGCACTGTTTCAAGGAAATGTGTATTAGGCATTTCGGTTTCAATATGTAGTACCTCTCTTACCCGCATCGCCACACGGGCTGCGAGGTCTTCATCTTTCGCCTTCAGCGCGCGGTCCAGCAGGTCTTTCACTTTGTTCATATCCCTGTCAGACAGCTTCATGATCTGTGGAAACTGCGGTTTGTAATCGCTGTGGGAAAGATCCCGGAAGATGGTTTCTTCTATACTGCCTTTTCTTTTGGTGCTGATCACGATGGTGCCGGCTACCAGGTCGCCCAACCGCTGGTTATAAGGCGTGCGCACAATAGATACTGTCGGGATAATTACAGGTACCAGCGCGAAAAAATACAGCGGCGTTTCTATGATCCGGAATATCCATCTTATCAGGTGCTGACTCACACTTGGCTGGTTGCCCGTCATACTTACCACCTGCAGGTGCAGCATTTTTTTGCCGGGTGTTTGTCCTTTCATACCAATTTCCGCCACCGGGAAATAAAACAACAGGGGCAGCAGTACCAGGAAGAAGTAGATGCCTACATGCCCTTCCATTTCTATACGAAAAGAGCTCAAGGTCATATACGCCACCAGGTAATAAAAAAAACGGATGGCGAAATCAATGAGCCAGGCCAGGAATCTTTTCATGATGTCTGCTGATTCAAATTCCAGGTCTATATTGAAAGAAGTCGGTATTTTTATATCTGCCATACTCAAATTTACATATTTGTTGATATATTGTTGAACGATTTAGTATGTTTGCCGGTATTCCCCCATTAGTAACCCATTACTGTAGGTGATATCTGTTTTTTAAAAGGGAAAGGACTCACTATGAGAGAATCGCTGTTTATCAAAAAAAATCTGTCCCGCTGGAAAAAATACCAGGAGGAACCAACAGATGACCCTGATGAAATGGCGGAAAGATTTGTATCACTGCTAGATGATCTGTCTTACGCTAAAACTTTTTACAGCTTCAGTAAAGTAACCCGTTATATCAACGGCCTGGCAGCAGGTATCTACCATCGTATTTACCAGAACCGCAAAGAAGATGTAGGACGTTTCCAGTTGTTTTTTAAATACGAATTACCGCTGTTGTTCCGTAAACATCACCGCCTCTTATTATTTACGCTCTGTTTCTTTTTATTGTTCTGTATTATCGGTGCGTTTTCATCAGCGCATGATGAAACCTTTGTGCGCGGCGTATTGGGCGATGAGTATGTAAACATGACGGAACGGAACATTGCCAATAAAGATCCTTTCGGCGTGTATAAAGACGGTAACCCGATACTGATGTTTTTCCGCATCGCTTACAACAATATCATGGTATCCTTCTATTGTTATATAGGAGGTATTTTCCTGGGCGTTGGTTCACTGTACCTGCTGGTGCGCAATGGCGTGATGCTGGGCGTTTTCCAGTATATCTTCTTTTCGCACGGGCTTGGCTGGAAATCTATCCTCGTGATCTGGATACATGGCACGCTGGAAATATCCAGTATTGTGATTGCCGCCTGCGCAGGCATTATCATGGGAAAAAGTATTCTTTTTCCCGGTACACGCAAACGGATCGATTCCCTGCGTAAAGGCGCCAAAGACGGTATCAAAATCATGGTAACCCTCATTCCTGTATTCATTGTAGCCGCTTTCCTGGAAAGCTTTGTAACCCGGTATACGGAAATGCCGCTGGCGGTAAGTCTTTTTATCCTCCTGGCATCACTGGCTTTTATACTGGGCTATTTTATTTTCTATCCCATTTACCTGCATAAAAAAGGATATCGATTGAGTGCGGAAGGGAAAGTATTAACACCATTTATCCTTTCAAAGCAGTAACATGAATAATTTTTTCCGGATTAAATACGGCCTGCTGTTACTGCTGCTTTGTTGTTCCATGCAAAGCATGGCGCAATATGAGAACACCGCTCAAACCAAAGAAGAATACGACAGTTTACTGCAGGCAAGGATAACGGAAGACAGCTTCGCTACCATCGCCGTAGACCAGGAGCGTGCAGAAGGCGAACATGAATACGCAACAGAAATCCCGCCATTTGAATTGCGCGAGGTGCCGGATTCGCTCGTGAAATCGCTGAAAGAAAACAAGAAACTGCAATACAGGGATATACCACCGGAGCCGCCCAAAGATAATACCTGGATGCAGCGTTTTTTAATGGCGTTATTTTCATCGATCGGCGCTATCCGCATCATTGTGATGCTATTGCTGCTGGCGGGTTTGGGCTTCCTGGTGTATTGGTTTATGAAAAGCAATGGCATGAGCTTCTTCCGTAAACCACAATTAATAGAAGGTTTAACAGAAGTACCCGAAGAAGACCTGCAAAGCGCACAGGAATATGAAGAGAAGATCAAAGCGGCGATAGCCGCCGGGGAAACAAGACAGGCCATCCGTTGGTGGTACCTGTACACGCTGTTTCAGCTGGCCGGACGGGAACTGATAGTGCCCGGGAGAGAAAAAACCAATAACGATTACCTGCGCAGCATGCGGAGTTCTCCCTACTATAAAAAATTTGCTACGCTGACGTTGGATTATGAATATATCTGGTATGGCGGATTTGAGGTGAGTGAAGAAAATTTCAGGAATATTAACCAGGAGTTCAGGGATTTTAATAACACAATCGGAAAAGCTTCGTGAAGAACAAACCTCTATATATCGTCCTGTTCGTTTTGCTCCTGCTGGTAGTACTGGTAATGGTGAGTGGAAACCTCGCCAATAAAAAGAATGAGCAATCCACAGATATGACACAGTCTTCTTTTTACAGCAAGGATAAAAAAGCAGGAGGCGCCTATGCTGCCTTTAAAATGCTGCCCCAGCTGTTTATGAGAAATTCTGTACAGGTGGTAACCAAACCATTTGCCCGCACTTTTGATAAAGACAGTGAGCTGAAATTCAGGAACAACGTATATATCCTGGTTGCAGACAAACTCTTTACTACAGAAAGCGATATAGACGCCATGCTGGATTACGTATCGCGGGGAAATGAGCTGTTTATTGCCATGAATACACCGGACCCCTTGCTGGAAAAGCACCTGAAGTTTGTAACGGTGGAAAGCAATAACATGCAATCCAAAAAAGAAGGCATCGTGCAGCGGTATGCCGATGAAACCATTCCAATGGATACTTCCTTCAGCTATCCTGGTATGGTGAGCGGGAATTATTTTTCAGCGGTAGATAGTAACACCACCAACATACTTGGCTACAATTATAAAAACAAGCCCAATTTTATCCGTATTGAATACCGCAGTGGTTTCATTTACCTCCTGCTGAATCCATATACCTTTACGAATTACTTTCTGCTGCACAAACAAAACGTGAAGGCGCTGGAAACACAGATGTCGTACCTGATCAACGACGCGGGTAATGTATACTGGGATGATTTTTATAACAGTCAGCATAGCGCGCAATCAGGCGATTTCAGTGAGTGGCAGGTGCTGATGCGGTATGCCTCCATGCGCTGGGCATTATGGCTGGCGGTGGTATTGCTGCTGCTTTACGTGGTATTTGAAAGCAAGCGCCGGCAACGGATCATCCCTGATAAACCACCGGTGACCAATACTTCGCTGGAGTTTGTGGACGCTATCGGGCAGCTGTATTATCAGCAACATAACAACTATAACCTGGCGCATAAAATGATCATTCATTTTATGGAGTATATACGTTCCCGTTATTACCTCAATACCAATGTGCTGAATGATGAATTCATTGCATCGCTGGCGCGTAAGTCGCTGGTGCCGGAAGGGGAAATAAGGGCGTTGTTACAGATGGTGCATCATATCCAGCTGGAAGAAAATATCAGTGATGATGATCTGAAAGATTTTTATAACCGCATTCAACAATTTTATATAAACACGAATAAATAATGGATACCAATACATTTCAACCCAGGACTGATTTTTCTGCCTTGCATGAAGGTGTGGAAGCCATCAGGGAGCAGATCGGTAAAGTAATTGTAGGACAGCATCAGATGGTGGACCTGCTGATAGCAGGTTTGCTTACACAGGGACATGTGCTGATTGAAGGTGTTCCCGGCGTTGCAAAAACACTCACCGCAAAATTGCTGGCGCAGTGTGTGGATGCGGACTTCAGCCGTATCCAGTTTACACCCGACCTGATGCCGGCGGATGTATTGGGCACTTCCGTTTTTAACCCGCAAACAAGGGAGTTTGAATACAAGAAAGGACCCGTTTTCAGTAACCTCGTACTGATCGATGAAATAAACCGTGCCCCGGCCAAAACGCAGTCGGCATTGTTTGAAGTAATGGAAGAAAGACAGATCACGAACGACGGTACCACCTGGTCGCTGGACCGGCCCTTTATGGTGATCGCCACACAAAACCCGATTGAACAGGAAGGTACTTACCGGTTGCCGGAAGCGCAGCTGGACAGGTTCCTCTTTAAGATAGAAGTAAGGTATCCTAACCTGGAAGAGGAAGTAGCGGTATTACGCAGTATCCATCATTTCAACGGGGAAACGGATCTTACAAAAATGATCAGCAAGGTAGTCACTACCACGCAGATTATCGAATTCCAGAACCTGGTACGGCAGGTAGTAGTAGATGAAAAACTGTTTCACTACATCGCGTCTATCATCAATGAAACACGCATGAATTCCTCGCTGTACCTCGGCGCATCGCCGCGTGCATCCATTGCCGTTATGAACTGTGCAAAGGCATCCGCTGCTATGAAGAACCGCGATTTTGTGATCCCTGACGATGTAGTGGAAATGGTACCGCACGTATTGCGCCATCGTATTATGCTGACGCCGGAAAAAGAAATGGAAGGCATCAAAACAGATGACGTGATTGCACAGATCGTAAAAACGATAGAGGTACCGAGATAATCATCTCCCAAGAAGATATTAGTATGTCAGCCACTGTAAAGAATAATTTATTCCAGATACTCTTTTTTACCAACAGGCTTTATTTCCTGCTGGGAGGGAATATCCTGTTATTTATCATCTCGTTTTTTATTCCGCGTATTTTCAATATTGCTGTTATTGCGTTTATTGTGCTGGTGGGTGTTGTACTGCTGGACATGATCCTGCTGATCCTGCGCCCGGCAACTATTGTATCGATGGAACGTAAAACCAGTAACCGTTTCAGCAACGGGGATGATAACGAGGTGTTGCTGGATTTTCAAAGCCGGTACCCGTTTCCGGTGTTTGTATCTGTAATAGATGAATTGCCTCTTCAGTTCCAGCAGCGCGACTTTTTATTAAAAGCAAAAGTATCTGCAGGAGGCTCACATAGTTTCCGCTATGTGTTGCGTCCACTGGAAAGAGGGTTATATAACTTTGGCTATAGTAATGTATTTGTTAAAAGCGCATTGGGTATTGTGAGCCGCCGGTTTATTTTTGATAATGAACAAACCATCAGCGTGTATCCCAGTTATCACCAGCTACGACACTATGCGTTGTATTCCTATATGAACCGGCTGAATGAGCTGGGTGTTCACAAGCGCCGGGTAATTGGCCATAGCATGGAGTTTGATCACATCAAGCCCTATACAAAAGGCGACGATGTGCGTATGCTTAACTGGAAAGCTACTGCGCGCAGCGGTAACCTGATGATCAATAATTATGTGGAAGAAAGATCGCAACAGGTGTATTCCATCATTGACAAAGGCCGTAATATGAAGATGCCTTTCAATGGATTGTCACTGTTGGATTACGCAATCAATGCATCGCTGGTGTTTAGCAATGTGGCGGTGGATAAAGGTGATAAGGCGGGGCTGGTTACTTTCACCGAAAATAAAGTGGAGGTACTGCCTGCCAGCAATAAAAAAGTGCAGGTAAATAAGATCCTGGAAACATTGTATGCACAGGAAACGCTGTGGCAGGAAAGTGATTACGAGGCGCTGAGTGTGCAGTTGCGCAGTAGTTTATCTACCCGGTCACTGCTGATGATCTATACAAATTTTGAGTCGATGTCCAGTTTGCACCGGCAGCTGCCTTTTCTGCGGCGTTTGGCACGCTACCATTTGGTGCTGGTGGTATTCTTTGAGAATACAGAACTGAAGCGGGTTACAGAGCAAACGGTGCAGGATGTGGAAGGGATTTACAAGCAAACCATCGCGCAGAAGTTTGCATATGATAAGAAACTGATTGTAAAGGAGCTGGCGAAATATGGTATTATGTCGTTGCTGAGTCCTCCGGAGCAGCTGACATTGAACGTGGTGAATAAATACCTGGAGTTGAAATCGCGTATGTTGATCTAGTTAGTGTCTTCTCTTCTTTTTAAACAGGTCGTCCGTATTTTTTATAATGAGTGAATCGGCGTCCGGCGCTTGTTTCACGGGTATAACCGATCGCAGGTAGAGGCGGTCGTTGTGTTTATACCAGGCTTCCACGGTTACTGATTTTAATGTATCATTTTTAGGGAGTAATAAATCCTGTCCTATTATTTTTCCTGCGGAGGTGGCGAACCTGATGGCGTTAGTATCTAACGGAAATACTTTCCCGCTGCTGAATTTCCCTTCTATATTCAGGTAAAAACGGATATCGCGTTTTATGCTGTCGGCGTAATGATTGAACCGGATACCCGTGATGGCCGGGAGTTGCAGGGAGGTTTGATGGGTAGCGTTGTCGGGTGTAGTAACGGTAAGGGTTATACGGTAATTATCTTTTACCAGTTGTTCCCTGTTAAAACGGAGTACACCGTTTTGTACTTGCCCGTTGTTGCTGGTAACGGTTAGTTTGTTCCAGCGGAGGTTTCCTTCGAGGAGGCCGGTGGTTTGCTGGGTGGAGCTATCGGTATAAATAATCCGGATGCCCAGGGGAGCGGTGTTGTACAATTCGGTGACTGCATCGGCATCATAAAAGGCTGCTATGCGCGCCACTTTTGGCTGCCGGGCAATTGCCGGCAGGGTGATAGAAAGTATGGTGCAAAGCAGGAGATATTTCAGCATGCGGTTTGGAATGTTTTAGCACCGGTGGGCCACCGGCTGTTAATCTCTTACCGCCATTTGCCTGGCTACATATTTGCCGAGAATATCGAATTCCAGGTTTACCAGGCTGCCGGCTTTTATGTTGGATATGTTGGTAAATTCGTAGGTGTATGGAATAATGGCAACGGAGAACTCATCGTTGGTTACATTGAACACGGTGAGACTGATACCATTAAGACAAATACTTCCTTTTTCCACAATCAGCGCGGCGAATTCGGTAGGGTAGCGGAAGCGGTATAACCAGCTGCCGTCCTGTTCCTGGCAGGAGAGGCATTCTCCTACGCTATCCACATGGCCTTGCACCAGGTGGCCATCGATGCGGCCGTTGAACACCATTGCTCTTTCGAGGTTCACAAATTGTGTGGGGGTGAGCTGGCCGAGGTTTGTTTTCTGCAGGGTTTCGTCTACCGCTACGGTTTCGTAGGTATCGCCCCGGATGCCGGTAACGGTTAAGCAAACGCCGTTGTGCGACACGCTCTGGTCTATCTTCAATTCGGCTGCCAGTGGTGTTTGTATCGTGAGCACCAGGTTAGCGCCTTCCTTCCTGGTGGATACTACTTCTGCTAATGTTTCTATGATTCCTGTAAACATGCGGCAAATTTAAGCATTTTTCTATACCCGGGGTTTCCAGGGGATTTCTTCAGCGCCCAGCTTGTGTCCTGTCCAGCGGGCCAGTACAAAGAGATAATCGCTGAGGCGGTTAATATATTTCAGTACCAGTGGTTCGATGAACAGGTCGTGTTCCTGCATGCCTACGCAGAGGCGTTCTGTGCGGCGGCATACGCAGCGGGCGATGTGGCAGGTAGATACCGCTACATGTCCGCCGGGGAGGATGAATGATTTCATCTCAGGAAGTTCTTCATTCATCTGGTCGATACTTTTTTCCAGGAGAGTGATATCCGCTTCGTGGAGGTCCGGTATTTTCAGTTTGGTTTCTTTGTCGGGGTCGCAGGCCAGTGCGGCGCCGATGGTAAAGAGGCGGTCCTGTATTTCGCGGAGGAGGTTTTTGGTGTCCGGATCTGCGATGTAGTCATTTACCAGGCCGATGTAGGAGTTGAGTTCATCCACGGTGCCATAGGCATCAATGCGGACATCGCTTTTAGGCACTTTGGTGCCGCCGATAAGGGATGTTTTGCCTTTGTCGCCTGTTTTAGTATATATTTTGAAAGACATGGGTGTTGGTGTTGATCAGTTGCAAATTACGCAAAACGGCGTTACGGGAAAGGTTCCTGTAACGCCGTTTCATTGTAATTGAAATATTTTATGCGTGTACTTTTTCGTTGACGCGGTCGGATTCAATGACGCCATCGCGCAGGCGTATCACGCGGCGGGCGTGATCGGCGATATCTTCTTCGTGTGTTACCAGCACTACGGTGTTGCCGGAGGCGTGGATGGTACCGAAGATTTCCATGATTTCCACAGACGTTTTTGAGTCGAGGTTACCGGTGGGTTCATCCGCGAGGATAAGCGACGGGTTATTAACGAGCGCGCGGGCGATGGCAACGCGCTGGCATTGTCCGCCGGACAGCTCATTGGGCTTATGTTTATAGCGGTCGCCAAGACCTACTTTTTTCAGCATGGCAATGGCTCTTTCCTCTCTTTCCTTTTTGCTCACACCAGCGTAGATCAGTGGGATGGCCACATTTTCCAGGGCGGTGAGGCGGGGCATGAGGTTAAACTGCTGGAATACAAAGCCGATTTCCTTGCCACGTACAATGGCGAGGTCGTTGTCTTCCATTTTGCTTACATCATGTCCGCTGAGGACATACCTTCCCGCGGTGGGGGTATCCAGGCATCCGAGGATGTTCATCAGGGTAGACTTCCCGGAGCCGGAGGGGCCCATGAGCGCTACATATTCATTCTTGAAAATGTCCAGCGATACGCCTTTGAGCACCGGTAATTCATTTTTACCGAGAAAATAACTTTTCCTGATTCCTTCCAGGTGTATGACGGACTTTTCCATGTGGGTTATTTCTTTATTATTTTCGGCACTTTAAAGTATTCCTCAGTAGCGGAAGGTGCGTTTTTCAGGGCCTCTTCACGGGTGATCACCGGTATAACCTTATCTTCCCTGAAAACATTATAATCATCTGTCAGGTGAAGTAATGGCTTCACATCGGTGGTATCCAGTTCATTGAGTTTCTCCACAAAGGTGATCATCCTCTGGAGGTCGCCGCGTATTTCAATCTTCTCCTGGTCGTTGAATTCCAACCTGGCCAGATCGGCCAGTTGCTGCACCAGTACGTCGTTCACTTCCATAATCAAATTAAATCAAAAGATAATGAAATATAAATGGTAAATATGATAGTATCTCAAAATTAGGGATAAACGGACAGAATAAAGTGCTTTTGATCATCTGCTTTTGGCTTTTGGCGTTTTTTTTACAAAACAGCCCGGTGTGAATGGCTAAAAGCTAAAAGCTATTCTTTAAATTGCGCCCTGTTATGGCTACTGAAAAAGAAATTGTGGTAAGCGGCATACGCCCTACCGGTTATTTGCATTTAGGCAATTATTTTGGCGCTATCCGTAATTATATCCGGATGCAGGAAGATTTTAACTGCTACTTTTTTGTGGCAGACTGGCATTCACTCACCACCCATCCCGATCCGAAGGATCTTCCGGGGAACGTGATGCGGGTACTGGCGGAAAATATTGCATCAGGACTGGACCCCGAAAAGGTATCGCTGTATGTGCAGAGCGACATTCCCGAAATAGCGGAACTGTACCTGCTGATGAATATGCTGGCTTATGTAGGTGAACTGGAGAAAGTACCTACTTTTAAAGATAAGGTGCGGTTGCAGCCGCAGAATGTGAACGCAGGGCTGCTTACTTATCCTGTACTCATGAGCGTGGACATCCTGATCCAGCGCGCGGTAAAAGTGCCGGTGGGTAAGGACCAGGGGCAACACCTGGAAATGGCGCGTAACTTCGCCCAGCGCTTCAATCACCGCTATGGTGACCTGTTCCCCGAACCGGAGGCATTCAACTACGGCGATAGCCTGGTACGTATCCCCAGCCTGGATGGTAACGGCAAAATGAGCAAAAGCGAGAATGAACTGGCTACGCTATACCTGGCAGACGAAGATGATAAGATCATCAACAAGATCAAAAAAGCTAAAACCGACAGCGGTTCCGGTGAACCTGGTTCGCCAATCCCTGATTCTGTACAAAACCTGCTGGACCTGATGAAACTGGTGTGTGCGCCGGATGTGGTATCTTTCTATGAAGAAGCATGGAAGAATACCGGGACTATCCGTTTCGGGGATCTGAAAAAGCAGTTGGGAGAAGATATGGTGAAGTTTATATCGCCTATCCGCGAAAGGGCGAAAGACCTGCAGCGCGATACGGACTACCTGAAGAAGATTATGAAAGCCGGTGCAGAGAAGGCCAGGGCGAATGCGGCACAAACTTTGCAACAGGCGAAAAAACTTATTGGTATAAATTATTATTGAAAAAGTCGCCAACTGTAGCTATTTTCAGTATTAACCACTTCATATCGCATGGCAAAACAGAATAAGATCAAACATATAGCTATCGCCGGAAACATCGGCGCGGGCAAAACCACGCTGACAGAAATGTTATGCAGGCATTACAAATGGCATCCGCAATATGAAGATGTGGAGCACAATCCTTACCTGAACGATTTTTATGAAGACATGCCCCGCTGGTCATTCAACCTGCAGGTGTATTTTCTGAACGGCCGGTTAAAGCAACTGCTGGAAGTGCAGAACGGAAAAGAAACCGTTATACAGGACCGGACCATTTATGAAGATGCACATATTTTTGCGCCTAACCTCTACGAAATGGGGCTGATGACCAAGCGTGATTTTGATAACTATTTCAATTTCTTTGAAACGCTGAAAAGCATGGTGAAGCCACCGGATCTGCTGATTTACCTGCAGGCATCTGTGCCTACCCTGGTAGCGCAGATACAGAAGAGAGGAAGGGAGTATGAAGAGAATATCCGGTTGGACTACCTGAAACGCCTGAACGAATACTACAACAACTGGATTGAGAAATACAAAGAAGGTCCGTTGCTGATCATTGATATTGATAAGAATAAATTTCCGGAGAGTGATGAAGATCTGGGAGAGATCATTTCCCGGATTGATTCACAGTTGTACGGGTTGTTTTAGCGGCGTTTCAGGTAATGAAGCGCTATACAGCCTGATTTAAGTGTCCTCGAATCTGCCAGTTGCAGGTTTTGCGACTCCTGAAAATTTGCATCGTCAAACAGCCGTCTGCCTTGCCCGACAAGGACAGGATGAACGAGGAAATAATATTCATCCACCAGGCCAAGCGCTATCAGTTCCGAAGGCAGGCTTACACCACCAAGCGAAATATTTTTGCCTGGTTCCTGTTTCAGTTTCAGTACTTCTTCTGCGAGGTTTGCACGGATAAGCCTTGCATTACCTTCAACGTTGTCTAACGACCGGGAACAAACAATTTTGTCGATAGCGTCAAATGTTCGCGCAAATTCATTCTCTGTTTTCGTACCGGACTGGTTTTTTGCAACCTCAGGCCAATAAGGAACCATCAACTGATAGGTTTTGCGGCCGTAGATAATCAGGTCAACGTCCTGCATGAGGTCCGTAAAATACTGAACGGTTTCTTCGCCGCCACCAAATTTGGTATGGTCGCAGCAACCATCTGCACTCAGACTGATACCATAGATGATATTTCTCATGGGTAGTGATTTTTCTACATTCTTTCCCAAAGATAAAATAATGCATCGCTCTATGTGAGGGCGATCCGGACAAAACAAAGGGGTGTTTAAGCCAAATCCGCGTGTTTATGTTTCATTAACACTTCTGTTATTTCCGCTGCTTATTTTTGTATCCGCCGGCAACAATTTGTTAACCCGTTTGTCTGCGGATTTTTATTGTTAAACCCAATTCCCTGATGAAACAATTATCGTTAACCTTTTTATTCACGTGGTGGATAGCGCTGTTGCATGCGCAACCCTTGCTGACGCCCGTGGGAAAGAATACCGGCAGCGGCAGTTACAGCCGTCATTTCCAGCAGGTGATATCTGCGTGGTACAATCCCGCCGGCTTATCCTGTTTATCTTCTTTTACAGCGGGTATTTATACCGAGAATAGGTTCATGTTAAAGGACGCCTCGTTGTATGCGGCGATAGTGGCTATTCCTGTACATGCAGGCGCTTTCGGGGGAAGTATTACGCGGCTGGGTAATACATCCTGGCATCAGCAGCGGCTGAGTGGCGCGTATGGTATGCGGCTTGGGCGAAGGGCTGGTGTTGGGTTGCAGTTTAATTACGAGGCTACCAGTGTGCAGGGATTCGGGACTACCGGTAACATCAGCTTTGATGGCGGAATGCTCTGGCATATCAGTGAGCAATGGCATGGTGGCGTTCATGTGTATAAACCAGCAGAAACGCCTGTTGTATATAGCGGCGGCGTGGGCTTTGAAGCATCGCGTGATTTCCTGCTAACCGGCGAAGTGATTTGTACGGGCGCATTTACTTCCGTGAAGGCATCCGCTTATTACCGCATTATCCGGCAACTGGCGCTGGAAATAGGTATTGCATCCGGTCAGGCTTATAACAATGCGGCAGTGATATTATTCCTGCGATCCCTGCGGATAGACATCGCTGCGGGGTTTCATCCACAGCTGGGCATTACGCCTTCTACTTCATTGATATGGCAGCTTTCTCCGGCGGCAATGGAGTAATGCGATGAGGAGTTGTTAGCTGAATGAGTTTTCCGGAGGTGGTGCGGCAGGAAATTAAACTTTCAATGTTATTGATATGGCAACTATCCGCTCAGCGATTTGCGGCGTCACCGGTTGTTTGTTGTTGCTGCTGTATGGGCGGAAAGCGTGGGCCCGTCAACAGGAAGAGGCGTTGCCTCCGGCAATGGAAAATAACCTGGAAAACGAAGCAGCTGGTACAGAAACGGTATCAGAGGATGATGCGCAATGGCAAACTTTAAACGCATTGGCGCGGCATAAGATCCGGTTGAACACAGCAGATGAGGCAACGTTGCAGTCGTTGGGAGTGCTTACGGCTTTGCAGATCAGCAGCTTTTTGCGGTACCGCGCTTTATTGGGGGATCTGCTGAGTATTTATGAATTGCAGGCGGTGCCGGGGTTTGAACCGGATGTTATCCGGCGCATACTGCCTTATGTGACGGTAGGCGATGATCTGGCGCCTCATTATACATTGAGGGACTATGTGCATAAAGGCGATCATTCATTCCTGCTGCGCTACGCCCGCGCAGGGGAGAAAGCAAAGGGGTATCTGCACACCGACAGCACCTTACCTGCCTACAGGGGAAGCCCGGAGAAATTGTTTATGCGTTACCGTTATAATTTCCCGCGGTACATGAGCTGGGGAATAGTGATGGAGAAAGATGCCGGGGAAGCTTTTTTTAAAGGGGCGCAAAAGCAGGGATTTGATTTTTACAGTGCGCATGCTTTTATCCGGAACTACCGGGGAATAAAGGCCCTTGCATTGGGGGATTATACAGTGAACTTCGGACAGGGATTGTTGAACTGGCAGGGACAGGCATACGGCAAAGGAGCCTCGGTGATGCAAACAAAGCGGGAAGGAGAAGTGTTGAGGCCATACACCTCACCGGGGGAGTTTTATTTTTTCAGGGGAGCAGCTGTTACGCTGCAACAACAGTGCTGGGAATTGACGGCCTTTGCATCTTTCCGCAAACAGGACGCCAGTACGGATACGCTGATGGATGAAGTAACTGCGGCCAGTATCGTCAGCAGTGGATATCACCGCACGGCTACCGAAGCCGCCAAACGTGGACAGGTACAGCAGCTCAGCATGGGCGGGAATATCCGTTACCATGCCAACCGGTGGCAGGTGGGAGGAAATGTAACCAGTCATCATGTAGCGCCGGTACTTCAAAAGAAAACAGCGCCCTATAGTCAATTCGACTTTAACGGTAACCGGCTTACGGCTGCCAGTATCGACTATTCCGGCAGCTGGAAAAATGTGCATTTATTCGGAGAGGCAGCGGTGAGCAGTAACGGGAAACCTGCCATAGTTCAGGGATTGCTCACCAGCGTGGCGCCTGCGGTAGACATGGCGGTTGTATACCGGTATTATGACAGGGCTTACCAGTCGCTATATGCCAAAGGCTTCGGCGATGGATACCGCACCGTTAATGAGCAGGGATTATACACCGCCGTTACTTTGAAAATAAGTCCGCGGCTAAAGGCCGATGCATATGCCGATATTTTTCATTTCCCCTGGCTGAAATACCGGAGTAATGCACCTTCTTACGGCAAAGACTTTTTTCTGCAGGGCAGTTATGTACCGGGGAAAACAATGACCCTGTTACTTCGGTATAACTACCGGCAGGGGGCAGAAAATGTATTGTTGCCGGGTAACCCCGTTAAAGTACTGACCGCTGTAACGTCGATGCACATACGTTCCCAGTGGACTATAAAAGTAAACCGGCAGCTGGATCTCAAAACCAGGCTGGAATACAGTAGCTATGAAGCAGCGGGGGATATGCAGCAGGGATGGATGATATACCAGGATGCCAGTTACCGCTTTGTACATCTACCCGTTGTAATAAGCGGAAGGTTATCCCGTTTTCAGACCAGTAGTTATGATAGCCGGATATATGCAACAGAAAGCAGTGTGCTATATGAAAATGCGGTATCGCAGCTATATGGTGAAGGATGGCAGTATTACCTGAATGTAAAATGGAAAGTGAACCGCCGGTTATCATGCTGGGCACGCTGCCATCAAAGCAGGTATCCGGGCCAAACCGCTATTGGCAGCGGGAACGATGTGGTAGCAGGGAAGAAGAAAACACTGTTTCAACTTCAGCTGCAGTATTTAATAGCAGGAAAATGAAATTTTTTTATGCGGCTACATGTTGATTATCAATTTGTTGCGGCACTAAATTTATCTGCTGTTAAAATAATGTTAAGTAGATGCATCACGATTTACTTTTTTTTTCTAACTTGTGGATGTCAACCAAAATCTAAATCTGATTTGCTTTATGAGAAAGACCTTACTGCAAGAAAAAAGCTTGTGATAATGGCTGTAAACCCGCAGCAGGATATTTGTCATGATTCAAATCAATAAGACAGAGAGAGAGACTTAGCAAGGCTTTTACCGATTTAAACGCTATAACGGGGCACATAACCATTCCTGTAATTGAAATTACAACTGTTAGCCAACAGTAAGAGGTATACAACAATTTATTGTGAGAGAACACATGTTGATCTATTATAGACTTGTACAACCAAAATCAGAACTGTTTATGAAAAAAAACACTTCTCCCTTTACATAGCCATTTGGCAATATACCCGACCGTATGTTGCGATAATTATTTTCTGTAACTGCAGAACCGATGGGTATTCTGTCTGATTAATTATGTCTCCTGAGGCATGATATGGATTCTTTATGCTGTCATTCTAATGCGTAATATGATACAACAATAGCTAAAACATCTTATCCGGAAGCAGCTACTGGCATTTGTTGCCGGGTAAGCATTTATAAGACCCGATGTATTTCTTCTTCAACCAAAATCTGAAACTTTTATGAAAAAGGGGTTCCTCCTTTTTGCCATGCTTATGGCAATCATTCACCTGGCCTACTCGCAGCAGCGACAGGTTACAGGTACCGTTAAGGGAAATGATGGCAATCCGGTTCCGTTTGCCACCATCCAGGTTAAAGGTACCACCGCCGGTACCACCGCCAATGACAATGGCGTATTCAACCTGAGTGTACCCGGTGCTTCCACTGTGCTTGTTATAAGAAGTGTTGGATACAAAGCCCAGGAAATAACCGTGGGAGAAAGTTCAAATCTCCAGGTAACACTGGTAGCAGATAACAAAAACCTGCAGGAAGTAGTAGTAACAGGTTTGGGACTGGTACGTGAAAAGAAAACCGTGGGGTACGCTACCAGTAACTTTGCTACTGAACAAATTAACAGGGTAGCGCCCGTAAGTATGATGGATGGTTTGTCCGGAAAAATAGCCGGTGCTGAAATATCCACTACCAGCGGCGCTCCGGGCGCATCCAATAAAGTAATCCTCCGTGGTTATTCTTCCCTGCAGGGTAACAACCAGCCACTGTATGTGGTAGACGGGGTGCCACTGAATAACGACCGTCCCGGTTCTACCGTTGATGGAAAAGGAGTCAACAACGGCGGTTACGACTTTGGTAACAATGCCAATGATATTAATCCAAATGATATTGAGGCAATCAGCATCCTGAAAGGCGCCGCGGCCACCGCAATTTACGGTTCCAGAGCCGCCAGTGGTGTGGTATTGATCACCACCAAAAAAGGTAAAAGCGGGGGGCTGAAAGTAGATGTGGCCTCAGCAGCCACTTTTTCCCGTGTAGGTATGTTGCCTACCATGCAGGAAGAATTTGGACAAGGCTGGGGTGGTACATTTATCCTTTCAGAAAATGGTAGCTGGGGACCACGCTTAACCGGCGAAAACCGCGAGTGGGGCGCTCCGGTGGATGGGGTATCATTAACAAAACCATTTTCCTTTGTAAAGGATAACGTGCGCAACTATTTCACTACCGGTAAAGAACTGAACAATACCATTGCTGTTAGCGGTGGAAATGAAACATCCACTTTCTTCCTGTCTTACGGTAATGTATACAGCGATGGTATCCTGCCTACTGATGCAGACTCTTATAAAAGAAATACTTTCTCTGCAAGAGCATCTACAAAATACGGCAGGTTCTCCGCTTCTGCTTCCTTTAACTACGTAAATAAAAATGCAAAGGCAGTATCTACCCGCAGTGAAGCAGGACTTGGATCTTCTTTGTTTGAAGACATCATCCAGATTCCGGTAGACATCAATATCTCCCAGTTCAAGGATTACAAGAACAAGTATTACAATGTAGATAACTACTTCACTCCTTACGCAGAGAACCCTTATTATTCCCTGTATGAAAATGGGAATAACCTGAAAAGTAACAGGATCTTCGGAAACATTGACCTGAAGTATGGCATCAATGATTGGTTAAATGTACAATGGCGTCTTGGCGCTGATGTTACCAATGCCCAGTCTAAAACCTATAAAGCGAAAAACAGACCATCACTCGACAGCTGGAATGATGGTAATAACGTGGAAGGTGCGCAACGACAGGAAGACGTTGGTTATGTAAGGGAGAACAGCGATTACAGAGGTGAGTTCAACTCCGATCTCCTGCTCACTGCCAATAAAAAGCTGAGTTCAGATTTTACCATTGATGGATTGATTGGCTTTAACGTTAACCAGCGGGAAGGAAAAATATTCAGTTCAGCCGTGAAAGGGCTGGCTATTCCAGGTTTCTACGTGATCTCCAACTCACCTAATTCACCGGTATCACAAACACAGGAATTCAGACGCAGGATTTATGGTCTTTACGGACAAGCTACTTTAGGCTTCCGCGAATACCTGTTCCTGACTGTGAATGCCCGTAACGACTGGTCATCTACATTACCTGAAAAAAATAACAGCTATTTCTACCCTGCGGTGAATGCCGCCTTCATTTTATCTGAAGCACTGAAGCTGGATGATCGCGGTGTTTCTTTCGCAAAACTGCGTGCCAGCTGGGGTAAAACAGGTAACGATGCAGGTCCCTATCTCACTAAAACAACGCTGTCTACCGGTCAGATCATAGATCTTCCTTTCGGTACACTGGATTTTCCATTTAATGGTATTCCCGGATATACCGTAGGTGATAACATTGGTAATCCTGAACTGGCGCCTGAGTTAAGTAATGAATATGAATTAGGTGGTGAAGTAAAATTCCTGCGGAACAGGTTGGGATTTGATATTGCCTACTATAATAAACTTACCAAAGGTCAGATCCTGGCAGTGCCTACCACGCCGAGTTCCGGTTATGCCAGCATTACGCAGAACTTCGGTAAGGTGAGAAATAAGGGTATAGAATTATCTGTTAACATCATACCGGTAGAAACAAAAGATTTTACCTGGACCATGAACTACACCTACGCCCGTAACAGGAATACAGTTGAAGAACTTCCTGCAGGTTTGAACCAGGTGGTGCTCAATTTCGCTTACGATGCAAAATTTGTAGCCCGCAAGGGAGATCCCCTGGGTGTATTTTATGCCCCGGTACCCGCTACCACACCAGATGGAAAAATAATTGTGGATGCCACCGGCTTACCTAAAGCAGCAGAAACCGACGGATATTATGGTACATCTCAGCGCGACTTTACAATGGGATTGGTAAACACACTCCGATATAAAGATTTAACACTGGGCTTCTCTTTCGACTGGAGAAAAGGCGGTGTGTTCTACTCCGGTACAGCAGATCTGACCTACTTCGTGGGTAATGCCTTATTATCTACCTATAACGACAGACGCGCTTTCGTGGTTCCCAATTCTGTAATGCAGATTGGTACGGATGCACAAGCCAAACCAATATATGGTGAAAATACCATTCCGCTAACAGATTTTAACTATGATGCTTACTGGTATCATACCACTAATAAAGGTGGCGCTTATTCACAGCGTATCATTGACAAAACCTATTTGAAACTGCGTGATATCACGCTCTCTTACAGTCTGCCTTCATCAGCTGCCAGAAAAATTGCTGCCAGCAACCTGATGCTGACCGTTTTTGCGCGCAACATGTTTGTGTGGACACCGGAAGGAAATACATTCATTGATCCTGAAGTATCCAACTATGGTAATGATTTGAACAGTGAGTTTGGTGAATTCAGATCCATGCCTACTACCAAATCTTATGGTGTTTCATTGAAGGTATCCTTCTAATCTTTTAAATTCTGATATCATGAAAACGTACAACAATCAATATATTCTCCTCCTGCTTTCAGCGGTGCTTTTGTTGGGCGCCTCCTGTAAGAAGAACCTGGATATTAACAACGATCCGAATAACCCACCGTTGGAGCGGGCTACGCCTTATGTGTTGTTTCCGCCTGCGGTAATGTCTACCATATCATGTGCCGGTACTGATGGCGCTGTTATTGGTGGTATCTGGTCGCAATACTGGACACAAAGTAATGCCTCCAACCAGTACAAAACCATTGATGCGTATAATATCCAGCGTACAGACTACAATGCGTTGTATACGCAGATGTTTTCCGGCGCACTGCAGGATTACAGCCTGATGCTCAAATTGTGTGACAGTCTGCATGATTATAGTTTTGGTTTGATGGGAACGGTAATGAAAGCCTATTCTTACCAGATATTGGTAGACCTGTACGACCAGGTACCTTACCAGGAAGCATTTGGCGGATTAAACCAACTGCAGCCGAAGTTTGACCGGGGCGATAGTATCTACTCCTGGTTGCTGAGAGATCTGGATATCGCATTATCCAAAGATCTGACCGTTACCATCCTTGATGAGAATGCAGCACAGGATATTATTTATAAGGGAGATATGGATAAATGGGTAAAGTTTGCCAATACGCTGAAATTAAAAATGTACCTGCGTATGGTGAATGTAAATCCAACTCTGGCAAGAACAAAGATCACGGAGCTGATTAACAGCGGTGCTGAATTCCTCACAGATGTGGACGCCTCTTACAGCACATTTAAAGATGCACCGGGCCAGGACAACCCGTTATATGAATCAAATATCCGCAGCCTGAATACTACTACCAATATCCGCGCGAGCTACACCATGATGTCGTGGTTACAGAAAAATAAAGATTCCCGGATGACCAAAATTTTCCGTGCACCGGGTGCTGCAAGGGGTGTTTATTATGGTATTAACCAGGGAGACTTCACCAGTTTGTCGCCTACTTATAACGTAGCGGCTATCTTCAGGCAAACGCCTCTTGATACGGCTTATCTCATTTCCAGGGCTGAAACCAATCTTATGCTGGCAGAAGCAGACGAACGTTATTTCGGTGGTACCAAAGCAAAAGCTTATTATGATGCAGGCGTGCAGGCTGCATTTCAGCAATACAAATTAAGTGCTGATACCTTCATTCAGGCAGGCCGGGTATATGCGTACCCAACAGGGGCTACTTTTGATAAAAAGCTCGAAGCCATCATTACGCAGAAATGGGCTTCTTTCCCGGGTACACATGCACTGGAAGGGTTCCTGGAACAAAACAGAACAGGTTATCCTAAGTACAGCCCGGTATATTCCACTGATCCATCTTACATCCCAGGTCAGCTGGTATATTCCCGTAACGGTGTTACCGGAGCTGGTAAATTCCCTAAACGCCTGGTATTCCCGGATGTGGAAAGGAGCAGAAATAGTAATACACCAGCGGAAGTACCTATTTATCAAAAGGTTTGGTGGGCTTTATAATGTTAACGGTTTAAAATAATTACCATGAGAACAATAATGAATAAACAATATATCACAGGATTGCTGCTGCTGGTGGGTGCTGTTCTTTTTTCTTCCTGTAAAAAGGAATTGCCGGACGTGAAGAATACACAGGTAGTGAAAATGGCCGGTACCTGGTGGGTAACCATGACGCTCAACGGCGCGCCCCAGATTGACGGGGACCATGTACAGATCAATACCTTCAACACCGCTGCCGACGACGGAAAGCAGCTGTGGATACAGGATGCGGGCCTGGGATTCGACTTTCAGTCGAAGGTAGACGTAAATTTAGCTGATCTTACTTTCAGCGCCACCAACGCTAAAGACGAGAACAGCGACGCCACCGTTACCATTACTGCCGGAAAAGTTTTCCCTAACGGTGGAAAATCAAAGGGCGGGCACACAACGGACAGTATTTACATGGAACTGCAAATATCTTCCGATCCCGGCAATAAGTACGTAGTGGCGGGTATCCTGCGAACCAAGTTCGACGAAGACGACTATTAATACCGGTCAATCCGCTGTTTATAAAAAAAGAGGGCTCATTTGAGTCCTCTTTTTCTATTTTTGTACGGCTAAATCATACAACATGGAAAATCAGCATGAAGAACAGAATCAGCTTAATATAGAGTTGAATGAAGAAATCGCCGAGGGACAATACGCCAATCTCGCCATCATCACTCATTCAAATGCCGAATTTGTGGTAGACTTTGTGAACGTGATGCCCGGTCTGCCAAAGGCTAAGGTGAAATCCCGTATTATCCTCACGCCGCAGCATGCGAAGCGTTTTATGAAAGCCATGCTTGATAATATTAAGAAATACGAATCTGTACACGGCCCGATTCAGGATCAGGAGCAGGTATCGGTACCATTGAATTTTGGTGGACCCACCGCTCAGGCCTAACTTGTTGACAGATGGAACATATTTTTTCTTATCATCATTTGAGAGAATTTACCAGGGAAGTATTTATTCACATGGGGTGCAGCCTGGAACATGCAGCCCTGGCCAGTGAAGTGCTGGTATCGGCAGATTTAAGAGGTATCGATTCTCATGGAATAGCCCGCTTATCGGGCTATGTTCGTTTATGGGAGGCTAAGCGGATCAACACTAAGCCCAATATCAGGATAGTACACGAAACCCCAAGCACGGCGGTTATTGACGGAGATGCGGGCCTGGGCCTGGTAGTAGCACCCTATGCAATGGAAGTAGCCATGCAAAAGGCTGCAGCCGTTGGTACCGGCTGGGTAAGTGTGAAAAACTCCAACCACTTTGGTATTGCAGGTTACCACGCTATGAAAGCGCTGGACCAGGATATGATTGGTATGGCTATGACCAACGCCAGTCCGCTGGTAGCGCCCACCTTTTCCACCGAACGTATGCTGGGAACCAATCCGATTGCAGTAGCCATTCCCGCAAAAGAGCAGCCGGCATTTGTGGCGGATTTTGCCACCACCACTGCAGCCAACGGGAAACTGGAAATCCTGCAGCGCAAAAATGAAGAAGCTCCTTACGGTTGGATCCAGGATAAAGAAGGGAACCCAAGTAACAATCCTCATGAACTCAAGAGTGGCGGGGCTTTGCTGCCTTTGGGCGGCGATCGTGAGCATGGAAGTCATAAAGGGTATTGTTTGGGAGCAATTGTTGATATATTTTCGGCCGTTCTTTCAGGCGCCAATTATGGCCCGTGGGCGCCGCCTTTTGTGAGCTTTCTCCCGCTGGCGCCGGATCCGGTAGGAGAGGGACTGGGACATTTCTTTGGCGCCATGCGTGTAGATGCGTTCCGTCCGGCAGAAGAGTTCAAGACCAACATGGATACCTGGATCAATCGCTTCCGCGCAGCAGAGCCGGTAGCCGGGAAAAAAGTACTGATCCCCGGAGATCCTGAAAGAGAAATGCATCAGGAGCGGCTGGAAAAGGGTATTCCCGTAATAGCGCCCGTGGTGAAGGATATGCAGGAAGTTGCTGCTAAATTTAATTTGAATTTTTAATTCACAATCGTTCATAAAAAACACCCGGAATGAGGCTGATGCAGCGTTTCAGGTAGCTAAAGCAAAAATAAACATTCAGATGAAAGTGTTAAAATTTGGTGGAACCTCCGTGGGAAAACCAGAGCGTATGCAGTCGGTATCGCAACTGATCACAGCAGATAATGATCAGAAAATTGTGGTTCTGTCTGCACTGTCAGGCACCACAAATTCCCTCGTGGAAATCAGTCAGTCGCTGTCAGAAGGTAAGAAGGAGCAGGCGAAGCAGCAGATAGACAAGCTGGAAAGCCATTACCGGACCTTTTGCAACGACCTGGTGAAGAAGGAAGCCGGCCGCGCAAATGCAAAGGCTATTGTTGATGAACACTTCGAATTTCTGAATATCATCCTGAAGATATCTTTCAATGAAGCACTGAATAAAGATATCCTTGCACAGGGAGAGTTATTGTCTACACGTCTTTTCTGCGTATATCTCGAAGAAGCCGGTATTCCCGCGGTATTATTACCCGCGCTGGATTTCATGAGCATCGACGAATACGAAGAACCGGAAATTCCAAAGATTAAAATTAAACTGGCTAACCTGATCAGCCAGCATAAAGGGCAGCATATCTTTATCACCCAGGGATATATTTGCCGCAACGCCAGGGGCGAAGTGGATAACCTGAAACGTGGTGGTAGCGACTATTCCGCTTCCCTGATCGGCGCTGCTATCCAGGCAGATGAAGTACAGATATGGACGGATATCGACGGTATGCACAACAACGATCCGCGGGTGGTGAAGAAAACTTTCCCGATTGATCAGCTCTCCTTTGATGAAGCAGCGGAACTGGCTTACTTTGGCGCCAAGATCCTTCACCCTGCTTCTATCTGGCCTGCACAGCATTTCAACATCCCGGTGAAATTGCTGAACACCATGCAACCCGAAGCAAAAGGCACTATCATCACTGAAATGCCTAACGGCAACGGTGTAAAGGCAATTGCTGCAAAAGATGGTATCATTGCTATTAAGATCAAGTCCAGCCGCATGTTGCTGGCATATGGCTTCCTCCGTAAGATTTTTGAAATATTCGAGAAATACCGCACCCCGATCGATATGATCACTACTTCTGAAGTAGCGGTATCTATCACCATCGATAACCAGCAGTACCTCGATCAGATCCTGAAAGAGCTGCAACCTTTTGGTACCGTGGAACTGGACTACCACCAAACAATCGTTTCCATTGTTGGTAATGAAGTGGCGGCTACACCTTCCATTATCACCAAATTATTTGATGCGATAGAAGAAATTCCTTTGCGCATGATTTCCTATGGTGGCAGCAGGCATAACATCTCTATCCTGATCAATGGTCAGTTTAAAGAGAAAACCTTGCAGGTATTGAATAAAGGATTGTTTGGCCTGGAATAGGAAAAACGACTTTACATAGAAAAGCAGCGGAGATTACTTCGCTGCTTTTTTTATTTTTTCAACCGCTGATCAAAAACGAAGGGTTGCGTATTCAGGATGGTAATATTTACTGCATCGGGATGCAGCGGGTTGATCAGGTAGTTATATTCATCTGCAATTACCACGGATGGAATCCGGAGTACGGCATATTTAGCGGTGTCTATCCATTCATCTCCGATACATTGCAGCTCCGGTGAAGGCGCCAGCGATTGCCAGCCGGAGGGCAGATCATGTTTGGTGAGTACTTTAATGGCAATGTTATCGGGGATCTGCAGGGTAGCGATGCAGAAATCCTGTACTATATTTTTCAGTGGAATGTGCACCAGTACTTCCAGCGCCGATAAAGCCCTGCTGCCGGCAGTGTACACAATAGCATGCCCCGGGCTGTTCCAGCGGCCTCCATACAGGCGCGCACCTGTTCCACTCAGATCATTGATGTAAGCGCACTTACTGATCCTGTATACTTCCATGTTGATGGTTTCGTAGATTTATGCAAAGATGCCATGCTCAATGCGCCCCAGCTCATCCTGGATAAGCTGAAACCCAAAGGTGGTATCTAAAAGCGAAATAGGGGTTTGATAGTTGAAGGCAGGTAACGGAGTTCTCATCCATTCCTTGAAGTTTTCCAGCTGGCCAAATACTTCGGTACCGCGCTGGTAAAGCTGGGAAAGTAAAATAGCACGTTCAGACGTGTCGGCAGACAATTTCTCGTCGTCTGCATAGCGTTGCAGCGTTCTCTCTGACACATGTACCACCTGCGCCAGCTCTGATAAAGAAAAAGACAGCTGCCTGCTCAGATTCAATAAAGCTCTTTTAATAATTCCACTGCGGGAAAGCTGTATAAAATCAAAGTAGCCACTACCGGCAATATATGCCGCTCCTCCTCCTGGCTGCTCTACTATCAATAATGCATTTTCCTGCACGCGGTATCCTTTTACGTGTTTCATATACCCGACATTTGTCACAAAAATACAACAAATTGTCGGAATCAAGGCTTTTTATCTTCAAAATAACCAATCTTCCACATCTTATTGATTTCCAGTTGTATTACGCCGTACTCTTCTGCCACCCTGCCCTGCAGCACATAAAAGCCGCCCTTTTGAAAAGGGTACAGCCGCAGGCTATCGGGAAAATGGATGGTATCCATAAACGCGCCGTCGCGGTCGAGGAAAGTACCAAAGCACATGGGTTCCCCTTTGCTGCTGCGCAGGAATTTGTTGGTTACCAGGTAGCCCAGCGTGGTAACAGGCTGACCAATATTTTTGCTGAACTCACTGGAAGGCATATACGCACTTTGATCGTGCTGTAATACTTTAAAGGGTGATTGCAGCGGAAAGCCCAGCAGATCTATTTCATCAAAGGCATCTTCATGCGCGTGATAAGCCAGGGTGGGCAGTTCACAGTTAACAGTGGTGGTATTGCCAAACAAGGAAATGCTGTGTGGATTGACTTCCTTCTTACTTACCAGCAAACTGCTTTTCCACAATAATTCTTTTTTGGTGTAGCCGGTAAAGTTGAAACAGCCAATGCGGATTAGTATTTCCAGCTGTTCCGGACCCGGTGAAATCCGGCTGGTAAAATCTTCGAGATGTAAAAACGGGCCATACTGTTCACGGTCTTTTAATATTCTTTCCGCCAGCAATTGTTCCAGTCCTTCTATGTGGATCAGTCCTGTGTATACCTCTCTGCCGGTGATATTGGTGGCATAATCGCTATGATTGATACAAGGCGGGTGCAGTGTTACGCCGGTTTTCTGCAATTCCCGGAAATAGAGTTCCCGGTTATAAAAGCCGCCGAAATTGTTGATAACAGCCACCATAAACTCTGCAGGGAAATAAGTTTTGAGGTACAGGCTTTGGTAGCTTTCCACCGCAAAACTGGCGGAGTGGGCTTTGGAAAAGGAGAAGTTAGCAAAGCTGGCGATTTGCCGCCACACTTCCGCAGATACTTCCGGTGGCCGTTTCAGGCGTTCGCAGTTATCAAAGAAACGTTTTTGTATATCCCTGAAGTCGTTGGATCCCCGGTATTTCCCTGCCATCGCCCTTCGCAGGCTATCGGCATCGGCCAGTTCCATGTCTGCATATTTGTGTGCTACTTTAATGACATCTTCCTGGTATACCATAATCCCGAAGGTATCTTTCAGTAGTTCTTCAATAACCGGATGAAGATAAACTACTTCATCGGGGTGCCGGTAACGGTGTATGTATTGTTTCATCATGCCCGATTGCGCTACGCCGGGGCGGATAATAGAACTTGCTGCCACCAGGGTGAGATAATCATCGCATCCCAGTTTCAGCAGCAGCTGTCGCATGGCGGGCGATTCTATATAAAAGCACCCGATGGTATTTACACCGGACAGATTTTTACGCACCAGCGGATCTACCTGGAAAGCTTTTACGTCATGGATATCTATATCAACGTCCCGGTTTTTTTTGATGATATCAATGGCATCGCGGATATGTCCGAGGCCGCGCTGACTGAGGATATCGAATTTATACAACCCAATTCTTTCCGCCTGCCACATATCCAGCTGCGCGGTTACAAAACCTTTGGGTGGCAGGTAAGTAGTGCAGAACTGGTGAATAGGCGCATCACTGATGAGGATACCGCCGGCGTGAATACTGAGATGATTGGGAAATGCTTTTTCTGTATCCATCAGGTTACTGAAGTACGCTATTTTCTGATGGATACTATCGGCTTCCAAATTAACGTGGAAGCCATTTTCCAGGATTTTATCGATTTCTTTTTTAGGAAGGCCGTATACTTTTCCCAGCTCGCGGATAACGGCGTTGGTTTGAAAAGTGGTTACGGTGCCCAGCAGGGCCGTGTGTTGCGGGCCATACTTATTAAAAACGTACCGGATAATTTCGTCCCGGTCGCGCCAGGAAAAATCAATATCAAAATCCGGTGGCGAAGTACGGTAAGGGTTCAGAAATCTTTCAAAATATAAGTCCAGTTCTATCGGATCTACATCTGTAATTTTTATACAGTAGGCGATAATGGAGTTAGCGCCGCTTCCGCGGCCCACATAAAAGAATCCACGTTCCTGTGCATAACGGATAATATCCCAGGTGATGAGAAAATAGGATTCGAAGTTTAGTTGTGCTACAATGGCCAGTTCTTTTTCAATCCGTTGAAGGGCTTCTTCATGATCATCGCCATAGCGGTATAACATGCCTTCCAGGGCAAGCGCCCGTAGCTTCGCACGATCTTCTTCCACGCTGCCGAGGAAACATTTTTTATTTCGGGAGATGGAATGATGAATATCCATTTCAACGTGGCAGTCTTCCATCACTTCCACGGTTCGCTGTACGATGTCCGGATAATCGGTGAAGTGTTCCACGAGTGAAGCGGGCGTAACAAATTGTTCCTGCGGGTGGCCTGTCATAGCCGGTTCCAGCTGTGTGATCAGGATATTCTGATCAATGGCGCGCAGCAGTTGATGTAATTCATAATGGGTATTGTCCTGGAAGGTAACTGGCTGGAGGATCACCAATTTATCGCGGAGTGTGGTGTTGGCTGTTCTGAATAATTTATTGCGTTGCCAGGGTTTTACACCAATGAGTTCATGAGGCGCTAATGATTCAGGAGCGCGGGTTCCCAGCGCATAAATCACCCAGGTATGCGGGATAACGGGCGCCTGATCGGGGAAAGGTTTTTCCTGTTGCAGGTGGGTGGATAAGAAAACATTGATATGATGCCAGCCTTCCTGGTTGCGGGCCAGCAGGAGATATTTAAAATCATTTCCGTTTCTGCATTCCAGTCCGAGTATAGGTTTAATATCATGTTTACGGCAGAGGGCCACGAACTCCCACGCATCGGAAGTGATGTTGATATTGGTGAGTGCCAGTGATCCGATACCGAGTTCATGTGCTTTCTGCACCAGCATTTCCGCGTGCATGGTGCCATAGCGTAGACTAAAAAATGTTTTGCAGTTGAGGAACATGATGTTTATTTAAAGTATGGCATGATATCTTTTTTCGGTGTGTGCTGGTCTTTTTTTCCGGGTGGTATTACGTTGGTACCTTTCATGAGATATTCCCATCCGAAGCGGTTTTTGATTTGATCGATGGCCTGGTAGAGGGCAATCATTTCCTGTTTGTCGTCGAACAGGCTGATCTGGTAGTTACCGTGTACGAGGTGACTGAAACGCACGCCTATGAGGCGAACCAGCAGCCGGCGGTCGTACAGTTTTTTGAAGAGGTCTTTTACTTTTTCCAGCAGCACATGATCTGCACAGGAGTAAGGAATAGACATTTGTTTAGTAACGGTTTCAAAATCGGAGTACCGGATTTTGAGGGTGATGCAACCGGTTAATTTATTTTGCTGTCGCAGTTCGAATGCGATTTTCTCCGTCATGCGTACCAGTTCGGCGTGAAGGAATTGCATGTCGATGGTATCTGCGGGAAATGTACTTTCCGTGGAAATAGATTTCTGTTCATAAAAAGGCACCACCGGCGATTCATCGATTCCATTGGCTTTTCTCCAGAGGGCTATTCCGTTTTTTCCCATCCATGCTTCCAGCAGGGAGATGGGCACTTCGCTCAGTGTTTTTACGGTTTCTACGCCGCGGCGCCTCAGCAGGGCGCCGGTTTCACGGCCTACCATTGGAATCTTTTCTATCGCCAGCGGCGCCAGGAAATTTTTTTCTTGTCCGAACAGGATTTCAAGCTGACCATTAGGTTTGGCTTCATCGGTGGCTACTTTGGAAACGAGTTTGTTGGATGCGAGTCCGAATGAAATGGGCAGTCCTGATTCTTTCATGATGGTTTTCCGCAGTTCGGTAGTCCATTTCATGGAGCCAAAGAATTTATCCATGCCGGAGAGGTCGAGATAAAATTCATCGATAGATGACTTCTCGTAGAGAGGCGCCTTTCCGGCGATGAGCTCCGTGATTTCCCTCGACTTGGCACTGTACAGTTCCATGTCCCCGCTGCGGACAATAGCATGGGGACAAAGCCGCAGCGCGGTTTTCATGGGCATGGCGGAATGAATACCATACCTTCTTGCCTCATAACTGCAGGCAGCTACTACAGCGCGATCACTGCTACCGCCCACCAGGATTGGTTTGCCGAGGAGGCGATTGTCCCGCTGGCATTCCACTGATACAAAGAAGCAGTCCAGATCGAAATGCGCTATTGTTCGCTGTTGTAAAGTGATCATACTGGTAATGGTTTATGGATAAACAAAGGACGGAACAGGGGCAGGCAGTTAAAGCGATTACGGATGGCGGACCGGGCAGAGGGAGGATAGTATAGCAGCAGGCCTGCCAGCCGGAATCACTTTTACATGTGGAGTAAAGTTACTAATTTATTTAGTAATGCTAAGAAAATTAGTAAAAAATATTGAAATTTCCGGTCGCCTCAATTTTCGTAACTTTAGTACAACATATCTGGCAATCAATATGTAATAGATAAGAGAATGGAAATGAAGGAAAACAAGGGAGTATGTGAACATTTAAACTGATCTCCACATGAAAAAACCGGATTTTACCAGGGAATTACTTATCCTCGCTTTGCTGCTGGTGCCGATGGTTTACCTGGCGGTAGTCTTCAAAGACTTACCAGCTGTTTTATCTAACAATGTTAATGCGGCGGGATCTCCTGAGATGGGGACAAAAAATGATTTCCTGCTGCTGATGATCTTTCTCTTTTTCACCAACGGGCTGATCTATTTCCTGTTCCGCTATATTCCACGGGCCGATGAAACCCAGTTGCGGCCTTCTGCTATTGAGATGGAGCATAAAGAGTATTACAGGATCCGTTTCCTGATCCATTCTTACCAGGCGGTATTTACCTGTATTATTATTTTCCTGGTGAGCCAGGGGAAGCCATTTATCATGGAGCGCTGGGCTTTTATTGGCGTGGGGTTGCTGATTGTGGGCATAGGCGCTTACCTGCGTAAGGTGAAGCCTAATAATTATGTGGGGGTGAGAACGCCGTGGACCCTGCAAAGTGCAGAGGTTTGGAGAGAAACGCATCAGATGGCGAGCAATCTGTGGATCAGTGCAGGTGCGGTGATCATCATCGCCGGATTTTTCCTGTCGCTTATCACAGGGGTATTTATCATATTTTTTGTGGCGATTGTGCTGGCGGCATTACCCTATATTTATTCCTTCAGGTTATATAATAAGGATAAAGGATAATTCAGTGGTCAATCAATACATCGGAAAAAAGGAATGGCGTCCCTGACAGGGGCGCCATTTAATTTTATAATCCGGCGGGTTGTTTAGAACCAGCCTTTTCCGAGTGCTTCCCGGAAAGGCCACGGGATGAGGGCCAGGATAACGATGAAGGCAAGACCAAAGAAGATCAGGCCCAGTTTATGTTTTTGCGCATCGGTAGCCGCTTTCTTTATTTTTGATTTACCGATATGTACCAGTGCGATGGCGATGATGGCCATTACTTCGTGTTCTACTGTGAAGAACCGTAAAACCGGGTTTTTCATGGCGCCTCCCATATCAGCTACGCCGGCCTGGGAAAGGGGGCTCATAAAAAACAAAATCAATCCTACTACCAGTTGCAGATCGCAGAAGATCATAAAGAAAAGTCCGGCCTTGCTATCTGCTGCAGTGAATGGTGTTTTGCCTGTTACGCCTTTGAGGGAGCGGATAACCGCCCAGAGCCCTGCCAGCAATATAGCCCATCTTAAGAACGAGTGTACATAGTTAATTAACATATCGAGTTGGATTTTACCGGGCAAAAATAAGCGAAGCGCCCCGAATATATTTGGTAATTCATAAAAATATTTGCTAATTTTGTTAGCAAGGTACTAAATTATTTAGGTTATGTCCGTAGTATGTCAGAATTTGAAATATCTGCGTAAGCAAAAAGCCTGGACGCAGCAAGAGTTTGCCGATAAGCTCGGTATCAAGCGTTCGCTGTTGGGTGCATATGAGGAGGAGCGTGCAGAGCCCCGTACGGAGATCCTGGAACAGGTAAGCGATATGTTCCGGGTATCTATCGATGATCTGCTTCGTCGTGATCTTGGCTCCCAGAAAGATAATTTCCTGGAGAAGCGCCGGCAGCTTAAGCTGGGCAGTTCCCGTCAGGCGATCCAGTTTGTGCCGGTAAAAGCGGCCGCCGGTTACCTGGCCGGTTATAATGATGATGAGTTTATCGAAGAGCTGAACACGTTCACGTTACCCATGCTGGGGGCAGGTGATTACAGGGCATTTGAAATAGCGGGAGATTCCATGCTGCCGGTTACTTCTGGTTCTGTGATCGTTTGTCACAAGGTTGAGGGATGGGATGAGATCAAGAACAATGAAACCTATGTGGTGATTACCTCCCGGGAAGGCATTGTTTTTAAAAGGATCCTGAAGAACAACCGTTCCAAATCTAAGATTACGCTGGTGTCTGATAATCCGCAGTTTGAGCCTTACGGCGTGGATATGGAAGAAGTGCTGGAGTTGTGGCAGTCGGATGCAGTGATCAGTAAGGCGGGACAGCAGAGCCGGATGAGTGTAAACCACCTGGCGGATATGGTGAGCCATCTGCAGGACCAGGTAAGCCTGTTGAAGAAGAAGCTGAAAGACTGATTTCCATTATATTATACAAACGGCTGGACCGGGAGCATGTAAGTCTCCCGGTCCAGCCGTCATGCTATATCCCGATTCTTTCTTAAATTCGGTTATCTGAGAACACGTTAAATCAACCATAGGATGAGATTTCATGTTTCTTTTGCCGAGTCTTTACGACAATTGCAGAAAAGCGATGATGATTTCGCAGTATTGTTTGAACACGGTTCCATGCGGGGGATCATTTTTGCCCCGGATGAGATAGATGGGCAGGAGCCGCATATACAGGACGAGATTTACCTGGTGATGCAAGGGAGTGGTGAGTTTGAAATGGAAGGGAAGGTGGTGACGGTGGGAGTGGGTGATTTCCTGTTTGTGCCGGCAGGGGCAGCGCACCGGTTCCGGAATTTTACGGCCGATTTGCTGTTATGGGTCATCTTTTATGGAGAGGAAGGCGGAGAAATTGAATAATTCTTGTGGTCTTTTGTTTTTTTACAAATGTTGTGTTATCTTTGCGTTCCTAAAAATAAGAGGCAAAAATTATGTTGATCATTGATTCTAAAGATTGCGAAAACATAGACAAGGCGCTTAAAAAATATAAAAAGAAGTTTGAGAAAGCTCGCATTTTACTGCAGCTGAGAACGCGCCAGTCTTTTACTAAACCATCTGTTAAACGTCGTAACCAGGTGTTAAAAGCCGTTTACAAACAACAGTTGGCAACAGGTAAATTTGAAGATTAATATTGCTTAGGCGATAAGCCGTTGGCAACTCAAAATATTTGATGATTGTAAGGTTATTTAATAACTTTACAATCATCAATCTTTTTGTGTTGAACGAAGCTTTATATTCCTTAGCAGAGCGATTCATATCCTATATCCAGCTCGAAAAACGGTACTCAGCGCATACCTGCACTGCCTATCGCAACGATCTTTTCCAGTTTTTTGATTATGTGACCCTCAGTTATGGCAGTACGCCGGTTGGGGACCTCAGTCATATTATGATCCGGAGCTGGCTGGCGAAGCTCATGGAAGATGCCATGACAGCCAAAAGTGTTAACCGCAAGATCTCCACACTCAAATCCTTTTTCAAATTCTGTCTGCGTCAGGGCCTGATTAAACAGTCGCCTATGATCAAGGTCATTGCGCCCAAGATCAGCCGTCGTTTGCCCGGCTACATTGAACAGAAAGGGATGCAGGCGCTGGAAGACAACGTGAGTCCTGTTTCGGTAACTTCCCTGTACATCTTTGCCAACGATTTCGAAGGCATGACCCACCGGCTTATTTTTGAGATCTTTTATCAAACGGGTATCCGTTTGTCGGAATTGATTGCTTTGCAGGAATTCCGGGTGGATGAAGGGAACAAATCCGTAAAGGTGATGGGGAAAGGAGGCAAGGAGCGGATTATACCGGTTAGTCCGGAGCTCCTGGTACAGATCCGTGCTTACATGGATGAGAAGCGCCGTTGCCTGGAGGAATTTGAGAACGGGGTATTGCTGGTGCATCCGCATAGCGGTCAGCGTTTGTATCCCAAGTATGTGTACCTGACGGTGCGAAAGTATCTCACGGAACATCAGATTACTACTTTAAAGAAGAAGAGCCCGCATATACTACGACATACCTTTGCTACACACCTTGCGAACAATGGTGCGGATCTGAATGCGATCAAAGAGTTGCTGGGGCACTCGAGCCTGGCCGCCACACAGGTTTACACGCATAATACGATAGAGCAGTTGAAGAAGGTGTATAAGCAGGCGCACCCGAAAGCGTAGCAGTTATTTTAAGCTTTTAACAAAATATTACGCAGCTAAACAGTATTGCATTGCAAAAGTGACTATATTAGTAATCAAGTTCATTATGCTAAAAGAGAATGCCTATGACCTTCCTTTACTAACTAGAACCTAGATTGTTAAATATTTAAAAAATTAGTGCTATGAACGTACAAATTCAAACTGTGCATTTTGATGCTGATTCCAAATTGATAGATCATGTGAACAAGAAAGTTCAGAAACTGAACACCTTTTATGACCGTATCATTAGCGTGGATGTATTTTTAAAAGTGGATAATTTAGCGCATCAAATTAAAGATAAAATAGCCGAGATCAGAGTTCGAATACCCCGTCAGGACCTGTTTGTTAAGCACGAGTCTAAATCCTTCGAAGAGTCCTTCGACCTTGCCTTTGAATCCCTCGTAGAACAGGTGAAAAGAAAGAAGGAAAAGAAATTTCAATAATTTTCTGAAATAATTTTGGAAATATTAATCTCTTTGCTACCTTTGCCATCCCGATTCAAAAAGAGGGTCGGTAAAGGTAGCAAAGTTCTTTATGGTAGGGCGTTTTCGGGGAAGCAGATAAATTTTTAAATATTTGTAACAAACTGAAAAAAAGATTTTGAGAATTGAAAAAATCTCTTAATTTTGCGCTCTCTTTCAACGAGTTACTTTATTGAAAGGATGTTTTTTGAAAGATGCCAGCATAGCTCAGTTGGCCAGAGCTACTGATTTGTAATCAGTGGGTCGGGGGTTCGAATCCCTCTGCTGGCTCATCGATTTTTATTTGGTTGTTTATTAGCCGGATGACAAAATCAAAAGATAGTTAGGGCAGGTTCCAGAGCGGCCAAATGGGGCGGACTGTAAATCCGCTGACTACGTCTTCATAGGTTCGAATCCTATCCTGCCCACAAAAACAGCGTGTTCCGCTTTTGCCCTTCGCAGAGGCGGAACATAGTTGTTGAGAGGAAGGTGAGTAATTCAGAAGTAGTAGACAGAAACACCCTAAACCTGTGGTACAACAGCCTTTAAAGCTCTTATTTTTATTCTTATAATTCTATAAGTGGAAAGTTGCAGTGTTGTTTGCCGGAAGCTTAGTGAATTAAAAAATGCGGGAGTAGCTCAGTTGGTAGAGCGACAGCCTTCCAAGCTGTAGGTCGCGGGTTCGAACCTCGTCTCCCGCTCGTATTTTAAAGCAATTTTTCAAGCTGTTGTAGCTCAGGGGTAGAGCACTTCCTTGGTAAGGAAGAGGTCGAGAGTTCAATTCTCTTCAACAGCTCATTGAATTTTAGAAGAATAGTTGTAGTGAGTTTTTCAATCGCCTCAACAAACTCCATAAAATTCGAATTTCGGAATTCGAATTTGTTAATTCTGCACTCCGAAATTAAAACTTAGCGTTGTAGCTCAATGGAAGAGCAACCCATTTTTATTTAGGGAAGGCCATGAGTTCAATTCTCATCAACGGTACAAGTTTGTAAAACCGTTTTTTTAAAACAACAATCAATACAATCTTTACAAACCATCTAAAAAGAAAATACAATGGCAAAAGAAACCTTCAAGCGGGATAAACCCCACGTAAACATTGGTACCATCGGCCACGTGGATCATGGTAAAACTACTTTGACTGCTGCCATTACCACAATTTTGGCAAATAAAGGTCTGGCAGAGAAGAGAGGATATGATGAGATCGATGCTGCTCCTGAAGAAAAAGAAAGAGGTATTACTATCAATACAGCTCACGTTGAGTATCAGACAACTGCTCGTCACTATGCTCACGTTGACTGTCCTGGTCACGCGGATTATGTGAAGAACATGATTACCGGTGCTGCTCAGATGGACGGTGCTATCCTCGTGGTGGCAGCTACAGATGGTCCTATGCCGCAAACAAGAGAGCACATCCTGCTGGCTCGCCAGGTAGGTGTACCTCGTATCGTAGTATTCATGAACAAAGTTGATCTGGTAGACGATCCTGAACTGCTGGAACTGGTAGAAATCGAAATCCGTGATCTGCTGTCTTCTAACGGTTTTGACGGTGATAACGTTCCTGTTATCCAGGGTTCTGCAACCGGCGCTCTTGCTGGTGACGAAAAATGGGTAGCTGCTATCGACCAACTGATGGACGCTGTTGATACTTACATTCCGCTGCCTCCACGTCCGGTTGATCAACCGTTCCTGATGTCAGTAGAAGACGTATTCTCTATCACCGGTCGTGGTACCGTTGCTACAGGTCGTATCGAACGCGGTCGTATCAAAGTTGGTGAGAACGTTGAAATCGTAGGTCTGCAGGAAGAACCACTGAAATCTACTTGTACTGGTGTTGAGATGTTTAAGAAACTCCTCGACGAAGGTGAAGCAGGTGATAACGCTGGTCTGTTACTCCGCGGTATTGAGAAAACTCAGATCCGTCGTGGTATGGTTATCTGCCAGCCAGGTTCTATCAAACCTCACTCTGAATTCAAATGCGAAGTATACGTACTGAGCAAAGAAGAAGGTGGCCGTCACACTCCGTTCTTCAACAAATACCGTCCTCAGTTCTACTTCCGTACTACTGACGTAACCGGTGAAGTTGAATTACCAGCAGGTGTTGAAATGGTTATGCCTGGTGATAACGTTAGCCTGACAGTTAAACTGATCCAGCCTATCGCTATGGACAAAGGTCTGAAGTTCGCTATCCGTGAAGGTGGTCGTACAGTAGGTGCAGGTCAGGTTACTGAAATCCTGAAATAAGCATCTGAATTATATTAAAAGCCATTAGCTTTGGCTATTAAACGTCAACATTTTTTTATATATTTGCTGACGCCGAAAGCTGAGTGCTAATGGCTTTATACACGGGTATGGTGCAACGGTAGCATACGGGTCTCCAAAACCTTTGATCTGGGTTCGAATCCTAGTACCCGTGCAAGGTTTATAGAAAATAATTAAATGGTTGAGTTGTTACAATAAGACAAGTCAACCATTTTTTAGGCTTTAAACAATTGACCATAAATAGTTAACTTTATATAATGAATAAGATCAGAAACTATTTCCGCGAGTCTTATCATGAATTGGTTTACAAGGTGTCCTGGCCTACCTGGCAAGAGCTCCAGTCTTCTACCATGATTGTGCTGATAGCAACAATATTTGTTACCGGGCTGGTTTGGGGTATGGATGCCGCTTCCAACTTCGTGTTAACTCACTATTACCAAATTTTCAAAGCTAAATAAATGGATGCAGCCAATCTTCCTGCTCAGGAAACAAAGTGGTATGTACTCCGCGTTGTTAGTGGCAAGGAAAAAAAAGTGAAGGAATACCTGGATATTGAAGTACGCCGCTCCGATTGGGGTAACGTAATCAGCCAGATCTTCCTGCCGGTAGAAAAAGTTTATAAAGTGCAGGCCGGTAAAAAGGTGATGCGTGAAAAGAACTTCTATCCCGGATATGTGATGATCGAAGCAGTAGATGGTAAGATGACCGATGAGGTAATACAGGCCATACGTAACGTATCCGGTGTTATCCATTTCCTCGGAAAGGAAAAGCCTATCGCACTCCGTAAATCTGAAGTAAACAAAATGTTAGGTAAGGTGGATGAACTGAGCGATCAGGGACTGACCATGAGCGAGCCTTTCATTGTTGGTGAAACCATTAAAATCATTGATGGTCCGTTCAACGACTTCAATGGTGTGATTGAGGAAGTAATTGAAGACAAGAAAAAACTGAAAGTAACTGTAAAGATCTTTGGCCGTGCTACTCCGGTAGAGCTGAACTTTATGCAGGTAGAGAAACTTTCCTGATAACTTATATAACATCTTTATTGAAAAGCGTTCCGTTTATGCGGAACGCTTTTTCTCGTTTATCCAATATACGTCCTATATCTATTGATTATGAAATCAGTGATTGCTGTGATGCTCGGACTCCTGCTGGTTGTTGAGGCAGGTGCTCAGTCCGGGAAATCTGTTAAGCCGGCCGCAACAGCGGCCATTGTTTCCATTCCGGAAGAAGCCACCACTTCTCCCGAAGTGATGGCCAGATGGCTGAAGGCCCATACAGGGAACAGTATGGCTTTGCAGCGCGCGCTGTTTAACTGGATGGCTACGCACATCGCCTATGATGCAGAAAACATAAACCGCGTGAGCAGTTACCGGGATTCTGCTGCAGCCATGCTAAAAACGCTGCGTACGCGGAAGGGGCTTAGTACTGATTATGCTGTATTATATGCCCGGGTATGCCGGGAAGCTGGTATAACTGCCGTGGTGGTAACGGGCTACGGGTTACAGAACGATATTATGCTGCCAACCGGTTCGCACGACTGGGTGGTGGCAAAGAATGGAAGTCAGTGGACGATAACTGATCCCACCTGGGGAGCCGGGGTAGTGGATAACGGCCGTTTTATCCAGCGGACCAACTGGACCTGGTTCCAGGCGGCGCCGCAGGTGGCGGTAAAAACCCATATGCCTTACGACCCCATGTGGCAGATGTTACCGTTTCCGCTGCGTCATGATGAGCTGGGCAGCCAGGCTTTTGCTGCTGCGGCCAAACGCCCCGTTTTTGCTTATAACGATACGTTGAATAACTGGTTCCGGCAATCGCGGCTGCAGCGGTTAGAGTATGCAGCTGCGAGGATCCGCCGGTTTGGAGGAGCGGCCAATCCGTTTATCATGACGGAGCTGGACTGGATGGACCAGTCGATAAAGGTGCTGGCGGCCAACCAGGAAATAGAGGCGCGGAACCGGCGGGTAGATCAGTTTAACGGGGTGAGCCGGGACTACACGGAGATTGTGAAGCTATATAATGAGTATGTTGATTTTAAGAACCGGCAGTTTGTACCGGAGGTAAAGGATGAGGTGCTGAGGAAGATGATTGACGGGATAGCGGGGAAGCTGGCTGCAGCAGAGAAGGCACTATCCGGGCTGGAAGGTAATGATGATGCCATGAAAGACAATATAGCGGCATTGCAGCAGGCGGTTACCGGGATGAAGGAAAAGGTGGGGACTGAGCAGCTGTTTGTAAGTAAGTATATAAAGACGGAGAAAGGGAAGCGGAAAGAATTGTTATATGCAAGTGGGAGATAAGTTGTAACTTTGCCGGCTTCGGAGAGTAAGGAAATTTTACGGGAAATGCAATAGATTTGTAAAAAAAATCTCATCCAAAGCAAAAAGGATGCCCAATTTCAAATACTTTTTGACAATTTCATAATAATATATACCTTTGCATCCCCTTTAAAAGGTTATTTTTAGTCTTTTACTTTTGGGAGTCTTCTGTTTGGCAGAGGGCGTTTAACCAAATTAAATTAAGAAACATGGCAAAAGAAATCGCAACGTACGTGAAATTGCAGGTGAAAGGCGGCCAGGCCAATCCTGCACCTCCAATTGGTCCCGCGCTGGGTTCCAAAGGTGTGAACATCATGGAGTTCTGCAAACAGTTTAATGCCCGTACCCAGGATAAAATGGGTAAAGTATTGCCTGTGTTGCTGACTGTTTACACTGACAAATCTTTCGACTTCGTAATTAAAACTCCTCCGGCACCTGTACAGCTGCTGGAAGCTGCTAAATTGCAGAGTGGTTCTAAAGAACCTAACCGTAACAAGGTGGGTAAAGTTTCCTGGGCTCAGGTAGAAGCTATCGCACAAGACAAGATGGCTGATCTGAACTGCTTTACGCTGAACAGCGCTATGAAAATGGTAGCTGGTACTGCTCGTAGCATGGGTATTACTGTTGATGGTAAAGCCCCTTGGGAAAACTAATTGTTTCACCCTGTTGAGGCAGGATCTTAAAATCATTTTGACAAATGGCAACTAAAAAGAGAAAAGTAGCTGACGCTAAGCTCGAAAAAAATAAGGTTTACAGCCTGAAAGAGGCTTCCAGCTTAGTTAAAGATATTAACTGTACTAAATTCGACAGCTCTGTCGATTTACATATCCGCTTAGGCGTTGATCCTAAGAAAGCAGACCAGGCTATCCGTGGTTCCGTAACGCTTCCACACGGTACTGGTAAAACTAAAAGGGTGTTAGTGCTTTGCACACCTGATAAAGAAGCTGCTGCAAAAGAAGCAGGTGCTGATTTCGTTGGACTGGATGAGTTCATCCAGAAGATCGAAGCTGGCTGGACTGATGTAGATGTAATCGTAGCTACTCCTTCTGTAATGCCGAAGATCGGTAAACTGGGTAAGATTTTAGGTCCCCGTAACCTGATGCCAAACCCTAAGACCGGTACTGTTACAAACGACGTTGCAGCTGCAGTAAACGATGTTAAAGGCGGTAAAATCACTTTCAAGGTAGATAAGGCTGGTATCATCCACGCTTCTATCGGTCGTGTATCTTTCGCATCTGATAAAATTGAGCAGAACTCTTTAGAGCTGATCAATGCTATCATCAAGCTGAAACCAGCTACTGCAAAAGGTACTTACCTGAGAGGTCTGTCTATGGCTAGCACCATGAGTCCTGGTATTGTTATCGATACTAAATCTGTTCAAAACTAATTGATCACGAGTTGTAGCCGTTATCTGCAAAGATGGGGCTTGCTACAAACGTTATAATATGAATAAAGATCAAAAAAATGATGCGATCGAACTGCTGAAAAGTAAGTTCTCTCAATACAGCAACTTTTATGTCACTAATACCGAATCATTAACGGTAGCGCAGGTGAATGACCTGAGGAAAGTGTGCTTCGATAAGCAGGTGGAAATGAAGGTGGCTAAGAACACCCTGATCCGTAAGGCTTTGGAATCCCTGGACAGCGAAAAATATGCAGGTGTATTTGACAGTCTGCATGGTGTAACTGCCCTGATGTTCTCTGACAGCCCGAAAGAGCCGGCTCTGATCATCTCTGCATTCCGTAAAGCGAACGGTAAACTGGAAAAACCAGTACTGAAAGCTGCATTTGTTGCTGACGAAGTATTCGTAGGTGACAACCAGCTGGTTGCTTTAACCAACATCAAGACCAAGAACGAGCTTATCGGCGAAGTTATCGGTCTGTTGCAATCTCCTGCAAAGCGCGTTATTGCTGCTTTACTGGAAAAAGGCAAGAAAGAAGAAGCTGGGGTGGAAGCACCTGCGGCAGAATAGTGTGGATGGCCTTTGGCTACCCGCATTCAAAATTGGCTTCCAAGTCACAATATAATTAACAACAACATTACAAACATTACATTAAAACATTATAAAATGGCAGACGTAAAAGCATTAGCTGAACAATTAGTAGGTTTAACTGTTAAGGAAGTACAGGAACTCGCAGATGTACTGAAATCTGAGTATGGCATCGAACCAGCTGCTGCTGCAGTTGTAGTTGCTGCTGGTGGTGGCGAAGCTGCTGCTGTTGAAGAGAAAACTGCCTTCAATGTTGTACTGAAAGCTGCAGGTGCAAGCAAACTGAACGTTGTTAAGATCGTTAAAGATCTGACCGGCTTAGGTCTGAAAGAAGCGAAAGAACTGGTTGACGGTGCGCCTAAATCCATCAAGGAAGGCGTTAGCAAAGCTGAGGCAGAAGACCTGAAAGCTAAGCTGACCGAAGCTGGTGCTGAAGTTGAAATTCAGTAATTCTTTGCTTAAGTATACATCTTTTAAAGGTCAAAAGTGCTTTTGCACTTTTGGCCTTATTCCCTTTGGGAAAGTGTCTTTTTCAGAGAGTCAAAACGGGGAATCACTTTTAGGTGACTTTGACCACGTGCAGAAGGCATAAATAAATTGGGATGGTATTGGCAAAGAAATCTTAATTTCCCTAATTCTTACAAGTCATATAACTGCTAACTTCGAATATGTCTCTAAAAAAAGCCCAAACAAACGAAAGAGTAAATTTTGGAAAGATCAAACAAGTTACTGAGACACCGGATCTGTTGGCTATCCAAATCCAATCTTTCAAGGATTTCTTCCAATTAGAAACCACACCAGACAAGCGAAACAACGAAGGCCTTTTTAAAGTATTTAAAGAGAACTTCCCGATTACGGATACCAGAAATATCTTTAATCTGGAATTCCTTGATTATTTCGTGGATCCGCCGCGTTATACGATCGAGGAGTGTATTGAGCGTGGGCTTACTTATTCTGTACCGTTGAAAGCGAAACTCCGCCTCAGCTGTAATGATGAGGAGCATGTGGATTTCCAGACGATTGTCCAGGATGTGTTCTTAGGTAACATTCCTTACATGACTCCAAGAGGTACTTTCGTTATTAATGGTGCTGAGCGTGTTGTTGTATCCCAACTGCACCGTTCACCTGGTGTTTTCTTTGGTCAATCTGTACATCCGAACGGAACCAAGATCTACTCTGCAAGGGTGATCCCGTTCAAGGGCGCATGGATGGAGTTTGCAACGGACATCAACAACGTGATGTACGCTTACATCGACCGTAAGAAGAAATTCCCGGTTACCACCCTGTTGCGTGCCATCGGCTATGAAACAGATAAAGATATTCTGCAGCTGTTTGGCATGGCAGATGAAGTAAAAGCAGACAAAAAAAGTCTTGATAAATATGCCGGCAAGAAGCTGGCTGCCCGCGTTTTAAGAAGCTGGGTGGAAGACTTTGTGGATGAAGATACTGGTGAAGTGGTGAGCATCGAGCGTAATGAAATTATGCTGGAGCGCGATAGCATCCTGGATGAAGCGAATATCGAAACCATCGTAGACATGGGATTGAAAAGCGTGTTTGTTCAGAAAGAAGAGGTGAGTGGTGATTTCTCCATCATCTACAATACATTAAACAAGGATACATCTAACTCCGAGCTGGAAGCCGTTCAGCACATCTACCGCCAGTTGCGCGGAGCAGATGCGCCGGATGATGAAACAGCAAGGGGTATTATTGATAAATTGTTCTTCTCCGACAAACGTTACGATTTAGGTGACGTTGGCCGTTACAAGATCAACAGAAAATTAGGTCTTCCTACTCCGTTAGACATGAAAGTGCTGACGAAGGACGACATCATCTCCATCATCAAGTACCTGGTACAGCTCACCAATGGTAAGGCGGAAATCGATGATATCGATCACCTGTCTAACCGCCGTGTACGTACTGTAGGCGAGCAGTTATATGCTCAGTTTGGTGTTGGTCTTGCACGTATGGCACGTACCATCCGTGAAAGAATGAACGTACGTGATAACGAAGTATTTACGCCGGTAGACCTGATCAATGCGAGGACCCTGTCTTCCGTGATCAACTCCTTCTTCGGTACTTCCCAGTTGTCACAGTTCCTGGATCAAACAAACCCACTGTCTGAAATCACGCACAAACGCCGTATTTCCGCTCTCGGACCCGGTGGTTTGAGTCGTGAAAGAGCAGGCTTTGAGGTGCGTGACGTTCACTACAGCCACTATGGCCGTTTGTGTACAATTGAAACACCGGAAGGTCCGAACATCGGTCTGATCTCTACCCTTTGCGTTCACGCGAAGGTGAATGAGATGGGCTTTATTGAAACACCTTACCGTAAAGTAAGAGATGGTAAAGTGGACATGCATAAAGTGGAGTTCCTGAGCGCTGAAGAAGAAGATTCTGTGAAGATTGCACAGGCCAACGCCCCACTGGATGACAAAGGACACTTTGTAAATGATAAGGTAAAATCCCGCGAAACCGGTGACTTCCCGATCCTCGACAGAGATGAAGTGGAATTCATGGACGTGGCTCCTAACCAGATCGTAGGTTTGAGTGCATCATTGATTCCGTTCCTGGAACATGATGATGCCAACCGTGCGTTGATGGGATCAAACATGCAACGTCAGGCCGTGCCACTGCTGAATCCGGAAGTTCCTATTGTAGGTACCGGTCTGGAAGGCAAGGCAGCGCGTGACTCCCGTTTGCAGATTACTGCAGATGGTAATGGTGTGATCGAATTTGTGGATGCAAATGAAATCCATGTTCGTTACGAGCGTGATGAAATGCAGAAACTGGTGAGCTTTGAAGACGATCTGATCGTTTACACACTGACCAAATTCGTAAAAACCAACCAGAGCACCTGTATTAACCTCAGACCTTGCGTAAAGAAAGGTCAGCGCGTTAAGGATGGCGACTTCTTAACAGAAGGTTACGCTACCCGTGGTGGTGAACTGGCGCTGGGACGCAACCTGAAGGTAGCGTTCATGCCATGGAAAGGTTACAACTTTGAGGATGCGATCGTAATTTCTGAGCGTGTTGCACGTGAGGATCTGTTTACTTCCATCCACATTGATGAATATGAACTGGAAGTTCGTGATACCAAACTGGGTGAAGAAGAACTGACTCCGGATATTCCTAACGTAAGTGAAGAGGCTACAAAAGACCTCGACCAGAACGGTATCATCCGTGTTGGTGCGCACATCAAGGAAGGCGATATCCTGATCGGTAAAATCACTCCGCGTGGTGAATCTGATCCTTCTCCTGAAGAAAAGCTGTTAAGGGCGATCTTTGGTGACAAGGCTTCTGATGCGAAAGACGCTTCATTGAAAGCGCCTCCGTCAACAGAAGGTGTGGTGATTGATAAGAAACTGTTCAGTCGCGCCAAAAAAGATAAAAATTCCAAAACCCGCGAGAAAGCAGCTATCGAGAAACTGGAGAAAATTCACCAGAAGAATGCGGAAGACCTGCTGGAAGTGCTGATGAGCAAGTTGCTGGTATTACTGAAGGATAAAACCTCTCAGGGTATTACCAACACTTACGGTGAAGTATTGATCTCAAAGGGTTCCAAGTTCTCTCCGAAGAACCTGGTAAATATTGATTTCATGAACGTGAATCCGCTGGGCTGGACAACAGACGAAGTGGTGAACGATCAGATCAATACCCTGCTGCATAACTATAACATCAAGTTCAACGAAGAGCTGGGTCGTTACAAACGTGAGAAGTTCAACATCTCTATTGGTGATGAGCTGCCAGCGGGCGTACTGAAACTGGCGAAGGTTTACCTGGCCAGCAAGCGTAAGTTGAAAGTGGGTGATAAGATGGCGGGACGTCACGGTAACAAGGGTATCGTAGCCAAGATTGTGCGTGATGAAGACATGCCGTTCCTGGAAGATGGTACACCACTGGATATCGTACTGAACCCACTCGGGGTACCTTCCCGTATGAACCTCGGACAGATCTACGAAACCGTATTAGGTTGGGCAGGTCTGAAACTGGGCGTACGTTTTGCGACTCCGATCTTTGACGGTGCTACTACAGAGGAAATTGCTGATTATATCAAGGAAGCAGGCTTACCAAGCTTTGGTCACGCTTACCTGCATGACGGTGAAACGGGCGACCGTTTCCACCAGAAAGCAACCGTAGGTGTTATCTACATGCTTAAACTGAGCCACATGGTGGATGATAAGATGCACGCCCGTTCTATCGGACCGTACAGTCTCATTACCCAACAGCCGCTGGGTGGTAAAGCCCAGTTTGGTGGTCAGCGTTTTGGTGAGATGGAGGTATGGGCACTGGAAGCATATGGTGCATCCAACATCCTGCAGGAACTGCTTACTATTAAATCCGATGATATCGTGGGTCGTGCCAAAGCATATGAATCTATCGTGAAGGGAGACAACATACCGAAAGCCGGTGTGCCTGAATCCTTCAATGTATTGATCCATGAATTGCGTGGTCTGGGTCTGGATCTGAAATTTGACTAAGAGCTTTTAGCTACCAGCCATTGGCAGTAATGCCAGTGGCTGATAGCTTGGATATTTCGCAGGAATAAAATTTTTGTCGCTGGCTTACCACCAACGGCTAACAGCTAAAAGCTAATTACAGATGGCTATCAAAAAAGAAAATCGTCCTAAATCAAATTTTAACAGCATTACCATCAGTCTGGCTTCTCCGGATGTTATTCTGGAGCGTTCATACGGTGAAGTGCTGAAACCTGAAACCATCAACTACCGTACTTACAAGCCGGAACGTGATGGTTTATTCTGCGAAAGGATATTCGGGCCTGTAAAGGATTACGAATGTTATTGCGGAAAATACAAACGTATCCGTTATAAGGGTATTGTGTGTGATCGTTGTGGTGTTGAGGTAACGGAGAAGAAAGTACGTCGTGAAAGAATGGGTCACATTCGTTTAGTGGTGCCCGTTGTACATATATGGTATTTCAAATCCCTGCCTAACAAGATCGGTTACCTGCTTGGAATGTCTTCCAAGAAACTGGAAACCATCGTTTACTATGAAAGATACGTAGTAATCCAGGCGGGCATGAAACAGGAGAAAGGCATGAACTACGGTGATTTGCTCACTGAAGAAGAATACCTGGATATCCTGGACACCTTACCAAAAGACAATCAGCTGTTACCGGATGAAGATCCTAACAAGTTTATTGCTAAAATGGGTGCGGAAGCGGTAGAAATGATGCTGGCCCGTATTGATCTGGACAGTCTTTCTTACCAGTTACGTAACCAGGCTGCAACTGAAACTTCCCAGCAACGTAAAGCGGAAGCGCTGAAGCGTTTGAGCGTGGTGGAAGCTTTCCGTGAAGCCAATGGCCGTGTGGAAAACCGTCCTGAATGGATGGTAATGCAATATATTCCTGTGGTACCACCAGAACTGCGTCCGTTAGTTCCATTGGATGGTGGCCGTTTTGCGTCTTCCGACCTGAACGACCTTTACCGCAGGGTGATTATCCGTAACAACCGTCTGAAACGTTTGATCGAAATTAAGGCGCCTGAGGTGATCCTTCGTAACGAAAAACGTATGCTGCAGGAAGCGGTGGATTCCCTGTTCGACAACTCCCGTAAATCCAACGCGGTGAAAGCGGAAGGTGGTCGTGCACTGAAATCACTGTCAGACGTACTGAAAGGTAAACAAGGCCGTTTCCGTCAGAACTTACTCGGTAAACGTGTGGATTATTCCGGACGTTCTGTTATCGTGGTAGGACCTGAACTGAAACTGCACGAGTGTGGTTTACCAAAAGATATGGCGGCTGAATTATTCAAACCGTTTATTATCCGTAAGCTGATTGAAAGAGGCATCGTTAAAACCGTGAAATCAGCCAAGAAGCTGGTAGATCGTAAAGAAGCCGTGGTTTGGGATATCCTGGAAAACGTGCTGAAAGGTCACCCGGTTATGTTAAACCGTGCTCCAACCCTGCACCGTTTGTCCATTCAGGCTTTCCAGCCTAAGCTGGTGGAAGGTAAAGCGATCCAGTTGCACCCGCTCGTATGTTCTGCGTTTAACGCGGATTTCGATGGTGACCAGATGGCGGTACACGTGCCTTTGAGCAACGCTGCAATCCTGGAAGCCCAACTGCTGATGCTGTCTTCCCATAACATTCTTAACCCGCAGAATGGTACGCCAATTACCCTGCCTTCACAGGACATGGTACTCGGCTTGTATTATATCACAAAGGGTAAGAAAACAATCGGTGATGTAGTGGTTAGAGGAGAAGGTAAAGCTTTCTACTCTGCTGAAGAAGTAATCATCGCATTGAACGAAGACCGTATCGACCTGCATGCTCACATCCGTGTTAAAGCTGATGTAAGAAATGCAAATGGTGAGCTGGAAAGAAAACTGATCGACACTACTGTAGGCCGCGTACTGTTTAACCAGCACGTACCTAAAGCTGCCGGTTATGTAAATGCCCTGCTGACCAAGAAATCACTGCGTGAAATCATCGGTGATATCATTAAAGCAACTGACATTCCAAAAACTGCAAAGTTCCTGGATGACATCAAACAATTAGGTTTCCGCATGGCGTTCCGCGGTGGTTTGTCATTTAACATTAATGACCTGATCATTCCGGATGTTAAGCAGGATATGATTGATGGTGCAGCCGGTGAAGTAGAAGAAGTTTGGGATAACTATAACATGGGTCTGATCACCAACAACGAACGTTACAACCAGATTATTGATATCTGGTCACGTGTGGATACGAAGGTGACAGAAACCCTGATCCGTGAGCTGGCAACAGACAAGCAAGGGTTCAACTCAGTATACATGATGTTGGATTCCGGTGCGCGTGGTTCCAAGCAGCAGATCAAACAGCTGGCTGGTATCAGAGGTCTGATGGCCAAGCCGCGTAAGAGTGGTTCTACCGGTTCCGAGATCATCGAAAACCCGGTATTGTCCAACTTTAAAGATGGTTTGAACGTATTGGAATACTTCATCTCTACGCACGGTGCCCGTAAGGGTCTTGCGGATACGGCGTTGAAAACGGCGGATGCGGGTTACCTGACCCGTCGTCTGGTAGACGTTGCGCAGGATGTGGTAATCAATGAAGAAGATTGCGGTACACTCCGTGGTATTGCTACTTCCGCGTTGAAAGATAATGAAGAAGTGATTGAAACACTGTACGACCGTATCCTCGGACGTACTTCCCTGCACGACGTATTTGATCCTCATAATGATGATGAGCTGATCGTTGCTGCCGGTGCTGAGATCACTGAAGAAATTGCACACAGAATTGAAGAAAGCGCTATTGAAACCGTAGAAATCCGCTCCGTACTGACTTGCGAAAGCCGTCGTGGTGTGTGCGTGAAATGTTACGGTAAAAACCTGGCCAGCGGTTATACTGCACAGAAAGGTGATGCCGTGGGTATCATCGCTGCACAGTCGATCGGTGAGCCTGGTACACAGTTGACACTGCGTACCTTCCACGTGGGTGGTGTTGCCGGTTCTACTTCCGTTGAATCCGGTTTGCCAGCTAAGTTTGATGGTACCGTTCAATTCGATGGCTTACGTACTACCACTTACGAAAACAACCAGGGTGAAAAAGTACAGATCGTTATCGGTCGTACCGGTGAGTTGCGTATCATGGACGTGAAAAACGACCGTCTGCTGGTAACCAACAACATCCCTTATGGTTCTACCCTGTTGGTGAAAGACGGACAGAAAGTAGTGAAAGGTGATATGCTCTGCACATGGGATCCGTTCAACGCCGTTATCGTGTCTGAAATCCCGGGTAGCATTCGTTTCGACAGCATCATTGAAGGTATTACCTTCCGTGAAGAAGCGGACGAACAGACTGGTCACCGTGAGAAAGTGGTAATTGAAACCAAAGACAAGAATAAGATCCCGTCTATCATGGTAGATGGTAATAAAGAGGTGAAATCATACAACTTACCGGTAGGTTCCCACATCGTTATCTCTGAAGGAGATAAGGTGAGAGCTGGTCAGGTAATCGTGAAGATCCCCCGTATTATCGGTAAACTGCGAGATATCACGGGTGGTCTGCCACGTGTAACTGAGCTGTTTGAAGCGCGTAACCCAAGCAACCCTGCCATCGTTTCTGAAATTGACGGTGTGGTAGCTTTCGGTAATATCAAACGTGGTAACCGCGAAATCATCATTGAAAGCCGTGAAGGCCAGGTGAAGAAATACCTGGTGCCGTTAACACGTCACATCCTGGTTCAGGACGGTGACTTTGTGAAGGCCGGTACTTCACTCTCCGATGGTTCTACTACTCCTGCAGACATCCTGTCTATCAAAGGACCGTTTGCTGTACAGGAATACCTGGTAAATGAAATCCAGGAAGTATACCGTTTACAGGGTGTGAAGATCAATGATAAACACATCGAGGTGATTGTTCGCCAGATGATGCGTAAAGTAAACATCGAAGATCCGGGTGATACCCGCTTCCTCGAAGGTGATACTGAAGACAGGTTTGATTTCTTCGAAGAAAACGATATGATCTTCGATAAGAAGGTGGTAACTGAAGCCGGTGAATCTGCTAACCTGAAAGCAGGTCAGATAGTAACACTGCGCCAGGTTCGTGAAGAAAACTCCCTGTTACGTCGTGCAGATAAGAAACTGGTAGAATACCGCGATGCACAGCCGGCTACTTCCAGTCCGCTCCTGCAGGGTATTACCAAGGCGTCCCTTGGTACCCGTAGCTGGATCTCTGCAGCTTCGTTCCAGGAAACCACGAAGGTATTGTCACAGGCCGCTATCAACGGTAAAACCGATGATATGATGGGTCTGAAGGAGAATGTGATCACAGGTCACCTGATCCCTGCCGGTACTGGTTTACGTGAGTTTGAAAACATGATCGTAGGTTCTAAAGAAGAATACGACATCCTGGCCTCTTCCAAGGAAGTGTTCCAGTTTGACGAAGAAGAATAGTATTATACAGATATTAAAACAAGAAGCGCTTGCCCCAAAGGCAGGCGCTTTTTGTTTTAATATTACTACATTTGAGTCCGTAAAAAGAAGCGGATTTCATGAAACACCTGATCATTCCTGTTTTAGTATTGTTAGTGATACTGGGCGCCTGTAAAAAGAACAGTGACAGTGCGGTACCTGATACTCACGGTAACTTTATGTTTGTAAATGCAGTGCCTGGCAATGATCAGTTTAATGTGATGCTGGATAGCCTTCCTGTTGCCAGCAACATAGGCTATGGCGCTAATACAGGGTATAAATCTTTCCGGGCGCAGAAGTACAACCTGATCATTTCCAACACCAGGCAGCCTGGTGTTGCATTATACCGTGGGCAGATCTTTCTGCGTAATAATCATTATTATTCTGCTTACGTAGGCGCCGACAGCGCCGGCAACCAGATACTGATTGCTACAGAAGATGACCTGAGCGCTCCCGCGGCAGGCATGTCTAAATTCAGGGTAATTAATTTTGCACAGGCATTCAGGCCCAACCGTACACCGCTTGGTATGGATGTTTATTCCGATACGCTTCCGCGCTTTTTCAGGGGGCTCACGTTTCCTGCACAAACTGGGTTTGCGCCGCTTTACGGCGACAGCGCCCATTACAAGATCAATTTCCGCTGGTCTGATTCTCTCAGAGTCCTAAAGACATTTGATATGGCTACCCAGGCGGGTAAGATATATACGCTTGTCAGCAACGGGTATCCGCTGGATCCAGCCAGGTTCAATGTGTTGCTCATACAGCATAATTAAAGCCATCGCTTCTTAAAGCTTTATAGTAATTTAACGTAGTGTTTTTCCACCCGGGGAGTGGAAATGAATAAATTGCGCGCTATTTTAGCCACAAACGCGGATCACATGAACAATTGCAAAAAAATATTTCTGATGGCAGGAATAACCTTGATGGGTACCGCAGCGGCGGCGCAACACGCCAACGCTCCTTACCTGGATGCCTATACGATTCCCGTTCAGCAAAAGAACGCGGTTATTGGTAAGATCTATGACAGGAATGGGCAGCTGTCGGCCGCCACGTTGCTGGAGGATAAGTCGGGGTTATTTACGATCAGCGGTCATGAATTGAAACTGAAAAAGAAAGCTACGGTAAGCAAGGAAGGTGATTTTACGTATCCGGTCCGTATTAAAGCAGGAACGGACACCGCTGAATTCCTGCTGGTAGCAGACGATTTTATCCGTAATAAAGTAGTGGCCCATCGTGGTGCATGGAAGCACCAGGCGGGTAGCCAGAACAGCATTACTTCCCTGAAAGACGCGATGAAGCTGGGTTGTGAGGGATCGGAATTTGATGTTTGGTTATCGTCAGATAATGAGCTGGTAATTTCACATGATCCGGAGATAGGGGGAAAGAAGGTAGAAGAGAGTACCCTGGCGGATTTGCAGACCGTTCAGCTGAAGAACGGGGACCGGGTGCCAACGCTGGAGGAGTTTATTGATATAATCCAGCAGCAGCACCGCACGCGACTGGTACTGGAGTTAAAGCCTTCCCGCACCGGCAGGGGCGATTTGCTGGCCACCAAAGCGGTAGCGATGGTGCAGGCTAAGAAGGCCCAGGCGTGGATGTTTTACATCAGCTTCGATTACAATATCTGCAAAAAAATAAAGGAGCTTGATCCCGCGGCAAAAATAGCCTATCTCAACGGGGATAAAACACCGGCGCAGCTGCAGGCGGATGGTATATGGGGACTGGATTACAACCAGCAGGTGTTTAAAAATGATCCGCAGCTGATTGCTACCGCGAAGCAACACAAAGTAACTACCAATGCATGGACAATAGATAATCCGGAAATAATGGACGATTTATTGAAAAACGGGGTGGATTATATTACCACCAATGAGCCGGAGATCCTGTTGGAGAAGGTGAAGTAATAATATTCGTTAAAACCTAGCTAAAAAAATGGATGGGAATATGAAAATCCATTAAAAACCTTATTTTAGCCGTTCCATTTTTCAAATGTACTAAAAGAAGCAAATCCACCTATTAACATGCGCACTTGTAAACAATTAGTGACTAAAGGATTATTAGCGGCATTTTCAGCCGGTTTATTGATGTCTTGCCAGGGAAATAAAGCTGGTAACAGTGCACCAGCTGCATCAAGTGCGGCAAACAGCGGTACTCCGGCTGCGGGTAGTTTTAAAATTGCTTATGTAGACCTGGATTCTCTGGAAGCGCATTTTGAGTATTTCAAGGAAAAAAGAGGCTTACTGGAGCAGAAGCAGCAGCAGATGGATAACCAGCTGAAAGGCAAGGCCCGTGCATTGCAGAGTGAGTATGAGGACCTGCAGCGCAGAGCATCTACACTTACCCAGGAGCAGGGAGAGGCAGCGCAGCGTAGCCTGATGTCTAAACAACAGCAGTTAGAGCAGGAAGCGCAGAATCTGCGTGCAACTTATACAGAGCAGGAGACTAAGTTTAATGAAGAATTGCAGAAAAGACTGGATGATTTCCTGAAATCATTTAACGCCGACAAACGTTTTGCATATATATTCTCTTATCGCAGTACTGCCAGCAACATCCTGTATAAAGATCCGGCTTACGATGTAACCCCGGACGTTATCAAAGGAATGAATGATAACAGCGCGGCAACTCCTGCTAAATAAGCGGATAAACCATCAGAAATTTTTTCTACCTTATAGTCCCGGTTCCCTTATGAGCCGGGATTTTTTATAAATATCAATATGGAAATCAACCAAACTAAATCATTCAAGCCATCCCTGGGCTTATTGGACGCTACCATGATCGTTGCCGGATCCATGATAGGTTCCGGGATCTTTATTGTAACTGCGGAAATTGCCCGTAGCGTGGGCGGCGCAGGCTGGATCACTGCCATGTGGGTACTGGCGGGTATTGTTACGCTGATTGCCGCAATGAGTTACGGTGAATTATCCGGGATGTTTCCCAAAGCCGGCGGCCAGTATGTGTATCTTCGCGAAGCCTACAATCCATTTATCGCATTTTTATTTGGCTGGACGCAGTTCGGTGTTATTCAGACTGGTACCATTGCCGCCGTGGCGGTAGCTTTTGCCAAGTTTACCGCTTACCTGATCCCGGGTTTCAGTGAGAAGAATATTTTGCTGGACGCGGGTATTGTGCAGATTTCTGCGGCGCAGATAGTGGCCATCGTGTCTATCATCTTACTAACATTTATTAACACCCGTGGTGTGCAACACGGCAAGCTGATACAAACGGTATTTACATTGGCAAAGCTGTTGTCTTTATTCGGGCTTATTATTTTCGGATTACTGTTTGGCGCAAAGTCGGAAATCTGGCAGGCCAACTGGCAGCATGCCTGGGACGCTGCAGCAGTTTCTTCGCAGAATGGTACGGTGGTAACGGCTGCGTTATCAGGATTGGCGCTGTTTGGTGCCATTGCGGTTTCCATGAAAGGCTCGCTGTTTTCCAGTGATGCCTGGAACAATGTGACCTTCATTGCCGGAGAGATCAAAAATCCTTCAAAGAATATTGGCCGTTCCCTTTTCCTGGGAACACTGATTGTGACCATCATTTATGTGAGCTGTAACCTGATGTACTTAGCTGTGCTGCCGCTGAATGAAATTGCGTTTGCCGCTAATGACCGGGTAGCCGTAGCCGTAACCGCCAAGATCTTTGGTTCCAGCGGCGCTATTATTATTGCGGTGATGATTATGATCTCCACTTTTGGTTGTAACAACGGGTTGATCTTATCAGGTGCGCGGATTTATTACACGATGGCAGAAGATAAGTTGTTCTTTAAAAAAGCGGGCGAGCTGAATAAGCACAGCGTGCCTGGTTATGGCTTATGGATCCAGTGTGCATGGGCTTCCATGCTTTGTTTAACCGGCAGGTACAATGATTTACTGGCGTTGGTAATTTTCGGGGTATTGATATTTTATGTGCTAACCATCCTCGGAATTTTTATTTTAAGAAAGAAGCGTCCGGAGATAGAAAGACCATACAAAGCATTTGGTTACCCCGTGCTGCCCATGATCTACATCGTAGTGGCATTATCGCTGGCAGCCCTGCTGCTGGTGTTTGAAACCAATTATACTTTACCCGGGCTGGGTATTATCTTGTTGGGCATTCCGTTGTATTATCTTACCAAGATTAAGCGGCCTGCTATAACAGAAAGCTAATTTGGACAAGAAAACGTTGTAATTAGCACAAACGTTGTATAAAAAATGGTGGCCACTGCATTTTATACTGCAGTGGCCATTCTTAATTTGCACTAAGACACACGGGCATAAAGATGTCCCCTTTTAAACCCTGATTATTTAGAAAACCCGGTACTATTTGAGAATAATTAAACAAAAGAAGTTGTCAACATTAACAGAGGAATCCCATAAGAAGTAGTGGTGAGAGGCCACTCCAGGTTTATGAAAAATAACGTCTGTGATCCTGGCCCTGTAATTAGTGATCTGGTATTTTGTTAACAGCTATAGCATTTTAGAACACCCTCAATAAAACGTTTAGCCATTAGAGTGATTGATTTTTACTGCATTCAAAAAATATTCAAAAACAAACAATCATAAAAATATTATTGCCAACATATGGTGTGATTACATCATTTCAGGGTAAAAAGGAAAATAAGGTGGTATAACCTTGACGGCATCTCAACCCCAAGATAACCATTGAAAGCCTTCACGATTTGCATTCTCGAACATTCACATGACAATCTTTTACAATAAGCGTATGGTCTCTACCATGCGCTTCTTTTTTGTCGCCAGCCTTTGTACATTTGCGCCATGTTTACACAATTGTGCAATAAGATATTTAACCAGAGTATCGTGGCCTACCATGAGCATAACGATGTGCATCAGGCCATTTCCAATCCCTATGAAAAGAGCAGCATTGAACACCTGCTTTTCCTGAAAAACTGGATAGACACGGTGCAGTGGCACCTGGAGGATATTATCCGCGATCCGAAGATAGACCCGGTGGAAGCATTGGGTATTAAGCGTTGGATAGACCGTTCCAACCAGGAGCGTACCGACGTGGTGGAGTACATCGATAGTTATTTCCTGGAAAAGTACGGCAAAACCGCGCCTGCTGCGGATGCGGGGATTAATACGGAGAGTCCTGCCTGGGCAATAGACCGTTTGTCTATTTTAGCCCTGAAAATTTACCATATGCAGGAAGAGGCTACCCGTGCGGATGCCACACCTGAGCACCGTGCAGCGTGCCAGCGTAAGCTGGATATCCTGCTGGAGCAGCAACAGGACCTGAGCACCGCTATTGAAGCGCTGCTGGCAGATATTGCCGCCGGTAAAAAGTTTATGAAGGTATACAAGCAAATGAAGATGTATAATGATCCTTCCCTGAACCCGGTGTTATACAAAAACGAAAAATAAATCTTCTTACTTGGGCACAGTTAAAACGATATTGGTTACCCGGTTGTCTGCTATGGGCGATGTAGCCATGACCATTCCTGTGATGAAACAGGTGCTGGATGAAAATCCGGAAGTGGAGATTGTTTTTGTGACCAACCGGAACTGGGGCGCTTTGTGCGCGGGGATTCCCCGGCTCACCTTTTTTCCGGCGGATGTAAAAGGCATCCATAAAGGGGTAAAAGGATTGTATCGCCTGTTCCGTGAAGTAAAAAAGGCGTACCGGATTACGGCGGTGGCAGACCTGCACAATGTGCTGAGGTCGCAGATTATCCGCACTTTTTTCCGTTTGAGCGGCACGCCTGTGGCGGCCATTGATAAAGGCCGCGCTGAAAAGAAAGCACTGACCCGGAAGGAAAATAAGGTATTGCAGCCGCTTACCAGTACCATAGAACGGTATGCGAAAGTATTCCGGCAACTGGGGCTTCGCTGTGAAATGGGCCGCAAACCCGTTTTTCAGCCCCGTGTGTTGCCCGGAACAGTTACAGCGGTAACTGGTTCGAAACAAGGAAAAAAATGGGTAGGATTGGCTCCTTTTGCCACTTACCGGGAAAAAATGTACCCTTTGGAGCAAATGGAGGCCGTTTTAGGCATGCTGGCGCAGGAGCAGGGGCTACAGCTATTTCTTTTGGGCGGTGGAAAGCAGGAGGTAGCATTGCTTACACAGCTGGCAGCCCAATATCCGCAGGTAATTGTGGTGGCGGGGCGTTTTTCCCTGGAGGAAGAAATGGCCATCATCGGCCAGCTGGATGTGATGATCAGCATGGATTCGGCCAATATGCACCTGGCTTCCCTGTTTGGGGTGCCTGTGGTATCTGTTTGGGGCGCTACCCATCCTTTTGCGGGATTTATGGGGTATGCACAGTCGCCTGAAAACGCCATCCAGATCCTTGATCTGCCTTGCCGGCCTTGTTCCGTATTTGGCAACAAACCCTGCTTCAGAGGGGATTACGCCTGTATGGAGTGGATAAAACCGGCACAGATAGCGGAAAAAGTGAATGAGATAGTTTTATAAGTCTTTACTGTAGAGGATTCCGAAGGATATTTTAAAAATATTGCAAGTTTTTTTTGCAGAAATAAAAAAAGTTATACTTTTGCCATCCCAAACAATAAGGGTATTGCCCAATAGTATAATGGTAGTACGACAGATTTTGGTTCTGTTTGTCTAGGTTCGAATCCTGGTTGGGCAACCAAAAAGCCGGAACTTTTAAGTTCCGGCTTTTTTATTTCTTCTGAGTCCTAAGTTGACATTTAAAACGGATCAAGTTGAAAAGTTGGGGGATTGTGTAAATTTAGGCATAGAGTTTAGTTAATCTGTAAAGAAAGAATTCTA
>NZ_JBBHLF010000009.1:0-283060 GCF_037483205.1 Chitinophaga sp. CCNWYY40
TAGGACTAAAAACTTATATTGTAAACTTCAAACAGGATTATCTAACAAAAGTGTAAACCTATACCAGGACTAGACCGGGGGACCTGGTATAATAGATAGTGCATTGATAGTCCATGAGGAGTGCATGAGGAGTGCATGAGGAGTCCATGCGAACAGTATAGATAGTGCATGGATGATCCATGATATACGCAAGTCCGGGGCACCGGAGAAGCATCCGGGAGGCAGGGGGCCTTCAGTCGCAATTTTGTCCTGCCAATGCCTGATCCCTGGCAAAACACTTATGACTTTGCCCACTGACAGCTTATGCACCGGCTGACCTTCCAAATGCAATTACATTTTTACAAAACAATTTAGTGGTCCCCTGTATGCAGCTCAAGGGTACTGTCGATCCAGTTTGCAATCAATTCCTTTTGGCCGGTAGTTAGCCTGGCATCAGCATGTATAAGGGTATATGAACTTAACGGCATTTTACCGGCTGTTACCTGTTCTTTCATTCTCTTCATTTTATTACGCTGTCTTTTGGATGAATAGGCCCCATACTCATCAAAATTCAACTCCTTTTTCCCTTCCCTGATATGAGCAGCCATTAACCAGCCCACAGGCTGAATACCCGCATACCAGGGGTAGCGGGTATTATTACTATGACAATCATAACACGCCTGCTTCAATATCGTTTGTACATTCGCCGGAATGGTGTACAAACCGGTGATTTCATCCGGAGATTTCCTGCCACCGTTTTCATTTTTCTCCGGTTGAAAAAATTGTATCGCAACAATAATGATCAGTAATAAAAATAAAATGATCCTGGTCATACGCTATTGAATCATCTCTTTAACGGAACCGCAGGCTGGCATTTTACTACCCATATAAGGATTCTGTATGTCCTTTGTTTCGCTCAGCCACAGCGCTCCTTTGTTATCATTGTACATAGGGCAATAATCATGATACAAAGTTTGCTTCCCGCCAAATGCCTTTACCAGTGCATATACATCCTCACTCATCTGGGCAAAGTGTTCACGCTGATGTGCTATATTTCCCTCATTCCTGCCAATATGCTCCGCATGTTCTTTCAGATCATCTTCATTTTCATGATACACTTTCTGTTGTTCAGGCGTCATAGCGGCCTTATCTACTTTTTCCAATGCGATTTCCATTGCTTTACCACTGCCGGCAGCTTCAGCTGAATTATCGGCAGCAAGACTATTTTTAAGATGCAGATAATGTCCGAAAACAGGTGTCAGGGAGGCCATTACGTTTGCATCCACATTTGTAAACCGGGGCTTTACCTGCACAATTGAATGATCAGCGGGCGAACTTCCCTGTTTCATAACCATTGCAGCAGTATCATGCTGATGCGCTTCATGAGCGTTATTGTTGCTGTTATTACAGGCAGTAAAGGTAACGGTGGCTGCCACTAAAGCGCCGGTGATGATTGTTTTCATTTTATTTTTTTTAGATATTATTGAATTGTTTCTTTCACTTCGCCGCAGGTCAGCATCTGATCGCCGAAATAGGGATTCTGAATGGCTTTATCGCTGCTCAGCCAGTAAGCGCCTTTATCATTCATCGCCATCGGGCAGAAGTCGACATACAGCTGACCGCTACTCAACCCGGATTTCTTTGCGAGGGAAATAAAATCATTGCTTAACGCCGAAAACGCTATCCGTTGTGTTGCGATGTCTGCGGTAGCGGTGATTTTTGCAGCGCCGGCGCCTATTGCTTCACCACCTGTTATCTCGCTGGCGCCGGTTTCAATAGCGTTGCCGGCAAGGCGCGCTGCTTTCACATCTCCCTTAACCAGGGCAGCAGACAGCAGCACATAATGCTGATACACGGCATGCAGCTTATCATCTTTCAATTGTACAATCGCAGGGGAAGGTGCTATTGTTTCATGTTGACTGGTGGAGTCCTGTTCCTTAGTTACAGAATTGTTGTTGCCGCATGCGGCCAGGAAAATCAGCGCCGCCAGCGGAGCTACCGTAAATTTTACAAATTGTTTCATGGCTGTTTGTTTTTTATACAGATATTTTTAATGTCCCATACCAGGCATTCCCGCCATCGGGTCAGCGCCTTTTTTAAGGATATATTCGGAGTACAATAAATAAGCGCCGGTAATCACCACTGTATCTCCTGCTACCAGGCCATGCGTAATTTCCACGTCGTCGAAATTTTCCATACCGGTGCTTACCATGCGCGGTTCAAATTTTCCGCGGGTTTTCTGAATCCATACATGCGCGCCTTTACCATCGCGGATTACCGCATCTGCCGGCAGGCTTAACACGTTGCCTTTGCTGGTAACCGGTAATAAGATGTTTGCCTGTAAACCTGGCTGCCAGCGGTTATCCGGGTTGGGAACAGTACCCCGCACCTGCATCAGCTGACTGCCGCTTTGCAACGACGGATAGATAAACTGCACCGTCATTGTTTGTGGCTCATTTTCCCAGCCGGCAATGATCACCTTTACCGGTTGTCCTACCTGTACAGCAGCTGCTTCTGCGGGATACAGATCGGCTTCTACCCAAAGCTGGCTATATCCTTCCAGGCGCATCACTTCGCCGCCTTCGTTTACATACTGCCCTTCTGTGGCGGTAAGCCCGGATACCACCCCGCTAACTGTTGCCGGGTAAGTAACATAAGGGTTTACCTTCCTCGATTGTACCAGCCGGCTGATGTCACCAGCTGACTGATCATATAACACCAGCTTTTGCTTTGCAGCCTTTTCTATCTGCTGAAAACGCGCATCATCCGGGAACTGTGTTACCTGTGCTACCGCCAGCAGGTATTCCTGTTGAAGGCTCGCCAGCTGCTCTGAATATATTTTATATAAGGGCTGGCCCTTGCTTACCTTTACGCCCGTTTCCTTTACATACAATGCCTCAATACGGCCTGCTACCCTGCTGGAAATAACGGCCGACTTTTCAGGATCTGTTACCAGTCTGCCGTTCAGCTGCCTGAAGTTGGATAAAGCACCGGCGCCCACCACCATTGTCGTGATGTTGGCCAGCGCCATCTGGCTTTCACCCAGGGTAAGCGATGCTTCTTTATTATTTTTATCAAATGGTACCAGCTCCATACCGCAAACAGGACAGGTACCTGGCTTGTTCTGCACTATTTGCGGATGCATAGGGCAGGTATAGGTTTGCACCTTTTCCTCTCCTGCCTGTTTCTTACCTGCATCCTTACAGGCGGCCAGCAATACTACCGGCGCAAGTGAAACAAACGCCACTGCCTTTAAAAAACTTTTCCTTTCCATATTGCTTTAATGATCAGTTTTAATAAAACTCTCGCTGTCTACCAGGTAAGCTGCATTAGCGGCTACTTTCCAGTTACCGATGTCAGTGATTACCTGGATCATGTCTTTCGTTACCACACCCGTTTTCACGGTAACGGGAACATATACTTCCTTCTCCTTCCGGAAAACACCAGATTGATTACCCAAACGCCACACCGCCTGTTTTGGCAGCCACCATCCTTCGGTATAAACAACAGGAACATTTGCATATAGTAATTGTCCTACCCGGAAATCATTATTTTCCAGGTATACCCTTGCCAGCGTAAAGTTCACGCCATCGCGGAACACGGGCTCTATCAAACCAATACTTCCCGATTGCATGGCCGTATCATTATTGGCGGGAAAAAATAACAACCGCTGGCCGCGTTTGATCCTGACTGCCAGTGGCATCGGAAAAGCAAATTCGGCAACGAGGGCTTTGGCCTGGTAAATGGTAAAAAGCGACTGGCCCGCATTTACATACTGTCCTTCGCGTAACAGTACAGGAGCAGCTACCGGGGCCGCCGGAGCAGGCGCCGCTGTTGCCGTTGCTTCGCCACCCATACCGCCCATACCATCCGGGGAAGCAGCAGGCGAAGACGGCGCAGCCACCGGACCCGCAACCGTTTTTTCCAGTATATAACCATCGCTGTTACTGTAAACAGGAATACGATAAAAGATATTACCGGTTGTAAGCACCTCGTTAATTTGTGCCGGTTGCATACCCAGCAGTTGTAACCGCTGCTTTGCTCCCGCCAGCATCTCCCGGCTGTTATGTGCTACATAGAGTAACTCTCTTTGCGCCGCCGCCAGATCAGGAGAATATACCTCCATGATCAGCTGACCTTTCCGCACCGGCTGATAGTTATATTTTATCAGCAAGCGCTCTATCCGTCCGCCAACCCTGCTGGCTATACTGGTTTGGTTGCGGGTATCATACGTAATGACACCATTTACTTCCGACGCATAAATGCGGGTGCCTCCCTCCGGTTGAATAGCGGGGATAGCCGCAATTACCTGTGCATTCACCGGCTTTGTAAGCCGGGCAATGCTACTATCTATGGCCTGCTCATCATGCACAGCCTGCCTATTGTGAGCTGCTTTATCCGCTTTGCCTTTGCAGGCGGACAATCCGGCGGCCATTGCAAACACAGGGAAGAATATTTTAACGATATAACTGTTTCTCATAATCCACTATCATTTCATAGAGTTTTAATTTCTCATCCAGTACGTTCAACTGCATCATGGTGAGCGCTTCCCAGGAGTCGATCACGTTGGACAATGCCAGCTTGTTTTCCTGGTAATTCAGAAAGTTGGCATCCAGCGTTTGGCGCAGCGCAGGAATGATCTTTTCTTCCATTGCTTCCACGCGCTGCTGCATCGACTGTATTTCAAACTGCATACCATACAGCATTCCCTGTGTTTCCTGGAGCATTGCCGCCCGCTCCTTTTCCATCGCCTCCACATTATACTGCATGGCTTTTACACCTGATTTGTACATCCTGGACGACCACGGCGCTATCGGGATACTGATCATTCCCATCGCGCTGAAAGCCCTGGGCATCATGGCATCCAAAGGACGCATATGATCAAAGCGCACTTTGAAATCGGGTTTCTTCTCCCGCTTCATACTATTAATGTTCAGCTGCATGGAACGGATACTTTCATCCATCTTTACCACATCCTTCCTCGCGGAAGCAAGAGACGCCGTGTCGTAGGAAGCAGCCACTTCAAACACCGGCTGGTAAGTAGTGTCAATATCAAACGCCTGGTTGCCGGGCGCATTCATCAGGCTGTTGAGCCACGACCTTGCCTTGGCAATGGCGCCTTCCTGCATGCGGATCATGTTGTGATTATCCTCGATCTTTGCAGTGGCTTTAAACACCGCGCCGAGCTGCGACTGGTTATACGGATAGCGCACTTCCTCAATCTTTTTCATGGTCACCATGATCTTCTCATTTTCCTGCAATACCCCAATACGCTGTTTGGCAACAATCCAGTTAAAATAAAGACGTTTAGCCTGTGCCTTCAGATCATTCAGCGTAATATCCCTGGTGGCCAGTTCAATATTTCCCTGGGAGGCGATGTATTTTTTCTTTGCATTCAGTTTGGCGGGATTAGGAATATCCTGTTCAAGCTGCAGCATCAGGCTGCCTTTGTCCCTGTCGTCCATCACCTGCTGCCCCGGATAAGGCGTCATAAATGTTCCGACGCCTACCATCGGCGCCATCCAGGCCGTAGCTGCATCAGCGCTGTACTTATAACTTTCTGCTTTCAGACCGTATGACTGTAACAGGATATTGTGCTGATCCACCCTTTGCAGAATGGTATCCAGCCGCAATACAGGCGCCTGCTGCGCGGCCAGTGTTATGGGTGCGCAAAGCGCTGTTATCAGTATATATTTAATGATGTACTTCATGAATTTCTATTTTTCCGTACTTGCGTAATTCATATTCTTTCGACAATAAAAAGATCAGCGGTGTTACCAGCAGGATGTGTGTGGAAGAAGTAAGCACACCGCCAATCATCGGCAACACTATTGGCTTCATCACATCTGTACCTACACCGGAAGCCCAAAGAACGGGCACCAGTCCGAACAGCGATACGCATACCGTCATCAGCTTGGGCCGTAAACGTTTGGCGGCGCCGTGAATCACAGCCAGCCGCAGGTCTTCCGGGGTAATTGTTTCCGAAGAATTACCTTTCTCTTTCACCAGTTGCTGCATGGCGTCATTTAAATAAATAACCATTACAATCCCGGTTTCTACGGCAATACCAAACAAGGCAATGAAACCTACCGCCACTGCCACCGATAAATTCACGCCCCAGAAATAGATCATGTAGGCGCCGCCAATCAGGGCAAACGGCACGGTAATAAGACTAAGAAATGCTTCCCGGATAGAATTAAATGCGAAATACAGGGAAAAGAAAATGATCACTAATACAATGGGGGCAATCCACATCAATGTTTGCTGGCCACGGATCAGGTTTTCATACTGTCCGCTCCACTCCAGGTAATATCCCTGCGGCAGTAGGCCTTTGGCCTTACTCATCTTATCTATCGCCTCACTCACGGTACCTCCGAGATCACGGCCACGCACATTAAATAAAACAGCCCCGCGAAGCATGGCGTTTTCTGAAGAGATCATTGGCGGCCCATCCGCAAATTTCACATCTGCTACAGCGGATAAAGGCACTTCGCCAAAAGATGCGGACATGAGCGGGATGCGTTTAATCCGTTCAACGCTGTTACGATAGTCCTGTGCCAACCGCACGCTGATGGAAAACCGCTGCCGGCCTTCCACCGTATTACCTACGGGAGCGCCGCCCAGCGCAAATTCCACCGTTTGGTTCACCTCATCTACATTCAGTCCATAACGCGCCAGGTCCTGCCGGCGCACATCAATATCCAGGTACTTACCGCCGGTAACCGGTTCTACGTACAGGTCCATGATACCAGGCGTACCTTCCAGGGCCATCTTCACGCGTTCAGATACCACCGCAATACTATCCAGGTGCTGCCCATATACTTTCACGCCTACGTCTGTACGGATACCGGTAGCCAGCATGTTTATGCGGTTAATGATAGGTTGCGTCCAGCCATTCACCACACCGGGGATCTGTAACTTTGTATCCAGCTCATTGATGATGTCCTGCTTCGTTTTACCTTCCCGCCATTTCGCTTTTGGTTTCAGCATGATGATCGTTTCAATCATACTCATAGGAGAATTGTCGGTAGCCGTGCTGGCGCGTCCGGCCTTTCCTAAAACCTTGTCCACTTCCGGAACAGATTTAATGATCTTATCCTGCACCTGTAAAATGCGTTTCACTTCTCCGTTGGAAATATCCGGCAGTGTTACGGGCATAAACAAAATGCTTTGCTCATCCAGCGGTGGCATAAATTCGCTACCAAGACTTTTAAGCAGCGGGATAGTAATCACCAGCGCGATGATATTGATAGCGATGGTCGTTTTCCGCCACTTCAGCACTCCTTTTATGATGGGCTCATAAATTCTTTCCAACACCCGGTTTACCGGGTTATCATGATCCGGCCTGAATTTTCCTTTCATAAAGAAGGAGATCAGCACGGGCGCCAGTGTAATTACCAGCAGCGCATCCACGATCATGATAAAAGTTTTGGTATAAGCCAGCGGGTGAAACAGCTTACCCTCCTGCCCTGTTAGCATAAATACCGGCAGGAACGAAGTAATAATAATGATGGTCGCAAAAAATACCCCACGGGATACCTGCTTACTCGACTTCTCTATTATCTTTAACCGCTCTTCTTCAGATATCCATTGCGGTGATTTTTTAAATATATTCTTCAGCCAGTTCATAGTTACTTGGTTTTTTGTTCGCCCTGCCACTGCGCATACCGTTCTGCCAGGTGTTTATAGGCATTTTCACTCATGATAATTCCATTGTCTACAATAACCCCGATAGCCAGCGCAATACCTGTGAGCGACATGATGTTGGAAGAAATGCCAAAAGCATTCAGCAGGATAAAACTTGCGGCCAGGGTAACCGGGATCTGTATAATGATGCTAAGGGCGCTGCGCCAGTGAAAAAGGAAGATGATCACCACAACAGATACCACCGCCATTTCTTCAATAAGGGTATGTTTAATGGAATCCACGGATTCTTTGATGAGTGCTCCCCGGTCGTACACGATGTCAAACTTCACTCCATCGGGAAAGCCTTTGGCCACCTCCTGCATTTTTATCTTCACTTTATCAATCACCTCTGCAGCGTTTTCACCATAACGCATTACTACGATACCGCCTACACGCTCTCCTTGTCCGTCCTGGTCGAAGACGCCCAGCCTGGTTTCCCCGGTCATCTGAACAGCGGCAACATCTGATATCTTTACAGGAATACTGTTCTGCGTTTTAACGGGTATATTCTCTATTTCAGCCACTGACTTTAAGTAGCCGGATGTTTTAATGATATAGCCAATATCACTTAGCTCAAATTTGCGGCCGCCGGATTCATTGTTATTCGTACGAATGGCATTCATTACTTCTGCCACGGAGAGCTTATAATAAAGGAGCTTATTGGGATCTACGGTAACCTGGTACTGCTTCTGAAAACCGCCGAAAGAGGCAATTTCACTGACGCCTGCTACATTTTGCAGGGCGAATTTCACGTACCAGTCCTGCAATGCGCGTTGCTCACCCAGGTCCATACCCGGCGCATCCAATGTGTACCAGAGTATATGTCCCACGCCGGTACCATCGGGCCCCAGTTGTGGCGTTACGCCTGTTGGCAATGTCCTGGAAACGGTACTTAATCTTTCCAGTACTCTTTCCCTGGCCCAGTAAATATCTACGTCATCATTAAAAATGATATAGATAAAACTCATTCCAAACATAGACGTACCGCGTACATACTTAATTTTGGGAAGACCCTGCAGGTTAGTCACCAGCGGATAAGTGACCTGGTCTTCGATCAGCTGTGGTCCCCGGCCCATCCATTCCGTAAATACAATCACCTGGTTTTCGGATAAATCCGGGATGGCGTCAATAGGGTTCTTTTTCACGGCAAAAATGCCCCAGGCAAACATAGCCGCCGCCATTACCAGCACAATAAAGCGGTTGCGCAATGACCATTCTATAATACGATGTACCATATCTCTTTCTATAAATCTTTATGCAGTTACTTTCCCGGCAGGTATAAAACAGGCCGCTGCAATCGTATGGCAATGGCGCAATTCATAAACCGGTAAGTTTATTTCTCAATAAATTATGTGGTAAGATAAAGGCGTGTGAATGCTGTATGGTATTAGCATACGCCGGAGGAAGCGGGGTATCAGATCAGGAAGCTACAGTTAAATATATGCGTGGGTATTTTATTACTTCGCGGTGGCGCATGGGTAGCCGGATATTCTTCCGCTATGGACAGCACATGCACCGGGTGATGCTCAAAAAAAGACAGGGGAGCCACCAGCATAGCTACCTGGTTAAAATGAAAGGCATGTTCGGCGGCTTTCTGGTCCTTTTCCAGCTTTACCGTTTTGTGTTCATCCCTGCAACATTTTTTGGCGCATGCCTTACTATGACCAATACTACACTGGTTGCAGGGCTTCACTTCTCCATGCCATAACGCCACTTCTACCAGCTTTCCCATGCAGTAGTGCATGTGGAAAGTAGCGCCGGTAGATGAGCCGGCATACAGGAAAGCTAATATGAGTGCAAGCGCCTTTTTCATGCTGTAACAAAAGTAGCGGTAACCGCCCGGTTGATTGTTATATAATTTTGTGTTTGTTTTATATTTTAACCGGAAAGAAGTTTGCTCCGGGAGCGGCAACCTTTTTTTTGCAGTCCGTGATGATCTTAAGCAACGGGATTCTAAGGCCCAGCGGGCTATTTACAATAATTTACAAAGTTTACATTTTAATTTACAATCCTAATCCTTCAAGCGGAAAGGATTAAAGTAGTTTCGCTGTATCAAACTTTTATATGAAAAATAAAAGAGATGCCCTAAGCGGATATGATTTATCAGGAGATAGATTTATCAGGAGATAGATTTATGTTAATTAAAACTACAAAAATTATGAAAAAAGCTATTTATGCGCTGATCTTACCGCTGGTTGTGGTAGGCGGACTAGTATTTGCCAATCGCGAAATCAAAAATGAAAATTCTAAAAAACCAACCCCCAGGCCACCCTCTGCTGCAGAAATGAAAGCCGAATTGAGAAAATGGGAGGCTACCCCTGCTGGTATAATGTTCAAAAAATGGCAAACGTCTCCCGACGGTAAAAAAGTGCTTGCCGGCGCTGCTAAAATAGGGAAGCCTGTAAGTGCTTTTACCAATATGGAGGCTGTTGTAACCTCTCTTTCTCTTCCGCCAGGCTCACGATTAGGTTTTGGAGTGATGGTCAGGATTGACGGGGTCGATTATATTCTTAGTTTTGGGCCGAAACAGCCTGATGAATTTCAGCAATTGCTTAGCCTGAAAGTTAACGACAAAATAATTATAAGAAGCCATAATGTATCGTACGCCCCCAAGTATTCATATCCAATAGTATCGGGCGACTATATAGAACGGGATAGTAAAATAATTTATGAACGTCCTCCCAACAAAGGTGGTTGCTGAGTACTTCATCGGGCCTGAAGGTCTTCGCGGCCTTCAGGCTTTTTTTATTGACAGGCTGAATACAGCGGAAGCAGCAGCAGGGTATTGTTTCCGCGGTGTGAGGCGGTTTCCGCATTATCCTATCTCCACCGTCACATCACCTGTAAGAGGAAAGCTCTGGCAAAGAAGCACCATTCCCTCGTCCACCTCCTGTTGCCTGAGCGCATAATTACCAAGCATCTTCACCTTCCCGGCAGTAACCTTTGCAGCGCAAATACCGCAGGTACCTCCCTTGCAGGAATATGGCAGGGGAATCCTGTCTTCCAGCGCTGCTTCAAGGATCGTTTTACCGGCAGCCACCTCCAGCAGGTTACACTGTTCATAAAAATGCAGCAGTACTTCCTGTGCCGGTACTACTTCTTCCTCTTTAACGGGTTCCGGGGAAAACCACTCCATAAAAATATGCTCCGCCGGTACCTGCAACGCTTCCAGCATTTCATGCTGCATTTTCATTAAGCCTGTGGGTCCGCAGATAAAATAGTGAACCGCATCCAGAGGGTCGCCTACCGCCTGTTGAATAAGCTTCCGCGTTACCAGTTTACCCAGCCGGCCCTTAATAAAATCCGGGGAGGCCGCTTCTTCATAAACTGATATCACATGATGAACGTTGATCCGTTCCCGGTAGTGCTCCTGCCATAGCGCGATATCGTTTCTGAATATAATTTCATCCGGCGTGCGGCTGGCGTAAATGAGGGTAACACGGGTATCGGGAGACTGGCCGATCACGGATCTGGCAATGGCATACAAGGGCGTGATACCACTTCCACCCGCCAGCAGCACAAGATGCTTCGCCTGATGGGTATTGTGTGCAGGAGTAAATGAGCCATAGGGGCCGGATACAGACCAATGCGTGATGGCTGATGCCTTGTCGGCAATATAGTTGCTCATGATCCCCCCTGCTACTCTTTTTACCGTGATGGCAGGTTGTTTGTCCCTGCCATATACCGAGCTTAAAGAATAAGACCTTGTAACAGCGCCGCCATTGATCGTTAAAGTAATATTGATAAACTGTCCTGGCTTATATATAAACGGCTGGCCGCCGGTATCAAATTGTATGGTTACTGTTGATGCAGTTTCCCGGATAATACCGGCGGTGCGCCAGATCTGTACATTATTCATGTTTCCTGATGATTTATTTTAAAGACGCGCCGCTTTCAAACGCAAACTGTTACTCACTACACTTACAGAACTGAGGGCCATAGCCGCGCCTGCAATCATCGGGTCTAACAAAAATCCGTTGACCGGGAACAAAACACCGGCAGCAACCGGGATACCGATGATATTATAGATGAAGGCCCAGAAGAGGTTCTGTTTAATAGTGCTCACGGTTTTGCGCGACAGCTTCAGTGCTTTGGGAATACTGTTCAGATCAGAAGTGATCAGCGTCATTTTAGCCACATCCATCGCAATGTCCGAGCCTTTGCCCATTGCAATACTTACATCTGCCTGGGCCAGCGCCTGTGAGTCGTTGATACCATCGCCCACCATCGCTACTACTTTTCCGGATCGCTGCAGTTCTTTTACAAAGTCAGCTTTGTAGGAAGGAAGCACTTCTGCTTTATAATGTTTCAGTCCTACTTTCCTGGCTACAGCTGCGGCAGTGTGGGTGTTGTCGCCGGTAAGCATATATACTTCAATGCCGTCTTTTTGTAAGGAGGCTATGGCTTCCCTGGAGGTTTCCTTTATTTTATCGGCGATAGCGATTATCGCCAGCAGCTGCCTGCCTGCCGCAAAATAGATCACTGTTTTAGCATCTTCCTGCAATGCGGCGGCCTGTGCTGCCAGCTGTGGCTCAACAGCAATATGGTTTTCATCCATCAGCTTGCGGTTACCTACCAGGTAAACGGTTTGTTCAAAGGTTCCCTGCACCCCTTTACCGGTGAGGCTTTCAAAGCCTGATAACTGAACGGCCGTTGCACCGCCGTCTTTCAGATACGCTACCACGGCTTCTGCCAGCGGGTGTTCGGATTGCTGTTCAAGGGAATACAGTACTGAGCCGGATGTGGTATTGGCGGTTGTATGCCAGATGAGATCGGTTACCACCGGTTTACCTTCTGTGATGGTACCGGTTTTGTCGAGGATGATGGCGTTTACTTTATGCGCCAGCTCCAGGCTTTCCGCATCTTTGATAAGGATATTATTTTCCGCGCCTTTACCTACGCCTACCATGATGGCGGTGGGCGTTGCCAGTCCTAATGCACATGGGCAGGCGATCACCAATACTGTTACCGAAGTAAGCAGCGCATGGGTGAAAGCGTTATCACCGCCCAACACCATCCAGGAAACGAAGGTGAGGATAGCAATACCTATTACCACCGGTACAAAGATACCGGCGATCTTGTCTACCAGCTTCTGAACCGGCGCCTTGCTGCCCTGTGCTTCCTGCACCATTTTGATAATCTGCGCCAGGAGTGTGTCTGCGCCTACTTTCTCGGCCCGGAAGCGGAAGCTTCCTTTCTGGTTAATGGTACCTGCAAATACTGCGTCGCCGGTATGTTTAGCCACTGGTACCGGCTCACCGGTGATCATGCTTTCATCCACATAAGAGGCGCCATCTGCTAACTTTCCATCCACCGGGATTTTTTCGCCCGGCTTTACCAGCAGCAGGTCCTGCACTTTTACCTCAGAAACAGGAATTTCACGGGTGTTGCCGGATTCATCTACCAGCAGCACTGTTTTGGGTTGCAGGCCGATGAGTTTTTTTATAGCAGATGAGGTATTGGATTTAGCTTTTTCTTCCAGCAGTTTACCCAGCGAGATAAACGCTATCACCACAGCAGCGGCTTCAAAATATACATGCGCATGCAATCCGCGCTGATGCCAGAACTCAGGGTATATGGTATTGAAAGCACTGAACAACCAGGCGATACCGGTGCTCAACGCTACCAGTGTATCCATATTGGCTTTGCGGTGCCTGGCCTGTTTCCAGGCATTGATAAAGAAGTTCCGGCCCAGGAAAAATACCACCGGTGTGGCAAGCGCCATCATGATCCAGTTACCATACGGCATATCCATAAAGAACATCCCGATAATAACGATGGGAAGCGATAACACCGACGCCCAGATGGTGCGTTGCTTCACTTCCCGGTAGTGCCGCTGCTGCGCTTCTTCCTTTACTTCATCCTGGTTTTCCTTGTCAATCACCAGGTCGTATCCCACTGACCGGACGCTGCTTTGCAGCATGGCAGGGGTAACAGTGGCATGATCATATTGTACCCAGGCGGTTTGATTGGCGAAGTTAACGCCGGCATCCTGTACGCCAGGCACCGATTTCAGCATGGATTCCACGCTAACAGCGCATGCCGCACAGGTCATTTCCAATACGGGAAAGGTTTCTTTTGTAGTGCCGGCTTTGTGTTTCCTGGTGGCTGTTGATTCCTGTTGTAATGATATAGCTGATGACATATACTGCTGATTTTTTACAAAGCTACGCTGCGGTGTGGGCACGGGCGTTACACTATTCAAGGGGAATTGTATATAATTTTAAGACTGGTGACCGGGGTGATGGGTCAGGGCTTGCTTTGATTTCCTGATTTCTTTAAAATGAGAGGTATTGAGGCCGGTTTGATCTTTAAACTGCCGGGAAAGATGGGCGCCGCTGCTATAACCCAGTTTAAAAGCAATGTCCGACAGGGTTCCATCAGAATAAACCAGTAATTCCTTTACCTTCTCCACTCGATATTCTTTAATATATTTCTCCAGGGTAATTCCTTCTGCTTCTGAAAAAATATTGCTGATGACTGCATAATCCTTATTCAGCGTACGGGATACTATATCTGAAAACTTAAAATTATCCGGGAAATCATAAGATCCGCCATATACTTTATCTACCAGCGATTTAACGTCTCTTACCAGTTTGGTCTTTTTATCTTCCAGCAGGGTGAAACCCAGCGGGGCCAGTTTCTCCCGGATGGCGTCCATATCCGGTTCAGATAATGCAGACACGGTGGTAATTTGTCCCAGCGTAATACCGGTTACCGGTATCTGCAGCTCATGCAGCGCCTCTCTCACCGCGAGAATACACCTGTCGCAAACCATTCCTTTGATAAATATTTTATAGGCACTTAGCATATATCCGGTATTTGAGCTATGCGAAGTTCATCTATTCCATCAGCAATGGCATTATACAATTCAGGGGAATGTTTATATAATTATAATTTACTGTTTATAGATGTATTCCAGTGCTTCATCTTTATTATCAATAAAATTTAAAGAACTATAGGTAATTCCTTTATCAGGCATTAAGGCGCCTTTTTTTCCTTTCCAGTTTTCCCAATACCTTGTTGAATAACCGATCACGATTTTTGTATTTGGCAGTCTGAATCCGCGCACCTCTCCATAATGGTTGATGTTGCCGCTGGTCATTTGCCCAACCAGGATGGCATTGGTATATCTTTTAAATTCAATGGCATTCATTAAAGCGGAAGAAAAGGTTTGCTTCCCGATGAGCACATAAAAATGGTTCTTCTTATTTAAATAGCTATGTTTAATGCTGTCGATGAAAGGTTCCAGCACACCGGAATTACCGCCACTGTTATACCGGAGGTCAATAATAATTTTATCGGGATGCCAGCTGTTTATTTTTGAAAACAGTTCCTCATTAAACTGCGCGAATGGATGCTGCTCATCATCTATGCAATGAACAAAGTTGAAATAGACCGTTTTCTTTGTTGAGTCATACGCATACCAATAGTCTTTTTCGGGTTCCCTGTAGGGCAACATGGCGCCGTATTGGGGGGACAGTGTCAGATTCAGGCTGTCTTTATTAACGGCGTAAAGTGTTACCTGGCGGGTTTCTCCGTTGCGGCTTTGCAATGTAAATTCTGCGCTTTTATCTGAGTTTAGGACGCCCAGTCCTTTGAGAAAAGAAGGGTTATTCAGAAACTGTTGCTCATAGATCTCAAAATAGGATTGATTGTCGGCCTTAATTACTTCCTTAAACTTCCGGTTAATTTCATCGATGGGATGCCCGTTAATGGCGGTTAGTTTAGATAAGAGAGCAGATGATTGCTGAGGATCAATACCGGTAACAAATATGCCGTCGTCGAATGGGGTAAATTTTATGGGCAAAGCCAGCGTAAACTGAGGCTCAATCCGCGTATGCTCGTCGCCGATGGACACGTTTAACCTGAAAAGCTCCACCATGAAGGTTTCCTCATTCAGGGTGTCAATTTTTCCAGCTATCCGGGCAACTTTATTTTCAAATTCTGTTCTGGTGATTTTGTTATACAGATTTTTGTGCTTTACCGGGAGGGTATCCCTGTAGTACATTAAGTCTTCCAGCAGTTGTTTTTTTGACAGATTTTGTGAGAAGGCGTCCTTGGAAATTAAAATCAACAGGCCGGATATGAAGGCAAGGTACTTTTTCATTTAGTGCTTTTTTACGCAGGTATTTGACAATATACGTACAAAGGTTTGTGTTTATTATGCACGGCGGGCTTAAAATACAGGCATCTTGTCTTGTTCCTTAATTACTACATTTGTATTTAAACGATATCCGGCATGGAAGAAAATAAACAGCACTGGGAAAATGTTTACAACACCAAAACGCCTTCGGAAGTAAGCTGGACACAGGATGTACCACAAACTTCCCTCGATTTCATTCTCCCGGGAAACTTTCCGAAAACAGCGGCCATTATTGACATCGGCGGCGGCGACAGTAAACTGGCCGACTTCCTGCTGGAAGCAGGATTTACCAATATTACCGTGTTGGACATTTCGGCTAAGGCATTGGAAAGAGCGCAACAACGGCTGGGTGAAAAAGCGGGTCTTGTTAAATGGATCGCGCAGGATATTACCACCTTTCAGCCAACCACTACTTACGATATATGGCACGACCGGGCCACGTTTCATTTCCTCACTGCGCCGGAACAGATTGACCGGTACTTATATATCGCCCGGCAAAATATCAATGCCGGCGGCTATGCCATTATAGGCACCTTTTCTACTGATGGTCCCGAAAAATGCAGCGGTCTTCCTATAAAACAATATGATGAGGATACCCTGACAGACCGGCTCAGCAACGGCTTTGAGAAGATAAAATGTATCACTGAAAACCATGTAACGCCATTTAATACCACGCAACACTTCCTGTTTTGCTCATTTAAACGGATCCGCTAGGCCTTCAATTTCTGCCGCTCCGACAGCTTGCCATATTTCAGGTGATATTCTTTCGGGCTCATATCCACCTGCCGGCGGAAAACTTTCCGGAAGAAGCTGATATCTTCATAACCGCATTGCAGCGCCACGTTTTCAATACTCTCGCGGGTATTTTCCAACAGCTTTTTTGCTGCTTCAATACGCACCCGCTGCAGGTATTCCAGCGGGGTATTGCCCGTTGCCTGCCGGAAGCGGCGGATGAAATTCCGGACGCTCATGTGATGGTCGCCGGCCAGCTTTTCGAGGATGATTGCTTCCTGGTAGTTGGCCTCAATGAATTGCTGAATCTTTTTTATCGGGTCATCCACATGATCATGCTGGAAACGGAACACGGAAAAGGCCAGCTGTGAATCCTCATGTGTATTGATCATTAATATTTTTGACGCCATCACGGCTTCCTGGTGACCTATTAATTTTTCTACCAGGTAGATCATAAAGGTGGTGAAACTAAACGCGCCTCCGCAGGAATACACCGCCCCTTCGTCTACAATAATCTTATCGTCCTGCACGCTGATAGCCGGATAACGCTGCTGAAACCGGTCTGCGAACAACCAGTTGGTGGTAGCTTTTTTGCCGTCCAGCAAGCCTGTTTCTGCCAGCAGGAAAGCGCCCACGCAGATGCTTGCGAGGTCGGCGCCTTTGTGGCGTTGCTGCTTCAGCCATGCGATCAGCCGGCCTTCGCGGCTAATCACTTCATCGATCTTATCATAGCGCATGGCGGGAATAATAATTAGGCGGTACCGGTCGCGCGGAGTGAGCTGCTGCGCCTCGCTGCTTCCCATCGGCCTCCGGGTGAACTGCCCATCTGCTTCGGTAATAAAATCAATCCCGATATCTTCCTTTAACGGTGTACCGGTTACCAATGGGTACATCCGCTTAAGCCCGCCCCAGATATCAGCGGGGCCGGTCACGCATGTTGGAACGGCGTCTTTATAATCAAGAATAGCGATACGCAAGAGAATTCTTTTGCATTAAAGATATGGCAATATTGCCTTCTTTTTTGTCATTTCCGCCACTTACTTCCTCCCGGAAGGATGACTACTTTTATGATGTAATAAGCAACCGGTGATAGCCGGGTATACATCACCTGATAAATCTCAATATTATGACAACAACCATCAATACCACACTGACAACCCAGGAAGTAGCAACCCGGTTCAACGAGCTGGCCCAACAGGAAAAATGGTTTGAAATCCAGGACGAATTTTTTGCAGATAATGTAAGAAGCGTTGACCCGGCCCATTCGCCCTACTTTGGCTATGCAGAAGGCAAAGCGGCGGTTCACAAAAAAGGGAAGGACTTTGTATCAAAAATCCGGGAAGTTCACGGCGCTTCTACCACTCCACCCGTTGTTGGCGGCAATTATTTTTCCGTAGGCCGGTGTATGGATGTTACCGTAGAAGGATTCGGAAGAATACAACTCGATGAGATCATGTTATATGAAGTGAAAGACGGACAGATTATACTGGAGCAATTCTTCTATTAGAAAATATAATATCAGTCCAGTATCCGCATCCGGTAGGCATTCATAGCGGTAGTGCCGAGCTTTGTAACCAGGCGGTAATTGACCACTATGCCCACAGCCGCGCCCACTACGGGAAGCAGCTGCCCCATCTTGGCGAGGTCTATATGATCACGGTATTCAATCTGAAAACGCTGCCAGTCGAAACCGTGAATGTCTTCCGGCAACTGGCGGCTTTTCTCTTTCCAGTCCACAATATTCTCATACACATTGCGCCGGTGTTCCTGGCTGCTGAAAGCCAGCTGGAAAATATAGAGGATGTACAGCCGTTCCTTATAATCTTTTACATCAAAACCATAAAAGGTGGCAATGTCAAAAAGTAATTTCAGTTTCATGCCAAGCAGTATCGGGAAATCGGCAAGGCCCCATAAAAATCCGCCTGCGCCGGTAAGGCCGCCCTCAGCCGCGGCTGTTTTCCGGTAAAAGTCCACCCGGCGAAGCACCGCTTCTTCCATATCATACAACGAAGCAAAAACAGGCTGGTTGGGTACGGTGTACGTAGAGCCGAACAACACACCCCGCACCATTTGTTTAATGGTAACAGTAATAGCATCATGTATTTTCTGCGGAATAATGCGGTTAATACGGGACTGTACCGATCTGGACAACCGGTCTGCGAGGGAAGGCCGGCCCTGCATTTTATGCTGCCAGATCTCCAGTTCTGCTTTCATCCGTTGTTCATATAACATAACCGAAATTACAAAAAAGAAAACAGCCGGTAGTTACCCATTTTTCCTACTGTGGTCACAAAATAAATACAAATGATAATTTCGATCCTATAGAAATTAATTTGTACTGCTGGCATTATTCATTTAACCCTCAATATATACCCCATGTCGGAAACTATTTTGCGGGCATGGCGTCGAATATGATAGGCTTAACGAGGAATATGATGCATTCAGGGTTTGGAGCTTTTCAAGAGAGTCGGAATCAAATGGGAATGCCTTTTATTTTTAGGAGAATAGGTAACTTTATTTTTCAGAGTATTGGATCAATTGGTAATACATTAGTACCTTCAGGTGCGCCAAATACACACTCTTAGCCCAGTGTTTGCAGACGATCCGGCTTCTGAGGATTTACAAAATGCAGGATATGAAAGACCGTTAATAATCCCATAAACAGTTTCAAAGATGAATAGGTTATTTATATTATTTTTAGCGTCGATATTGATCACTAGTTGTAGCAACACTTATTATACGTTACCTAGTCCTGACGGGAAGTACTGTGTCACTTTTGAGGAAATTGAGTCTATCCAACCAGGTACCCGGTTTTTAAACCTGTATATGAACAATTCAAAAATGTCTCCCAATGCACCGCATATTAGGCTTAAATGGTCTAGTATGCATGGAATAGTAGTTAACTGGAAAAGTAGGCCAATTAAAATAAGGAGCCTTCTAATTCAGTCAAACTCTCTTGATAGTTCCCTTTATGATGTAAAGCTAAACATGAGTAAAGAGGAGGAAAAGGAATTTAAGTTACCCGGATCTGGCTGGAAAATATATGATTTTGTTGAGGCGAGAGATGGAGCTTATAAAAAATGTGCTAATTAGAATGTACTTATCAGAGGTTAGAAGGACTTCTTTATTACTAGATGCAGTCCCTTTCATTTTTATTCAATACCAAAATTAGTCTACGAAAAAGCGCGACACCGCCATAACAGCAGTGTCGCGCTTTCTTCGCAAACGTTTTACAACGTAGCCATATCAATCACAAACCTGTATCTCACATCTCCCCGCTCCATACGCTCATAGGCAGCATGGATATCTTTCATATCTATCAGCTCAATATCAGATACGATATTATGCTCTGCACAGAAATCCAGCATTTCCTGGGTTTCCGGCAAACCGCCGATAGAAGATCCTGCCACACTTTTGCGGCCATCGATGATTGCAAAAGGAGGTATTTTATTAGGGGAAGACGGAACGCCCACGCAGATATGCGTACCATCTGTCTTTAATAAAGACAGGTACAAACCGAAATCATGTTCCGCACTCACGGTATCCAGGATGAAGTCGAAAGAGCCTTTCACGGCTGCTACCTGATCAGCGTCGGAGGTTACCACAAAATGATGTGCGCCCAGCTTTGCCGCCGCTGCCGCTTTTGATGGGGAAGTACTTAATACCGTTACTTCTGCACCAAAAGCCACCCCGAATTTTACAGCCATGTGTCCTAAACCGCCCAGTCCGAGAACGGCCAGTTTATGACCCTTGCCTACTTTCCAGTGCCTTAACGGAGAATAGGTGGTAATACCGGCACACAGCAACGGCGCTGTTGCGGCCAGCGGTAATTTATCGGAGATATGCAATACGAAATCTTCTTTTACTACAATGGTATTGGAGTATCCACCGTAGGTAGGACTACCATCTCCATACTTATCCACGCTGTTATAAGTTAATACGGCGCCATTCTGGCAATATTGCTCCAGGCCGTGGTTACAGTTATCACAGGTGTGACAGGAATCCACCAGGCAGCCGGTACCTGCCAGGTCGCCCACCTTGAACTTTGTCACGTGCGATCCTACTTTTACAACACGTCCTACTATTTCATGCCCCGGCACCATAGGGAAAATGCCTGGAAACCACTCATTCCTTATCTGGTGCAGATCTGAGTGACACACACCACAAAATAAGATATCAAACTGTACATCATGAGGCCCAACTTCCCGGCGTTCAAAATTCCAGGGGCCAAGATCAGTGACAGGACTTTGCGCAGCATAACCTTTAGCTGTAATCATTATAAGAGAATTTTAATTGTGTAACCAGGCAAAATTAACGGGCAAATACCAGCTCCCACTTGTAGCCATCAAAGTAATAATTGTGGAAATCAAACAATTTGCCCCTAAAACAGTATTATCCTTAACTTGCAGGCTTATCACACATCCTATGGTTACTTTTCCAGCGCTTTTCCACCGCCTGTTCTTCCAACATAAAAAGAAGATGATCGCTTTTTTACTGGTATGGCCCGCCTTCGCAATGGCGCAGCAGCAACCGGCGGAATACCGTCACCTTTTCACGGCCGGGGTGGCCAGTGGCTTAATGGGCGGCCTGTACGACGGCTTCTATCCTATCGACTCCTTAAAAACAAAAGGGGATTTCGGATTGGGCGCCCCGGATAAACTCGACGGAGAACTGCTGGTATTGAACGGCAAAGTTTATCAAACACAATATACCGGGAAAACATTTGAGGTAGCGGACCAGCATCACCGCATTCCTTTCTGCATGGTTAACTTTTTCCGCGCCAATACCGTGATACATGTGCCAAACAGTATGGACAAAGCTACTTTTTATCATTATCTCGACAGTATCATGCCTAACGTGAACGGCATGTACGCGATTCATATCAAAGGTAAATTCAGGTATCTGAAAACAAGGGCTTTCCCTCCGGTGAATGAGCAACCTTATCCGCAGCTGGCGGGTATGCTCGACAAGCAGCATTTCTTCCAGTATAAAGAAAGCAACGGCGACCTGGTAGGATACCGTTTACCGGTATATATGGACAACACCAATATCTCTGGTTATCACTTTCATTATCTTTCAGATCAGAAAGATGCCGGCGGCCATATTGTTGACCTTATCACCGGTGATATCACCATCGAAATATCTTTGCTCGACAGCTACACCGTGCAGTTGCCAGCCACTCCGGCATTTAACCACTTCGATTTTAAAAAGGACCGGCAGGAAGATATCAAAAGTGTAGAAAGAGGGTCGGCGAAATAATCTTTATCACGACATCAGGTAACCAGGCTGAATACCGCAACCCTGGCGGTGTTCATTGAAAAGCATTTTCATCTTGCCGGTCATCATGCCGTTCCATCCGGCCTGGCTGAGGTATACCTCGTTGCCCGCCACGTTCCGGAATACAGCAGTAGTAGTGATCATCTTCTGCTGATGACCGCCTATTACAAAGTCGATATGCGTGGATTTAGTAGCCATATCACGGTTGTCTGCCGTTTCGCCGGGTTGCTGGAACCCGAGGTGTGAAAGACAGATCACTACATGGCAGTTATGTTCTTTTTTAAGCGTGGCGGCTACCGCATCGGCAGCTTCCACGGGAGGCAGGTAAGTAACGCCGGGAGTGCCTGTCAGTTGTGGCCCTACACCGGTGATGCCGATTTTTAACGATCCCGCATATACGATTTTGTGACGTACCACCTGGCGCGCCAGTGATTGATCGGTGAAACGATAGTTGCAATTCACCAGTGCAAATTGCATGTGCGGAATCAGTGCAGCCAGTGCGGCCTGTCCGTTGGCGAGTTCCCGGTTACCAATAGTGGCGGCATGATAGCCGGCGTTATTCATGGCCCTTATCATTTCCATACAGGCGTTCACGTTATCTGTTCCACAGGTAAAATCGCCGGCATCCACAAACACGCCCTGCTCCCCTTCCTGGCGGTGACCGGCCGGCTGACCATGCAGGTCATTCGTATGCCAGATCAGGAGTTCCCGGTTATTGCCGGGAAGATAAGTGGCGTTTTCTGAAGCGGAAGTCAGCGCTCTGAGGGGATTTTGCAACAGCAATAAGCCTGTTACCAGTGATGTATTCCGTAGAAAGGAACGGCGTTCTTTATTCATATTATAGGGATCTGGAAAAAAGTGATGTGAAGATAAACACTTCCGTTGATTTCTTGTTAAACCAAATAAATATTACTTTGAAAAAAAAATAAGCTATACTTTTATACCAGTTTTATCATAGATAACGTGATCCATTATCCCTTGCAATACCAAATACAACGATGGCGAATAACTCTACTCCCTACCTGTCAGAGATCTTTTTAGTGGCTTTTAATTTTGCGCCGCAAGGTTATGCCCTGTGTAACGGGCAATTGCTTCCCATTAACCAGAATCAGGCTTTATTTTCCCTGTTGGGCACTACTTACGGCGGTAACGGTCAAACTAATTTTGCATTACCCAACCTGAGGGGGCGTGTTCCTATGCACCAGGGCGGCGAATATATGCAGGGGAGTGTAACCGGCAGCGTTACTACTAAAATCACCACGGCTAATCTTCCGCTACATGAGCATAATATCACTGCCGTACTCCAAATGCCGGTGGGAGGTACAGCAAACACTGATTCTTCTGCCAATGCCTATCCTGCAGTTGCCTCCGGCGCTAAATACAGCAACAACGCGGATGAACAAATGGCAACCGTGCAGGGTCAGGACCTGGTAACGGATAGCGGGAACGGTGCGTTTGCTACGGAGGCCAATCCCTCTCCCAATAATCCCGTTAATAATATGATGCCTTATCTCACCATGAATTATATTATTGCCTTGACAGGCATATTTCCTTCAACTCTTTGATTTATATAGATATGTCTGCAACTGATCCTTTTGTTGGTGAAATCATTATGATCCCTTTCAATTTTGCACCCAAAAATTTTGCACTTTGTAACGGACAACTACTCCCCATATCCCAGAACACCGGTCTTTTCTCTATCCTGGGCACTTATTACGGAGGGGATGGCAAGGCCACTTTTGCCTTGCCTGACCTGCAGGGAAAAGTTCCCATCGGCACCGGACAGGGGAGCGGTTTGGCAGACCGGTTCCTGGGCGAGTCGGCTGGTATTGGATTAAATGCCCTGACCATCAACCAAATGCCTGTGCATACACATATGATCAAACGGCGCCCCATGTCTTTGCCCACAGGCGGGAATAACAACACCAACAATCCCATCAATAATTATCCCGGCATAGCCGCTTCCGGCCTTCCCTACAGTAAAACGGCGGGCACCGGAACAATGGCAAATGTGAGGTCAAGATTGAAAGCAACTGGCTCAGGAGGCAATGTACCGGTGAACAATTACCAACCAACCCTTACCATTATGTTTGCTATAGCAATGGCTGGAGTATTTCCTCCCCGCCAATAATAAACGATCACACTCAAACACCAATACAAATGCCTTTTGTAGGAGAAATAAGAATATTTGCAGGAAATTTTGCACCGGCGGGTTGGGCCATTTGCGACGGGCAATTACTTCCCATTTCAGAAAACGACACCCTGTTTCAACTGATTGGTACCACCTACGGAGGTGATGGCCAGTCTGTTTTTGCCGTGCCGGATCTGCGGGGCAGGGTGCCTTTACATATGGGTACTGATCCCGGTAGTGGCATAACCTACCAGATAGGCGAAAATGGAGGAACAGAAGAAGTGACGCTGAATTCAAACAATCTTCCACCGCATATACATTATATATCCGGACCGGTATTCCTGCCAGCTTTGGGAGAAAATCCCGCCAACACAACCAATCCACAGGACCGTTCCTTTGCTATCACCAATTCAGAAAAAGTTTACAGCACTGTTAAAAGCGATACCAGCAGGTTGGCGCCTTTACAGGTGCCGCACATGGGTTTGGCTCCTGACGGTGATTCGTTGATAATGAGCGTACAGCCAGTAGGCGGAAATGAAAACACAGACAACATGCAACCATACCTGGTTGTGAATTTTATTATTTCCCTGTATGGCGTATTTCCTACGCCATAATAAGGACCACTTATATGAAAATAGGAGCACTATTACCGAGATCTACCTTTCACCCGCTGTTGCAGCACGATTTTCTCCAGGGGATGGAAGCATACCTGCAATACCGCGGCGTATCCACAACATGGTTTACCGCCAATATCGGGTTTGGCACCAATCCTGAAATGGTACTGCAAGAGGCGGAAAAAATGCTGCTGGAGCATCATGCCGATGTATTGGTGGTATATGCAGATCAGCCGGCAGTAAGCAACATAGCAGCCCTTGCAAAACAGCTGAACCGCCTGGTATTACTGGTACACAACGGCGCAAAATATATGCACGAGTGGGAGCCTCACCCTGTGGTGCTGTCGCATACACTTAATAATACTATTCAATGCCGGCTTACCGGGATCCATGCTGCCACCCTCTCAAAAGAGGCAGCCGTATGCACCTCGTTTTACGACGGCGGTTATTCTCATAATCATGCGCTGGTGCAGTCGTACGCCGATAACGGCGGCAGTGTTGCCTACAACTTTGTAAGCCAGTATAAGGTGAGTGATTTTGATTCGGAGCCATTGCATCATTTCCTGCGGACTAACGCACACGTACAAACGTTGCTGGCGCTTTACAACGGCGACCTGGCGCATTGCTTTCTTCAGCAGCTGCAGACGTCGGATGTAACGGAAGGCTTACAGGTATTTGGCAGTCCCATGCTGCTGGATGAAACCTTAACAACTGTGCATGGTCAGCTGAAAATACCGTTCCAGGTAAGCGGATATGTGCCCTGGTTATCATCTCTCAAAAATAACGCTAATGAATTGCTGAAAACGCAGTTTAACGCTCACACCGGCCGCGAAGCCAATTTACCTGGTATGCACGGCTGGAACACCGGTATGATCCTGGAGCAGATTTATAATACAGCAGATACACACCGGTTCAGGGCACGGGAGATCCTGGCGGCACTCAGCGACGTAACACTGGATAGTCCGCGCGGTCCGCTACACATGGATGCAGCTACTCACCACATGATTGCTCCTGCATGGCTGGTGAAAACAAATGAGGCGTTTGAGCCGGAAGTAATTGGCGGCACAGATAATACCGCGCAGATCTGGCAGGACATTGTGCTTACGAAGATACACGGCGTGTCTTCCGGCTGGATCAACACTTACCTCTGTGCCTGAGAAAGATCAGGTGAGGTACTTCTGAATAATTTAACATCCTGAACAACAGGGTGCATGTCTATATATTTCTTATACCTAAGGCTCGCCTTCTATGAAGTTAATTTTACGTAGAACCCTGATATCCCTTTTATTACTCACAGGCATTGCCACCTGCGCGCAGGCGCAGGCTTTCGGCCCCGGCGATCTTGTTTTTACGGGCGTCAATATTTTTGATGACGACATTAGCGGCAGCGTACAGAATGATGCGTTTTCGTTTGTATTGCTCCGCGATTGCCCTAAAAATACGATCATTTATTTTACAGATCTCGGCTGGATGGGTAGCCGCTTTCAAACCATTTCCACCGACAGCTCCACCGGTCCGAAAACAGATGGGATTCTGCAATGGTCGCCCGGCGGCAACAACAAAATGGATGCAGGAACGCGGGTTACTATTTTCTGTAAATACAGCCCTACCGCATCTGCCGGCGTACTTACCCTCTCCACCCCTACCGCTAATACTGCGTTACAGGCTAATAAAGAATATATTAGTCTTGGCTTCGCCGGCGACCAGTTGTTTGCATTCACCGGCAACATCAATAATCCCACCATCATTGCCGGTATCAATGTAAACCGCAAAACCTGGGAGACATCTCTCGATGCCGAAGAATTCACTTCTTCCAAATCATTAAAACCAGCTACCACCAGCGTTCTTAGCTTCCCCAGCATAAATGCAGTGAATGCAAGGTATAACTGTATAACTACTATCGGCACTTCGGCCCGCCTGCGTAACCTTGTAGTGGATACCACCAACTGGACGAAGGACTATAGCTTAACAGTGCCGGCCCCAACGGCATTCAGTCTTGTATCCGCACCGCCCTGCTCTTTTACAGTTGTGAACCCGGATACCAGCGGTATTGTATATGTAAACAAACAGGTTTCCCAAAGCGGCGACGGAAGCAGCTGGGCCACTGCCCTGCAGGAATTAACCACTGCACTCAATGCTGCCGCAGACCCGTTGAATGGTATTACCACCATATGGGTGGCCCAAAATACTTATAAGCCTGATTACACAAGGAATACCAGTGCTACCTTTAATATCCCTTCCGGTGTGGCTGTTTATGGCGGCTTTGCAGGCACTGAAACTAAGCTTGCTGACCGGAATATTCCTGCTAACCCGGTAATCCTCAGCGGAGACGTTGATTTCAATGACGTGCTTACCAATACTATTACACTGAAGGCAACAGATATCCGGGGTAGCAACAGCACTCACCTGGTAACGGTGGCAGGTAACAGCGCCGAAAGTATACTGGATGGTATGATTATTACCGGCGGTGCGGGCAACGTATCGGGAGGTGGTGGTATTTACGCTCCCTTTTCCAATTTAACAATAAGGAATACACAATTTTATGGAAACAACACCACCCAGAATGGTGGCGCCATCTACCAGGTTGGTGGGAATATAAAACTGGTCAACTGCGTATTTTTTGGTAACAAGGCTACGCTGGATGGAACGGCTATAAGAACCACCGGTAATACTACGCTTACCAACGTTACAGTGGGTGGTAACTCCGGAGGAGGAGCTGCTATAAGCAGCACCGGAGGAATTTTCACTTCGTACAACAGCATTGTGGCGAAGAATACTCCCGGTAGTGGCAGCGACTATTCCGGTCCTCTCGCAAACATCCGGTACAGTATTTTGGGTAACCTGTACTATAGCGACGCAGCTACTGTACAACCTGTTCCCGATGTGGTGTTTAATGACCTCACCAACGGTAACCTGCGGTTAACGGCTGCCAACTTCGGCATCAACAAAGGCGATCCGCAAACCAATAATGCGGGTTATGCCGCACAGGCAGATACACTGGATCTCGACAGGAAAACACGTATCAGCAATAGCCTTATTGACCTGGGCGCCTATGAAATACAGGCCATACCGCAAACAATCACTTTCCCGGCCTTCCCTTCCACGCCTGTTATTACGTATGGAGATACAGATATTGATCCGAATGCGACGACTTCCGGAGATGGCACTATTACCTATACCTCCGGCAATACAGCCGTTGCAGACGTGGTGAACGGAAAAATTAAAACCACCGGCGCAGGTACCGCGGTGATCACAGCTCACGCAGGAGCTACCAATACCTATCTTCCTGCAAGTCCTGTATCACAAACTATTACCGTCGCTAAAAAAGCGTTGACTATAAAAGCAGCTGATGTGAGCCGGCCTTATAAAACGGCTAATCCCGCTGCCACGTTTACTTATACCGGGTTTGTTTATGCAGATGACGCCAGTGTTATCACCGGTACGGTAAATACCACCTTCGCAGCCAATCTAAACAGTCCGGTTGGCGCCTATGCGATTACAACAGATGTAAGTGCAGCCAGTGCAGCCAACTATAGTTTGTTGGCCGCAAATGGTACATTAACTATTACGCAGCAGCCGCAAACCATCACATTCCCGGCGATAACGGGCATTGTGTATGGCACCGCCCCGATTACATTACCGCTCAATACCGATGCAGGAAATGCAATTGTTTACACCGTGGTTTCAGGTCCGGCTACCGTTAGTGGTAACACACTTACGATCACCGGCGCTGGCGATGTAACCATCAACGCTGATCAGCCGGGAAGTACCAACTATGCCGCAGCGGCACAGGTAACACAAACATTTAATGTTGCCAAAGCAATACTAACGGTAACGGCTAATGATAAAAACAGGGCATACAAACAGGCTAATCCCACCCTGGAATATACGGTTACCGGCCTTGTGAACGGCGACAACGGCAGCGTGGTAAACGGTGATGCGGACATCAGCACCACAGCGGATATTGATAGTCACACCGGCAACTACCCTATTACTGTAAGCGCCGGCACACTCACTGCTGTCAACTACCAGTTCAGTTTCGCACCCGGTACACTTACCGTTACCAAAGCGTCGCAGGTAATCACCCTCACCGCATTAACGGACAAAACGTACGGTGACGCTCCTTTTGCATTGAACGCTACCAGCACCTCCGGCCTCACGGTGGACTTCAGTGTTGCCGGACCGGCTACGCTTAGCGGCAACACCGTTACCATTACGGGCACGGGAAATGTAACGGTCACGGCTACACAAAGCGGTGATACTAATTACGACGCAGCCACCATTGTATCCGGCGGATTTACTGTCCTGAAAAAATCATTATTTGTAACTGCGGATAACAAACAGCGGTTATATGGAGGAAATAACCCTGCATTAACCTATACTTATAGCGGTTTGGTGAATGGGGAAGATAACAGCGTGGTAACAGGCACTCCGCTGCTCAGTACTACGGCAGATGCCAGCAGTGTGCCGGGTGGTTACCCTATCCAGGTTACCAATGCTGCCTCGCTGAGTGCTGTTAACTACAATATCATTCCTGCCAGCGGAATACTGACGGTAACAATAGCGCCACAAACCATTACCTTCCCGGCTATCACCGGCAAAACATATGGCAGTGCACCGGTTACGCTCAATACCAACAGCGACGCAGGTTTGCCGATCACTTACAACGTGGTAAGCGGCCCGGCAACAGTCAATGGCAACATCCTTACATTCACAGGCGCTGGCGATGTAACCGTTTCCGCCGACCAGGGAGGTAACGGCAACTACTCTCCTGCTCCGCAATCAACACAAACATTCAACGTTGCCAAAGCAATACTAACGGTAACGGCTAATGATAAAAACAGGGCGTACAAACAAGCTAATCCAACACCGGATTATACCATTACCGGTTTTGTAAATGGTGAAAACAACAGCGTAGTCAATGGCGACGCCACTATTACCCACACCGCTGATATCAACAGCGTACCGGGTGTTTATCCGATTACGGTTACCGTTGGTGCATTATCAGCAGCTAATTACGACTTCAGCTTTGTGAATGGATCACTCACTATTACGCAGGCATCACAAACCATCACCTTCCCGGCTATCACCGGTAAAACATATGGTGATGCCGCCTTTACACTCAGCGCCAGTAGCGATGCAGGGTTAACAGTAGCCTATGCCGTTACTTCCGGGCCGGCTACCGTAAGCGGTAACACCGTCACCATCACCGGCGTGGGCAATGTAACCATCAGCGCCACACAGACAGGAGACGCCAACTATACCGCAGCAGCGGCGGCGAGCCAATCGTTCCAGGTAACCCCGGCCATACTGACGGTAACCGCGGATGATAAACAGAAAGTATATGGCGCTAATAATCCTGCGCTCACTTACACCATCAGTGGATTTGTGAATGGTGAAAACAGCAGCGTGATAAGCGGTACACCTGCGCTCAGCACCAGTGCCGATAACAGCAGCGTACCGGCTATATATCCTATTACAGTGGATGTAACACCATTGACCGCGGCGAACTATACTTTCGCTGCTGTTAGTGGCAACTTAACCGTTGGTCTGGCACCACAAACCATCACCTTCCCGGCCATCACCGGTAAAACATATGGCGACGCTGCCTTTGCGCTCAACGCCAGTAGCAGCAGTGCGTTAGCGGTGAGCTACAGCGTGGTAAGCGGGCCGGCCACTATCAACGGCAACACTGTTACCATTACCGGCGCGGGCAATGTGACCATTGCAGCCGATCAGGGCGGTAACGGCAACTACTCTCCTGCTCCGCAATCAACACAAACATTCAACGTTGCCAAAGCCATACTAACGGTAACGGCTAATGATAAAAACAGGGCGTACAAACAAGCTAATCCAACACCGGATTATACCATTACCGGTTTTGTAAATGGTGAAAACAACAGCGTAGTCAATGGCGACGCCACTATTACTCACACTGCTGATATCAATAGTGTGCCGGGCGTTTATCCGATTACAGTTACCGCTGGTACGTTAGCAGCAGCTAATTACGACTTCAGCTTTGTGAACGGATCACTCACTATTACGCAGGCATCACAAACCATCACCTTCCCGGCTATCACCGGTAAAACATATGGTGACGCCGCCTTTACACTCAGCGCCGGTAGCAACGCAGGGTTAACAGTAGCCTATGCCGTTACTTCCGGGCCGGCTACCGTAAACGGTAACATCGTCACCATCACCGGCGTGGGCAATGTAACCATCAACGCCACGCAGGCAGGAGACGCCAACTATACCGCAGCAGTGGCTGTGAGCCAATCGTTCCAGGTAACGCCGGCCACGCTGACGGTAACCGCGGATGATAAACAGAAAGTATATGGCGCTAATAATCCTGCGCTCACTTACACCATCAGTGGATTTGTGAATGGTGAAAACAGCAGCGTGATAAGCGGTACACCTGCGCTCAGCACCAGTGCCGATAACAGCAGCGTACCGGCTACATATCCTATTACAGTGGATGTAACACCATTGACCGCGGCGAACTATACTTTCGCTGCTGTTAGTGGCAACTTAACCGTTGGACTGGCGTCACAAACCATCACCTTCCCGGCCATTACCGGTAAAACATATGGCGACGCTGCCTTTGCGCTCAACGCCAGTAGCAGCAGTGCGTTAGCGGTGAGCTACAGCGTGGTAAGCGGACCAGCCACTATCAGCGGCAACACCGTTACCATTACCGGCGTGGGCAATGTGACCATTGCAGCCGATCAGGGCGGTAATGGCAACTACTCGCCTGCTACACAGGTAACACAAACCTTCAATGTTGCCAAAGCAATACTAACGGTAACGGCTAATGATAAAAACAGGGCATACAAACAAGCTAATCCAACACCGGATTATACCATTACCGGTTTTGTAAATGGTGAAACCATCAATGTAGTATCCGGCAACGCCATCATCGCGCACACCGCTGATATCAACAGTGTACCGGGTGTTTATCCGATTACGGTTACCGCTGGTGCATTATCAGCAGCTAATTACAACTTCAGCTTTGTGAATGGATCACTCACCATTACGCAGGCTTCTCAAACCATCACCTTCCCGGCTATCACTGGTAAAACATATGGTGATGCCGCCTTTACTCTCAATGCCGGTAGCGATGCAGGGTTAACAGTAGCCTATGCCGTTACTTCCGGGCCGGCTACCGTAAATGGTAACACCGTCACTATCACCGGCGTGGGCAATGTAACCATCAGCGCCACACAGGCAGGAGATGCTAATTATACCGCAGCAGCGGCGGTGAGCCAATCGTTCCAGGTAACGCCGGCCACGCTGATGGTAACCGCAGATGATAAACAGAAAGTATATGGCGCCAATAATCCTGCGCTCACTTACACTATCAGCGGGTTTGTGAATGGTGAAAACAATAGCGTGATAAGCGGTACACCGGGTCTTAGCACTACTGCAAATAACAGCAGCGCACCAGGCACCTATCCCATTGCAGTGGATATAACGCCATTGACCGCAACCAATTACATCTTCACCTCTGTCAACGGCATATTAACCGTTGCGCTCACATCGCAAACCATCACCTTCCCGGCCATCACTGGTAAAACATATGGCGATGCTCCCTTTGCGCTCAACGCCAGTAGCAGCAGTGCGTTAGCAGTGAGCTACAGCGTAATCAGTGGTCCGGCCACTATCAGCGGCAACACCGTTACCATCACGGGCACAGGCAATGTAACCATTGCAGCCGACCAGGCAGGCAACGGCAACTATTCACCGGCTGCACAAGTCACACAAACCTTCAATGTTGCCAAAGCAATACTAACGGTAACGGCTAATGATAAAAACAAGGCGTACAAACAAGCTAATCCAACACCGGATTACACCATTACCGGTTTTGTAAACAACGAAAACATCAATGTAGTATCCGGCAACGCCATCATCGCGCACACCGCTGATATCAACAGTGTACCGGGTGTTTATCCGATTACGGTTACCGCTGGTGCATTATCAGCAGCTAATTACGACTTCAGCTTTGTGAACGGATCACTCACTATTACGCAGGCATCACAAACCATCACCTTCCCGGCTATCACCGGTAAAACATATGGTGACGCCGCCTTTACGCTCAGCGGCAGTAGCGATGTAGGGTTAACAGTAGCCTATGCCGTTACTTCCGGGCCGGCTACCGTAAACGGTAATACCGTTACCATCACCGGCGTGGGCAATGTAACCATCAGCGCCACGCAGGCAGGAGATGCTAACTATACCGCAGCAGCGGCGGTGAGCCAATCGTTCCAGGTAACGCCGGCCACGCTGATGGTAACCGCAGATGATAAACAGAAAGTATATGGCGCTAATAATCCTGCGCTCACTTACACCATCAACGGGTTTGTGAATGGTGAAAACAGCAGCGTAGTTACTGGTGTTGCTGCTCTCAGCACTACTGCAAATAACAGCAGTGCACCAGGCACCTATCCCATTGCAGTGGATGTAGCGCCATTGACCGCAGCCAATTACATCTTCACTCCAGTCAACGGTATATTAACCGTTGCGCTCACATCGCAAACCATCACCTTCCCGGCCATCACCGGTAAAACATATGGCGACGCTGCCTTTACACTCAGCGCCGGTAGCAGCAGTGCGTTAGCGGTGAGCTACAGCGTGGTAAGCGGGCCGGCCACTATCAGCGGCAACACCGTTACCATCACCGGCACGGGCAACGTAACCATCGCAGCCGATCAGGGCGGTAACGGCAACTACTCGCCTGCTACACAGGTAACACAAACATTTAACGTTGCCAAAGCAATACTAACGGTAACGGCTAATGATAAAAACAAGGCGTACAAACAAGCTAATCCAACACCGGATTACACCATTACCGGTTTTGTAAACAACGAAACCATCAATGTAGTATCCGGCAACGCCATCATCGCGCACACTGCTGATGCCAACAGCGTACCGGGTGTTTATCCGATTACGGTTACCGCCGGTGCGTTAGCAGCAGCTAATTACAACTTCAGCTTTGTGAACGGATCACTTACTATTACGCAGGCTTCACAAACCATCACCTTCCCGGCTATCACCGGTAAAACATATGGTGACGCCGCCTTTACACTCGGCGCCAGTAGCGATGCAGGATTAACAGTAGCCTATACCGTTACTTCCGGACCGGCTACCGTAAACGGTAACACCGTTACTATCACCGGCGTGGGCAATGTAACCATCAGCGCCACACAGGCAGGAGACGCTAACTATACCGCAGCAGCGGTGGTGAGCCAATCGTTCCAGGTAACCCCGGCTACACTGACGGTAACCGCGGATGATAAACAGAAAGTATACGGCGCTAATAATCCTGCACTCACTTATACTATCAGCGGGTTTGTGAATGGTGAAAACAGCAGCGTGATTACTGGTGTTGCTGCTCTCAGTACTACTGCAAATAACAGCAGCGCACCAGGCACCTATCCCATTGCAGTGGATGTAACGCCATTGACCGCAACCAATTACATCTTCACTCCTGTCAACGGTATATTAACCGTTGCGCTCACATCGCAAACCATCACCTTCCCGGCCATCACCGGTAAAACATATGGCGACGCTGCCTTTGCGCTCAACGCCAGTAGCAGCAGTGCGTTAGCAATAAGCTACAGCGTGATCAGTGGTCCGGCCACTATCAGCGGCAACACCGTTACCATTACCGGCGCTGGCAATGTAACCATTGCAGCTGACCAGGCAGGCAACGGCAACTATTCACCGGCTGCACAAGTCACACAAACCTTCAATGTGGCCAAAGCAATGCTGAGTATTAAAGCCAAAGACGAAGTACGCACCTATACAGGTAACGGCTATACGGGTGGCAACGGTGTAGATTATACCGGGTTCGTGAATGGAGATGCCGCAACCAGTTTAACCGGTGCACTTGCCTACGCAGGTACGTCGCAGGGAGCCATAAATGCAGGCACTTATATCATTACGCCTTCTGGCTTAACCAGCAACAATTATAACATCTCCTTTACAGATGGTCAACTGACAATTGCAAAGGCACAGCAGCAAATTACCTTCACTACAACAGGTAATAAAAACCAGGGAGATCCTGATTTCATACTCACTGCCACTGCCAGCTCCGGACTGCCGGTTACGTTTACCAGCGACAATACCGCTTCCATCAGTATCAACGGCAATACGGCACACGTGGGAGCAGCAGGCACTGCCAACATCAGTGCTTCACAACCGGGTAACAGCAACTACGAACCGGCGCAAACGGTTACACAAACTATTGTCGTTACTGCATGGACGGCGCCGGTAATCACGGCCCAGGGCAGTACCACTTTCTGCGAATCCAATACGCTCACGTTACAATCCAGCAGCACAACCACCAATGAGTGGTACCGCAACGGCATCCAGATACCCGGAGCCACCGGCCAATCGCTGACCGTGAACGAAAGCGGCAGCTATACCGTAAAAGCGATTTACGATAACAATTTCGGCGTACTCTCCGCAGCAGTGATAGTAACTGTAAACCCATTACCTGTGGGTAATGTCCGGGCAAATGGAAACACTACAATCAGTAAGGGAGAAACGATCACACTCACGGCCTCCGGCGGCCATACCTACTTATGGACCCCGGCAACAGGACTGAATGATCCAACTACCGCTTCGCCCGTAGCCCGTCCGGCGGTTACCACCAACTACCAGGTAACCATCACCGGCAGCAGCGGTTGCAGCGTTACGAAGGATATCACGATCACTGTTAAAGAGGACTATAAACTGGAAGCCACCAATATCCTGACTCCTAACGGCGATGGTAAAAACGACCTGTGGGTGGTAAAGAATATCGATATGTACCCGCAAAATGAAGTAAAGATATTTGACCGTTCAGGACGCATGGTATTCCATCAGCGCGGCTATACCAACAACTGGAATGGTACCGTAAATGGTCAGCGACTGGCAGAAGGAACCTACTATTATATTATTGATCTGGGCGGTAACACGCCGAAGTTTAAAGGGTTTATCACAATTGTCAATGCAAATTACTAAGCAAACGACTATGAAAAAGTATGTGAGATATATCACGCTGCTGGGAGCTTTCGCTCTCAGCAGTCAATATGCAGGCGCACAAACTGCAGGCAATCCTACCATGATGTATGAGCCATTGGCGGCACAATACTTCCTGGATCAGTATATGGCCAATGCAGCAATGGCAGGTATCGACACCGGGTTACATGTGTACGCGGCCTACCAGCGGCAGTCGTCAGATATACCGGGGGCGCCGGTGGCCAAAGCCCTTACGGCCGACTATATGCTAGGAAAGCGCGTAGGCATTGGCATGAATATTTTTAACGATAAAGCCGGCTTGATCAACAGCACAAAAGTAGCCTTCACTTATGCTTACCACCTTCCATTGAGTTTAAGCGGCGCAGGGGTATTGCATTTTGGCCTGTCGGCCGCATTTATAAACCGCCGGTTGGATACCAAAGGGGTCAATGGCGATATAACCGACACCTACATCAACGCATTCAACAGAAGGGATAATTACTTTGAAGGCGACTTCGGCATGGCCTACACCCGCAAAGGGCTTACGGTGCAGGCATCTGTCCCAAACCTGGTTAGCTTTGTTAAAAACAAAGCCGAAGACGATGGAATAGATCGCGCCCTGTACTTCGCTGCAGCGGGATATAAATTTGAAATGGACGGGCAGCTGAATTCAATAGAACCTAAAGTGTGTATGCGTGGTGTGAAAGGGTATGATAATATTATTGATGCCGGCGCTAATTTCATCTTCTTACAACAACAACTGAATGCGTTTGCCATGTATCATTCTTCGAAGAGCTTTAGTGCCGGCGCAGGCGTAAACTACAGGTCCATAGCCGGATTCCAGCTGGTATACAACTCGCAGACGGCAGGTTTAAGCAACTACACCAATGGAACATTTGAAGTAAACCTGGTCATTCATCTTTTCAAATAAAATCTGTTATCATACTTTTTTAAAAGCCTTCGGTCAGGATGATCCGAAGGCTTTTTTTCATGCACCTACCTCTTCTCCGGTATATAAAAAATCGTATCTTCAGCCCTTAATTACGTACTGACGCACCCTAAACGGAACACCTGCAAAAAAGTAAAGCATGATCAGAAAAATTAAACCCCTGGCCAGCGCGCTGGCATTGTTGTTAACTTTTACCTCTACAGTTAAAGCCCAGTCCTCTCCTGCTATATTAGCGGTATATGACGACTATTCCGGTAAAGAACCTGGCCTTACTTATTGGAAAAATGGAAAAACAATCCGGCTAACGGATGGCAAAACGACCGCAGGAGCGGCTGCTATTGCAGTATCCGGCGATGATGATTATGTTGCCGGTCATGAATATAACACCGCCGGAGAGCCTGTTGCCACCTATTGGAAAAACGGGAAAGCAGTAACGCTCGCCAACGGGGAAACATTTTCCAAAGCTATTGGTATCGCTATATCCGGCCCGGATGTACATGTGATCGGCAGCCATGGCGGCGATGCAGTATACTGGAAAAACGGCGCCCCCACCTCGTTGGGTGCAGACGCTGAAATACATGCCATTGCGCTCAACGGCAGCGATGTTTATATAGCCGGTTACCAGCCAAATGATCAGGGCAACTATGTGGCCACCTGCTGGAAAAACGGCACCGCCATCCCACTGTCGGACGGGCAGAAGAGCGCGGAAGCCCATGCTGTTGCCATATCCGGCAACGACATTTATGTAGCAGGTTTTAAAATGGATGAAGATGGAAAGGAAGTGGCCATGTATTGGAAAAACGGTGAACCGGTGATACTTCCCGGTGGCTGCAGGGCCAATGCGATTGCGGTATCCGGCAATGATGTATACGTAACCGGGATCGACAGGAATGCGGAAGGCGCCAATATCATTGTTTACTGGAAAAACGGGAAAGCGGTGAGGCTCACCGATGGCAAAGAGGCCTCCGGCGCCGGCGCAAGCGTTATCACGGTTGCAGGAAACGACGTTTATATAGCTGGTTATCTTGATGGCAAAGCCACTTACTGGAAAAATGAGAAGCCGGTGGGTTTGAATGATATCATCGGGGGGATAACGGGGATGGTGGTTAGATAGCCATCATTTCAAAGCGGGCTTGTCATGATTTTACATCATTTTATAACCCAAATGATGTAAATTACAATATATGATATAATCCAATCCCTCATATTATGTCACATGAAAACCAGTATAGCGGGGTGATACATTCACCATCCACCGCTGCCGCGTACAACCATAGTATTTCAGGAATATCGAAGCCCGCTGTTCAGCCAGTTCAAAGAGTATCTGATGAAAAGGATCATGAAGAAGATCCGTTACAAATGCGTAATGGGCCTAAGCCATTTCAATTAAAGTCCAATAATACCGGTTTGCCTGATAACCTTAAATCCGGCATTGAAAACCTGTCGGGTTATTCAATGGATGATGTAAATGTACATTACAATTCAGGCAAGCCTTCACAACTACAGGCGCACGCTTTTGCCCAGGGAACGGATATACACCTGGCATCCGGCCAGGAAAAACACCTGCCGCATGAAGCCTGGCATGTTGTACAGCAGAAACAGGGACGGGTAACGCCCACCATGCAATTGAAGGGTAAGGTAAATATCAATAATGATTCAGGGCTGGAAAAAGAAGCGGATGAGATGGGACAAAAGGCGGTACAGTTATCGAAAGATCCTGCAACCGGGCCTTACAAGGCCTTCAAACAGCAGGCGGCTGCTTCGGTTGTACCTACGGCTCAACTGATGCAGATCAACGGCGTGGACCTCACTGAATCGTCGAAACTGGCAGACCTGAAGCTCGCCATAGGCTGGAGCCCGCACCTTGGAATAACCAAGCCGCTGAAAGACAACGAGAAAACGGAACTGCTAAGGCTGATCCGGCTGCTTAAAAGCGACGATAGCAGCGTGAGTGATATAGTTGAAGACCTGGAAAAAGAATCATCTGAAGAAGAGGAAGATGGAGGATATGGAGAAGGTTTTGGAGAGGAAGCAGGATTCGGAGAGGAAGATTTTAAAGGAGTGCAAAGCTTTTCGTTACCCGAGGTAAGCCAGCAGCCAAAACGCCGCCAGACTCCTGAAGAGTTTGGATGGGAAAACTTTCCTGAAACCTACAAGGGGCTGAAAAAACTCGGGGTGCATGAAACTGATTTCGCAAACCTGGAGAGCCTCGTGGCGAAGGGACCTGCAGTGGAAAAAGTGGATTCAGCTAACCATATCGGTAAAGGGCGCGGTTTTTATGTAACACCCGTAGGAAAAAAGAAACTGGCAACCGTTGTTGACGGTATTGTATATGGCGACAGTTTTGTTGCTATATATATCAAATCAAACATTGGAGCGGTAAGGTCACCTAACGAAGAAAGTAATCATACCGAGATCCTCGATAAGGAGCATGGGAATGAATTATGTTACTATATCATGTCCGGGGGTGGGGAAATTGTTATTCCGGAAAGATGCTTCCCTTATGTAAAAGCAGTATCGGTACTGGAGCAGCTACATCAAATCAGAGAGGAGAAGAAAAAGAAAACGGGGAAAAAGGAGAAAGAAAAAGAAGTAGATGAAGATCATGGCCGTGGCGAACATGAAGTTGGGTTGAACCCGGACCATCAGTTAGCGCTGGCCATTTACAATGACGAGGTGGACTTTGTACGGAGACTGAATAAATTATCAGATGATTACAACAGTGCCACATCCGTGAGTGTTAAAAAAAGAATTAGGCAAAGATGGATGTTCCTCGAAGCGAGATTATTTAACAGATGGCAGACGAATGGCCGTCAATATACACTCTGGTTAGATGTAAGGCCGATTGGCACCCATACTGATTTCCCACCGCATCCATAATGTGCCTTCTCCGGCTGCTGTTATTACCAGATCCGGGAAAGTAAATTATGCCATGAAGTGATAACAAAAAAACACTATTTTTACGAATAGGCGCCGTTGTTATCAACTACAGCGGGCTACTCAATATGTAAGTAGTCATCATCCTTTCAACTATGAAACATTCTTTCTTTTTTAACCTTCTGCTTATCACCTGCATTGGTGTGACCAGTAATATCTATGGACAAAAATGCCCGGGCCATCCCTTGTTCAGCAACATGTCCAATTTTGAAGTATCGGATTGCGTTAACCGGGAGTTCGACAAGCTGGAGTTTACGCTGAACGACAAATCCCCAAACGGTTATAGCGTTGTGGAAAAATCCGGAGAATTCCTGGAAGTATCCTTTCGCTGGCTGGGTGACTTTGAAAATCGACCCGCCCCCGTTCAGATCTATCAAAATTATAAGAATGCCATTGTAAAGGCAGGTGGTGAGCTACCGGATGCCTATAACAAAAACAGCACGCTGTATGGCAAAATCAAAAAGGGAAGCGACACATACTGGTTGCAGGTTTATACAGACGGCAGCGGCTATTATACGGTAACCAGTGTAAAAGAAGGCGCTATGCGCCAGGATGTGGAAGCCATCACCGCCGAGCAGATAAAAAAAGGAATGAAAGAAGAAGGGAAAATGGCCTTTTACGGTATTTATTTTGACACCGACAAGGCAACTATCAAACCTGAATCTACTCCCAGTTTGAAAGAAATAGCCAGCTTTTTAAAAGCGGATCCCTCTCAGAAAGTATTTATCGTTGGGCATACCGATAATACCGGGGATTTTCAGCATAACCTTACACTGTCAAAACAACGGGCAACCGCTATTGTAAATGAGTTGACCACCAAACATGGTGTGAGTGCCGGACAATTGACGGCGGAAGGGGTCGGCCCCTTATCACCCATAGGCTCTAATGCAACGGAAGCAGGTAAAGCCAGCAACAGAAGGGTAGAATTGGTACGCAGGTAAGCGCAGGATGATCCGACTATGAAGATAAAAAAGCAGCCGGAGGATTAACCTCCGGCTGCCTGAAAATTCATTCGGCAATAACTATAACGTCTTCTTCAGTTTCACTTCTACCGTCTCTCCTTCTTTTTCTATCTTCACTACCTTTTTAACAGTGGCTGAAGTGTTACCAACATAACTTCTGACAGTTGTATTCTCAGAGGTTCCCTGGTACAGGCCATTTACATAAGTATCCGTATAACCTACCACTTCAGTTCGCCTGGACGTATGTACATAACCAATTTCCGCAAAAATCAGGTAGTCGCCGGGCATCAGGTTTACAAATTCAAAATGGCCCTTGTCATCATATACAGTTGTTGTTTTGATACATTCCGCCGCTTCTTTCGGAAGTGGTACTGCCCTTCCCTTTTTCCTGGATGCTTCATTTAATTTTATCCATTCTTTAAAGAAATCGGTATAGGGGATCAAAACAATGGATGTACCTGCGCGGGCGTATTGTTTTTTATTTATATTAATCACTGCAATACCACTAAGCATTCCTTCATTTTCATTGTCTTTCGCATACACTTGTCCACTGATCACCGCACTGCCCGACTTTATCAGTTTCATGGTAGCCACTTTATCAAAAGTGCTCTTGAAAGGATTAAAATCTGTCTCTCTGTCAACCATCAGAATATGCTGGCCGGCATTGGAAAATATATCCACCTTCCATAACCTGCGGGTTTCTTTGTCGATGTAATACACGTACTTATCGTTGGTGGCCTGTTCAAAAACAGTCACCAGCCAAACCTTATGCGGACCTGTAAGACTACTGGTATACATACCGCTGGTTACTTCTTCAATAATCGCCTTTTTCAGATTAACGGTATTCTCCGGTCTGTAATCATACACCGGCATGCTGGCACTGTATCCGGAAGCAAGGGGAAGTAATCCAAGTAAATAGGGATAGCAATACCCATCAAAAAAAGTTTCGTTTACCGGTTCTTTGATAACACGTTTCTCCCCGCTTTGTTTGTCGTAATGGTACCCTGTAACTTCCTTTCCATAGTTGATCCTCAGGTCATACTTGTCGTTGAATGAAGACCTGTAAAGAGGCGTGAAAGTTTTCCCATCAGAAATAATGGTGTCAATCCGTGGGTCACTGGCACCAACCAGGTTTAATGTGGTAACGATAGACATCGTTTCTTTGTTCGCATTAATATCAATGATAAATGAACTGATCTCCGTCTCCCTGCCCCCATCTACAATATAGCAGCCCATTTCATACTTCCCGGTTTTGAGATATTTTGTTTCAAAAGGAATCTTTCCCGGCGTTAAGGCAACTTGTGCATTACACAAACCCGCTGTAATAAGAAGTATCAGCGTAAAAAAAATGCCCGGTACCCGGGAATACTTAAAAGGATGAATGATCATGTTGGGTTTAATATGCTTTGTTCAAAATAAAGGTAGCCGGTTCTGAAACGGTCTTTTGCCTTGTAATCTGCAATATACTTAGATTACCATCTTTCACCATCAAAAGTAAATGCTTTTCCGGCTCACTGATCTACTGGTAAGCAGGTATTTTTTCTACTGGTTTACAGGTATTTTTCTGAGTTCCTGCGTGATATGGGGGATGTTTTTATTTTTTCTGTTAAGAAGAATTTTGTACTTTTCCTGATCCTTATAAATCGGGTAACGCTACTCCATCACCAGGATAAAAGTTATTCTCTAAGAAAAAACAATATCTTCTCAGATCATATTCTGCATCCGAATTGAGGTAATCTATGTAAAGCTGTTCCCTTCCCCTGTTCATTTCTTTTAGGGCGGAGTCATTTAACTGGTATATTAAATCGGCCTTACCGGCCCACCAATTTTTACATTGACTATACGTCCAATATTTATTCCCGTTACAGGAATAGCTGTCGAACACCTCTACAGCCCCGGCATCGATAACGCACAACAATTCAGCATAACTTTGGGGTTGTTTAAAAACATACTCCTGGCAATTGGCGTCAAACAGTACATTAAAAGGCGCTTCTGTCTCCCCTGTACCACAACTATCAGACTCTCCGGTATAAAATGTTCCGGGGAAATTAAAAGGATGCTTTTGGGGCCAATGATCGTTATCCAGGCAATCCAGGCTTGACGCTGAAAATTCAAGTACTTTTAACAGCTCCCTGCGTATCATTTCATCTGCATCATGCCTGTAAAAAAAAGAGAAGAAATCCTTGCCATACCTCTCTTCCAACATGGGAACCTTATCATTTACTTCCTTTAAATGCTTCTTAATATATACTTCAATATTGAATTCAGTTCTTCCTCCAGCCTTTTTGAAAATGTTCCTTAAAAAGTTCATGATCATTTTAAATCTTTGATATTTACATTTCAAGATATCGATAATGCCGTTAACAATCGCTGAAAAAATTCTCCGTACAGAAGCCCCCTATTTCCTTCCTCCACCACCTCATTATCACCCCCTATAGGAATTCCCGCATTTATTTATTTAAATTGCCGGTGTAAAACGCCACGTTGTGAATACTATAGCTGCTTTGAAACAAGGTAACCTTTTGGTATTTAATGAAGTATACTATTCGTGCCACAAAAGGATCTACTATTTTATTCTCCGGAAAACAAAGTCTCCTTTCATCGCAGAGGAGGTGGCGCAGCTTACATTCATCAAGTTCTGGAACTACCGGGAAAGCCTGGCAGACGATCTCGACGTACAGCTCCAGCTGTTCCGGATTGCTCGTACCACCCTGATCGACTTTCTCCGGAAGGAAACCGTGTACAAAGAAAAGGTGGTCCACGTGATTGAGCAGTACACCCTGCCGGCAGATGACCTCTGGGGCCGGCTGGCCGAAAAAGAGCTGCAACATAAACTGGCCCACGCACTGGAAGAAATGCCGCCGATGCGCCGCAAAGTATTTGAAATGAGCCGATTTAAAGGTATGAGCCATCAGCAGATAGCGCATGAACTTTCCTTGTCGTCCAGAACTGTGGAGTCACATATCTTTCAGGCCATCAGGCAAATAAAACATTATCTCCGTCTGCTGCTTCCCCTCCTAGCCTGGCTTTTCCCGTTTTGAAAATATTTTTACGTTTCAACTAAGTAGTCTGTCTTTCACAAACGTATTACTTATCTATCAGCCGTACATAACATGATAAATGACGAATTACTGGCGCGGTTCTTTAGCAATCAATGCACACCGGAAGAAGCCCGTGAGGTAGCCACCTACCTGCAGGAACATCCGGATATGCTGGAGAAATACCTGCCGGAAGAAGAATTTCTGCAGATACAGGACGATGGCAATTTTCCGGAAACGGTTTCCCAACAGTGGCTGAAAAACATCCACCGCCAAACCGTATTTGCCAATAGCCGTACAAAATGGGCGAAACGACTGGCCATCGCGGCAGTAACCGCAGGCGTGCTGATAGGAGGAAGTTTGTTACTGGTAAACCGCGACCAGGAAAAGGAAACAGTTGTTGCGTCCGCAACAATCGCATCTATTCCGCCGGAACAACAGGAACGCAAAGAAAACACCAGCGGCAAAACCATCACTACCGTGCTGCCGGATGGATCAGTGGTACAGCTTTTCCCGGATGCCAGCATGGTGTATAATAAACAGTTCAGGGACAACAGGAATATATATCTTACAGGAGAGGCAGATTTTACTGTAGTAGCCGATAAACAACACCCCTTCGTGGTGTATAGCAGCGAACTGTATACTACCGTACTGGGTACCTTTTTTCATGTGAAAGCGATCCCCGGGGAAGATATGATTACCGTACGGCTGAACACCGGTAAGGTGTTGGTACAGGGAGCCCCCAACAATAAGAAGGTAGTACTTACACCAGGAAAAGAACTCCGGTACTACCGCAAAACAGGAAGATCCATCGTGGCAGATTTCAATACTACGGGCACGGGTATATTAGTAAAAGCAGGAAACAACAACACCGGGAATGCAAAGCCGGACTGGTATAAATTTAATAATCAACCAATGGCGCAGGTCCTCGATCAGCTGAGTAACTATTACGGTGTAGCCATCTATTATTATCCGTCGGATGTAACAGAGATCTACTTCGATGGTAAATTTGAAAAGACCGACTCGCTGGTGAAGATACTGACCGATTTAACGCTTCCCAATAATCTGAAGCTGATCAGAAACGATAGCGGATTTATTATTAAGAAGAAATAATTCAACAACTATAGTTCTATTCCACAAAAGGCGCAAAGGCGCCCGGGGCTTGCTATGCCCCGGATTTTTAAAAAACACGTCCCAGTTATGAAAATGTTTTATCGACCAAAATGGCATTTGCCCCTGCTGCTATGCATGCTGATAGCAGGCCTTTCCATGTCCTCTCAGGCGCAGGGTCGCCTGCAGGTAACCGGCACCGTGCGTACCGATCAGGGCGAACTCCTCCCCAATGCCTCCGTAGTGGCGCTGAATGAAAAAACAAAGTATTCTGCCGGCGTAGTTACCGACAGCAACGGCATATTCCGTTTCTCCGGACTGCCGCCTGAAGGCAAATATCTACTCAGCATTTCTTACATGGGCTTTGAAACACAGCAACTCAATAACGTCAGCCTCAAGCCTGGCGCCACACTCACTTTTTCCGTGCGCCTCGTGAAAACGGTAGCAGCCCTGAACGATATCATCGTTATCGGCTATGGCTCCGCCCGGAAAAAAGATGTGGTAGGCGCCTTCAACGTGGTAACGGTAAAAGAAGCAGGCGCTGTAAATGCTACCAACCCCTCACAGCTGCTTATCGGTAAAGCTGCCGGTGTACAGGTAGTGCAAAACAGCGGCGCTGCCGGTGCAGATGCCCAGATCATTATCCGCGGTACCGGTAGTTTCACCGACATCAATCCGCTGTACGTGGTTGATGGTATCCAGGGAACCAAAAACCTGTTCAATACGCTCAATCCGCAGGATATAGAAAGCATCACCATTCTGAAAGATGCGTCTTCTACTGCTATCTACGGCTCTGCAGCTGCCAACGGCGTGGTGATCATCACCACCAAAAAAGGAAAGCCCGGTCCGCCCCGTGTTAACTTTACTTCCCAATGGGGCATCGCTAAAGCATGGAAACAACTGGACCTTCTCAACGCAGTGCAGTACGTTGATGCGTTGAAAGATCTCGCCGCTACCAAAAATGCCGTACTGCCCGCGAAATTCAATACTCCGGCGGTATTACAGGACAGCACCAACTGGCAGGATGCCATTTTCCGCAACGCCCTTGTATCCGAACACGATCTGAACATCAGCGGCGGCGGTGAAAAAGTAAACTACTCTGTATCTGCCACCTATATCAATCAGCAGGCGATCATAACCAACGCTACCAACAAAAGATTCCAGGCACGCGTGGGGCTGGAAGAAATACTGGGACGCTTCCGGTTTACCCAGAACCTGATATTCAGACAATATGTGAGCAATGGCAACTATGCCAGCATTATCAATGCCATTCAGTACGCCCCGTATAAACCCGTGCTGGACGCATCTATACAGGGCGGTTATTCTATCATGTCAAACATCGACGACTACAGCAACGCCAGTAATCCGCTCCAGGATATTTCCATGAGAAGTCAAACGACTAAATCACTGGCCTTTTTCCCTCAGCTGTCGGGCGAAGTACGTATCATCGACGGACTGAAATTCCGCTCACAGTTTGCAGCAGAAGTGAACTCCAACCGGAACAACAGCTACCAGCAACAGTACCAGTCGTCCAACTTCCTGAACCAGGCCCGCCAGTCGATGCTGGGCTTTACAGAGAACTCCTATTACATGCTGGAAAACTATCTGTCGTACGACAAAATACTCGGCAAACACCAGCTCTTTTTAATAGCGGGACAAAGCTATATCGACCCGGGTATCACCAACGGCTCTACTATAAGAGGTACCGGTCAGCCCAATGATAATATCCCCAACGTAGGCGTAGCTTCTTCCCAGTCTGTTACCAACTCCTATTCCAACTATGCCCGTCCTTCCGTGATCTCTTATTACGGCCGGTTGAACTATACTTTTGATGATAAATATATCCTGACCACCAGCTACCGCAGGGATGGCGCCTCCAACTTCGGTATTAATAACCGTTATGGTAACTTCGCCGCAGCGGGCTTGTCGTGGCGCTTTTCAGAAGAAGGATTTATGAAGAAGGCATTCCCTGTATTGTCGGATGGTAAACTCAGCGCAAGCTGGGGACAAACCGGCAACAACAACATTCCTAACTTCCTGAATACCGCGAAAACGTACCAGGGTACACCCGGAGGTGCACTGGTATATTCCTTTGGCAGCACGGAAACATTTGTATCCGGCACCACTATCACCACTTTAAGTAACCCCGATTTAAAATGGGAACAAACCGCCCAGACAGATATCGGTATCGACCTGGCATTTTTAAATAACCGCCTCACCATCGAAGCCGATTGGTACAACAGGAAAAGTACCGGCCTGCTGGTTACTACCCTCCTGCCGGGAAGTATTGGCGTAAGCCCTACCGGCACGCAGCCGCGGAAAACAGTAAATGCTGCAGACGCGCAAAATAAAGGCTTTGAACTCACCATCGGTTACAGGGATAAGATCAATAGTAACTTCAGCTACAACATAAGCGTGAACGGATCCATCAACAGCAACGAGGTACTGTCATTAGGCGACCAGTTTTCCGCGCCTATCCAGGCAGGTGCTTTCACACCCGTACCAGCTACAACCTACACTGCTGCCGGCTATGCCATCGGTTCTTTTTATGGCTACCGTTTGGATCATGTGGCCCGGGATGCCGCGGAAATTACAGCGCTTGACCAGGAAGCCGCTAAAAAAACAGGCGTGGCAAACGCTAAATTCCAGGATGGTTTGTTACCGGGAGATTTTATTTATAAAGATATCAACGGCGATGGCGTAGTTAACGCGAAAGACCAGGAAATACTGGGCAACGCCATCCCGAAATATATTTACGGCATCAACGCCGGCGTAACGTATAAGAACTTCGACCTGAACGTGGTACTATCCGGTATCAGCGGATTAAAACTTCTGAACGGCTTAAAATTAAATACCAGCATTATGGCTACCGGTCATAACGCTTCTACTGACATACTCGACAGATGGCGCCAACCCGGTGATGTAGCGGCTTTACCAAGAATAGGCCAGAATGCTACGGGCAATGGAAACCTCCGTCCATCCGACTGGTGGCTGGAAGACGGCAGCTACCTGCGTTTGAGGAATATTACCATCGGTTACAATGCACCGGTGTCGATGTTAACCAACATCACCAAAGGCACTGTTAAATCGCTCCGCATTTACGTAGCAGCGCAAAACTTAGTCACCATCACTAATTACACCGGTTACGATCCGGAAATAGCAGGCGATTACCTGTTTGCGCGGGGTATTGATCAGGGACAGGTACCACAGCCAAAAACTTTCCTGGCAGGTATTCAACTAGGGTTTTAATTTTTAAAAAGTATTTTATGAAGAAGTATATATATCAATTGCTCCTGGTAGCCACACTGGTCGCCGTCGCACCCGGATGTAAAAAATCCCGTCTCGAGCTGGTGGATCAAAGCGCCTATGCGTACGATACTTATTTTACAAACATAGGTGCGCTCAACCAGGCTACTGTGGCCAGTTACGCCACGCTGCTGCATCCGGGGTTATGGGCACGGGAGTATTATTTTATTTTCGACCTGATGGGACACGATGCCAAACGTGCCAGCTTTTTGCAGGGCCCCGAACAGGAACTCGGTGATTACAGTTTTGGTTCCAACAACTCAAATCTCAGCGCATTATGGGGCTCCCTGTACCGCATGATATTCCGGACCAACCTCGTGATCGACCGTGCTGCAGCCTGGAATCCCACCGCTACCGCCGATCGCGCCAAACTGAACCAGTACCTCGCAGAGGTAAAGTTCCTGCGGGCGTATGCCTACTTTCACCTGGTAACATTATGGGGAGATGTGCCACTGTACACCGACTATCAGACCACACTTAATAACAACTATTTATCCCGCAGCCCTGCTGCCGATGTGTGGAAACAGATAGAAAAAGACCTCACAGAAGCCCAGGCTACTGCCGAACTGCCTGCCGTATATCCCACCGCAGAATTGGGCAGGGCTACCAAAGGCGCTGTCACAGCCCTTCTTGGCAAGGTATACCTCTACCAGAAAAAATGGGTACCTGCACAAACAGAATTCGAAAAACTGATGGGCGCCCCGTATGCGTATCAACTCGATCCTTCCTTTGATAATGTTTTCAGTACCACCAACCAGAACACGCCGGAAAGTATCTTCCAGATCATGAACCAGCAATGGACCGACTGGGGCATTGGTTCACCCTACTATATGTTTGGCAACGGTGCAGAACAGGTAGGCAAACAAACGCATTCCGGCCGTGCAATGGAATACGGCTGGAACGATTGGAAGAACGTGTACATCAGCAATGCAGCCGTAAAAGCATTCACCTATACCAACCCTGCTAACGGTCAGCTCTATACGGATCCACGCGCCAGATCCACCTTCTACGGCACTGCCGCCTCCGGCGGAGACACGCTGTACTGCCAGCAATGCGCTACCGGTGCAAAGGCATATCCCTTTGATCCAGCCGATCCCCAGGGCGATTATCGCTGGAAGAAATACGAATACTATAACCTCATGGAAAAATATGGCGATCCGAAAAGCCCGATCAACGGACAGGTGATCCGCCTGGCAGATGTAATGCTCATGCTGGCTGAAGCGCAGATCCAGCAAGGGAATACAGGCAATGCTCCCCTGGCGCTGATCGACAGTGTACGTTCCCGCTCGCACGCATTTTTATATACCACGCTGGGCGATAAAGAAAACGCCATGAAAATACTGATACGCGAACGCCAGCTGGAATTGTGCGGTGAGCAGTCCCGCTACTTCGATCTGCTGCGCTGGGGTATTATCAAACAAACCATCAACGCAGAAAAGGCCGCAGAACCCGGCACCGGCACACAACCGTTCCAGGACAAACACCTGCTGCTGCCTATTCCCGATGCAGAAAAAAATTACAATCCTAATGTAGCCAGGGCTGTCAACAATGGCTGGAATTAATCACATAAAAAACAGCCGGGATTAACGACCGTCAGGAAATACTAATAAAAAGCCCGGGGCAATGCTCCGGGCTTTTTATATGGGAATTCTTCTGCTGCAATTAAACAGGGAAACTATTCCTTTCTCAAACTTATCACCGGGTTTATTAACGCCGCTTTAATAGCCTGGTAACTTACTGTTGCAACGGCTATTACTACGGACAGGATACACGCAACTGCGAATACCCACCAGTGAATGGCAACACGATATTCATAATATTGCAGCCATTTATACATCGTCCAATATGATAATGGCGCCGCTATTACAAATGAAATAATAACCAGCTTTACAAAGTCTTTAGCCAATAAGGCAGTAATACCGGCCACTGAGGCGCCTAATACTTTCCGCACACCTACTTCCTTGATCCTGCTTTCTGCCATATATGTAGCAAGACCAAACAACCCCAGGCAGGAAATAAAAATGGTAAGCCCCGCAAATAAAGCGGCTAAAGTGCCCTGGCGTTGTTCATTCTCAAATTTCCGCGCGTAGGCTTCATCTATAAACTTATACTCAAACGGATAATCCGGGTTGTATTTTCTGAAAATAGATTCCATTTTTTCAAGGTTCTTCGCAGTAGCATAATCTCCGTTTAGTTTTATCTGCACCACTTTAAAAGTCATAAAGCTACTCTTCGCACCGCATATCAATATTGGCCTCGTCGGCTCATAAGGGCTGGTAAGAATAAAATCTTTAATGACTCCTACAATATGCCAGTCAACCCCAAGATCACTTACTACTTTACCAATCGGATCTTTAAACTTCATTACTTTCAGCGAGGATTCATTTACAATGAGCGCTGATGAATCAGTAGGGTATTTTTTCAGATCGAAATCACGGCCTTCAATAAACTGTAACCCTGCCGTAGCGCCCAAACCTTCATCCGCTAAATACCGGTCGAAAGATGTTTTATCATTCGGATCCTTCCCTTCCCACTTCTGTCCCCATCCATTACTCCACCTTTCAGTAAGCGGGGAGTTTGTTTTTGTAACTGATTTCGCAACACCGGATTCAAGCAATTCATTTTTTATCAGCGCGTAATTCTTTGATATATCACCTGTCATAAAATGATACACCAGATTATCTTTATTATATCCTGTTTCCCGCTCACGGGCATAGTCTATCTGCTGCTTTACAATAATAGTACAGATGATAAGAACAGTGGCAAATGTAAACTGCAGTACCACCAATACTTTTCTTGGCGTTACCAACGCATTTGCTTTTTTAAAGGTGCCTTTTAATACTTTAACAGGTTGGAAAGAGGAAAGAAAGAAGGCGGGATAGCTGCCGGCTAACAAACCGGTAAACAGGATAAACCCGATAAACGCCATCCAGGTATAGACATTGCTAAAATCGAGAAATAGTTTTTTATCCGTAAGCTGGTTATAGGCGGGCAAACTCAGCTGAACAATAAGGATCGCCACCATACCGGCCAGAAAGGCAATAAAAACGGACTCCCCGATAAACTGACTGATAAGTGAACTCTTCTGTGCCCCCACTACTTTTCTTATTCCAACTTCCTTCGCCCGCTTTTCACTTCTTGCGGTACTCAGGTTCATAAAGTTGATGCAGGCAATCAATAATATTAACCCGGCAATAATGCCGAATATTTTTACGAATGTACTACGGCCGCCGTTATCTTCCCCACCATTGGAGAAGCTTGAATATAAACGCCAGCGGTCAAGCGGGTAAATAAACATCTCCCATTTCATCGTTTTTGCCTCATCACTATAATGCTGCTTCAATTCTTTTATTTTAGCATCAGCGGAAGCATAGCTTACATTTGGTTTCAGCATTACATAAGTAGGGGTACTGTTATCGCTCCAGCCTAAATCCGTTCCTTCCCTGTATTTTAAAGATGACATGGGCAACAGGTATTCAAAATCAAATCTTGTATTGCCAGGTAAATCTTTTAAAATACCGGTAACCGTAAAATTATCTTTATTCTCAATTTTTATAATTTTCCCCATTGCATCTTCATTGCCGAATAAACTTTTAGCAGTTCTTTCAGTAAGCACTACCGAATGCACATCATTCAGCGCTGTAATGGGATTGCCTTTCAGCATCGGGAAGGTGAACATCTGGAGGAAACCGGTATCTGCCAGCATGCCCGACTTTATTAGTTTTTTATCGCCCACTGAAAGAAGACCACTACTGGGACCTACCCTTACCGCACGCTCTACTTCAGGCAGATCTTTTTCCACCGCGCGGGCCGTTAATGCCGATACGGTATTCCAGTATGAGAGCTTACCCTCAATGGGTACACGATTCCATACTTCGTATATCCTGTCCTTGTTGGCATGAAACCCGTCGTAGCTTCGTTCGTCCTGTATCCACAACAAAATAAGTATCGCGGCAGCCATGCCTACAGCAAGCCCCGTAATATTGATGGCTGAAAACCCTTTGTTACGCCACAGGTTGCGGCAAACGACCTTGAAGAAATTTCTGATCATAATAGATGGATGATTCCCGGACTGCAACGTACGGGATTTGCGGGAATGCTGCGCCAAGACAATGCCGGATACCTATTTAATTGATTTACAACAAAGTAGCTGTATCATAAATATGGTTTTGTTCATTTTCGATACAAAAATTGTCCGCTTTTGAACACAAAAGGCCGGGCTTCCCACTTATGATAATATAATATCAAAATCGGGTAATACTGCATAGTGTACCTATCCAAAGATAAGTTAACTTGGTTTGGTCATTATTATGAGCAGTCAAAACCACGATTATACTTCTTTTTGGACAACAGGGGATCTTTCATCGTTTAAAGAAATGATGAAAGCGTTCACTCCTTCCCTGAAGCATTTCGCCGGTAATATTGTAGGTAATGAGGCAGAAGCCGAAGAAATTGTGGCAGATGTATTTATCAAAATATGGCAACAACGGCTACAAGTCACCTCCCCTGACGATGTCCGGTATTATCTTTTTAAAGCCGTTAAAAACACCGCGCTCAATTACCTGAAAAGCAATGGCCGCCGCACTACGCACCATACCGCCTGGGAAATACAGGTAAACCGCGTTACTTCCAAAAACCCGGAAGACATCCTGATCAGCAAGGAACAGCTATCGCACATCAATGCCGCCATCAACTCCTTACCCCACCGCTGCCGCCAGATCTTCATCCTCGTAAAAGAAGAAGGGCTCACCTATGAACAGGTAGCCACGCTGCTGGACCTCTCCAAGGCTACTGTAAATGTACAAATGACCATCGCCCTCAAAAAAATATGGGCGGCACTGGGTTCCTCCATCCAATATTCCTACTCCTGACTTTTTTTTCGCCCACCTTAATTGTTTTTCTTTTTTGCGTTGTCTTAATAGTGAATCAACTGAAATCATACTTTCTGTAAATGACCAAACGATTATGGGAATTACTGGCGCTGCATTGGAGCGGCGAGATTTCCACGGAAGAAAAAACGGAACTGGACAAGCTCCTGCTGGAGCATCCGGGAGACTGGCTCAGGACGGGACAGCTGGAGCAGCTATCTTTTAAAAAGATACCGGCTGCTGAAGAAGAAGCGCATACCGATGCCCTGATAGACAAGGTGATGGGAACCATTACTGCGGAACCGTCTTTAACCGGGAAAAGCTCCCGGAAAAAGTTCCTGCACGCCTATAAATACCAGCTATCCGTAGCCATCGCCATGCTGGGTATAACGGCCATGCTCACCTTTGTGTACCTGTACCGGCAACATCCCGGGTATAAGATCGTATCCACCGATGCCGGTATGAAAACAAAGATCCGTTTATCTGATGGCAGCATTATCTGGCTCAATGCCGGCAGCACTTTAAGGTATCCGGAAAAACTGGATAAGGCTAAAAGAGAAGTATACCTGAGCGGGGAAGCATATTTTGATATCAAACAGGCGCCTAACCGGCCGTTTATCATCCATGCACAAAAAATGGATATACGGGTACTGGGCACCGCGTTTAATGTCCGCTCCTATAAAGATGAAGATTTTGAGGAAACCGCCGTGATTTCAGGAGCAGTGGAAGTAACGGCAACGGATGAACGTAAAGTGATGAAGGTGATGCCAAACCAGAAAGTAATTCTCCGGAAAACAATAAACGATCATACCGGAACAAACAACAGCATCGCCGGATCAGGTAATAAAGAACAAACAAAAATTGAACGTCAGCCACTGTCTGTCCTTTCATCAACAGATACCATTCATGTAATGGAAACTGCCTGGATGAACAATCAACTCATATTCCGCAATGAATCACTGCTGGCGCTTTCGCTGCGACTGGAACGCTGGTACGGAGTGAAAATCAACATCGAAAACCAACAACTGGCCACGTTAAGATTTTCCGGACGGGCAGATAATATTTCTATTGAAAAACTGCTGGAGGTACTCCAGAATATTCAACCATTCAATTATTCCATTCAGGATGATATAGTGACAATCAAGTAAACCAGAAGTTATGAAAAATAGTATCATGATCGGGGAGCGACCTCCCTAGCGGCATCGCTATGCCGGAATCTCCGTTATGGACCTCCACAGATTTTCAGATTTATTGATTTTATAAGCTCACTTCCAGGTTATGAAAATAGCATTGAAACAAACCACGTTCGCCTTACGTTGTAATAGACGAAAATTATTTCTCATGATCAAATTTACCGGAGTATTGTTCCTGCTGTTTTTCCAGGCCACTGCAGCAGGATTTTCGCAGAATACGATATCCGTGTCCTTCGTTAATGCAGATATCGAGAAAGTGTTCCGCTATCTCGAGAAAAAAACGACCTACACATTTTATTACAGCAATAACGAAACAGAGAAAACACCCAAACTCAGCCTCACCATGGAAAAGGCTGATATCCGGGAAGTACTGGATGCCGTAGCACTCAAAACCGGTCTTCATTATACTATCCTCGATAACAGCATGGTGGTATTTAAAAACGCCGGTGAACGGATTCAAACAAAAAAAATTACCGGGAAGGTAGTGGATGAAAAAGGCCAGCAACTTCCCAACATTACGGTGCAGGTAAAGGGTACCACCATCGGCACATTAACAACAGTAGACGGGTTGTTTACACTACAGGTGCCGGAAAATGCCGTCCTGGTAGTATCTGCCATCGGTTATCTCAAACAGGAAATACCTGTTGCCGGTCAATCTTCCTTCAACATCGTCCTCAAAGAAGATGTATCAGGATTAAATGAAGTAGTGGTAGTGGGTTACGGCACACAGGAAAAACATAAACTAACCAGTGCAGTAGCTACTATTTCCGGTGCAGAGCTGAACAAACGGGTAGCCACCAACCCCGTGTCCCTGCTACAGGGACAACTTCCGGGATTGCAGGTTACCCAGGGCTCCGGCGAACCGGGAAATGAAAACATCCAGTTACGCATCCGCGGCATCAGCACTTTTAGCGGCGCAGGTAATGACCCGCTCGTGGTAATAGATGGTTTACCGGGAAGCCTGAGCGTTTTAAATCCCAACGATATCGAATCTATTTCTGTATTGAAAGATGCCGCATCCGCAGCCATCTATGGCTCCCGCGGCGCCAATGGCGTAATTGTAGTGAAAACAAAAAAAGGACGCGCCGGTTTTTCTCTCACCTATGGATATAATCTCGGCGTTTCAAAAGCAGCCAAACTGCCGCAGACTATTTCCAACTCGGCAGAGTACATGCAGCTGTCCAACGAAGCCCGGACTAATTCAGGTCTTGCACCGCTTTATACCCAGCAGCAGATCGATCTGTACCAACAGGCTACCGACCGGGTGAAATACCCCAATCACAACTGGCTGGACGATATTTTCCGCACGGCTTACACCCAGAACCATTACCTGAATATGAGCGGCGGAAAAGAAGGTACTACGTACAGTCTTGGTTTAGGTATCAGCAACCAGCCAGGCGTGTTAATCGGCTTCGACTATAAAAAATATACCCTGGACCTGGGCCTCAGCTCCCGGATCAACAAAAGGGTGACCATTGGTACCAATGTGCAGATGCGGTACGCCGACAGGAAATATCCTGAAAACGGTGCAGGCGATATGTTCCTTTCTGCCCTGGCACAGTCGCCCCTCTACCCTGCCTCCAGCGATGGAAAATGGATCAAGAAAGCCTACTCCAATGAACTGGGTAATAAAAACCCTGTGGCCATCGTGGATGAAGATGTCCGGGTTAAAACAAACGACTATTACGCGCAGGGAAACCTCTCCCTCGATGTGGACATCGTGGATGGATTGAAATGGGAAAACAGGGCAGGCATGAACTACGACAACTACAAATACAATGACTTCAGGCCCGTTGTACCTACCTACTATTTCAGTGACATGAGCCCCGCCGGATTGCTCGACGACGGTACACCCGGGCTGACTGTGGGCAACACCGGCAACATCTACACCGTTTATTACAGCCAGTTTACCTACAAAAATAAATTCGGCGACCATAACCTCTCCGCGCTGGCAGGTTATCAGCAGGAACAAAATAAAGCCGATACCCTCAATGCCAGCCGCACACAGTTTCCAACCAACCTGCTGAGAGAACTGAATGCAGGTCCCACAGAAGGCCAGGCCAATAACGGAACGTCCGGTACCTGGGCTATCCGCTCGTTTTACGGTAATGCGAATTATGATTATAAAGATAAATACCTGCTCGGCGCCAGCGTAAGATACGACGGCACTTCGCGGCTGCCTTCAGATACCCGCTGGGGATTGTTCTATTCCTTTTCCGGCGCATGGCGCGCATCAGAAGAATCATTCCTGAAAAATGTTACCTGGATAAACGACCTGAAGCTACGCGCTTCCTGGGGCCAGCTGGGCAACCAGAACATCGGTACCTATCCGTATCAGTCCACGCTCGATAACAGACCTTATGCCTTTGGCTCCAATGTTTCTACCGGCTTTACCGGCAGCCAGATCATAGATCCCACTCTTACCTGGGAAACTACAAGGGTATTGGACCTCGGTCTTAATCTCACTGCATTTGATAACCGGCTTACCTTCACCGGCGACTGGTTCAATAAATATACCTTTGACATCCTCCGCAGCTCCCAGGTACCGCTGTGGCTGGGATTAGCAGCCCCTATTATCAATAACGGAGCCGTAAGAAACAAGGGATTTGAATTCAATGTACAATACAACGATAAGATCGGGAAAAACTTTACCTGGTATATTGGCGCCAATTTCCAACGCTACAAAAATATACTGGAAGAATTTGGCAAGCGTGAAATCAGCGGTACCACCATCCGGGAAGAAGGACATCCTTTGGATGAATACTACCTCTATCAGTGGGATGGCATTTTTCAGAGCACAGATGAAATTGCCAAATCGCCCAAACAACCTGTAGACGCCACTCCCGGCGATCTGAAAATAAAAGATGTGAATGGAGATGGGGTGATCGATGATAAAGACCGGACCTATACCAAAGGAAAATATCCCACTTTCCAGTATGCTTTTAATCTTGGTGCATCATGGAAAAACTTTGACCTGAGCGCACAATTCTATGCTTCACAGGGACAAAAGATCTATGTAAACGGATGGGGAATAGAACCTTTCCGGCAAGGCTCCGTACCTACTACAGACTGGCGCAACCGCTGGACACCGGAAAACCCCAGCACCACTATGCCAAAAATATATGTAGCCGATGGATACGCTCCCGTTCAGAACTATGCCTCCACTTACTTCCTGAAAGATGCCTCTTTCCTCCGGCTCAGGAATGTGCAGCTGGGCTACAACCTGCCGGCAGCCACTATTACCCGGGTAGGTATAAAATCGCTGCGGGTGTTCTTTACCGCTGAAAATGTATTCACCATCAGCAAATTCCCGGGACTTGATCCCGAACGCGTGGGAGACGGTAACTATGTTACCTATCCGCAAACCAAAACATACACTTTTGGCGCTATGGTTCAGTTTTAATTTCTTCTGTTAAAAGTTCAGTTATGAAAAAGATTCAGCAATTAATATTCACGATAACCGCTACGGCTTTTATATTGTGCAGCGGATGCAACAAAGATCTGCTGGATGTAACGCCTCCGGATAAACTGTCGTCTGCTTTTTTCTGGAAAACACCCGATGATGCGGACAAGGCCCTCACCGGCCTGTACAACTACCTCTACGCCGGCAGCGGTGGATATGCGACCTCACAGTTTACCGTTTTCGCGTGGGATAATTTCACGGACGACTCCTACGGTCAGTATAACTATGGCGGCGGTTTGAACGCCCTCACTTCGGGCATCACTCCACAGTCCGGCGATTTTGTATACTCCTACTACAGCAACTGCTACCAGGCCATCGCCGCGGCCAATTCTTTTCTTGCCAACGTAGATAAAGTACTCAGCGGCGATCAGCTAACAAAATATAAAGCAGAAGCATACTTCCTGCGGGCATTTCACTATTTCTGGCTGGCGCAGCTCTATGGCAATACCGTCATTTTTACGGATGATCCTTTCAAAGAAGATTATAAATCCACCCGGGCTAAATCCGACAGGGCCGAAGTATTGAAACTGGTACTGGCCGACCTCGATCTCGCCATCGCCTCCCTGCCCGATGCAGGTTATACAAATGGCCATGCCGTAAAAGCTACTGCCCAGGGATACAAAGTAAGAGTGCTCCTGTTTCAGAAACGCTACGCTGAAGCCGCCGCGCTGGCAAAGGAAATCATGACGGCCAACAAATTCAGTCTGTTTGCAAACTACGCCGCCAATTTTTATAAGCCTGATCAGAATAACAGCAAGGAAATCATGTTCTCTGTAAAATACCAGCGTCCCAATATCCTGCACCAGGATGTGGCCATTTCTGTAAATCTCCAGCGCTGGAAAGGAGAACAGGGTACGCAGGACCTGATCAACGAATACGAAGCCGCAGATGGCAAGGATACCGCTTCCTCAGCTGTATACGTAAAAGGGAAACCGTTTGAAAACCGCGATCCCCGCATGCGCCTCACCTTCTTCTTCCCCGGCGATACCAAAGCACAGGGATGGCCCTTTACCGGCGCCCTCTCCATAGCCACACCGGGAAAAGATAGCTGGACCGCTGGTTATTACGCCGTAAAAAAATGGCTGGATCCAAGTCTTACTGATCCCGACTACGGCACCATCGACGACAACGACTTTGTGCTGCTCCGCTATGCCGATATCCTGCTCATGTATGCAGAAGCGCAGAATGAAGCAACCGGGCCCGATGCCTCCGTATACGCCGCCATCAAGCTTGTCAGGAACCGGAGCAATATGCCCGACCTGCCTGCCGGACTATCCCAGGCCGAAATGCGCACCCGGATCCGGCATGAAAGAAGAGTGGAGTTTGCCCTGGAGGGCATCCGCTATTTTGATCTGAGAAGATGGGGCATTGCCGTTCAAAAACTGGATGGCTTCGTACCCAATCCACTGCAACCTACCATCAAAACTAAATACAAAGCCAATTATGAGTTCTGGCCTATTCCACAAACGGAGATAGACCGGAACGCGCCGGTACTGATCCAAAACGATGGATATTAAACCATCATAAAACAGCAAAGCCCTGGAGTAATTCCAGGGCTTTGCTGTTTTATGATAAGAAACTATCTCACTTCTTCAAAAGGCACGTCTGTAACATCTTCCGTTCCACCCGCCGGTTGCGCATGGGTTTGTGCGCTCTCATTAGCAGTCTGACCGGCTTTATACATATCTTCGCTGGCAGCCGTCCATGCCGTGTTCAGGTCGTTAATAGACCGGTCGATGCCCGGAATGTCCTGTTGTTCATGCGCATACTTTAATGCCGCTACGGCGCCGGTGATGGCCTCTTTCTTATCTGCCGGAATTTTGTCTCCATACTCCTTCAACTGCTTTTCTGTCTGGAAAATAAGACTATCGGCCTGGTTCATTTTTTCAACTTTCTCCCTGGCTATTTTATCGGCCGCTTCATTTGCCTTTGCATCGGCTCTCATTTTTTCCACTTCTTCCTTACTTAATCCACTGCCCGCTTCTATCCGTATCTTTTGTTCTTTGCCACTGCCTTTATCTTTAGCGGTTACGTTCAGAATACCATTTGCATCAATATCAAATGCCACTTCGATCTGGGGCATTCCTCTCGGAGCAGGCGGGATGCCATCCAGGTTAAAGATCCCTAAACTTTTATTGTCTTTTGCCAGCGGACGGTCGCCCTGCAATACATGCACCTGCACGCCGGGCTGGTTATCGGCAGCAGTTGAAAACACTTCCGATTTTTTTGCGGGAATGGTGGTATTGGAAGGGATCAGTGTGGTCATTACACCGCCCATTGTTTCAATCCCCAAAGAAAGCGGGGTAACGTCCAGTAGCAATACGTCCTTTACCTCACCGGTTAATACCGCTCCCTGGATCGCCGCCCCGATGGCTACTACTTCATCCGGGTTCACGCTTTTATTGGGCTTCCTGCCAAAGAATTTTTCGACGATCTCCTGCACCTTTGGAATGCGGGTACTACCGCCCACAAGGATCACTTCGTCAATATCAGCAGGTTTCAAACCGGCATCTTTCAAGGCTGTTTCGCAGGGTTTCAGGCAACGGCTGAAAAGGCTATCCGCCAGTTGCTCAAATTTTGCGCGGGTTAATTTCCTGACCAGGTGTTTGGGCACGCCATCCACAGCGGTAACATACGGCAGGTTGATCTCCGTTTCGGTGGCTGATGACAATTCCACCTTAGCCTTTTCTGCCGCTTCTTTCAGGCGTTGCAGCGCCATCGGGTCTTTCCGGAGATCGATGGATTCATCTTTCTTAAATTCATCTGCCAGCCAGTCTACAATAACTTTATCAAAATCATCTCCTCCCAGGTGGGTATCTCCATTGGTGGATTTTACTTCAAATACACCGTCGCCCAGTTCCAGGATGGAAATATCGAAGGTGCCGCCTCCGAGGTCAAACACTGCCACCTTATGATTTCTGTCGCCTTTATCCAGCCCGTAGGCCAACGCCGCAGCGGTAGGCTCATTTACAATACGCCGCACCTTTAATCCGGCTATTTCACCCGCTTCTTTAGTCGCCTGACGCTGCGCATCATTAAAATAAGCCGGTACCGTAATAACGGCTTCGCTTACCTCCTGGCCTAAGTGGTCTTCCGCTATCTTTTTCATTTTCTGGAGGATGATAGCAGAAATTTCCTGCGGGGTATACAAACGGCCGTCGATGTCAATACGAATGGTATCATTGTCGCCACGCACCACTTTGTAACTGACATGTGAAAGCTCGCTTTGTACTTCATCATACTTACGGCCCATAAAACGCTTTACGGAAATAATCGTGTTCCGGGGATTAGTGATCGCCTGCCTTTTAGCGGGATCTCCTGTTTTACGTTCCCCGTTTTTCAGAAATGCAACAACAGATGGGGTGGTACGGCGTCCCTCATCGTTGGCTAAAACCACCGGCTCGTTACCTTCCATTACGGCAACACAGCTGTTGGTGGTTCCCAGGTCAATCCCAATAATTTTACCCATAGCATTAAATTTTTCTTTTGAATAAAAAAAACAGCAACTGGTTATATACAGGAGAATAGCTGAAAATGCATTAAATTCCGTTACAATAATAAACAACTATCGGATGATGATTTGTTTAGAAAGCTGTTGAAAATGGTGAAAAAATTGACGAATATTATTCATCAAATCACCACGCAATAGTTGCTATCTGCAACATCTCCTAAATTTGAAAAGAAGTCAGTTAACATAATTTATTAAATTCCAATAGCCTAACTAAATATGAGCAGAGCAATACACCATGAATCGCAGAATGTTACCGATTACCCCAACAATAACACCATCTTCACTGTCTGGAAGTTTAAGGAGGGTGCAGAAATAAAACCTGTTTTTGAACAGCTTTGCGGCCTGATAGCCAATCTTAATCATACCTTTATTATAAGGGCACCCGGTGGACGCGCCACCTGCGTAATGGGGGTCGGATACGAAGCATGGCTGAAGCTATCCCTGCCCCGGCCCATCCCGAAAGAGCTGAGAAATTTTGAACCGGTGGCAGGCGCAAAACATACGGCAGTGGCCACTCCGGGAGATCTGCATTTTCATCTCCGGTCAACTGACATGTCTATTTGCTTTGACATGCTCACTGCTATAACAGCGGTGTTATCACCGGTGGCCGATTGTCTGGAAGAAGTACATGGCTTCAGGTATTGGGATGGCCGTTCTATTCTGGGCTTTGTGGATGGCACGGAAAACCCCATCGGTAACGAGCGGCAGCACTTTGCCCTGGTGGGTGACGAAGATCCGGTTTATAAAGGCGGAAGCTATCTTTTTGTGCAGAAATACCTGCATAATATGAACGGGTGGACAAAGCTCTCCACCGAAGACCAGGAGAAAGTAATTGGCCGTTATAAGATCAGCGATATAGAGATGCCCGACGAGGTAAAGCCCGATAATTCCCATAGCGCCTTAGCCAGCCTGGATGACGATAACGGGAATGAGCTGAAAATAGTAAGGGATAACATGCCCTTTGGCAACCCCGGCAAAAATGAAGTGGGCACCTACTTTATCGCATATGCAAACACATTCAGTACTACCTTTAAAATGCTGGAGCGAATGTTTATCGGCGTTCCGGCAGGCAATTACGACCGGATCCTCGATTTCAGTACGGCCCATACCGGCAGCCTCTTTTTTGCTCCGTCGATGGACATGCTGAAGCAGTATACCGCAGATGGCGCAGCATGATTTTATCTATCAATAAGTAATATTTAAACGGAATGGATTATATCGATTACTATAAGATTCTGGGCGTTCCCAAAGATGCTTCTGCAGAAGACATAAAAAAGGCATACCGGAAACTCGCGCGTAAACATCACCCGGATTTAAACCCGAATGATCCGCAGGCCGGGAAAACTTTTCAGCAGATCAATGAAGCGAATGAAGTATTAAGTGATCCTGAAAACAGAAAGAAGTATGATCAGTATGGCGCCGACTGGAAACATGCCGATCAGTTTGAAGAAGCGCGCCGGCAGCAGCAAGCCTCGGGAGGCGCCAGGGGCAACCCTTTTGGAGCCGGTGGCAGCGGCGGATACCAATCGTTCAATGAAGAAGACGGCGACTTTTCCGACTTCTTCAACTCCATGTTCGGCAACCGCGGAGCAGGTGGCCGGCAGGCCCGCTTTAAAGGACAGGATTACCGCGCATCCATGCAGGTGAATTTGTCGGATGCCTACAAAACCCACAAGCAAACATTTACGGTCAACGGAAAAAATATACGGATCACTATCCCCGCAGGGATCGAAGACGGACAGGAGATAAAAATTGCCGGCTTCGGCTCGCCAGGCGCAAACGGAGGTCCCAACGGCGATCTCTATATTACTTTTGCGATCCATAACGATACGGCTTTTGTGCGCAAGGGGAACGACCTCTACACCGATATCCCCCTGGACCTTTACAAAGCCCTCCTCGGCGGAGAGGAAACCATCGATACACTGGACGGAAAAGTAAAACTAAAGGTGGCCCCTGAAACGCAAAGCGGCACCCGCGTGCGTTTAAAAGGGAAAGGATTCCCGGTGTATAAACAGGAAGGAACATTCGGAGATCTCTACATCACCTACCAGGTACAAATTCCAAAGAACCTGACAGAAAGAGAAAAAGAATTATTTAAAGAACTTGCTGAAGAGCGCCAAAAAAGGTAGTTATGGACACTTCAAAAAATATATCTGTAGAGCAATGCTGCACTTATTATAAGATTGAAACAACCTTTGTTCAATCCTTAAACGATTATGGCCTGATAACGCTGACGCAAACAGAAGAGGAATATTTTATTGACTACGACCAATTGGCCGATCTTGAAAGATTCGTGCACCTGCACTACGACATGGACATCAACCTGGAAGGCATAGAAGCCATCACCCATTTATTAAACCGCGTCCATGATCTGCAGCATGAAGTAAAACAACTCCGGCGTGAATTGGGACATGGCAAATAAAACAATAAAGATCAGGATTTCTCCGGCTGAAATTCATTTTTAAAAGCCTGTATAAAAATAAAAAATGATCATAAGACAGCGCGCCAATTGGCTCAGAATGTTATTCATATGGGAAGGCTCTGTGCTCAAGAAAATCACTGTCCAGCTGTCAATTATTGCTGTATTCTCCCTGGTTATCCTTTATTTTGACGGAATAATATATTACCACAAGGTACATCTTAACCCGACCATCTTTACATTGATTGGCCTGGCCTTAGCCATTTTCATGGGATTTTGTAATACCGCCAGCTACGACCGGTACTGGGAAGGGCGCAAGCTGTGGGGTACATTACTGATAGAATGCAGGTCTTTAACACGCCAGGCATCCACATTAATTAACGCGCCCGATGAAAGTAAAATACCTTTCACCAAAATGCTGGCAGCCTTCTGCTGGTCGCTTAATTACCAGTTGAGAAACAAGTCCGGCACCGAACATCTTTCCCGCTTACTATCTGCCGAACAGGTAAATTATCTGAAAGACAAAAAACATCCTCCTGTTATTATCCTTGATTTCATCGGACAATGGATCAGCGAACAAAACAAACAGAAACATATTGATACTATTATGCTGGCTGCTATGGACAGTCATCTTAGCCAGTTGTCGCAGGTAATTGGCGGATGCGAAAGGATTTCCAATACACCGTTGCCATTTGCATATAGTGTGTTATTACATCGTACGGTTTACTTTTATTGCTTCTGGTTACCTTTTGGTTTGGTGGATAGTTTAGGCTGGATGATGCCTGTCATTGTGTTGCTGATCAGCTATACGTTTATAGCGTTGGATGCTATCATTTACGAAATAGGGGAACCGTTTGGAGAAGAAGAAAATGACCTGCCGTTAAATACTATCTGCCGGAACATTGAATACTCCATCTTTGAACAGGCGCAAATTCCGCAGGAGCTGCAGGAAAGTAAACCAGCCAGTACCTACGTGATAGACTAGGCTGGTTTTCCTTTATTTTTTTCTTTAGATGGATCATCCGGCACTTTTTCACCGGTTATTGCCAGTCACGGTGCAGGGTTATATAAAATTGAAGAAAAGCGTAAATAACGTTAGCCATTTCTTAAAATGCGGGATCGTTCATTTTGGGATTTATTAAGTAACTTCCGGCACACTAAAATAATCTCCTATGAGTAAATTTGTTGTCTCCAAAAGCAGCAACGGTGAATTCCGTTTTAAATTAAAAGCAGGTAATGGTGAAGTAATCCTTGCCAGCGAAGGTTATGCCGCCAGATCAGGTTGCGACAACGGCATCGAGTCTGTGAGAACCAATTCCCAGATCGATGAACGGTTCGACAAAAAGACTTCCACTAATGGAAAACATTACTTTAATCTCAAGGCCGCAAACGGACAAATCATTGGTACCAGTGAAATGTACGAAAGTACTTCCGGCCGCGATGGCGGCATTGCTTCCGTTAAGAACAATGCTCCAACCGCAACGGTGGAAGAACCTGCTGCTTAATAGTATTTACATGTAAGAGAGGGCTGGCTGGTGTGTGATCTGGCCGGCCTTTTTTAAGCACAGCAGCTCCCCGCTTTCTCCTTATCTCCATACTCATCATGGCGGCGGAACCACATCGTATTCCCGGTTTCATTACGGCCCAGCGGCGCACGGTCCAGCCACTGATACATCCCCCAAAGTCCGTCGAGTCCGCGCTCATAGGTGGAGTACGTGTGATAAACAACCCCGTCTTTCAGCACAAAGGCGCTCATGCCCGGCGCTTCACGGATATAGGTGGGCCAGTCTATGCCCACGGTGGCAGCGATCTTCTTTCCGGCCTCCGGTGCTTCCTGCAACGCCTCAATTTCATTGGCACGTGAGCTTACATTTCCTGTACGATAGTTATATGCCACCGCCCCTGAACGTTGCTCCTCCTCGGTGAATGAAACTTTGAAATCGTAGTTGAAATCACTTCCAAATGAAGAGGCCCAGGGGAAACTCCAGCCCATCCGTTGCTTGTATTCCTGCAGCTTTGCCAGCGGCGCCCGCGATACAGCTGCGAGCATCACGTCGTGGTGAGCCAGGTGAACCGCGAAACCGTTGAAATCGTCTGCTATCGACGAACAGGACGGACATCCCGCCTCGTACTCCGGCCCAAACATAAAATGATAAATGAGCAGCTGCGACCGCCCGCAAAAGAGGTCAGCAAGCGACGCCTTCCCTTTATCTGTATCAAATACGTACTCCTTGTCCACCCTCACCCAGGGCAACTGCTGACGCTGCCGCGCCACTTCGTCGCTATGCCGGGTAAGCTCCTTCTCTGCCTTCAGCACTGGACTCACCATCTAACCTCCCTCCCCGAAATACGCACCCTGGTTTTCCCTCCGGCCTTCACCGGTACTTTCAGCCAACGGAGAAAAGCAGTATAACCCAAAGGATGCTTAGCTTCCGCACTGGTTTCCGACATCACGGCCACACTGGCATCATACACCGTTGGATTGTATATCTCTATCACCAGTTCCTTATTATCTTTCTTAATGATTGTAGCCTCCACGTGGTCGAAAACATAGCATTTGGATTTGTCGCTGATCACATAAATACCTGGCAGTTCAAGTGCCATCAGCATGCCGTTGGTTTCTGTCCAGGAGTTACGGGTGTATATAAAGTTTCCAATGCTCTCCTTCCCTTCTGCATCGCTTGGCTGAATACGCTCCATAGAAGAGCCTATCAGATAATTGCTGGTAATATGTCCTGGCATGTTAACGGCCTCTGTGTGCGCATGCTGGATGTCCCTGATCAAATCAGCATACAATGAATTTCCGGTAGCCCTGAACAACTTGAAAAGATAGTCGCCGGAAGAAGTGCAGATACCAGGTGCTGCATGTTTGTTTTGTATGCTGGCCCAAACGGCTCCCGTCATATTGCATTGCAATTTCCCGATGGTGCTCGACGGAGGAAAAACCGGTGCGTAAGACAGTGTCCAGGTACCGCAAAGAGCGGCCTGTACTTCGGCCATCGACAACCACCTGCGATCGCCTGTATAATCATATAATGCCATTAAAGACTCCAGGAATCCAAAAGCTGATTCTGAATTGGCATCCTGCGAAATATCCCCGCAATCGCCGCCGGTAAGCCCCTGCCCGGCCACGTCGCGCCGGTAGTAATAATCCGCTGCGGCTGCTGCTGTTTTCATCCAGCCGGCCCTGTTAAAATAGTGGGCTGCCAGGGCCAGGCCCGCCGGGGCAATGGCGCCTGCAGTAGAGTTGAATACCGCAATCCTGCCCGTTTCCGGCGCTATATACTGGCCAAACTGACCATCCTTCTCCCAGGTTTTTACAAAAGCAGCAGCCAGTTTTATAGCTGCATCTTCCCAATCTTTGTTAATCATATCGGCATGCCCGCTTGCCCTGAACAACAACAGGTGCTTCATCAACCAAAACAAAGCGTCTCCGTTCTTTCTCACCATTGCCTGGATTTCCGGGAAATCGGGCGACATCTTCTCCCCGATAATTTCCCCGGTTGACTTTATGCCCCCATAAAAATAGCCGCTTTTACCCTGCAATCTGCGCACTACAAAATCAAGTTCCTCGCCTACCCTTTTGCGTTCCTTTTCATCGTTCAGCGACAACATCGGGTAGGTGTTAATCATACCGCTTACCCATCCCAGCTGGAAGTCGTTGTTGTTTTCCGGTTTATAATAATGACCAATCTGCTGTTGTGTAAAATTGCTGCTGCATATGCCTGTGCCCAGTTCCAGCAACTTGCTCATAGGTACCAGGTTCCGGGGAACAGAAGGACCGGAAATATCTTTCCGTACTTTAAAAAATTTTGTGAGCAAAGCCGGGATATCCGTTGCTTTAAACACATACAGCCGGAAGCGTAGTGATACTTCATCGCCGGCCTTCCAATCCGGCGCCTTGTCTCCGCTCAGATGGAAGTCGCCGAAGCCCGCAGCCAGTTTACGGATGGCGGGTGCTGAAATGTCAAAAGACAACTGATCTTTATGGGCATTCTCCGTAATAGTAACCCCGTTGTTTCCCCATTTTGTTTGTTGTTCTGTTAACAGGATAAAGCCCGTTTGTGTTGCCGGAGAAAAAAAGCAAACCGCGGGAGTAGCCATATTCCCTGTTTGTAACGCTACCAGGGAAGCCTTATCCTGTTCTACCGACAAACGGGGGTTATTTGAAATCGTTAGCGGAACCTGCGGATTGTAATACATATCACGCGGATAACCGGGATTATAACCGTCTCCTATGGAGCGATAGCGGTTGCCGTTATAAAGCGATGCCGGCACCAGCACATAATTGGCAGCACTCCAGTTACTAAAATCAAACTTCACTGCCACGGCGGTGGAAGTTGCCTGTCCCGCTGCCAGCCTGAAAGTAGCCTCCACATCTATCGCATCGCTGTGCCCTTTCACCGGATCGGCTTTCAGCACCAGCTTCCAGTTGCCCGGCAATTCGCCGGAGCGAAAAACATTTTCCGCCACCAGGTCGGTGCCCTTATATTGTCTTTGCAAAAAAGTAACGGATCCGCTTACCTGCTGCAGCATCCTGTTCAACTGCAGATCAGGGAGTTGGGAGAAAGATGTATTTGACGTGGCGACAGCTACCAGGAATAATAAGAAATACTTCGTTTTAATGCGATACATACCTGTTGTTTAATACGGCTGCACTAAATCCGGAAGGGATATCTGCCGCAGGCCATAAAGTTCTGATTCCCTTAAAAGGAACGCAACCCTTAATTTGACCATTATGGATACTATTTTTGCCGCATTAAACTTCCCGCGTATTTTATTATCTTTGAATCGCCTGTAACACACAACCAGACTTACAATCCGATGCAATACATATACGAGAATTTTACATTTCCGGCGGACCAGTCATTTACGGTAAGATCAGAGATTCTTGAAATAAAAAAATATACTGCCTTAAAATCGCATGTCAATTTTGAGATCGCGTTGCTGGAAAACTGTAGCGGTAAAAGATTTATCGGCGATCATATCGAGGATTTCGACGGACCGGAGCTGGTGTTGCTGGGCAGTTACCTGCCGCATTGCTGGCAGTATTACAAAGCCGCCGATCCGCTTATCCCTACCCAGGCGGTGGTCATTCATTTCTTTCCCGATTTCCTCGGAAAGGAACTGCTCGAAAAACCGGAAGCCAAACAATTGAATGTGCTTTTCGCCAAAGCGGCAAAAGGAGTGCTGTTTACCGGCAACACACTCCAGGACGCCAAAATGATTATGCACCAGATGCTTTATGTGTCGGGCTTAAGCAGGGTGGCGCTGATGATCCGGCTGCTGGATGTGCTCGCACAATCCGAATCATCAAGAGTATTATCATCGCCCTATTACAATACCGTTGAAAACTCCGGAGAAGCAAAAAAACTCAACAAGGTATTTGATTACATCTTTCAGCATTTCAGAGACGATATCCTGCTACAGGACGTAGCAGATCTTATTCCCATGTCGTCCGCAGCCTTCTGCCGCTTTTTCAAACGTAATACCAACCGTACATTGATCGATTTTGTAAAAGAAGTACGCATCGGGCATTCCGCCAAACTTTTACTGGAAGGACATCACAACGTAGCAGAAGCCTGTTATAACAGTGGCTATAATAATATCTCGAACTTTAATAAACACTTCAAAGAAATTAAAGGATTATCTCCCAGGGATTTCATCAGGCAATACGAAGACAAAGAGAAAAAGGGCGTGAGCACGCAAAGCCTGTAATCACTCTTTTATAAAGCGGTAAAAAGGTGTTGCCTCCACCCATTTTTCCTGCTGCCCCGCGCCGGGAACACCGGTTTGATAGCCATCCATTAAACGGTTCCACTCCGCGCAACGCTTATCATAAGATTCAGCCGTTTTTCCCATTTGCCCCAGATCCGCTCCGGCTGGTACGGTGATGGCCATTACCAACAGGTATTCATACCGGTAAAGCGTTATTTTCCGGTAACCCGCTTTCTTAAAACCGGCTTCCACTTCCGGCCATATATGCTGATGATAATCGAGATATTCTTTCAGCTTCTGCGGATCATGTACAATGTTCACTACAAAAACATGCTCCTGCAGCTTTTCTTCTTTTTGGGACGCATTACATGCAGTCAATATAATAACAACAGCCGGCAGTAATATCCTGCAAGTAGCGGACAATATTTTATTCATGATTCGTTAATTTAATACTATATAGATCGCTGCCATTATCAAAGCCAGCGCACCCCAGCCTGCCCATAACCACTTATCCATGCCCGATCCGGCCTTGTCCGGAAAAGTAAATGATACCCGGTCTTTTTCGGGCACTTTAAAAACCAGGGTTATCAGCACCATTAAAATTACCAGGGAAATAAAAATATAGATAGAAAGAAATAAAAAGTGTGGCCAGAATCCTTTATACGGATAGTTCAATACATAACAAACACCCATCACCAGGCAAAGAAAGCCGCCGCCAAACAACACTGTTTCTGCTGCTACCCGGTGCGTGCGTTTCCAGAATATGCCGCCTAAAAACACCACCGATAATGGTGGCGCCAGGATAGACACAAGCCCCTGCGTTAATTCAAACAGGCTTTTATCTGAGTAAGAAAACAATACGGCGATACCTCCTCCCAGGAAAGCGCCTACAGCAGTCATCCATCTCCCAACCTTTGTTTTATCCTTTGTTTCCAAAGATACAAACTGCGTCACCACATCCAATGTAAAAACAGTGCTGAAAGAGTTCAGACCCGAAGATACGGTATCGATCAGCGAGGCGACAAGCGCCGCTATACAGAGCCCGCGAAGCCCGTCGGGCATCAGGTTTTTGACGAGCGTAATGTAAGATTTATCCGGTGTGGTACTATCTCTGTATAAAAGAAAACAGATAATACCAGGCAACACAAAAATAAAAGGCGTGATCACTTTGAGCGCTGCCAGGAAAAGAATACCCCGTTGTCCCTCTTTTACAGTTTTTGCGGCCAACACCTTTTGTACAATCGTTTGATCTGCGCACCAGTAATAAACAGCTACCACCGGATAACCCGCCACAATAGCGAGCCATGAGTATTCAGGGTCAGACCTGGCGTGAAACAGCTTCCAATAGTCGGGAGGCACTCCTTTAGCCGCATCTGCCACATGACCAATTTTTCCTATAGCCAGTACCGTTAGTATCAGGGAAGAAGTAATAATGATCAGCGACTGGAAAACGCCGGTTCTCACCACTGCCTTTAAACCGCCGATAGCGGTATAACTGGTGGAAATGAGGGTTATCAGCACTACCGCTTCTATTAACGAACATTGGAAAATCTCTGAAATAACCAGTCCGCCTGCATACAATGCACTGCCAAGCCACACAAATAATATAGACATCAGGCTGTAAACAACCAGGAAATTATAAGACCTGCGGCCATAACGCAAAAGCAGAAACTGCGGAATAGTGCTGATCCCTGCTGAAAGATAACGTGGAATAAAAAATGCAGACAACAACATCAGGAATATCCAGGCCAGCCACTCGAAATTACCTCCTACCACACCCTGCGAAAAACCCAGGCTGGATAAGCCTATCAACATCATTGGGCCCACGTTGGCACTGAACATGGAAAAGCCGATCTGCCACCATTTCAAAGAACGCCTGCCCAGAAAAATATCTCCTCCCGATTGTACCCCGGAAGATTTAAGATAGAAACCAAAAGTGAATAGCGCAATTACATATACAACGAGGACCAGATAATCAATACCAGTTAAAGTTATCTTCACGGAAAAAGCTTAAGAATCACAAAGATACAACCGGCTTGTATTCCCTGACATTCTTTTTATTCCATACCCGTGTTTTGACTAGTTGACCGGTATCTTCACAATGATTCCAATTTATCCTGACAGGAAAACCGGGCAACTCCGGCAGCGTAAATTTCCCGTTGCCCCATGCCGGTTTTACATTGAAATAGGTTTCCAGTCCCGACATAATTGAATACAGGTACTCCACCTCACATTGTTCAGATGCGGTAGTCATCAGGGAAGCCGTGAACAATGAATATCCGCCGGATGAAAAATCTACCTGGTGTTTCGCTGCCAGATCCCTTACAGCCATCCATTCTTTCACACCGGCCAAATGCCCGGGTACCGGCTGCAAATGGGCTACGCCGATGTTTACCAGCGTAGGAAACACCCTCGCAGTACGTTCCGATTCTCCGAAAGCAATTTTCAATGGGGTTTGTTTGCACAGCGCTTCGATCTGATCAAAAGATGCCGAATGAGTAGGTTCCTCCAGCCAGGCCAGGTTTTCACCTGCTGTTTTATCAATAAACCGGAGCGCCTGTTTACAGCTCCAGATCTGGTTGGCATCCACGGCAAGCCTGATATTTTTTCCCAGGAGACTACGTACAAACTTTACACGCTTTATATCTTCTGTCATGTTCATCCCAAAATCCTTTCCCACCTTCATCTTATAACAATCTACACCCGCTGCGGTAAAATAAGCGATCTCTTTTTCCAGTTCCTCATAAGTATAGTTTGTACCACCTCCGCTGCCATAAACTTTTACCTCATTCCGGTCAGCGCCCATATATTTATGCAACGGAACGCCGAGCCGGCGGGTAGCCAGGTCGTGCAATGCCATATCTACCTGTCCCAACAGCGCAGATGCAGGGCCTCTGAAGCCCTCGTTGCGGATAGACCAGTACAACCTGGAATATAACTGGCTATAGGAAAGGTTTTGGGAATACAGCAAATGCGGCAACAGGCATGCTTCCAGGATATTGGTATAACTACTGTACACCGGTGCTTCACCAATATTGTTATTTTCATCTTCAATGGTGATCATGGACAGCCCAAAAGCAGGGAACGGTCCCATAGTGGCATCCTGAAACGGCGTAACCACCTGCACCGGCGCTAATTCCCTTATTTGTATACTCCGAATATTAAAGATCTCGTTGTCAATATTACACATCTTAACTTCTTTTACCCGTTACTGCAATTCAGGATTTCTGCCTGGATGATTTCCGGTAGTTTACCCTGATTAAAATTTTCAATGCTGGCCGTCAGCTCCGATATATTGGATGGCCCCAGTACAATATTAAAATCATAGGGTAAAGACAGTAGGAACCGGTGCGCCATAGCCGGTAAAGTGAGCCGGTGTTTTACCGCTATCTGCTCCAGGCGTACGGCCATCTCCAATGCATCCGCGGGCAGCCATTCCGGGCGCATTTGTTTAAACGATCCGATGCTTCTTCCCAGCAGTCCCATATTTAAAGGACTCGCCGCATAATATTGTATGTTACGGGATAAGCAATAAGGCAACGAATCCTGCAGGGCTGTTACATTTGAGGCATTAAGACGGTTAAACTCCATCACCACATCAAAAACGCCGGCATCCAGGTATCCTTTCAACCAGGAAGGCCAGTTCCCTCCCACGCCCAGGCGTTTCGCCAATCCTTGCTCCCTGAACTTTATTAGCGTATCAATGATCCGCTCTGCTTCCATTTCCGGAATGGCATGAGGATCGTGTAAAAACAGGATATCGAGAGAAGGAATACCAATGGTGCGGAGACTGTTCTCCAGGCTTTCTGCCATCGCCCTGTCGGTAAAATCGTAATAAGCTTCATCGGCAGCGTAAGATTTCAGTCGCCCTGCTTTGGAGCTGATAACGGGCACGCCTCCACGCCATTGCTGTAACGCCTGTCCCAGGTAGCTTTCAGCATCTCCATAAGCCGGCGCAGTATCTATGGCAGCTATACCCGATTCCAGTGCGGATAAAATTGTCAATACAGATTGATGCGGATCAACCTTCCCCCAAACACCGCCTAACCCGGCGGTACCAAGTACCAAACGTTCGCTGACCATAAACAAATGTGTAGTAGTACCAAACAAAAGTAAAATATTATCAACCTGCTTTGCTGCGTGTCAGTGTTTGCGGGCTCCCCAAAGCTCCGTCTGATGCTACTTTATAAAGCTTCCAGCTGTCATCATTCAGTTGCTCCAGGTGATACCTGTTCTTTTCTTCCTGCATTTCTTTTTTCAACGCATCTCCAAATGCACCGGCATTTTTTGCGTTTTCCCAGGTCCGGAAAGCTTTGAAGATAGCCTGCTTGTCGGTTCTTTTTTCCACGGCATCCTGGCTCAACCCCAGCATGTAGGTAGCATCCCAGGCAATGGATTTACACTGGAGATTCTCTATCACCTGTACGGTCCAGTCGCGCTGCAGATTTTGTATCCCAAAAGTAGATGGAAAATAACTTCCGTTGAAGGAATAACGTATGTCTTTCCCTTCAATACCCCACTTATTATTTACCGGATCAAACATATGGTTACCGCCTCCCACATTACATACACTCATATAGTGCCAGTTTCCTTCAAAAACGCAGGAGCCCATTACTCTCAGGTAAGGCACCCCCATTTTTTCAAGATGGCCAAACATGCCTCTCAGAAAGCGTTTGAAAGAGTATTGACCGTGCCCCTGATAGGTAAAGCTTTCGAAACCGTCAAAGTCGATATAGTTCATACCACCGTCGTGCAGCAGTTTGGCGTAATATTCAGCATAATCATCCTGCAGCGTAATATCCGGGATAAAGCCACCATAACAATTTACCTGGAGTTTCGCCAGTTGATCACCGGCATTATGTGCGGCGGCATTGGTTTTGAGGGCGCCACGCTCCACACCGGTAAGTGTATAGGGTTTTGTGGTGGTTACCCCTTTATACCTGATCAGCTCTTTCCCGATCTTTAATACATTCACCTTATTGTCGTCCCACCCGCCAAATTCGTTCAGGTAGCTGGTGTCTGCCACCTGTATCAAAGTATCATTTGCACCAATAGCTTTAGTGATACGGGTTTTTAACACGGTACACAAACCATCGTTGGGTACCGGGTGTACGTCGCTGCTGAATGGCTGAATAAATTCGGTTAACGTATGCAGGCCATAGGCAATTCCTTCTTTATTGGTTAAGGCTGTTAAGTCACTGATGGGGCGTTTTTGCTGATTGAGCGTCACTTTTTTATCTCCCCACCGGTTGGCCGGATTGGTATAATATTCTCCCAAACCTTCATCCTGAACAGCTTTCAGACCTAACTGGCCGGCGTATGATACCAGGCTGTCGTGCGGTCCTGACCAGGCTATATCCGTTTGATAATTGGATGGATCCTTTACCCATTTCCCATTCCGGGTAATATAGGGCAAGCCTTCATTTTTCACAACCCGTTCGATTGTCCGCAGCCCCAGCGAATCAGGGCAGGCATAAAAGGCGATGGCAGAGCCGATGTAGTCCACATCAACCGGCGTCAGCTCCATATGACGGGGCGATTTAACACCGGGAAAATCATTAAAATGCGGATAAAAAATAGTGTATGGTTTCTTCCTGTCGCGCGAATGCAATACGATAGAAGAACCGTAGTCCGGCTCCAGGCTGGCGCCGTTGCCATTCATGTACCGGTAATATTCCTCCGGATGCGAATAAAAGGCCACATCATTTATACCATCGCCACCGATACGGAAGCGTTGACCTTCTTTGAGATGAGCCGGCAGCGGGTACTTCACCGGATCGGGCGAATGGATAATATAGCAAGCCTGGTACATATCGCCATTACAGGGCGGGCCGCTGGTAGTATTGTCGTTAAGTGCCAGTATGCCAATGGCGAAATTATCACTTCTTACTACCGATAATATTTCGCCGATGGTTTTAGAGATATTGGTTTTGTAAGGTCCCCATATAACGTTGTCAACACCATTCCGCGGAAACAGCGACAGCAATTCAAAGCGCAGATAATCGTTTTTCTGCTCCACCGTTAACGTAGCAACCGAGCCGTTGGGGTAAGTCAGCTTTAACTGTTTGCCCTGTAGCTTCGCTTTTGCCGGGTATATATTTTCCCCTTCCTTTTCCAGCGTCAGCAATGGAGAGCTTAGTCCTTTGGGATTATATTCCGTGTTTGTTTGTTTATCCCTGATACTGGTAATAAACCCTTTTTCATTGATACCTACAGCTGAATACTTTGTTGTAAACGCCATGTGCTGAGCACCTGCATGCATGCTAAAAGTCAACAGTGTACCAATTATTATCCTGGCGGTTAAACACTTCCCGTTACGCTTATTTTTTCTCATTGTGTTGCTATTGATTGAGCCTTGAAGACTGCGCTGAAACAAGCGCGTTAGGTTGTACGATAGTAAAGCAAAATTACTATAAATCAATACATATAAACATCCGCTAATTTTGCAGTGGCCGATGTTTTTTTTGCCCGGGGAAAATGGGGAGGCCTGTAAAGCCTCCCTTTCCCTGGTTACCGGTCAAATCATTTACCTGAAAATTTATTGCAGGGGGTCAAAGTCGCCGCCCCAGTTATTATTTTGCTTTAACAAGGGGTTTCTGTCCAAAACTGCTTTAGGAATGCCATAAATGTAGTACTGATCTTTAATTGCTATATCAACAGCATCTGTTGGAATAACGGTAGTGGTAAACCTGTTCCATACAGTATTGATATCTGACATCGGACTTACATCCGGCTGACCAGCCTTCAGCAATACAGCTATTCCATGACGTTGGGTAAGCCCTCTCAGGTAACCAAACATTTTCCAGCGGCGCAGATCACTCATACGTTTTCCTTCAAAACAAAATTCAACAAAACGTTCTTTCTGATACGCCTTGCGTATATCTGGCTGCAACACCGCCGTAATACCATAGTTACCGGCAACACCTGGCTGAACACCTGCACGGGCCCTGATTTGTTTTAATACATCCAACGCTGCTGCTGTGTTACCTGTTTCATTGGCGCATTCTCCGTAATTCATCAATACTTCAGCATAGCGGATTTCAACCCAGTCAACACCCGCATTATAAACGCCTCCTTTATCAATGGTTTTATCAATTGCTTTTATGCGGTAAAAACTTGAGTTAGACCATAAAGGGTCCAGCGTAATGGAATTATGCACGCCTTCCAGTCCGGTGCTACCGTTATAATTTGTTATCGAGGTAAAATAGGTCCACAGGTACGTTTTGCTATCACGCATCCCTTTCAGGTATTGATTGGGTGATCCGTTATAATAGATGTTAGCATAGAACCGGTCGTCCCTGTTAAAAAACAGCGTATCGTAGCTTCTTGATTGTGATTCCCAGCTGGAGCCATCTTTCATAGGGAAAGTATTCACCAGTTCCAGTGAGGGCCGGTCATAGCCTACGTCATCTTTAGACCAGTCCAAAGGAATTAAGCCTCCCTGGAAATAAACCGCCTGTGGATAGTTATACCGGCGAACCATTACTACTTCTTTATTCAGCTCATCATCCCAGATTTTGCTGTAAGGGCTGTACAATCCTTTACCACGGGCATCCAGGAACTCTTTGGCGGCCTTAGTGGCATCGTAGGCTTTTTGCCAGGTGGCAATGCCTCCCAGACCATTAAACAACGGGCTGGCATAAAACAATAACACCCTTCCTTTAAAAGCCATCGCCACGCCTTTATCCACCCTGCCCATATCATCGTCCGTAAAAGCATCGGGCAATAATTTGGTGGCATCATCTATATCTTTTAAGATCTGCGTTACACATTCTGATGTTTTATTGCGGGGTTTCTGCAACGTTGTTAAATCTGTAGTAGGCTGCTGTGCTTCCAGGATAAGCGGCACACCGCCATAATTACTCACAAGATTATGATAAGCCCAGGCTCTCCAGAACAATGCCTGTCCCTTAATTTTATCTTTGTCCGCCTGGCTGAAGGTCGCTTTGTCGATATTCCCTAACAGGATATTAATGGTTCGTATATTGTTATACGTGCCAAAGTTGTTTTGTGAGTCGAACGTGGCTGTACCCCTGAACCATTCATTGGTTTGTTTCTGATAAGGTACGCCTTCGTCTGTATTGTTGCCGCCCCCGGATGTATTGCCCGGCATCAGCGATGAATAGATCTGGTTTAAATAGGCGGTGGCGATATTTACATCCGACCATACCTGGTCCGGGCCTACGGCGGAAAGGTTCGTTTTATCAAGTACTTTATTGCAACTCATCAGCAAAAAAGGAACGAAAAAGATGAGTGTTGCTATATTTAACTTATTCTTCATTTTCTTGTTTTTTTAATTTAAACACGCTTTTCTACAACCTTATGTCAATTCCTGCGGTAAAAGTTCTCATGGTTGGATAACTCATGAATTGAGACACTTCAGGATCATACAACTTAAATTTGGTGATATTAAACAGGTTTGATCCTGCCAGGAAAATCCTGGTATCTTTAATCGCCAGTTTATTCAATACGATATCGGGCAGTTTATAATTGATGTTCAGGTATTTCATCCGTAAAAAACCGCCGTTGTATACATTGAAGGTAGAAGTCCATGTATAGCCTGCTGAGTGCGGATCTCCCCACGGGTATATTTTAGGAGTAGAACCATTAGGGTTTTCTGTACTCCAGGAATCAGCATGGTATTGGGGAACTTTTCCGCCGCCGCCAAAATTCCGGCCCCAGGCGTCGTTGTAGCTTATTTTATATCCCGTGAGCCCGGAAAATAATGCATCTACTGTAAATCCTTTATACGATAAGGAGATGTTTAACCCGTAGGCCATAGGGGCATTATCTGCTCCAAAATATTTGCCCAGCACGGTTTGGTCGTAACTGTCTACTTTATTATCGGGCTTACCGTCAGGGCCACTCAAATCCGCCAGCAGCATATCTCCCAGCGCCGGTGCTACTCCATTGATAGTATAACCGGCCGGCAACTTATTTAAATCTTCCTGTGTGCGTATTACGCCCAGCGCCTGGTAGCCATATCCATATGCCAGCGTTTTCCCGATTGGGTTTGCATAGTCCTGGGTATTGGCGGCAACATCTTTCCTGATAGCTTTATTGGTAGCATAGGTGAATACACCTTTTACATTGTAGCTGAAGTTTTTGCCGATAGTATTGTTATAGCCAAGCTCTATTTCAATACCATTGGAACTAACTTTCCCGTAGTTTTCAGGTGGTAAGGATGCTCCAAACTCGTTGGGAATAGCCAGGATGCGGCTACCTAATATATCATAGGACTGACGTTTCCAGTAGTCGAAGCTGAGACGTACATTTTTAAAGACCGTTGCATCCACACCAACACCTGCGGAGTTTGACTTCTCCCAGGTTAAATTGCTGTTAGGCAATCCACCGTATGCAAGGCGTGATGCCGGGGTGCCGGAAGCGCCAAGAAAATAAGTACCTCCCTGGATAATATACTGCTCCATCCATCTCCATCTGCTGTTAGGATCGTCTTTATCCAGGATATCATTACCGGTGGTAGCATAGGATGCACGCAACTTTAAGAAATCAACCGCATGACCAATTACCGACGACTGGAAAAACCCTTCCCTTGAAATCACCCAACCTCCGGACACTGACGGGAACCAACCCCAGCGCTTATCCGGTGCGAAGTTGGTAGATCCGTCTCTCCTGACAGATGCGCTAAATAGATATTTGGCATCGTAGTCATAATTGATCCTTCCGATATAAGACAACCTTCCGATCTGGCCTTCGTTACCATTTGTTGACCAGTCCGCATTGTTGGCGCTGGTATATAAAAACTGGTCGGTGGCAACGAGCGGGAAATTATACCGGTACATGCTGAAAAAGTTCGTGTATCCCTCATACTGCTCATAAACAGCCAGGGCGCCAACCGTATGTTTTCCAAATGTACGGTCGTAGTTGATCTGTGCGTTTAGCTGGTAAGTATTGGATTTGTTGTATTCATTACCTAAATACTGGGTGCCGGGATCTCCGCTTAAAACACTACCTACCAACGTATCTGTATAGATCAAACCATTGGGGCCTGTTTTCTTAAAATTATACAGCTGTTGTTTTTTGGCAAAGGTTTTTATATAGCTATTGTCGAAGTTTTTGCTGTAAGTACCTTTTACACTCAATCCTTCCACCGCAGGTATTTTGTACTCAGCAGTAACCAACGCATCTATCTGTTGGTTGTTGTTACGCCAGTATCCGCCGTTTTTCATCATCTCTATTGGATTTCCCAACCAGCCGGGGTTGTTCGGTTTGCCGTCTATATACGGACTGGCAAATACATCCCAGTACAGTAGCTTACCCCAAAGATTATTCAGGTCATCGGAGCCATAATCATAGGTAAAGTTGAAACGGTTGCGGGTACCATAACTTGTTCCGAGGTTTAAGCCGAGTGTAAGATTTTTCACCAGGTTGGCCTGCACATTTCCACGCAGATTATATTTCTTATAAGATACCTGTGGCAGGAATCCATCTTCTTTAATATAAGAACCGCCTATATAAGCTCTTATCTTTTCATTACCTCCTGAAACGCTTAATGCGTAACGTTGGCTGGAAGGATTGGTGTAAGCGGCTTTGTAATAATTGTCGCCGCCAGGATTATTTTTAAGCACCCAGTTAATTTCTTCATCGCTTAATCCTCCGTTCACTGCTTTGCTTAAATTCAATCCATCTTTAACAGGCATATATTCCGGCAGTTTACCTACACGTTGCGTGTTGTAGGTGGCGTTAAAATTGATAACTGCCGTACCGCTCTTACCTGTTTTTGTTGTTACCAGGATGGCGCCGTTAGAAGAGCGGGAACCATAAATAGCTGCAGAGGAAGCATCTTTTAAAATGGTGATATCCGCTACTTCATTGGGATCCAGTGCATCGAAACTGGTTTTATCCCGTACAACGCCATCAATTACATACAGCGGTTCCACAGCACTGTTACTGAAGGAAGAAGTAGACCGTACTTTAACCTTAGAGCCAATACCGGGTGTACCCGTAGGTGAACTGATAAAAGTGCCCGACATGCGTCCTGCCAGTACATTTGATAAATTGGTAGCAGGAATAAGCTGTATGTCCTTTGCATTAATAGAGGAAACAGCAGAAGTCATTTTGGTACGTTTCTGTGTACCATACCCTACTACCACCACATCTGTCAGTTCTGTGGCAACGGGGTGTAAGGTAATGTTCAACTGTGAAGTACCGGAAACAGCAAACGCGGTACGAAAGCCGGTCATCGTAATTCTCAGACGGCTGCCGGGAGGCATGTTTAATTCAAAGCGGCCCTCCGGACCGGATACCGTTCCGTTTTTCAGATTCCCTTCCTGGCTGACAGTTGCGCCAGGCAACGGCGCTCCGGTAGAATCGGTGACAATACCTTTAACGCTAATCTTGCTTTGGGAATAAATACGCGTAGATTGCAGCAATATGCACAATAACGCAATCGCCCATAATAACGACTTAGTTTGGTTCATAAAAAAAATTGTACAGGTGGCAAATTTGTGGAATAGTAATTCATTGTTCGGTTGATGACATCTCTGGTCTACCTAAAGATCTTACAATCCTGCCCGGTGTACAACGCTTAAATTGACCATTACAAATGCTATTTTTGCAGGGACGATGTTCACGCAGACAGCACCCTGCCAGCGCAACACGACAAGAATAATCATTTATCTTTCAATATCTTATAATTATACCAGGGGTTAAAAAAGGAGGATTTACAGAAATTGACACCACTATGGTGTTGCCCCTTATACCTAAAAGGACATAGGAAGTACGTAAAATATTTTTTTATTCTTTAAAAATAATTAACCTTTGTATCAGCATTAAAAAATATCAACCAATTGGCTTTGCAAATAGTGTTTTGTTCAGAGAATAATTCGGACAAGTCTTCAAATTTTCTTCTTTCAGTTTTATTTTAGCGATATCCCTGATCTTCCTCTTTTAACTATATTCCTGGATCTCCCAACAATCAACGTATCAGGCAAATAATATGCGTGTGCAGCAATAGCAGACCTGTTCCCGCTGTTTAATCTGCCCCTGTAACTACGTGTACCTCACTACACGCAATCAACTTCTTTTTGTCCAACGCTAAAATTTGTGTTTATGAAAGTAGTAGATTTACCCTCAAACTTCCAACGTACACGATCCTTTTATTTTAAATTACCCACGCTTCTTCTTACCCTCATTCTCCTTATCATGGCGGGGTTTCGCGGTATGGCGCAATCAGCCAACTTAGACCAGGGCGCCAATGGTAAATCCACGGCGCCCACTTCTCCGGTTGACTGGATTAATGGTAACCTGAACAGCAACCAGGCACATTTTCTGGAGGGATATTCTGTTCCATACAGGGCCATACTGACGAACCTTGTTGTGAATAAGACATATACCCTCGTAGTTGGATTAGATATCATGAACGGAGGTAAACATGCACTGGATTATATTACGCAATTTCAGCGGCTGGAACCACATGGCGTATTCCTCCATACAACGGAAACGGTGAATCCAATATTAAACATTACCGGTTTCCCGGTAAGCTATTTTACATCTACAGATGTTGAACCCATTCCGGCTCCGTCCAGCGACGGATCGCCTGTTTCCGGGCAGCCCGCCACCAGCTTCAATGCGTTACCTGCCGCTGAGCGGGTAATGACCGGTTACAACGCAGACCTGACCAGTGTGGTGTATGCGTCCGAGGGTAGTCTTACTGCCTCCCAGTCGGAAACAGTAATCAACATCACCTTCAAGGCGTTAAAAGAAACAGTGGTACTCGCCTGGGGCGGACATATAGCCAGTATCATCGATTGGGGAAAAGATCCCGTTACCGGAGAAACCAACTCGGCTTCTTCTATCAACGGATCTCCCTATCATATGCGGCTAAAAAACTGGATCATCGATGGTAATGTAGTCAGCATTGGTAACCAGGACAGATCCCTGAAAACAGATGCTGTTTTTATTCCTCCCAAATGCACGGTTAGCGGCCCTGCTACAGGTTGTATAGAAACGTCTTCATTAAGCTACACCTCAACTGTAGACGATGCTGCCGGGCTTACCTATCTGTGGAGTATCATTGGTAGTAATACTGCCAATGCAAAGATCGTAAATAACACCCTTGCCAATATACAGGTAGTGCCGGTTGGTGCTGCATTTACAGCAGGCACGTTCAACCTTCAACTGATTGTTACCCGTGATGGACTTTCGGATACCTGCTACCTTGGTTCTCATATTAACCCGGGGCAGACGATCACCATCACAAAGGTAATGGCCAACGCAGGAGCCGACCAGTCTATCACCCATCTTGATACTGCTTACCTCAGCGCATCCGCCAATGGAGGTACTGCACCTTATACATTCAGCTGGAGCCCTGTTACAGGACTTTCAGATCCAAATATTTATAATCCTGAATTCATCCCAACAGGTACCGGAACATTCCAGTTTGTTGTAACAGCTACTGACAACAACGGCTGCTCCGGAAAAGATACGGTAGTGATTACGGTGATCCAACACCCTGTATCGCCCTGCGTAATTGACGGCCCTGATCCCGTTTGTCCGGGTTCAATCAATGTTTACAAAGGTCCGTTACCCTCCGAGGTGGGCTCCTATAGCTGGAGTATTACCGGCGATGGCAGCATCACAGGCGCCATCAATAAAGATACCGTAACCGTACTGGCAGGAAGCACCTGTGGCTCCTATAAGCTGCAACTCATTACCACTACGCCTGATGGTAAGGTAACAAATACCTGTGAGCGGATCTTGTATGTAAAAGATACGATCGCACCGGTTCTTTCCGGCACCGCCCCCGATGCCTCCATTACCTGCTCAAAAGACCTTCCGGCGGCACCCGCAATCACGGCTTCCGATAATTGCCTCGCCGACGTGAAAGTACAGATGAGCCAGGAAACAACCGACAGCACCTGTGTGAACAAATTTACAGTAGTACGCAAATGGTGGGCTGCAGATGCCTGTGGTAATACCTCCGACACCATTAAGCAAACCATTACCGTTAATGATAACGTTAAACCGGTTATCAGTGCAGATTTTGATAAAGAGGTAAACCTGGAATGCTTAAAAGACATCCCTGTATTGCCTTCACCGACCGCTACAGATAACTGCGACGCCACACTTACACCGGTATATAGTGAAACCGGCAGTGGTACCGCATGCGACTCTACGATTATCCGCACCTGGATATTTGCAGATGTTTGCGGCAACAGCGATTCTGTTAAACAAACCATCCATATTAAAGACAATACTGCACCGGTTCTTTCCGGCACCGTTACCGACCTTCAGTTAAGTTGCGCCAAAGATATACCTGGTCCGCAATCAATAACAGCCAGTGATAACTGCAGCCATGCAACGGTATACTCCTCTGCTGTAATAACAGACAGCACCTGTGTAAACAAATTTACACTGGTACGTAAATGGTGGGCAGCAGACGCCTGTGGTAATACATCAGATACCCTTAAACAAACCATTGTAGTAAATGACAACATTGCTCCTGTGGTGATATCCAAAGGGAATGATAAACTGGTAAATTGCGGCGCTGCCGTCACTTTTGACACGCCAACATTTACTGACAACTGCGGCAATACATTCAGCGTAACTACCAGCGACAGAAGAGAAGGAACCAGTTGTCCGTTCAAATATATCAGACGCTGGACTGCCACCGACACCTGTGGTAACTCCACCTATGTAGAGCAGGGCATTACCGTAAGCTGCTGCGTGAGCTATTGTACTTATACCCAGGGATTCTATGGCAATAAAGGCGGCCTGGGATGCACGCCGGGAGGAAGATCTTTTACTGCGCAACAAATGATGACAAGTGTAACCGATGCACAGCCAGGCGATTCTGCCATCTTCGGACTGAAATCGACAGGTAAGTTCTTCACCCTTTTCCTGAGTGATGTTACCAATAATAGCATATTTAATATGCTGCCCGGCGGCGGTACCCCTGTTGCGTTGAAAGGATATGCCACCTACAGCAAAACAGCTACCTGGTCAAATGTTCCGGTATCAACCGCAAAGGCAACGCTGGGTAAAATCAACAATGTTCTTCTGGCACAAACAATGGCACTGTTCTTCAATATGGGCGTTACACCTACATTGCCAGGACTCACTATTGACGGGGACACCCTGTTCACCGCCCAACTCACTACCTGTGGCAGCAGCACCCCAGTATCCAAAATAGATACATTCAGGTTGCCTTCCAGCGTAGTAAACTACCTGTCGTCTACCGGGCAGTCTACTGTTCAGGGATTATTTACGCTTGCCAACAAATACCTGGGAGGTCAAACTGTCAGCGGAGTGAGTATTTCCGATGTAAATGCGGCAATAAATGCCATCAACAATGGATTTGATAAATGCGCCGTATTGATAGGATGGGGTAAATCAGTGGCGCCTGTCACCAATGTTACCAATATATCATACAGCAATGCTGACCAGGCAATCCTCAGTAAGGAGCCGGCTCCGCAGAAGTTAACAGTTACCGTATTCCCGAATCCGTATTCAGAGGTGATCACGTTCCGCTATGTAGCACCTGAAACAGGTAAAGCGCAACTGATCCTTTATGATATACAGGGACACCAGGTAGATGTTATCTACAGAGGAGTAGTTAGTAAGGGTAGCACACAGCAGATAGAATATCATGTAGCAGATAATTCCAGAATATTACTCATCTATAAATTAATAGTAGGGCAATCTTCCGCCAGCGGAAAAATTGTACCTGTAAAATAATTTTGCTTGTTGTTGTTTGATCTGTTGAGAACAAGAGGGCCCGGGTTAATATCCGGGTCTTCTTTATTTTCAGCCAAAATGATGATAGCCCCGGTTGTCTGAATCGCATCTTGTAATATTGTTGTGAAATCTATTATCTTGCCGGTATCCGCCTACAGCTGTCAGCAGAAAGACGACATATTATTAGAAAAAACGAAATACAGTGATCAATGAAAAGAACGTTAGCATTATTTACGCTCCTGTTGAGCGTCTCCACTATTTTCTCACAAACTACCAAAAGCTGGACGCCCGATTTGGGCAACGGATATTTTAAAAATCCCCTCATGTGGGGCGACTGGCCAGATCCGGACATTATCCGGGTAGACGATAAATTCTATTTTATTTCCACCAGCATGCATTATGTACCGGGCTGCCCTATTGCTGTTTCCCGCGACCTGGTAAATTGGGAGATGGCAGGCTATGCAGTTTCAAGGTATGAGGAAGATCCCCGTTATGATATGAAAGGGGGAGATATGTACCTGAGCGGTTCCTGGGCCGCCACCATCCGCTATCACGACAGCACCTTTTATGTGGGATTCTGCACACCCAGGATGGAATCAAAAGAAGGACATTTTTCCATTTGTACCGCCAAAAATATAAATGGCCCGTGGACAAGAACAATATTCAATGAGTACCTATATGATCCGGGACTCTTTTTTGATGATAACGGCAAGGTATATGTTGCGCATGGACAGCAAACGCTTTATATCACCGAATTAAACAGCGATGCGAAGTCTGTAAAAGTTCCCCGGAAGAAGATTTACGACAATCCCGGCTTTCCTTATCTTGAAGGATCACATCTTTACAAAATCAATAATAAATACTATATACTCGGCTCTACCGGCGGCACACGGGGCCGCGAGGTTTGTTTGCGTTCAGATAGTATCTATGGTCCTTATGAATCGAAAGTAGTGATGCAGGATGATCATACCTATCCCGGCAATGGCTTGCATCAGGGCGGTATGGTACAGTTGAAAGACGGCTCGTGGTGGTTTATTATTATGCAGGACCGCGGCCCTATAGGCCGTGTGCCTAATCTCGAACCTGTTACCTGGATTGATGGCTGGCCCATACTGGGTAAAAACGGGATAGGCGTGGATACCTTCCCTAAACCTGTGACCGGAGTAACCTCCCCTATTACTGTTCCTGCCAGCTCCGATGAATTCAACTCGCCCGAACTCGCATTACAATGGCAATGGAACCATAATCCCGATAACAGCAAATGGTCGTTGCGTGAACGGCCGGGGTATCTTCGTTTAAAGGCAGGTAATGCTTCCACACTATTTCATGCCATCAATACTTTGAGTCAGCGGGTAGAAGGTCCGTTTTCAGAAGGCACCGCAGAAATAGATATCAGTGGAATGAAAGATAATGACATAGCAGGTTTGGGTATATTCCAGGTTCCTTATGCGTATGTGGCAGTCCGGCAAACCGGTGGCAGAAAGGAAATTATAATGGCTAAAAATGACAGCGTTGCAGCAGTTGTTAATTTAAAGCGTAATAAAATCTGGTTTAAAACCAGTGTAAGGGAGAAAGACTTTACTGCAACTTTTTCCTATAGTACAAACGGCAAAGATTTTCTTCCTATTGGAAACGAATTGAAAATGGCCCTGGGGCTGGACTGGACAGCCAACCGGTTTGCATTATTTAATTTTAATACCGGCGCATCTGCGGCAGGTGGCCATGTAGATATTAATTGGTTCCGGCGGTAACTTAGGATAGTATAAAAAGAGAAGACCTGCATAATGCAGGTCTTCTCTTTTTATACTATCCATATTCTTACAACATTATCCTCTCCGCTGCAAACTTAAAACAACCTCCTGTTGCCCCCGTACCAGCGCCTCATCTGCATCTATAACCGCTGCCACATGAATGTTCAATGCCTCGCACGCCAGGGTATAAAGCGGCGCATGCTGTGGCCCCGCCACAAGATATACGGAGTTATTAGCTGGTACTGCTTTCAGTTCTGCACCTATGAGCAGGCCACTTAAATAAAAGCGGTTATGTCCGGCAGGGATTTTTTTCAGCAACTGGTTGGTGCGTACCATAAAGGCTGCATGCAGCAGGTTATCCGATTGTCCCGCGTGAACGCCTTCTGTATAGCAGGCGCGGGACGCCGGGTCATCCAGTGTTCCGCCATTACTTACCGATGTGGCCAGGATACTGTGAGTGGATAGCAGCTCAAAAAATTCACCGGTCATGAACGTTTGAAAACGAACTGCCTGATGACGGTTTACTATCACGTGTTTGGGATGAGTGCCTGGTATCAGCAGCCATTGTTCCTGTGTTGTATTTGGTAACATTGCTACGCAGCCTGCAACTTTTGTTTCTTCGCCACGCATCACATCGTGCCCGTTGCACGCGCCGGAAATAATAATGAACCGGTTGAAGGTATGTACGGCCAGATCTGCTCCGCTCAGGCTAAACGGCAACTCCCTGTAGGGCAGCTCCACCATGCCAATGCTGGAAGATGCCATACCGGACAATACTACCGGCACGTCTTGCAGTGAAATACCTGTTCTCCCGGCCAGTATATCAATCTGCCGGTTGATGACCGAAGCAAAAAAGTCTTCGCGGGGCAGGGATGTTTGTTGCCATTGCTGATAAGTGGCAGCAATACCTGCACCTGATTTTTCTTCTGCTATGATGCTCAGACTGCCGGCTTCTACCAGTCGTAGCCGGAAGGAGCTGGTACCCCAGTCGCAGCTTAAAAAATAATTCATCTGTTATTGTTTAAACTATTCATTCTCTTCTTCTATTTTTATCCGTTCCACATTTCCTACCAGGAAAATATACGAGCATGCACCCAGCAAGCCGAGTACGGCCACAAAAACCAATGCCGGTGCAAAGCTGCCACCACTTGCCAGGAAACCTATTACAATAGGCACAATAATGCCCGCCAGCTGACCGATAAAATTAAACACACCACCTGTAAGATTGATGAGATGTTTGGGCGCCAGTGTAGAAACAAATATCCAGGTGATGGAAGCAAAGCCTACCCCAAAAAATGAAAGGGACATAAAGAAGATGATGAGGCCGGGCATGTTTACATAGTTCGCACCTAGTATAAAGGCGGATAACAGCAAACCTATGATGATAGGCAGCTTGCGCGCCTTTGCAGCAGATACCCCTTTTTTTACCAGGTAGTCAGATAAAAAGCCGGAACACAATATGCCTGTAAATGCCGCCACGTAAGGCACAGAAACCCAGTAGCCTGATTTGATGAAGTTCAGGCCACGATAGTCTGCCAGGTACTTCGGGAACCAGGTGAGGAAGAACCAGAGTGTAGAGTTTACTGCAAACTGACCGATATAAATTCCCCATAGCTTACGATAGGAAAGCACGATTTTCAGGTCCGCCCACCGGAAGGCCGTTTTCTTTTCGGATTGCTGCTTGTCCAGCAATCCGCCGCCGCGCTCAATATGTTGCAGCTCCGCAGCATTGACTGCCTTGTGTTTGAGCGGGTCCCGGTAAAGCAGGTACCATATGATGCCCCAAACAATACCAATGAGACCAGTCACCACGAAGAGTCCTCTCCAACCCACTTCAAGCTGGATTATCGACAGCACCGGCATCAGGAAGGCCAGCCCCAGGAACTGGCCGGAAGTATACACGGCAATAGCGGAAGCCCGCTCATTGTCAGGGAACCAATTACTCACCACCCGGTTGTTGATGGAAAAAGCCGGTGCTTCAAACATACCGGTGGTCATGCGAAGACCAAACAGGGAGGCAAAGCCTTTTGCAAATCCCTGCATCACGGTAGCCAGCGACCAACCAATGAGGCAGATCGCATACAGGATGTGTGGACTGAAACGGTTCACCAGTATACCGCCCGGTATCTGGAAAACCAGGTAGGTCCAGCTGAACGCGGAAAAAACCAGGCCCAGTTGTACCGGTGTAAGTCCGAATTCCTTGTCTATTTCAGAAGCGGCTACCGCCAGGTTGCTTCTGTCCATGTAGTTGATCACAACATTCACAAATATCAGGAACAGTACCTGGTAACGTATTTTCGACGGCTTCGCGTCAGGATGGAATGCTTTCATGTAGTTTTTGCAGATCTGTGTTTACCATTCCGCTACACTGCCGTCGGTATGCCGCCATACGGGGTTGCGCCAGTTATGTCCTTCTGCCGCCATTTTTCTTACATGCGCTTCGTTGATCTCTATACCCAAACCAGGTTTGGAAGGTATCTCCACATAGCCCTCACTGTATTGGAACACGGTTTTATCCACCAGGTAGTCCAGCAGGTCACTGCCCTGGTTATAGTGAATGCCCAGGCTTTGTTCCTGTATAAAAGCATTGTGACAGGTAGCGTCTACCTGCAGGCAGGCGGCCAGCGCAATGGGCCCCAGCGGACAATGCGGCGCGGCTGCCACATCAAAAGCCTCCGCCATAGAAATGATTTTTTTGCATTCGGTGATGCCGCCCGCGTGGGAAACATCCGGCTGAATAATGTCTACATAGCCATCCTTCAGCAGCATTTTGAATTGCCATTTGGAAAACATGCGCTCACCGGTGGCGATGGGGATGGCCACATGTTGTGCAATTTCGCGCAGGTCTTCATTATTTTCCGGCAGTACCGGTTCTTCGATAAACATGGGGCGGAAAGGCTCCATTTCTTTGGCCAGTATTTTGGCCATAGGCTTGTGTACCCGGCCGTGAAAGTCTATGCCGATACCTATTCCCGGCCCTACGGTTTCCCGCACGGTGGCAATGCGTTTAATGGCTGCGTCTATTTTTTCATAACTGTCTATGTACTGCAATTCTTCCGTGGCATTCATCTTTACGGCCAGGAAGCCTTGTTCTGCCATTTTACGGGCGGCCTCTCCCACTTCTGCAGGACGGTCGCCCCCAATCCAGGAGTAGACCTTCATTTTATCGCGTGCTTTGCCGCCCAGTAACTGGTAGACGGGCGCGTTGTAATATTTCCCTTTGATGTCCCACAGCGCCTGATCAATGCCGGCAATAGCGCTCATCAGGATGGGACCACCGCGGTAAAAGCCGGCGCGGTACATCACGTTCCAGTGGTCTTCAATATTCATGGGGTCTTTACCCAACAGGTATTCCATCAACTCGTCCACCGCGGTTTTAACGGTAGCGGCTTTCCCTTCTATCACCGGTTCGCCCCAGCCAATAATGCCTTCGTCCGTTTCTATTTTCAGGAACAGCCAGCGTGGCGGCACCTGGAATAGTTCATAGCTTTTTATTTTCATAACGATGTATTACTTTTTTCAGGATTGAATGGCGCGGATGAACTGTTGCGCCTTTATGGCAAGTTGCTGCAGGTATTCCGGTGTAACGGCGGTGTTGGCATTCACCAGGGCGCTGCCAATACCAAAGCCGGCAGCACCGGCCTTCTGGAAATCTTTGATATTCTCAGGTGTAATACCGCCCGTAGGCAACAGGTGCATTTTGGGCAGTGGTGCTGAAATGTCTTTGATATAAGCGGCAGAAGTAGCCGGGAAAACCTTGATCATGTCTGCCCCTTGTTTATAGGCAGCGTAAACTTCTGTTGCCGTGTAAGCGCCGGGGATACTCACCACGCCCAGTTCCCTCGCTGTTTTGATCACTTCAGGCTCCAGTATGGGAGAAAGTATGAAACGTGCTCCTGCCGCAACTGCTTCCCTGGTTGTAGCGGCGTCCAGTACAGTGCCCGCACCGATGATCATTTTGTCGCCCATTTTCGCGGACACCTCTTTGATAACGGCCAGCGGTTCGCTTGAATTCATCGTCACTTCCAGCAGGCGGATCCCGCCGGCATATATGGCTTCTGCCACCCGCAGCACATCTGCCGGCTCTACACCGCGGATGATGGCAATAATCTTATGTTCGAGTATTTGAGAGAGTGTAGACATGGAATTTACGCGTATGATTGAATACCGGAAAGATAAAAATAAATAAGCGTATTTTCAACATTTATTACATTCCGGGGCACGGGAACGCCCAAACGTAATATCACTTCTATAAATGAGTACTTTAACGCCGGTCAGAAATACCAGCTACTGCAACTTAACGTGGGTATCACCTTAACCTGGCTGGTTAACCTCTGATCTGTTACATGAAGAACTGTTCTGAAATAATTTTACCATCTTTCACGTGATATACGCAAAGCTCATTCATCTTTGTACGATCCCTGCCAATCAGTTTTATATCCATTGTGAGTGTGAAAGCAATAACATTTCCCGCGATCAGTGGCGGCGAAACAACAGTACCATACCTGGCTTCCACCATAGCGCTGAACTTCTTATCTTTCTCAATTAAAGCCTCCAACCCCCTGGTTTCTTTTTCAAAGCCCGGGATAGCATATGGCTCTATGCTGACTGCATCATCCGCATACAGTTCATTTTGTGCCACATCAAATTTTTCTTCCCGGCAAAGCCCGGCCAAACGTGCCGCAATTTGTTCTACTGTCATGAAATAAGGTTTTTGTTGATGAAAATAAAAATACATCTTGTTTATGCATAACTAAAATATTTCTATGGCTATGCCTGTTAAGTTTCTCCATCTGATCATACAGGATTGCACTTCGATATACGACACGAAATTACTCCCTGGCGGAACTACGGAAAAACAAATCCGCCGCTTTTGCCGCTTTTTGCCGGATTATGTCGGTAAAATATCCCCAAAAGAGTGATATTTTACATCGACGACATTCAAAATATCTTTAGAAAGAGACAAGATTTTTCCAGGATCCAACCAATAATTTGGAATCCTAAGTGTATGGGGAGTGTATGGGGAGTGTATGGGGAGTGTATTGTGAGTGTATGGGGAGTGTATGGAGAGTGTATAGGGACTGTATGGAGAGTGTATAGGGACTGTATGGAGACTGTATAGGGAATACGACACATACACGAGTCCTAAGTAACTGAGAAGTAACTGAGAAGTATCCAATATCTATTATAGCACCTTTTGAAGGTCCAACAAGATCTGGCGATGCCCTCATTTTATTCATTACTGAGCCTGACTACGTATTTTTTCAACTCATCACCGGTTTCAGCTTCAGCCAATATAAGGTATTCATCAAGCAGTGCCGGATCTTTTACATATTCGTCAATGGCCTGCAGGCACCCAATTTTATGATATTGCTCCTCAACTGTTTCCCACGATTGCTTCAATAACACCCTTATAGCCGGATAACCCAGTTTTGCCAGCGCCAGCAAGGATAGCCGGCGGGTATATTCATCATTGCTATGGTAAAGGTCTAAAAGTATGTGCTCTATTTCGGGTGTCAGGGTATCGAATTTCTTTTCGAAACAGGCTGCAAACTGATACTTTGCATCATTATACTCAGCCTGGGATAGTTTAGACACCGCCCTGGCAAGAATCATAAAATCACCGGCCGACAGATCACCGATGTTTGACAGTGCCGGCGCATGGGATAACCACGCAATCATTCTCCCGATATCCCAATGCCGGGCAATAAGGTAAAGCAGATGAGCCAGGTCTTCATCATCCAGCTGATTGATTTGTTTGGCAGCAAGCAGGGTTGAAAAATACGCTTCTATCCGTTTCCACTCCGGGTAACTGGCATCATCAATTTGCAGATCATGGATCTCTTGTGGAGAATAGTTTTCCGACAGCCATTTTTTGAATGAGCTTACAAAATTTTTAAGTATGGTTTTATGATCTGTCATGTTAACAATTGAGAAACGGTGAAAAATTTAGTTCTTTCTCTCCTTATATTCAAAAAATAAAATAGTCAGGTGAAAAGATTATTCTGCGCAGTAAATCTTAAATTACATAAAACCCTGATCATGCTTAAAGCTGGACTCGCACATCCTGGTCAACCGGTTAACACCACTTCACTGGAAAATTTCTTCCCTGGTTATTTTGCGCTGATAATGGCTACTGGTATTGTTTCCATAGGAATGTTCCTCTGGTCTTATACCCGGATGGCCGGCATTTTCCTCGGTTTAAATGTATTTTTTTACCTCCTGTTATGGATCATCCTTATTCTCCGGATTATAAAATTCCCGGTAGTGGTTTGGAACGATCTTCATCATTCGGCCAGGGGCGTTACCTTCCTCACGCTGGTGGCGGGTAACAATGTGCTGGGCAGCCAGGTGGCGCTTATCACCGGCCGCATGGATATTGCGCTGATATTATGGATAGTGGGGTTTGTACTCTGGATACTGTTGTTGTATACTTTCTTCCTTGTAAATATTATGAAGGAGCCCAAACCTTCCCTGGAGCAGAGTATCAATGGCGCCTGGCTGTTGATTGTTGTATCTACAGAGTCGGTGGCTGTTTTGGGCGCCATCATTGCCAACAGCAGCGCGCTTCATTGGCTCATTGCATTTATTTCACTATGTACCTATATGATAGGTGGCATGTTTTACTTTGTGCTTATCGGGCTAATCCTTTATCGCTGGCTGTTTTTCAGCATGAAAGCAGAAACCCTTACACCACCCTACTGGATCAATATGGGTGCGGTGGCCATCATTACACTGGCCGGCTCCCGCCTTGTTATGTATGCGCATACACACCAAACACTCAGTGAGTGGGCCGGCTTCGTACAGGCGTTCACGATGTTTTTCTGGGCTTTCGCCAGCTGGTGGATCCCCTTACTATTCATCATGTTTTTCTACCGGCACTTTATTGCCGGCGTGCAACTCAGGTATGATCCGCAGTATTGGTCGATGGTTTTCCCACTGGGCATGTACGGCGTATGTACCTATACGTATGCGGGCATCACCGGTTTCAGTTTCCTGAAACCTGTTTCCGCTTTATTTGTTACAATAGCTTTAGGCACGTGGGTGATCGTGATGATTGGTTTATTTATTGATTTCTTTCATTTAAAAAACTATGATAAAAAGTCGCAGTAAGCAAAACGGTTAAGTCCGTTCATCCCCTATCCCCCCTAAGTTGCTCCCCGGCTTATTTTCCATAAGATTACGGCAATATCCTCCCAACCCCTTTTCTAAAAAAAACGCAAAAGCATTTGGAATATTACTTGCAAACCATTTATCTTTGCATACAAGATACTTGGCACATGAGTAAAAAACAACCAGACGACCTGCTTAACAAGTTCGGAGCTACAAGCCGGCTGTATTCCGACGCTTCCATTTTTATGCACGAAGCTATTGCACGAAAGGCGGGACTTTCAGCCACTGACCACAAGTACTTAGGTTTCATTGTTCAACATGGCTCAATGACAGCAGGTGAACTGGCAAAATATACGGGCCTGACCACAGGCACAGTTACAGGGCTGATAGACAGATTTGAAAAGAAAAAATTTGTATCCAGGGAGTTTGACAAAACAGATAGGCGTAAAGTTATTATCGTTCCCAATATACCGGTAATTATGAAAGAACTGGGTGGCATATTTAACGAAATAGAAACCAAAATGACCGCCCTTTTTAACTCCTTCAATAAAAAAGAATTGGCACTGATTGAAAATTATATGCAGTCAGCCATTAAAATCATGCAGGAAATAACTCAAAAATTAAACACCCCTAAATAAAATGGAATTACAATCAAATAATAAAGTAATAATAATAGGCGGTGGCATTGCCGGTTCATCAATGGCTTTATTTCTTAAAAAGATAGGAATAGCGTCCGCAATTTTTGAAGCCAACGAAACAACATTTTCAAACGGTGCAGGATTAAACCTTGCACCCAATGGAGTATCTGTATTAGCCGAATTAGGCTTAGCTGCCAAAGCGATTGAAAGCGGGAGTATTGCGGTAGATGGAATATTTAAAAACGCTAAAGGAAAGAAACTGGCAAAAGTAGGGTTTTCCAATGCAGCAAAGTATAAATATCCAAGTGTGAATATTAAAAGAGCAACGCTCGCTGATATGATGCACGATGAGTTGGTGAAACAAAACATACCGGTTTACTTCAGCAAAAAACTACAAAGTATTTCACAAACCGAAAATGAAGTAACAGCAACATTTGAAGATGGCAGTCAGGCTACAGGAAGGATTCTTATTGGAGCGGATGGCGTAAGAAGTATTGTTAGAAATTATGTATTAGACACGCCTATGAAGCCCGGTTTTACAGGTGTTGTTGGCGGCGGTGGCTTTGTAGATAAAAATAAAATTCAAAACTTAACGCCGTCAGATAGCAACAATATAAATTTTATTTATGGTAAAAATGGATTCATTGGCTACACAGGGGTGAATAAAAATGAGTTAATGTGGTGGACAAACATCATGGTAGCTAATCCATACACCAGGGAAGAACAAATAAATTTTAACAAAGAAGCCGAAAGAAAAAGTTTGCTGAATCAATACGCGGCTTACAGTTCCCCGGTTACCGACATCATCAATAATTCTTCAGATTTTATCCGGCTCAATGTTTTTGATATTCAATTTTTACCCAGGTGGTTTAAGAAAAACTGTATACTCATTGGAGATGCGGCACATGCCGTAAGCCCAAATTCAGGACAAGGAGCTTCAATGGCTTTAGAGGACGCCATGCTTTTAGCAAAACTCATCCGTGATGGGAAGGAGTTGGATACTGCCTTCTCAACCTTTGAAAAAATGCGCAGACCACGCGTTGAAAAAATTGTGCTGGAAGGAAGAAAAAGAGGAAGCGACAAAGTAATTGTAAGCGCATTTCAGCAAAAAATAAGAGAACTTATGATTAGAATATTTGTAAACGCATTTGCCGAAAAAAGCAATCACTGGTTATTTGATTATAAAATAGAATGGTAACTAAAAAACAAGCTGCGGGTTTTCTTTTTATATCGCCGTTTCCCCTCATTGGGAGCTAATATTCATAGTTATTTTACAAAAAAAGTAAAGTAATAATATACTTCACCCAATTATTTACTAAATTAGCTTTAATGATTTACAAGGTAGTCAGGTGAAAACAAGTGTAACAGGCATCCTTACTAAATCGTTGCAAACTACTCTTCATAAGCCACGTTGGGCTTAATTAATCTTTTCAGCAAAAAAACACAAGAGATATAACCTTATTTTATTTCAGATACCCAAAATTATACCCATGCGGTATTCTCTCAATAAAAAAGCGGCCATTATTTCGGTTATTGCTACCCTCATTTGCGTAGTGGTTTCTTTTTATGGTTCCAGGAAGCTGCAAAATTTTGACCCTGCCTTAATTGCTTATTTGTTCGGAACCCTCTTTGCATTGTTCGGAGGTATTTACCGTTATTGCGTATGGCTGCAAAGACCTCCTACCTGGATGTATTTCAAACGCACCTGGCAGCTGGTCTTCTCCGGAAAAATCTTTAGTCATATTTTTTCCCTGCTGTGGGATTCCATAAAAAATCTCCTGTTTCAGTCCTTTATCTATCCAAGAGGTAAAAAACGCTGGATAGCACATTTTATGCTGGCGTCCGGCTGCCTGGCGGCATTCGCCATTACCATTCCGCTCACGCTTGGCTGGATCAACTTCACGCTGGACCCCGCATCTGCATTGGATCCGGGAGCAACTAAATTATATGCTGCCAACTTCTTCGGCTTTAAAGTAATGGACTTTAAACTTGGGTCGGTGATGGCGTTTTTAATTTTTCATGCTTTAACCTGGTGCTCCTGGTTTGTTATAGCAGGCGCTGTAATTTTTTTAGTAAGAAGATTAACCAATGCGGGCCTGATCGCATCTCAGACCTTTGAAGGCGACCTCCTCCCCCTGATCCTCCTGATCATTATTTCGGTAACGGGGCTTGGACTGAATTTCAGTTACGCCTTTATGAAAGGTATTGCATATGATTTTATGTCGGTAACACACGCCATTTCCGTCATCCTTTTCCTGGTGTGGATTCCATTCGGGAAATTCTTTCATATTATCCAGCGCCCTGCCCAGATAGGAGCGCATATTTATAAACGGGAAGGCGAAAAAAGAGGCATGGCGGTTTGCCCGCATACCGGCAAAGCATTTACCACCCAATTACACGTAGACGACCTGAAGACCGTTACCAAACAAGTGGGGTTCGACTTCACCCTGGAAGACGGCACCTCTCACCTCGATTACAGCCCGGAAGGAAAACGCTCCTTGCTGGCAAAGGCACACCTGAAAGCCCGCCAGGAAGGCGGTACGCTGTTTGGATAAACGCGAAGAAGCATCACCCGAAAATAAAATACGATCAGCATGGCCAGATTACCCGTATCCACTGAAAAAATTATTCAGCATTTTGGTCCTCATCTCAACTTTGCTCCACAGGAGGGATACACCGGCAGAGACGAGCCCGATGCCACTGTTAAAACCCATTGCTGTTTCTGCGGCATGCAATGCGGTATTCAGCTGCTGGTAAAAAATAACAAAGTGGTGGGGTTTGAACCCTGGATGGAATTTCCTTTCAACGAAGGACGGCTTTGCCCGAAAGGCGTACAACGATACCTGCAGGATAATCATCCCGACCGGTTGATGGAACCACTGGAACGTGTGGAAGGAGAAGGCTTTAAGCCGGTTTCCTGGGATCATGCCCTCAGCCGCGTTACTACAGCTATCAGGCAAATACAGGCTGATCACGGCAAAGATGCTTTTGCTGTTTTATCCGGCGTGTCACTCACCAACGAAAAAAGCTACCTGATGGGAAAGTTTGCCCGCGTAGCCATAAAAACCGCCAACCTCGACTATAACGGCCGGCTATGTATGGTAAGCGCAGGCGCCGGGAACAAAAAAGCTTTCGGACTCGATCGCGCCTCCAACAGCTATGCCGACCTGGAACATGCAGAGGTGATTATTGTAACCGGCGCCAATGTCAGCGAAACCTTCCCTACCCTCACCTACTGGCTGTGGCGGGCAAGAGATAATGGCGCAAAACTCATCGTCATAGACCCACGGGTTATTCCACTGGCCAGAACGGCAGACATACACCTGGCGATAAAACCAGGAACGGATTCTGCCCTGTATGGAGCCATGCTTAAATACCTCGCAGACCATGATATGCTGGATCATAATTTTATTGATCAGCATACTACCGGGTTCCGGGAAACTATTGCAGCAGTGCAGGACTATACCCTTGAATGGGCCGAAACGATTACCGGTATTGAAAAGGAAAAAATACAAATGGCTGCGGAACTATGGGGCAAAGCCAGTACAAGCTTTCTTCTCCATGCACGCGGCATTGAACATCATTCCAAAGGCGTGGATAATGTACTGGGCTGTATCAACCTGGTATTGGCTACCGGCCGCATTGGCCGGCCCTATTGCGGCTACGGCACTATTACCGGCCAGGGCAACGGACAGGGAGGCCGGGAACATGGCCATAAATGCGACCAGTTGCCGGGCAACCGGGACATTACCAACCCGGAACACCGGAAATACATTGCCGGCGTATGGAATATTCCGGAAACGGAGCTTCCCGGAAAAGGACTCACCGCCTGGGAACTGATAGAAGCCATACACCGCGGCGAAGTGAAAGGATTGTTGTCCATCTGCTTTAACCCGCTGGTATCTTTACCAAATAATAACTATGTAAGAGAAGCCCTCGAAAAACTGGAGTTCTATGTTTGTATCGATTTCTTTTTAAACGAAACCGCCAGGCACGCGGATATAGTATTGGCAGGATCCCTGCACGAAGAAGAAGAAGGTACTGTTACTACTGCAGAAGGCCGCGTTGTTCGTATACGCCAGGCCGTTACCCCTCCGGGAAATGCCCGTACAGATACTTCCATTATCCTGGAACTGGCAGCCAGGCTGGGAGAAGCCGAAAGATTTAACTACGCCAACTCAGAAGCCATTTTTAATGAACTGCGCATTGCCTCCAAAGGCGGCACAGCCGATTATTATGGTATCACTTATAAAAAGGTGGAAGATAATATGGGCGTCTTCTGGCCCTGCCCTTCTGAAGATCATCCTGGCACGCCACGACTGTGGGAAGATAAAAAATTTGCCACCCCGGATGGTAAAGCACATTTTAATCCCGCACCCTTCCGGGAACCATCGGAGGTTACGGACAACGACTACCCCGTAGTACTTACCACCGGCCGCGTAGTGTCTCAATATCTCAGTGGCACACAAACCAGGCGGATCGGCAAACTGGTAGGTCTTATACCGGAGCCGCTGCTTGAAATACATCCTGAACTGGCACAACGTTATAATATCCGGCAACGCGAAACGGTAAGGGTTACCACCAGGCGCGGTACCGCCGATTTCCCGGCAAATATTGTGGAAACGATACGGAAAGACACCGTATTCATCCCCTATCACTGGCCTGGCAAAAAATCAGCCAACCAGCTGACCATCGGCACACTGGACCCGGTATCAAAGATCCCGGAATTCAAAGTATGCGCCTGCCAGCTGGAGCCGTTGGGCGTTTTCACCCAGCCCGGCGAAACACGCGCATTTGACAGTATCTGATTCACATAAAATAGCTGAACCTGATGGAAGTTACCGCCTACAAAACCGAGATGGAATTTTTCGTGGACATGCAACGCTGCATTGGCTGCAAAGCCTGTGAAATGGCCTGCGCGGAATGCGAAACCAATGGCCACGAAAGCATGATCCATGTAAACTATGTGGAACGCGCCGTTACCATCCAAACCACCGTACAGGTGTGCATGCACTGTGATGACCCGGTATGTGCTAAAGTTTGTCCTGCTGACGCTATTTCGAAAGATGACTTTGGCGTAGTGCACAGCGCCAATACCGCGCGATGCATAGGCTGCTCCAATTGTGTGATGGCCTGTCCCTTTGGCGTACCGATCAAAGAAGAGAAATACGACATGATGATGAAATGCAACATGTGCTACGACCGGACCAGCGCCGGCAAAAAGCCCATGTGCGCCACCGTTTGCCCCAGCCAGGCTTTGTTTTATGGCACCAGGGAAGAAATCAGCCGGATGCGCCCGAACAGCACCCCTGTAAATAAATTCATTTTCGGAGAACAGGAGGTTACAACGAAAGTAAACATCATGATGCCCAAAGGAAGCACCTTTCTGAAAATCCATTAAACTGAATAGTATGTCCGATAACACCGCAAAAGCTCCTCATTGGAAAGAGGATTTTCCGATAGAAAGAACCGAAGCCACCAAGGTAAGCCGGCGGGATTTCGCCCGTTTCCTTTGCCTGGTTTCCGGCGGTCTTGCAGCGGGCAGCGCCTATGTAGCTGTTAAAGCGAATTTCTTTCCACCCGGAGAAGTAACAGGAGAACATTTTGTTTGTAAAGCTGCCAGCGTCCCCGTAGGAGGCACCCGCTCCTTTGTTATTGAAGGAAGCAATATCCCGTATATTCTTATACGCCTGGAGAATGGCAACTGGAGGGCATATGAACAAAAATGCACCCATCTTTCCTGCGCCGTATATTACAAGCCCAACTCCGGGCAGGTGGTATGCCCCTGTCATGAAGGCTTCTTTGACGCCATGACAGGTGAAGTGCTGGCAGGGCCACCACCCAGGCCACTACCTTCGCTGGAAGTATTACTAAAAGGAGATGATGTGTATGTGAAAGCCGGGAATACAAACGGTGCTAAAAATACAGCTGCCATTTAAGAATCTTTCTAACAACATTAAAAATGAGCAATTTTAAAGATGCACAAAATAAAGCGCACCCCAATAAAACAAATACGCTCATATCTGCGCTGATCATTATTCTTATCCTGAATATCGGCATCCAGATATGGCTGCTCTATACTGGTCTTAACAATGCACTCGGTGAAAACAGGGATATCGCCCTGCCGGCATTCCTGGCCTCGCTGTTTTTATTCCTGATAGGTTTTTGCTGGTTATACTTTTTACCTATGGGTTACCGGAAAAATGATCAGAAATAGATAACGCGTTATAAATAGAATTCCATTGCGCGTTGTGAGAGTCAGGCTATTTTTTAAAAGCTGAATTTTCCCTCTTCGCTCAAACCGCCGTTGCCCACAATCTCTTCCGGGCTTTCCAATGTCCAGTAACATTCGACCGGTCTATGCCAACCCGTGCAAATCCTGGCCAGATAAAATTTCAGTTTTATTTTGACGACTAAGCATTTATTATTTATCTTTACAATTAAGATAATTAATAATCAAGATACATGCCAGCTAAAGAAGAAATCAGGAAACTAAGGAAGCTAAGTCAGCAATTTGCCTATACTTCCATCCAAATGCACGAAGCCATTGGCAGAAAAGCAGGCATGTCCGGCACAGACCATAAATATTTGGGATTTTTACTGCAGCAGGGGCAAATGACAGCCGGAGAGTTTTCTAATATAACGGGCCTGACCACCGGCGCGGTTACGAGCTTAATAGACCGTTTTGAGAAGCAAAAACTGGTAAAACGACAAGCTGATAAAGCAGACCGCAGAAAAGTTATCATCGTACCGGATACAGAAAAGATAACGGCGCTGTTCAAACCCCTTTATGGAGATTTTCAAAGCAACACCGAAAAACTGTTTGGTACATTTTCATCAGCAGAATTAAAAGTTTTGGAGAAGTATTTCTCGGAAGCAATGGAAATAATGGACCGTAAAATACAAACGATAAATCAAAAACAATAACGCAATGAGTACAACCGACACCCAGGCACCTATTCTGAATCCTTTTTCTCAAACCTTCTTTCATGGCACCAAAGCGGATTTAAAAATCGGGGATCTTATAGAAACCGGTTTTAACTCAAATTTTGTGGACAGGCAATTAAAACACATTTACCTCTCCGCCACCCTGAACGCGGCTACCTGGGGCGCTGAACTGGCCGCGGGAGACGGACGGGAAAGAATATACCTGGTAGAAGCAACAGGCCCGCTGGAAGATGACCCCAACGTAACCGATAAAAAATTCCCGGGCAATCCTACAATGTCCTACCGCTCCACACATCCATTTAAGGTAGTTGGAGAGGTTACGGTATGGCAAAAACATTCACCGGAGCAAATCAAAGCGATGAAAGATGGGCTGGAAATGATGAAACAGCAAGGGATTATGGTGATAGAGGAGTAAATAACCGGAGCAGCGCGTCAGCGCTTTTAAATTATATGGTAATCCCGCCGGACTTCCTGCTGGTGGGTATCAAAGACTTATATGAGATTTTGAATTAACACTCCCCCACGGTTTGAAATGTAAAACATTTTTAGCACCTTCGCACATAAGCCAAACTGAATCGTGCAGGATTTATGACCGATGACAAAGATATATGGGATGGTTTTCGTTCAGGAGATGAATCTTCCCTGCAAATTATCTTTGACAGATATTATACCCCGTTATTCAATTATGGTCACAAGTTTACGCAGGATGACCACATCATAGAAGATGCCTTGCAGGACTTATTCGTTAAGCTCTGGAAACAACGGGAATCCATTAATGCCACCGAATCAGTTAAAAACTATTTATATAAGTCGTTCCGTAGAGTACTGCTGCGCATGCTGGACGTACAGCAGCGCAAATACAGTTTCCTGGTCCTGGATCAGTGGATGGACGCGGATCAGGAGCTGGCTTACGACCAAACAATGATCAGCCGCGAAAGGCTGGAGAGCATACGCACCAACCTGGGTCGTGCATTGGAAAAAATGACGCCACGACAAAGAGAAATTATCCACCTCCGGTATTACGAGGAAATGGAATATGAAGAAATTGCTGCCCTGATGCAGATTTCCGTTTCCAGTACCTATAAATTGGTATACAAAGCAATAGATGTACTACGGACTTATCTGTCCAAAACTGATCTCCTTATTTTGACTGCTGTTATATCCTTGAAAAAAATCTAAGATCGCCCTGTTTTTTAAAGTCGTAATTAGAAATTATTCATTTTATCGTCCTTTAAATAAAATTATTATTTATTTAATACAGGAAGGGATAAAATCTTAAAGGGTCGTGTATATATAATCAGGCATGGAACATCAGCACAGCGATTACAATCATTACACCACTACGTCTTTTTTTAAAGATGAGCAGTTCATTCAGCATGTGTTGAAAGCGGATGATCTGTCTACGGCTTATTGGGAGCGTATTTCCGGTGAATACCCGGACAAAAGGGCTGCAATGGAAGAAGCCCGTGCCTGGATACTGCTCATCAACAAACAAAAGCCGTATCAACCAGCCACCGGCAAGTTGCAGCTTTGGGACAAAATTACCAACCAGATAGCAGCTGATGAACAAAGGCAGCAACGGGTGTACCGGCCGCTGAAAATTGCTTCCAGGTGGATAGGCGCTGCTGCAGCAGCCCTGATACTATTAGTCGCCTTACGGGAATGGTCCTCATTGGGAGAAAAGAAATTCAGTACCACTTTTGGTAAACGGGAACAGGTAGTATTACCGGATGAAACGGTTGTTACCTTAAACGGCAACTCAGCCATCCATTATGCACGCACCTGGAAATCAGAAAAGCCAAGAGAGATATGGATGCAGGGGGAAGCATTCTTCGAGGTAAAACATGTAGCCTTGAAGAACCGCCTGCAACAATCAGACTCTTTCCTGGTACATGTGAGCAACCTGGAATTAAAAGTATTAGGTACGAAATTTAATGTCCGCAACCGTCGCAGCATCACTGAAATCTCCCTGCTGGAAGGTAGTCTGCGAATTGAAAAAAACGGCACCGGAGCCTTTGTCCAAATGCTCAAACCGGGAGACGCCTTCATGTATGACAGCAGCAAACAGGTATTGACCGCCATGAACAGGAAACCACAGGCCAACAAGGCATGGACCAACAACGAAATGGACCTGGATGGTTACACACTTTCTGAAATACTGAATGTGCTGGAAGATACCTATGGTTATGAGATCAGCTTACAAGCGCCGGAACTGGCTCAGAAAAAACTTTCGGGAACTGTGCCCGCTGCCAATGCCGACGACATCCTTTTTGTTATCAGAAAGGTGTTTAATCTTAAAATCGATCAAAAAGCAAATCATTTAATTATCAGCCAAAATTAGGAGAATGAATAAACGAATGTTATTTGTCATGTGTTTCCTGCTGGGAACACTGCCAGGAAGTTTATTTGCCCAGCAACAAGTGAAATTAAAAGCTGCTTTAGAGGAAGTAAAGGCCGTTTACGGTACTAAATTTTCATACGAAGCCCATCTGCTGGACAACATTTATGTCAATTTTAAAAGTCCGCTGACGAAGAAAGAACCGGTAGAAAGTGTCCTGAAAGATTTACTCTACAAAAAAGGATTCATCTTCCTTTACGTACAGGAAAACTACTACACCATCATCAGGGATACCCGGCCCGATAAAGGAGAAGAGGCGCGGGAAGCAGCAGGCAGCGTTGCACCTGCCACTGCGTCCGATGATTATGTACAAACAATCACCGGTGTAGTCACGGATAAAGATGGTCACCCGCTGGTAGGTGTTACCGTGATCCCGGAAGGCTTTGCCATCCGGTTCGGTTCCATCACCAGCAGTGATGGCCGCTATACCCTTCGTTTGAAAGAGAAAACAAACGCTGTCATCTTCACCTTCGTGGGCATGAACCCGTTGAAAGTAGACGTGGACGGCAAAACCGTGATCAACGCCAGACTGGAAACAGATGTACGTCAACTCCAGGAAGTAAGTGTGGTGTCTACCGGTTACCAATCTATACCTAAAGAACGCGCTACCGGCTCCTTCAGCCAGATTACCGCGAAAGAAATCAGAAGCGTACCTGCCGTTAACCTGATGGAACGCCTGGAAGGGGTAACACCCGGCGTACGCTTCGACGTAAGAAACAACCAGATTACCATACGCGGCGTCAACACCCTTAATGGCAGTGGAAGCCCGCTGATCGTGGTAGATGGATTCCCTGCGCTTGACCAGGAACTGTCCAACCGGCTCAATAATAACGCCAGCGGCGGCGCCATACTGAGCAGGTATAACCCGGAAGATATTGAATCCATTACCGTACTGAAAGATGCTGCCGCCACCTCTATCTGGGGCGCCAAAGCAGCTAACGGTGTGATTGTGATCACCACTAAAAAAGGAAAAAAGAATTCCTCTTCCCTGAACTTCAGCACAAACCTGAGCGTTTCCAACCCCGCCAATATGAAAAATCTGAACCGCATGAGCAGTGCAGAATATATTGACCTGGAAAAAGAAATGAAAGGCCTGGGTTTCTTCAGCGATCCCGCCCAATGGGATAACAGCTGGATGACGTTCAACCAGAACAGGCCCGTAAGTGAAGCCCTGGAATGGATGTTCAAGGTAGACCGCGGCACCGCTACCGCTGCGCAACGCGATTCAGCCCTCACCGCGCTCGGCAATATGGATAACCGCGGCCAGATCCGCGACCTGCTGCTGCAACGCGCGGTTTCACAACAATACAATCTCTCCTTCTCCGGTGGCGGACAAAACAGCACCTACTACGTGTCTACCAACTATACCCGCGACTTGCCGGTATTTAAAGGTAATAAAGGTGAAAACTACTTTGTTACAGCCAACATGAGTAACGAACTGTTTAATGACCGTGTAACAGTAAACACCGGTATCAATTATAACTATACCAACAGCCTGGCCAACACCGCTGCGCTGAATGCAATCGGTGAAAGCCACCAGGGTCTCCGCCCTTACGAAATGCTCGCGGATGCCGCCGGCAACCCAATTGCCCGGTCTATCGATTTCCGCGATGAAGTGGCCGCCGACTTCCTCAACAAAGGCTACCTGCCCTGGACCTACAGCCCCCTGCAGGAACTGAACTACGGCAATACTACCGACAAGGAAAACCGTATCCGCCTGAATGCAGATATCAATACAAAAATTACCGACTGGGTGAATGTAAGTGTGGCCGGCTCCCTGCAACGTAACAACGGGGAAGATGTATATCTCTCTAACCTGAACAGCTACGAAACAAGAACGCTTGTAAACACCGGTACTACTGTTGGCGCCAATGGCCGCCTGGTATATGGCGTACCATACGGCGGTAAAATGATCAGTCATAACCGTACGGAAACCAGCTATGGATTACGCGGACAGGTAAACGTAAATAAATCCTGGGGCACTCTTTTCAGTCTTAATGCACTGGCAGGTACTGAAATCCGGGAAAACCAGGCTACCAGCTACCAGCAAACCAGGTTTGGATTTGATGAAGACACCTACTCTTCCGCTTCCTGGAATCCAACCACTTCCTATATGACAGTGATGGGCTGGAGCACCAGCCTGGGATACAGTGATGGTACCATTCTCCGGTCTATCAACAGGTTTTTGTCGTACTACGGTAACGGCGCCTTATCCATCCTCAACAACCGCTATGTGGTATCGGGAAGCGTAAGATTTGATGATTACACCCTTGCCGGCGCCTCCCGCAGTCAGCGCGCCAAACCGCTATGGTCTGCCGGTGTGAAATGGGATATTACATCAGAAGACTTTATGAAAGATGTAAGCTGGATCAACAAACTCGGACTTCGTCTTACTTACGGAACAGGCGGATCTGTTCCCACCAGTGCCAGCAATGCGGCCATCCTTTCATTAAACGGCCTGGACCCCATCACCCGCGAACCTTTTGGCAGTGTAATATCCCCCGCCAATAACCAGATCAGCTGGGAGCTTACCCGTACCACCAACCTGGGGCTTGACTTCAGCGTATTAAACAGCCGCCTGAACGTGAGCCTGGATGCTTACCGCAAGCGCACTACTGATCTGCTCTGGACATTCCCGATCAACAGTACCTATGGCTGGTCCTCACTCGCCTATAATGCCGCCAGCATGACCGGTCACGGTTTTGACGTAGGCATCCGGGGAGAAATCATCCGGGGACATAAATTCGGATGGGCATCTACCTTTAACTTCTCTTATAATACCAACAAGGTAACTGATTCCCGCTTCACCAAACCTACCAGCAGCCTGGCAGTAAATGGCGGTACCCCTATTGTGGACATGCCGAATGATTATGTATATGCTTACCGTTGGGCCGGACTGGACAACAAAGGCCGCTCCCAACTGTATGATAAAAATGGAAAGATCATTTCAGCAGATGCGGGCAACAACACCATCACCCAGGAAGACCTGGTGTACATGGGCCGTACCACACCTCCTTACTTTGGTGGCTTCTTCAATGATTTCAACTATAAGTCATTCACTTTCGGTGTGCGTATTACCTATGAAATGGGCCACGTATTTCGCCGTCTTTCTATCGAGAATTATCCGGACTACGCCACCAACAATTACTACGGCGTGATAGGCACCCAGAAGGACCTTGCACTGCGCTGGCGTAAACCCGGCGACGAACAGTTTACCAATGTTCCGGGTCTTCCCAATGTAACTACCAACAGCAGTAACCGTTACAAAATGTCTGATCTGCTGGTAGAAAGCGCCAGCCATATCCGCCTGCAACAAATCAATATCGGTTACCAGGTGCCATCAGCAGCACTCTCCCGCCTGATGGTAAAATCGGTAGGGGTCAACTTCTCGGTTAGAAACCTGGGTATCATCTGGCGTGAAAACAAATCAGGACTGGATCCCAGCTATGTGATGAGGAACAACTATTCCAACCTTCCTCCATCACCCAGTTATTTCATGAGTTTGAACGCTTCTTTCTAACACAGAAAAAATGACCAAGATGAAAATGAAATTTGTTTATATATCGCTGCTGGCTTTTTCAATGGGTGCTGTTTCCTGCCGCAAATATGTGGAAGTAGAACAACCCAACCAACGCCAGTTTAAATACACAGCAGATTTTGAAAAACTGCTGAACAATGTGGATGTAATGGAAAAATCGGCCAGCATGCCGATTCTTTCCAGCGACGACATTAACCTCGAAAGCAATACCAGCATGCAGAATCTCCTGACCAACGAATTAGGAAACATGTATACCTGGGCCGACACTTATTATACTTCCGATCAAAGCGACGCCGGCTGGGATGCACTCTATAATCTGGTGTACGTATGCAACCAGGTCACTTCTTTCGTCATGGAAAGTGAAAACGGCACCACGTTGCAAAAGCAGCGTATTTATGCAGAAGCACAGGTACAACGCGCCACCACCTATCTCACGCTGGTGAACATCTACTCCCGCGTGTATAACAGCAGCAGCGCCGCTTCTGACATGGGAGTACCGCTGTTACTGTCGCCTGATCTTTTTGTAAGCTTACAACGCCCATCCGTACAGGCCGTGTATGATCAGATCATCAAAGACCTGACCGCCGCTATTCCTGTGCTGCCGGACGTAACCACTAATAACCTGCATCCCAATAAAGCGGCCGGTTACGCAGTACTCGCAAGAACGTATCTCTACATGCAACGCTATCCGGAAGCAGCAGAAAATGCAGCGAAGTCGCTCTCCTACCAGTCAACCCTGCTCAACCTGGGCGACTATGCAGATGGCACCAAAGCATACCCGAGAAGACTCGAGAATCCCGAAGTACTCATGTCGAAAGAGGCCACCAGGCCGGGCTATCTTAATCTGCCGCTCAGCAGCAAGCTGGTGAACCTGTTTGATACCCGTGATGTACGGTACTCCCTGTTTACCCGTAATGGCAGCACCTTCCAGCCAGCCTTCACCGGACGCGGTTCTTACCGTGATATGGTATTCCAGTACGATAACATCGCCGTTGGCGTATCGGTACCGGAAATGATGCTCACACAGGCAGAAGGTCTCGCAAGAGCGGGTAACACAAACGATGCCATGACCCTGGTCAATTCCCTGCGTCAGCATCGCTTCAAAGCCGCAGATTATACCGCACTCACCGCTGCCGATGCGCCCGCCGCATTACGTATAGTCCTCGACGAAAGAAGAAGGGAACTGTTTGGTACCGGTCTTCGCTGGTTTGATCAGCGCCGGTTAAGCAGGGAACCAGCTTTGGCGGAAACCGTTACACGCGATTTCAAAGGCACCACTTATACACTCACTGCCGGCGACCGTTACGTGTATCCTATCCCTCCAAAAAATATTGAATTGAATCCTGAATTAACGCAGAACCCAAGATAAAACTAAGGATATGAGAAGAACAATAGGTTTAATCGGATGTGGTCTTTTACTCGGTACTGCCACCGTATTTGCCCAGCAGATTAACAAGGAGCAATACAGGGACGCAGCCCCCAAAGACCTCATCAAACAAACGGCGCTCAACGAGCAACAGCTGAGTACCATTCAGCGTTATTTCGAGTTTGAGCTGAAAGACACAAAAAGAGGACAGGAACTACAGGAACTGCTGCTTCAGAAATATCCCAAAGGAGCCACCGCCCGCCTTGCGGCCTTTCATAAAGCTTCCAGTGCGAAAACAATGGAAGCCTTAATCGCGCAATCCGAAGATTTTCTGAAAGCATTTCCATATGACGAGTGGCACAAAGAGCCAATTGGACAAGAGTTTATTTACTATACCACTTATCGTACATTAGGCAGTTCCTATTTCGATACCAAACAGTTTGATAAATTCCTGGAATTATCATCTCCCCTGAACTTCAAAACAGAAAATGAGCTGTATCGCTGGAATGTGATGCGGGCCACTGTTTTCAAAATCGTGGGCACTGATACCCTCTTCAACATCTCCACCCGGATGATCAATGAACTGGTGAAGAAAGTGAACGATGGGTCTTATGAGGAGCAAGGTGTTTTCAATAAAGAAACCGCCGCCGCCAATGCCGCCGAACAACTCGATAATGAACTCACCAACCATATTACCCTGCTGCATAGCATGAAAAAATATGCGGAATCAAAAAAATACTTCCCGCATCTTTCTGCAAAGGGAGCCTATGGCAAGGCTGAACTGAATGTGCTCCACCTGGACATCCTGCAGCAAACCGGCGATCAGCAAGCCATTCAGCCATTCCTTGAAAACTGTGTAAGAGCCAATGCCATGACAGCCCCCATGTTCGACAAGCTGAAGGAAATATATACCGCCAAAAACAAAGATGGCAAATATGATCAATACCTCGAAAGCCTGAAATCCGTGAAGGATCAGGAAACACTCATCGCCGAAGTAAAAGCCGGCATGACCAATAAAGAATATGTGCCTTTTGCCATGCAGGACCCGGAAGGAAAAACGGTAAGATCCAGCGAATGGGGCAACAGAATTGTGGTCCTGGACTTTTGGGCAACCTGGTGCAAACCCTGTATCAGCGCGTTTCCCGGCATGCAGATGCTGGTAGATAAATACAGCAACGACCCACAGGTTGCTATTTACATGGTAGGCACTATGCAGTACGATAACTACAAAGAAAAATCAGAAGGGTATATCAAACAACAAGGCTTCCGTTTCCATTTACTGCATGATAACATCGACAAAGCAACCGGTCACCAGGATGCTGTTTTCAGAACTTTTGTACCCTTCTTCAACTCTTCCGGTATCCCGAGAAAAGTAATCCTGAAAGATGGGGTCATGCGCTATACCGCAGAAGGCTATTCCGGTAGCCCGAGTAAACTGGTAGATGAACTGACCTATGCGATCGAACTTTTAAAAGCAGAAAAATAATTTATGTTGCTAAAAAGATATTCCCTGATTACGATGGGTTTGATGGGGCTTTCATTCAGTTTGAAAGCACAGGTAAATCCGAAAGAAAAGCTCTGGCAAACGTTAAAAACTATCCAGGGCAACTACGTGGATTCGCTCACAGATGAAACATTGGTGAATGCAGCCATTGCCGGTATGATGCGTGAGCTGGATCCCCACTCCCGCTATTTCTCCGGCGTTGAATCTGCACAGATGCAGGAAGCGATGAAAGGTAAATTTGCGGGCATAGGAATCCAATTCCTGGTGGAGAAAGACACCGCTTATATCACCCAGGTTATTAGCGGTGGTCCGGCTGAAAAAGCAGGACTACAGGCCGGCGACAGGATCATCTCTATAGATAACATACCCGTTACCGGCACTACCAACTTTGAGGTGATGAAAAAAATACGGGGAGAAAAAGGTAAACCACTGACACTGGTAGTACGCCGTAGAAACAACCCGGCAGATATTACCAAAGAGATCGTCCGTGACGTGGTAGCCGACAGGTCTGTAAGAGCCGCCTATATGGTCAACGACAGCATCGGATACATTTCCTTACGCATCTTCAGTGAAACCACCCGTAATGAAATAGATAAGGCCATCACCGATTTGCAGGCAAAAGGGATGAAAAGCCTGATCCTGGATCTTCAGGGGAATGGCGGCGGATATGTAGAAGCAGCAATCGGCGTGGCAGATGAATTTCTCCCAAAAGACAAACTGGTATTTTACAGCGTTGGCAGGGACAAAGGCAAGGACTATTATTATACCGGCGGCTTCGGCAGATTCATGGAAGGCCGGCTGGTAGTGCTGATCGACCAGTATACCGCCTCCGCCAGTGAAATACTCACCGGCGCCCTGCAGGATTGGGATCGCGCCGCCATTGTTGGCAGAAGAAGTTTTGGTAAAGGACTGATGCAGCGTCCGGTGCCCGTATTCGACGGCTCCGTGCTGGAACTGACCGGCGCCCGGTACTACACGCCTTCCGGCAGGTCTATTCAAAAGCCCTACCACGGCTCCTCCTATAGCGACAATGTATACACCCGGTTGGCCAGCGGTGAACTCACCAATGAAAAGGTAATTCACTTCCCGGACTCTTTAAAATTCACTACGCTGACGGGTAAACGAACTGTTTACGGCGGTGGCGGTATTATGCCGGACCGTTTCATCCCGCTGGATACCGTTGAATACAACGGCTGGCTGCAGGATGTAGCAGATCATCAGCTCACAGGCAAAATCACTTTCGATTATCTCGATACCAACCGCGCAAAGCTGCTGGCCGATTACAAAGATTTCAAGGCATTCAATCAGCAATATAACGTTCCGGATTACCTGGTACAGGAAGTGGTTGGCTCCGCGCAAGCGGCAGGACTTCCATTGCTGCCGGGCAGTAAAGACAGGATCCTCCCCCTGCTTTCTCTCGAAATAAAAGGACAGCTGGCCGCGCAGCTGTTCGCCGGCAACGACTACTACCTGCAGGTATTAAACACCGACAACGGCAGCTTTAAAGAAGCAATGCGCCTGCTGGAACAGCCCGCGCTGATGAACAATTTGCTGAAACCCGCCCCGGTAGCAAAAGAGAAAGTAAAGGAAGCACGGAAAGCAAAGAAAAAGTAATCATCTTCAAAAATCATAACATGAATCTGAATAAGTTGATAATGGTAGCGGGTATGTGCACTCCACTGGCAACAGTAGCACAACAGTCTTATACCATTAAAGGTAGCGTGAGTAATATCAAGGAACCCGTAAAAGTGTTTCTGACCTATAAAGTAGATGGTGAACGCCTCATGGACTCCACCATCATGAAAGGTGGCAGATTCACTTTCAAAGGCAGTGTACATGCACCTAAAGAAGCTCACCTGGTGGTGAAACACAACAATCTTCCTCCCGACCCGACCACCCGTCCGGTAGAAGATATTCTTGCCTTCCTGATTGAAGACAAAACCATCACCATCGCAGCAAAGGACTCGATCAAAAATGCAGTTATTACCGGCAGCGTGACCAACGACGACAACACAAAAGTGAATGCCATGCTGAAGCCCATCTATGATCAGTACGAAAAACTGAATGAGGAGTTTAAGTCGAAGCCACTCGAACAGCAAAAGGATACCGCTTACCTGAACAGTCTCGACAGAAGAGCCAATATCATCAAAGACGAGATCATCGCCGCCAAGATGAAGTATGTAAAAGCCAATCACAACAAGTACATGGCACTGATGGCTTTCAACTCTACCCTGCCGCCTGAATTTGATGCGATTGCAGCAGAAAAGGAATTTAACCAGTTTGATGAATTATTGCGCCAGTCGGATCTGGGTAAGGAGCTGGGAACGCGCATTGCAAAAGTGAAGAAAACACAGGAAGGCGCTGCGGCTCCCGACTTCACACAACTGGATGCCAGCGGTAAGCCGGTGAAACTTTCTGACTTCAGAGGTAAATATGTACTGCTCGACTTCTGGGCCTCCTGGTGTGGTCCCTGCAGAAGAGAGAATCCAAATGTGGTAAAAGCCTACAATAATTTTAAAGACAAAGGCTTTACTGTACTGGGTGTATCGCTGGATAAGCCGGATGACAGGGAAAAATGGCTGGCAGCCATTGAAAAAGATGGTTTACAGTGGACACAGGTAACTGATCTGAAAGCATGGGATAATGAAGCAGCCAAGCTGTACGAAGTAAACGCTATTCCAATGAATTTCCTCATCGATCCAAACGGAAAAATCATCGGTAAATATCTCCGTGGCGAAGCTTTAGAGGATGCGTTGAAGAAAGTAATGCCGTAAATACGTTTTTATTCCAATCATTAGATAATGGTTTGTTGTTTCCTCCAGCTGATGGAAATGACTATACGCGTACCGGGATTGTATCCTGGTGCGCGTTGCCATTATAGGCGGCTTCGTAGTCAAATTACATTTTCATACAATCTTCTGAGATTTGAACACTTTTCCTCCGGTATCCCGGTGGACCTTTGAGTACATTAAACTACTGAAAATGAAAATCGTACTTACAGGTTCCCTCGGGAATATCAGTAAACCACTCACTGAAATATTGGTGAAGGCAGGACATCAGATCACACTCATCAGTACAGATCCCAATAAACAGGCCCGGATACAGGCTATGGGCGCCCAACCCGCTATTGGCAGCATTCAGGATCTCCCTTTCCTCATTAAAACCTTTACAGGAGCTGATATTGTTTATTGTATGAACCCGCTGAACTTCACGATGCGGGACCTGGATGCCTGGGATAGCAACTTGGATAATTATATCCGGGCTATCAGGCAAACCGGGGTAAAGCGTGTGATTGTGCTGTCGGGATGGATAGCACACCTGCTGAATTCCGTCCGGCCGGAGAAAAAGTTTGAGGCACTTCAGGATGTGTCTATTACCTTTGTGCGACCGGGACCTTTTTACAGCAATTTCTATCACCTTAAAGATATGATCCGCCAACAGCGTATGATTGTATCCAATTATGGCGACGAGGATATGGTGGCTTTTGTAGCTCCTGAAGATATTGCTGCTGCTATCGTGGAAGAGATCAATACCCCGGCGGTGGCAGGTACGAAGGTGACCTATGTAGCCAGCGAGGAACTTACCTGTAACCAGGCGGCACAAATTATAGGAGAAGCGATTGGAATACCAGACCTGCAATGGAAAGCAATTCCCGGAGAACAGGTAAAACAAGGACTCGAAGCTACCGGCGTATCGCCTGAAGTTGCCGGATTACTGGTAGAAATGCAGGCAAATATGCATAATGGAAAAGCGCAGCAGGACTACTACCTTAACAGACCTGTTTTAGGGAAACGAAAACTGCGGGATTTTGCCAGGGAGTACGCTACCTGGTACCATCAAAACTAAATATTATGGCAGGAAACCTTCCTCTGAAAATAAAAAGCATCCATGAACTATTGCAACTGAAAGGTTTGCCTGATACAAGACATCCGCTTATCAGTGTAGTCAATATTGCCGAACTAAAGCAGCTGCCTAAGTATGTAAATATAGTGGCGACCACTAATTTCTATTTTATAGGCATGAGCAAATACACGCAGTATTGTTTGAAAATGAAGTATGGGCAACAAGAGTATGATTTTGATAAAGGCGTGATGAATTTTATAGCACCAGGACAGGTATTTAATTTTATTGCCGATCAGGTGGAAGAAATAAACCGGTCCGGATGGTTGCTGCTGCTCCATCCGGATTTTCTCTGGAACCATCCCCTTGCGTTGAAGATAAGGCAATACGAATTCTTTGATTACGCAGTAAATGAAGCCCTGTTCCTGTCTGATTATGAAGAGCAGACAATTAGCGGGTTGTTCAGGAACATTGAACAGGAATACAGTACAAACATTGATAAATTCAGCCAGGGGATTATTATTTCCCTCATTGAAACCCTGCTGAAATATTCAGAGCGCTTTTACCAGCGGCAGTTTATTACCCGTAACGTTACCCACCACGGTATTGTGAGCCAGCTGGAAGCATTGCTGGAAAAGGCTTTTTCCAAAGAAGCACTGGAAGAGAACGGGGTGCCAACGGTAAAGGATATATCCGGGCAGTTGAATATTTCGCCTAATTATCTGAGCGGTTTGCTCAAAACACTTACAGGCAATAGTACCCAACAACACATACAGGAGAAGATCATAGAAAAGGCGAAGGAAAAACTCACTATGACAGATTTATCCGTAAATGAAATAGCTTTTGAACTGGGTTTTGAATATCCGCAGTCTTTTTCCAAATTGTTCAGGACTAAAACAAATATCTCACCGCTGGAATTCAGAAAGTCCAGCAGGTTTATTGAACTTCATTAGAAGAGGTAGAACAGTGGAGAGGTACCACGGATATAAAACCCGTGCCCGGAGGCTATAAAAAGAAAAACCAATCACTCATCCATCCCATCCGCATCATTGCCCGCGGTCTTCTTACTATTCGCCACCAATGCATTCAAACTATTCACCTCCTCTTTTGTAAAATACCGCCAGCTTCCCTGTGCCAGGTCTTTCAGCGTCATATTCATAATGCGTGTCCGTTTCAGCGCCACTACCTCATAGCCCAGTGCTTCGCACATCCGGCGTATCTGCCGGTTGAGTCCCTGCGTTAAGATGATCCGGAAACGGTTGGCGCCTTCCTGCTGTACAAAGCATTTCTGCGTCATTACGCCGAGGATGCGCACACCGTTGCGCATATTTTTGAGGAACTCGATGTCTATGGGTTTGTCGACGGTAACAATATATTCTTTCTCGTGCTGATTACCGGCTCTCAGGATTTTATTTACGATGTCGCCATCGTTGGTGAGGAATATCAGTCCTTCGGAACGCTTATCCAGCCGGCCTATCGGGAATATGCGGGAGGGAAAGTTCACGTAGTCGATGATATTGGTTTTATCCTTGAGGTCTGTGGTACAGGTGATCCCTTTGGGTTTGTTCAGGGCAATGTACACGGTAGCTTTTTTCTTTTTGAGAGGCTCCCCGTCTACTTCTACCACGTCGCCATCTTTAACGCGATTCCCTTTGGAGGCGATGTTGTCATTGATCGTTACGCGGCCCTGTTCAATATATTTATCAGCTTCGCGGCGACTGCAAAAGCCGGTTTCACTGATGTATTTGTTAACGCTTATATCCATAATCAGGTGCAAATTACTTAAAACCGGGCAAAAATGCTTCCACTGCTCCCGTATCCAGGTTCAGCAGTTTCATGGTATATAAAAGTACGTAGTGATGAAAATAGGCGCCGATAATACGTCCGCGGCCCTGTTCGGACTGGATGATATTACGGACAGCCCCGGTTTTCCGGTCCAGCACATATTCCACGCCCCACCCGTTGGCTTCGGTGGCGCCGGCGCTCAGGCATATCAGGGTATCGTCTTCCGTTACCAGGATATCCGTGCCATGTACCTGGCCACTGTCGCCGCCCAGGTCGGAGAAGTTGCGCTGCCACAGGGGCTGGAACTGCTGATCGCAGCAAAACAGGACGTTGCCATGCGTGAGAATCAGGTACTGCCCGTTCCACCAGGTGATTTTGCTCACCAGGTCGGGGTAAGGTGTTTTTACTTTAGTACAGGTAAAATCGGCGCCGTCCACGCGGATATATGCCTTCTGTTTCTCCATCGGGAAATAAAAAACATCCTGAAAAGAATCGTAAGTGCCATCGCCCAGGCGTACTGCGGAAGGTACTACTGCTACAATTTCACCGGTGGCAATATCCACCCAAACAGGTTTCTGGCTGTAGGCCTCCAGCAGGATATGCGTGCCTGCTGCATTAAAGAGGGCGTTATAATACAGGTGCCGGTTGCTGCTGTACAGTTCTTCCTGTGTGTCAATGTTCATCACCACCATCCGGCTCACCAGTTTGCGGGATCCTATAATCATCGGGGAATTCAGCACCAGCCAGCGGTTGCCGGGATGCCATGCTACCACGCTGTAACCGGGATACTGTTTCCACAATTGCACCCGTTCGTTGGGCGTGTCGTACCACAGCGGAGCTGCTCCCTTCTCATCAATGCTGGAAAGGAACAGCTGTCTGTTTTTATAATCTGTAATGATATTCATCTGGTTAGTTCATGTTTAACTGCGACAAAATTGTTGGGTCCTGGATCTCAGTATCTCTCGCCAGCAACAGTACTTTGGAGATCAGCTCGGCCGATTTCGGGTCATCATCTATAAACGGTAAAAATATCCGGCCGCGGTGCTGCGAATGCACCGGCAAAACAGACAGGTACTTTCCCGGCAGCTGGTGCGCCACAGCGCTACCCAGGTGCACGCTATATTCGCCGTGATGCCCTTTGATCCGCGCGTGACTGCCACTGATGGTCACGTTATCTACCTTAAACAAACGCAGCGTTTCCGCCAGCAACACACTCCGCATTTCAATGGACGAATGACTAGCCTCCGGATCCACCCCGCCGGCATGCGCTACACTCACCACCAGGTCAATATCCCGCATCACCTCACTGAATATCAGTGGAGAGATCTGCTCAAAGGCCACCGGCTTCCCGGTTTTCAGGTCATGAAATATGATGGTCTCCAGTGTAGGGGGCTCCACATCTGCAGGCGAAAACCAATCAGCCATCGCGTATATCTTCGCTACAAAACCTTCTTTATGGAATACTTTCTGCAACCCTTCTTCATAGTCCACTTTCCAATGCCGGTTCTTCAACAACGCTACGGTTTGAGCCGGCTGCACCTGGTGCCCCGCGTAACGGCGGGAGATAGATTTCTCCGCCAGCTCATCTGCCAATGGAATATACAGCTCACGGAACACCTGTTTAAATGGTTGCTGCCACTGTTTCTCAAAAAGATACCGCTGGTAGTCACTCCATACACGCAACCGGTACAGGTCTGCGCTGTGGGCAATACGGATCTCATCTCCTTCTGCCAAAACAAATTCCTTTCCTCCCGGTGTATGTAACACACCGTTGTGGTAAAACCCATGCCGCTCTCCGGCTACATACACGAGCTTCTCTAAATGTCGCGCAATTACCGGGTGATCAAATAAATTAGCCAGTTCTGAATATAAAAATCCATCGCCCCGTACCATCGCATCTTCGAGTGATTTCTTCGACCGGCTGAACTGCTCCCTCAATATCTTCCGGTAATCATGCAGTTCTTCTACTTTTGCGTCTTTCTTATATTTCGGAGGAACTGCCTTCAGGGCCTTATCTCCTTTGAAGGCTATCACATCGGCCACACCGGTGTCATCAATCACCAGCCCGATGGTCACATCATCATACTTCACCTGCGTTTCTTTTGATAAAATCCCTTGTACCTGCCGGGTTTCCATCGCCCAGGTTAGTCGCTGCGGATCGGCGTAACCAGCATTGCGGGCCAGGTTCTCCAGCGCTACCCTAATGGCCAGCGCCTCACTGGTTTGCTTCTGCGCACCAAACTGCCGGCTCTCTTTCTTAAATTGCTGCAGGTACTCATAACGTCCCAGCACATCTTTACCGGCGTTGGTTTTACTTAACGGAATCAGGCCATACATCCGCAGGTAATCCTGGTCGCGTTTCTCTTTTATCTTCTGGGTAACTTCTTTTAATTTAATATCCCCGGTAATAACGTCAGCGTATAAACGCGCTCTCCGGTGCTCATTACCATCACTGATGTATTTGGCGGCATCATATACTACCTGCCAGCGCACTTTCCCTATCTCTTTATATGCTTTCAGGAACCAGTCTTTGTCAACAGCACCAATCTTAAAATCAGCCAGGTCCACCGCGCTGTAACGCGCTATCTCACTCTCTGCCTCTGCATTCTGTTCCGCCGCACCGGACGATTTGGTATGCGCATGCATCCACCAGATGGCGGCATCCAGTCCTTTCCAGTTCAGGTACCTGCTCACAAATTTCTGCCACTGCGGGGCATACACCGCTGCTTCAATCAGCTGTGCTTCCGTTACAGTCAGTTGCTGCATAGCGGCATTAAAAAGGTCCTGCGTATCTCCGGGCAATGGATAACACTTCTTCAGCAATGTACTAAACTGCTGCTGCCGCGTAAAGGTATCGCCCCAGGTATAAATGTAACCCCGGTATAAAGAGGTCTTCCCTAGTCCCGTTAATATTTCCGCAAACCGGCTAATACCATACACCTGCTTGAGCTGCGGCACAAACTGCGTTACTGCCGTGGGTGTATCACCCCGCTTCAGTTCTATGTCCAGGAAATGTTCGCGCATACGTACAAACATCGCTTCCAGGAAAGAAAACTGTTCAAAATAATCAAACCCATTTTTATGCGGCTTACCCTGCGATAACAACCGGATATTTTCCTTGCTGATCAGCCCACGGTACATTTCACTCTCGCTGACAAGCCCTGCCTGGTAAGCATAACAGAACACCTCCAGCGGTGGTAAATGATCACCCGCGCTATCCGGCAATCCTGTAAATTGCCGCCAGTGGTACAGCTGCCAGCAATCGTTTATCAGCTCCGGCGCCAGGCGGGAACTCACCAACTCCAAAGGTTTATTCAACACGGCAAGCAATTGCCACCCGCCACGCACATACGGATAGGTTGTACCATCCGACCGGTAAGTAAACACCTCCGGCGTAAAAGACGCAAACAGCCTGCTGGCAACGCCAAGCAGAAACGCATTTCGTTCTTCAAAAGGATGGATCAGCTGCAACGCCGTAAGCGCCCGCAACACTGGATTCGACCATTTATAAGGATGCTGCTTTCTCGCGGCAGCCGGTAACATCACTTCTGCAGCAGGATAAAAAACATCCGTTAAATGCTGCCATGCTGCCACCTGCTCCTGCTGCTCCAGCATCAGCGTATTCAACAAAAACAAATCCCGTGACTGTATGTTGTTGGCCTGGTACCACTGTTCCCACACCTCCGGCAACGGATAAGCTGCATACTCCGCTTCGGGTGTTTCAAAGCGGTAACTATAAGGTTTGTTCTTATTAAATTCATTCGCCAGCAACACCTTGGCACGACTCCCATCATACTGCTCCACTTCATATTCGTAATCGCCATGCGACAATATCAATGCGTACAACGCTTCCAACGCCTGTTGTATAGCAGCTATGGGTTTGGAAAAACCAAACTCCCCGGTTTGCAAACACTGCGCATAATAATCATCGGTCTTTACTAGAGGCGCTACCACCGGCGATATCAGCGCCGGATCATATAAGCCGTAACCATTCTCCACTGTAAAATTCAGCGCCTCATTCTCCGCAGATAATTGTGACAACAACACTTCTTCACGCTGCGATATATTTTTTCTTTCCTTGAAAGATGCCTGCCAATCGTTGATTTCTTTTGTTAAACAGTTTGCCTTTTTCAGCTGTACAGCAATATCCAGTCCGGCTAAACGCTGCTCGGTGTCTCCTTCCAGCAACTGCGTGGTAACCGCCGCTATCACCGCTTCCGGCTGCCGTAAAATCAATGCAATGGCTTTGCTCCTGCCGCCGGCGCTCTTTCTTTTCAGTAACTCTATAAACACTGCCATCTCTTCCGTGGTAAACTGCTCTTTCCCCAATGCCCGGAAAGCCACATCCACCACAAGTTCAGCCCGGTCTTTCAACAGGCGTATCGCAAAGTTCCGCTGAAACGCTGTCAGTTCCGGGGCATCTTTCGCAGTCTGCTCATTCCAGCCCCAGGCCGCATGATAAGGAAAGGTAAGATGCGTCAGCTGCTGCCGCAGTGAAACATTCATCTCATCAAAATACAGCAACATTGTATCCAACCGGTCCTGCCGGTCCAGCACCAGGTGCGTCATCACCTGCAATGCCGCATTGCGGTCGAACTCCACATTCATCCACGAAAACACCTGGCCGGTAAACGTTTTTTCTTTGCCGCTGCTGCGCTGGACAATAGCATGCAGCCGGTCAAATAATTCCGGGAAATATTTATCGTAATGCTCTCCACGGTTATAGATCAGCAAATTAATACCTGTCAGCGCCATGCCCAGCACCACTTCTTCCTTATCTTCCAATGCCCGGTAAAACAGGGGCATGTCTATATTATAATATTTTGTTTCTCCTGCAAACTTCAGCGCAAGGCAACGCTTCTCTGTAGTGCCATTGGTAAACAACTCATCCAGGTAAGGTTTTGTCAGCTGCACATCCAGTACGCCCTGCGCCCACAGTGCCATGTATACCTCCATGTTGTTTTTGCTCTGCACGGCTTCCGGTATCAGCGCAGGTGTTTCGAGGTATATATGCGCTTTTTCAAGGAACTGCTTCACGGTGGTTTCTTTCTCCGCTTCCCAGCCGAGGCCGGCCCATACATCCACGGCACGCACTACAGAAGAAAAACGGGTCATGTTATTATCCAGCAACACTTTCGTCATATACTTCAGCGCACCAATACCTGTTTCATCCAGCGATTCCAGGATGGTTTGCCGCAGCCCTTCCTGCCGTTGTGCGGCCAGTAACAACTTCTCTACCAATACCCATGCAGGCTGTTTTTCACTATTCAGCAACGCTTTGATAATGGCCCGCGTAACTTTACCAATGCTGTCTTTATTAAAAATAATATCCTCCATCACCTGCAGCAACGCATCATTACCAAGATCAATGGCTGCTGCCCAAACCCGGTACAGCTGATGACTTTGCAGTTCCTGGTCGTAGCGCACCTGCTCCACTACGCTCAAATCAAAACAGTTAAATTTCACTACCGGCGCATACGTAGTTTGTGAAGCCTGCGGTACAGCATGAATAATAAAGTTCAACTGGTTTACAAAATACACTTCCGGATCATGCGGCGCCCGGAAAGAACGACGGGCCGAACTTACCTGGTACATCTGGTAAGGAATCCGCTCCCACGCATATTTTACATAGGCCGCCTTTTCTTCTCCAAAAAAATAAACAAGTAAACTCCATGCGGCAGGATCATTCCAGTGATTTGCCGGGAGCAGCGAGGCGATAAGATTATAACGTGTATCCTTATACGTTACATTTCTGCGGTAAGCAAAAGAGTGGTCTTTCTCTTCTTCCGGCGATTCCAGTAAAAACAGTAATCCCAGTGCGGCCATCTCTTTCGTTAACAAAGGATGGGTAATTTTGTTGGCATTAATGGCTTCCAGCTCCTCTGCCATTTTTTTCAAATGGTCAGGGATTTCCCGGCTCTCCAGGAACTTTTTTGCATCCATAAAAGGTCTTTTACTAAACGTTGACGGGTTAAAACAATTTTTCTTTACCAGATGCTTCCGGCGAGAAAGGTTAACCTGATAAAGGTAATAATTGTGAGACTATCTAACGAAAAAATGGCTGTTAAATTCTCTATTTCTTTATCATTGACAAACACCGCAAACAGGCCGTCTTCAAATGCCTGTAAGGCTGTAGTCTGCGCCTTTTCCGCATCAGCTTTATGTTCGTTGTAAATACTGCCAAAACCGGCTTTACCCGTAGCGGCAAGGTCGTCCGTTTGCTCCGGGGAAAGGAAGGGCAATAGGTTTTTCTCCGGCAGCTTATTGTTATACGCAGTTACCTGTTGTTTCACCACCGCCATCAGCAATTCGCGGAGTGACGGATGATCCGTTATATCGTCTATTTCCAGTACCTGCCTGTCTATAATCGCATGTTTCCGGCCGGCTTGTTTTACACTGATCGTAATTTGCATGTCTCCGTCTCTTTGGGTCCGGCAAATCTAACGGAAAAACCTATGTCGCCCAATAATTATGCTTTGATCTTAATCACTAAGAATGTAACTTGTTACCGGCAATCTGTCCCGCTGCCCGGCTCCCCGACATGAAAAGAATACTATGCCTGATCACTGGTCTACTGCTGCTGAAAAGTTCCCTACTCACGGGTCAGACAGCCCTGCCATACATACTCAATGGCGCAGCTGCCCAGCGTACGTGCAACTGCTATGTGCTCACACCGGATCAGCAGTTCACCAGCGGCACCGTATGGAATAAAAACAAGATCAACCTCAACCAGTCGTTTAATTATGTGTTTGATGTAAACCTGGGTTGTAAAGATGCAACCGGTGCAGATGGTATTGGTTTCATCCTGCAAACCAAAGGCACGAATCTCGGCGGTACCGGTCAGGGCATCGGTTTTAAAGGCATTTCACCGTCTCTCGGTATCATTATCGATACCTGGCAAAACAGCGATGAAAATGACCCTCCCTATGATCATATCGCCATACAGATGAACGGCATTACGGATCACAGCGATCCCACCGGCAATCTTACCACACCGGTAACTGTGCTGGCCAACAGCGATAATATTGAAGATTGCAACTGGCATCTCTTCCGCATCCGGTGGGACGCGGCAACAAAGCATATGGAAATAAGCGTGGATAATGAACTGCGCCTCACACTCGATAAGGACATTGTAAACGATATTTTCGGCGGGGATCCCAGCGTGTTCTGGGGCTTTGCCGGATCTACAGGCAGCAGCACCAACAAACAGGAATTTTGCGCCGCCCTGCGCCCGGAATTTAATTTCAATCCCCAGCAGATTTTCTGCGATGGTACTCCCATCCAGTTCAGGGACAATTCCAGCTCTTTCGGCTCTATCACCCGCTGGTGGTGGGATTTGGGAGATGGAACCCTTTCCACCGCTCCCCTGCCGCCCGCTCACGTATATCCTGCGGCCGGTCATTATGAAGTAAAACTGGTGATTGAAGATAACAGCGGCTGTATGTCCGACACCTTAAAAGCGCCTTTCACCGTAGGTGCGTACCCGGTAGTGGACTTTGGCCCCGACCCACTTTGTCTCAATGCCAAAATGCAGATGGAAGATCGTACTACCATCACCGTTGGAACACTTCAGAAATGGGAATGGAACTGGGGCGATGGCACCACCGCTATCGGTCAGCAACCAACAGCGCCCTACACCACACCCGGTACCCGGCAAATACAACTCTCGGTTACCTCCGCGCAGGGCTGTGGCAGCAACGCCACCAAATCTGTCCTGGTCAGCAACACCCCGCAGGTAAGCGGCAGGGGTGAAGATGTGTGCCTGGGCGTTCCTACCGGCTTTGAAGGAACCAACCTCACACCGGCCACGCCCATCAGCCGGTGGCACTGGGACCTCGGCAACGGCTACACGCTGTTGCAGCAACAGGGCACCTTCCGCTTCGCGGATACCGGCTACTACCCCGTACGGCTATACGCCGTTAGCAGCGACGGCTGCATCTCGCCCGAAGTGGAAGTTCCCGTCAGGGTTACTTCCGTATTCGCACAGGCCGGGAAAGATACTATCGTTGCCAGCGGCCAGCCCCTGCAACTCCAGGCGGAATGGCTCAATCCCCGGATCCGCTATGCCTGGTCGCCCACCACCGGCCTCAATGATCCCTACATACCCAACCCCGTCGCCATCCTGCAAAAGGACCAGACATACCGCCTCACCCTCACCTCCCCGGAGGGATGTGAGGACCACGATGACGTAAGCATAAAAGTGTATGAAGGACCGGAATTCTACGTACCAAACGCATTCACTCCCAACAACGACGGGCGCAACGACATCTTCCGCGTAATTGCCGCAGGCGTACCCAAACTGGATTTCTTTTGTATCTGGAACCGCTGGGGCCAGGAAATATTCCGCAGCGCCGACCTCCCCGGCGGATGGGACGGAAACTGGCAGGGGCGCCCTGCTCCCGCCGCCACCTACGTATGGATGGTGCAGGGCGTGGATTACACCGGGCGCCGCTTCAGCAAAAAAGGTACGGTAACGCTTATACGATAATTACATCCGGTAGCAAATCGCATTGATGTTCATGCCCGCTCCCACAGAAGCAAACAGGATCACTTCGCCGGCATGCACCTCCTGGTTGGCAATATGCCCCTTACGTACCATGTCAAATAAAGTAGGAACCGTGGCCACAGAACTGTTGCCAAGCTCGTGGATATTCATAGGCATAATATCCACCGGTATATCTTTAATACCGTATAATAAGTAGAAAGCCTTGATGATGGCAATATCCATCTTCTCATTGGCCTGGTGTATAAAGATCTTTTTTACATCTGCAATGTTCACACCTCCTGTGTCCAAACAAGCCTTCATTGCCTCCGGCACATGCTTCAGTGCAAACTCATATACCTTGCGACCCAGCATCTTGATATAACGTACACGCTTATCCGCTTCCGGTGCATACGACTTACCCATATAAATATAATTGAGCTCGTCCATCGCGTACGACTGTGCGCTCGCACTGATAATTCCTGCCGTACCTTCCGTGTCTTTGAAAGCCTCTACAATCACGGCGCCTGCGCCATCACTGAAAATCATGCTGTCACGGTCGTAGCGGTCAATCACCCTGCTCAGGGTTTCTGTTCCTATCACCAGGCACTTCTTCGCCAGTCCTGCTTTAAAAAACGCATCTGCCTGGATCAATCCCTGGATCCATCCCGGGCAGCCAAACAAAATATCGTAGGGTATACAGGAAGGATTGCGGATACCCAATGCCTGCTTCACCCTGGAAGCCAGCGATGGTACCGCGTCCGACTGAATCGTATCTGTTAATACATTCCCGAAATTATGCGCCAGGATAATCTGATCCAGCGTTTCCGGGTCCACTCCCGCATCTTTTATAGCTGCTACTGCCGCCGCTACTGCCATCTCCGTGGCGTTCATATCTATATCGGCATACCTGCGTTCAGAAATCCCCGTTACTTCCTCAAATTTGCGGATGATGTCTGCCGCCTCAGATGGGATTCTTTCCTGCCGGTCACTGTAGAATTCCTGTTGCAAAAAATCTTTATTTAGTTTTTTGTTGGCAGGAATGAAGCTACCAGTACCGGTTATAACTGTTCGCATTGTCTGAACCATAGATCGTTTTTTAAGCTGCCACCTGACAACCCATTACATAAAGATACAATAAAAAGCTACCCTGTATACACCCTCCCAACCTTCACCAGCCCGTAAACACAAAAGGCGCTGTCAAAAACAGCGCCATTATTAATATTGTTCTTTACTTAACTTATAAATTATCAACGATTCCTTTCAATAATTCGTACGACCGAAGCCGTGTGTCCTGGTCGTAAATGTGCGCAGTAGCCATCAGCTCATCTACCTGTGTTTCTTCCAGGAAACGCTGCAAGCCTGTTTGCACAGTAGCGGAACTACCAATAAAGGAACAACTCAGCATCTGTTGTGCATGCGCCGCCTCATACTCATTCCACACTCCCTCCATACTGTCTATCGGTGGGCCCAGTCTCCGCAGATTACCACGGATGATACCGAGGAACAACTGGTAAAACGAGGTGGCCAACCGGTTGGCTTCTGCATCGGTATCCGCCGCAATTACGTTTACACAGGCCATCGTATACGGAGCAGACAAAAATTCAGAAGGCTTGAATTGCTGCCGGTATATTTTCAGCGCGGCATGCAACTGTGCGGGTGCAAAATGACTCGCAAAGGCATAGGGCAAACCCATAGCCGCAGCCAGGTAAGCGCTGTCGGTGCTGGAACCCAGTATCCATATCGGGATATCAAGGCCCTCACCAGGTATCGCCCTCACAGCGCTGGTATGGTTATCGTACGATAAGTATTGTTGTAATTCCTGTACCTGCTCCGGGAAATCATGCCCCGCCCCAAGCCGGTCGCGGCGCAATGCCCGCGCAGTTACCTGGTCGGTACCCGGCGCCCTTCCCAGGCCCAGGTCAATCCGGTCGGGATAGAGCGAGGCAAGGGTGCCAAACTGCTCGGCCACCACCAGCGGCGCATGGTTCGGCAGCATAATACCGCCTGAACCTACCCGGATCGTGTTGGTACCACCGGCTATATATCCCAGTAATACCGCTGTAGCCGAACTGGCCACGCTCACCATATTGTGGTGCTCAGCCATCCAGAAACGCTTATATCCCAACTTTTCTACGTGTTGTGCCAGCCGCAGGCTATTCCGGAATGCATCTGCAGGCGTACTTCCTTCTGTTACCGGTGCCAGGTCCAAAACCGACAGCGGCCGTCTTAATCCATGCTTACTCATGGTTACAAATTTAGGTCATTGCGGCCCACCGAAACGGGGTGATATACTTTAGGTAAGCACTTACCCCTGTTAAGCATGCTCAAGCATATGTATAAATTCCGTGGAAAAACGGTACGCATCGCCCGGCCAGCGGGCAGATAGATAGTGCCGGTCCCGTACCGTAAATCCCCGCTCCGGATGTTGGGCATCATCCCGGGCCAAAGGCAGCGGCCCGGAAAGGAACTGCGTGGGATCGCCCAGCGCCGCCGTCACCTCGGCCTGTACAGTAACAGGATACGTGAGATAATAATCTTTTAACCACCACCGGGTAAGATGGTAAGCCATGCGCTCCTGGCTGGCCAGCAAGGCAGTGGTTTTATAGGAATGTAAAACGGATAACCCCGTCCGCGGGTCTTTGCTTCGCGCAGCCAGCACCACACCATGACAAATAGCGCCCACCGGCTTCTGCGCCATAAAAAAATGAGCAACGGCCTCCTGTAACAGGGATGATTCGAGGTAAACCTTCACGCCCTTATCATGGCCGCCAGGCAGCAAAAGCGCGTCATATTCCTCCGGACGGATTTGGGTATATTTTAAAGGGGTACAAAAAGATTCACTGTTCGACATCCGGTGATAAGCCATCACCGCATCTTCACGCGCCTGCAACAACCATTTCCACATACCCAGCTGTTCTCCCCTCAGTATCCGGAGATCCGCCATCCCGCTGTAACCGCCCGGCGTGGCAAATTGCACGTCGTATCCCTTTGCCGTCAGCAACAACCAGGGTATAGCCGCTTCGGTGGGATCGAAACCATAATCAGGTAGTGGCACCAGTACCTTCTTCATTCATGAACGTTTATGTGCAGGCAGTAACTTAAAAAGAAAGATAACAAAAAAAGCATTCTGCTGTTAGTGCTGGTACAAACAATCAGGTAAATAGGAATTTATTATTTTATAAAGATCAATAACGATAGTAATATAAGATAGATGACCAGCTTGGTGATCCGCCACCGGTTGGTGCGGAAGTGACGGGGACGCGTAAAATCAACATTGATCCGCTTCATAAAATACGCCGGTTTACCCTGTCCTATCATGGTTTTAAACATACCCCACTCTGTACTGCACCGCAACAACGTCATGTAATACGCTACTTTCAATTCACGATACCCCATGCCGGCAGCCCTTACGTAGTTAATACCCATGTCAATTAACGGAATAGCTGCTAAAAAGATCAGCCATTTCTGCCAGCTGAGAAATATAAAAAACAAAGGCGCACAAAGCAATGCCAGCACCCATCCTTCTATGGGATTAGGAAACGCATACCAGGTAAATTTTTTAAACCGCGGCAGCAACAACGCCATCCCTGCACCATAACGGGTAAAGCGATCGAAATGCGGTTGCGCATGGTTCCACCACGGATGCGTAACACGTGCTTCCTTAACACACATAAATTGCGTACCATGCAACATACTTACCCTGGCCCCAAGATCAATGTCCTCTCCTCCGCCAATAGCCGACAACATCGGGGAAAACCGCAAATCCTGCAATGCGCTCCGCTTAAACATAATGTTAGCCGTTACCCCCCACATGAATTGCTCCTTTTTTTTCGCGATAGTAAAAATACTGGTGAGGCCTGCTGCATCCAGCGCCCGCGTAAACGCATTTACCGGTGCAGGAAAATCTGTTAATCCAATAAAACCAATCGCAGTTGCTTTCTCTTTAGTCGCTTTTACATATTGTAACAACAAGTCGCTGTCCGCCACAATATCATCATCCAGGAATAGAATCCAGCTTCCGTTTCCCTCCTCAATGCCCCTGTTACGGGTTTCACCCGGACCTTTGTTTTCAGAATTTATAAAAAGATGAATTACGCCCTCTTTCGCCAGCCGCTGCAATTCCGCTCCGGGCTTTACCCCCGGATTATCCGCAATAATGTAATAGTTAAATTGCCATCCACCTGGTTTCGGCAAATGAATCAGGGGAAGCAAATATTGCTCATCCAACCGGAAAGTAGGAATGATAATATCGATAGAATCAGGAACCGCTAACATAGGGCGCGAAGATAAATAACATTTTATTTGCTTTCATAATGCAAATGAAATATATATTTGAAGCTAAACATATTTTTAATAGCTGCTTATAACGGTGAGGGTTAAACGAAATTAACTGAAAGAAACAGCACGCAGCATACCAGACATAAAAAAAAGGGGTGGCAAGACTACCTCCCCTTTAATATTTTAACCATATCCTATGAAAAACCTGATACAAAGATATACTCATGGCCGTTAGTTGCCCACCTTATTTTGTGAACGCATAATTATTGCCCGTGAATGCAATGAATCTGCCGTTGTTAACCGGCGGTTAACAAAATAATAAGTGTGGCCTCAACGCTTTCATTAGTTACCTAAAGTCTTCAGTGCGAGATAAGACATCAGCCCGGCGCCGGTTTCCAGCGCTTTTTCGTCGGCGTCAAAAGTGGCGGTATGCAAACCGGATACAATGCCCCTGTTTTCATTGCGTACACCCAACCTGTAAAAACAGGCATCCGCCACCTGTGAATAGGACGCAAAATCTTCTGCCGCCATCCAGATGTCCAGGTCAGCTACCTGTTCTTCACCCAGGTAGTCCACGGCATATGCCTTGCTGGCAGCCGTCAGTTTATCTTCGTTTATCAGTACAGGATATCCTCTTTCTATTTTAATATCGCAGGACCCTTCCATACTTTCTGCTATGGAGATGGCCATCTTTTTAATCTTCTCATGTGCCGCATTACGCCAGGTTTCGTCCAGCGACCGGAATGTACCCTCCAGCTTCACTTCATCCGGGATCACGTTACTGGCCCCGTTGGCATGCATCTTACCAAAAGTCAATACTGATGGCAGCAACGGGTTGGCACGGCGGCTCACAATCTGTTGCAGTGCTATAACCATATGACAGGCAATCACCACCGGGTCAATGCCCAGGTGCGGCATCGCACCATGACCGCCCTTCCCTTTCACCGTAATGGAAATTTCATCGTTACTGGCCATATAGCGCCCGGAACGGAACCCTACCTTGCCCACCGGCAACTCCGGCATCACATGCTGCCCCAGGATATGGTGCGGCCGTGGATTTTCCAGTACCCCTGCCTTAATCATCAAACTGGCCCCGCCGGGGATCACCTCTTCCGCCGGCTGGAAAATAAACTTCACCGTACCGGAAAACTCCTCCTTCATCCGGCTGAGGATCCCCGCCACGCCCAGCAGGGACGATGTATGCACATCATGCCCGCAGGCGTGCATCACCCCCTCATTCTGCGAACGGTAGGGCACTTCATTCAACTCAATAATGGGCAGGGCGTCTATATCCGCCCGCAGCGCCACCACCTTGTCCGATGGGGCGGCCTCCCCCTGCAATAAAGCAACAATCCCGGTATCTGCCATCCTTTCAAACGGAATGTCCAGCGCACGCAACTTCTCTTCTATAAAAAGCGCCGTCTGGTATTCCCGGTAGGAAAGTTCTGGATTCGTATGCAGGTGGCGACGGTTGGCCGTTGCCTCCTCCAGCAGTCCGCTGGCTAATTGCCGGATTCTTTCTTTAAGCATGTAGCAGAAGTTTTTTATTGCGCTCCTGTTCCAGGAACGTTTTTACTAAATCGTCATCAGTCAGGTGCGGATACGCCTCTTTATAATCCTCAAGTATACAATTTTTTATCCGGCCAAACACCTGCCACCCTAATAAACGACCGCCCTATGCCTACGACCTGCGCCAGCTTCTCAGTTTATATCCGTAAAATGCGTAGAACACCAGGTACAGGTAACACGGAAACAATACCCAGTAAGCCAACCGGACATTGTACATATCCGCTACCAGTCCGTATATCACCGGCAACATCGCATTACCGCATAACCCCATAATCATCACAGACGCCCCCAGTTTGGTGAACCGCCCCAATCCGTCCAGCGCCAGCGGCCAGATGCCCGCCCACACCAGCGAATTGGCAAAACCCAGCATTACCACAAACCAGATCGAGATATCCGTTACATGCCCCAGCAGCCTCACTTCGCCATGCATATATACAATTGCCAGCGTAAACACCGCGCCCAGTATGGTACATACCCTCAAGGCATTAGCCTGACTGATCACACGCGGTATCAGCGATATCCCCAGCAGGTAGCCGCAAATGGTAACGAATAACGTATAGGAAGGAAATGTTTTTGCCTCCAGCAAAGGGATATGCATGGATCCCGCATAACCAATAATAGTGTCAATGGCCACTACCTGCGTACCCACATGTAAAAATATCGCAAGCGCCCCCAGGATCAGGTGAGGAAACTGGAAAATGCTCGTTTTACCCGCATTGGCACTAGCGACGGCTGCATCTTCATGCTCTGTGTCAATTTCGGGCAAAGGGGAAAAACGCACCATGCAACCTAATGCAAACAATACCACCGATACCACCGCATAGGGCGCTATCACCCTTCTGATCAGCGCATCCAGCACGGCATTGCGGGCATCCCCCGTCATATGGGCAAGCTCCTTAAACAGGTCGCCGTCGGTAGCCTTCAGTATCACAGCAGCAAAGATCAGCGGCGCCACTATACCCGCCCCCTTGTTGCAGATCCCCATAATGCTGATACGCGCAGCCGCACTCTCTTTAGGCCCAAGGATAGTGATATAGGGATTGGCCGCTGTTTGCAGCACGGCCAGCCCAAGACCAATAATAAACAACCCCGCAAGAAATATCTCATAAGTGCGTGTATACGCCGCTGGTATAAATATCAGCGCTCCCAGCGACATCACCCAGAAACCTATCATCATCCCCTTCTTAAAGCCCACTGCCTTCAACAGGTATGAAGCCGGCACCGACATAAAGAAGTAGGAGATGTAAAAGGCAAAGGCCACCAGGTACGACTGGAAATTGCTCAGTTCGCAGGCAATCTTGAAATACGGTATCAGGATGGCATTCACCCATGTCACAAAACCAAATACGAAGAACAGTAAACCCACAATGAGTATGGATATTACGGTGTCCCGCCTGCTGAGTGATCCCGCTGTTACAGTAGCTGTCTGTTGTTTCATTCGGTTGATTTTAATTGCCCTGATATCATTACGCTAAACGCTTTGCTATCAACAGCGCCTGTGTGGTGGCATAATATTTTGCCAGCATACCCGGTACTTCCCAGGCCGGCATCTGACCGGATTGCACGTATACCAGGAATTGTTGCATCACTTTTGCAAACAACCGCTCAATAGGCTTCTGCATTTTAGATGGATGCCGATAAAGATAAAGTTTTGCCTCATCCGTTTATTTTTTTTCATTGAGAACGTTACCGGTTAAATTTTTCGTCGTTTGAGATCACAAAGTCATTATATTTGATCCGCAACCAAATAGCTAAACTCCAAAACATACCCGCTATGAGAATTATTTTCGTACTCCCGTTCCTGTTAATTTCTTTTTTCAGTTACAGCCAAACGGCTACCATTAAATCCATACTGCTGGACCAGTTACGTACTACCCACGATAAGGCCCATGCACAATGGTTTGTAACAGTAAACACCGCTATAGAAGGACTTACCTCTGAAGAGGCCAACTGGAAAGACAGCTCCGGTAACCACTCCATTGCGCAACTGGTGAACCACCTCATTTTCTGGGACCTCGGACTGTTGGAGAAATTCAACGGGAAAGCAAAGCCGGCTGCCAATATCAATAACGACGACACCTTTTCTCCCGCCACAAAGGAGCAATGGGAGGCCTCCGTTAAACGGATCGACAGTGTGCTCACTGCCTGGGAAACTGCTATTGAACAAGCCGATGAAAAAAAGCTCGCATCACAATACAGCACTATTGCCAATATCAACACACATAACGCCTATCATATTGGCCAGATCCTTTATATCCGTAAATTGCGGGGCAACTGGAATCCTGAAAAAGGAGTGAAATAAAATTAAAGTACCACAATGATTCCGGTTTGTCACCTTCCTCATTGTGGTACGTTCATTCATCACTCATGCATCTAAAACTACCTTCCGCCCAGGTAGGTAAATTTTTCATGGAAATATGTTCTTGGTAAAAACGGAGAAGAGATACTCTGCGTCATGATGTAACTCACTTCAAAGTAATCCACTTTACCATCTTCTTTAAATGTGATCTTATTTACACCAGTGGGATCCAGTACCGCAGACCGCATATTACCACCGGATTCCTGGCCGTAGTAATTTGTTACGCTGGTAATCTTACCGTTACTGTCAAAAAAGAATACAGGGCTGAAGCTGCCATAATACGATGCGGAAGTTCCATTCTTTATCGGGTGCCCGTATGTTTTGGCAGCATTACCATCTATATCATACAATGCAACAGAGTTACCCGTAAAAGTGATCAGGTGCATTTTCAGTGGGTAAAACCCGGTAAGCCCGGCGTTTACTACGTCCATCATCGGAGCGGTAGCAGCCATGGTATAGGCGCCATCATAATTATTGCGGGCTGAAAAAGAATACATGGCTTTACCAAAATTGCCGCTGACTACACCTTTGGAAGCACTGCTGATCTGCAGCGGTAAAGCGTAATTCACGTTAAAATCGAAATTGCCGTTATTAATAATCGCCACCTCAACCTGCGTTTTCCGTGTTCCTTTCTTTATTACAACCGAAGAAGAGAACTTAAATAAATCGGCGGGAGGCGCAACATAATCTGAGCCGTTCTGCCTGTTGAAAAGTGCCAATGCCGCGGTATCTACTGCCAGGCCCACTGTAATATCTTCCGGCGCATCCGTAGAGCCGGAGTAGCTTACGTTTACATGGAGGAAAACGGTATCTCCCAGCGCCACTACTCCCAGGTCTGTACTGAATCGCGGATAGGCAGAAGCTGCCACCGCCACGTTATCTCCCGTATTGGCAAATTCAATGATATTACCTGTCTTGCTGATATCCAGCCCCATCTTATCGTCATTGCTTTTCAGACAGGATGTAAATCCGGCCAGCAGGAACACGGAGAAAAATAATGTGCTTATTTTAAATTGTTTCATATCACAGATTTTAAATTGATCATAAAGCCCAAAAGATCAGGGAAGTAAAAGGACTAATGCCTTTAGGCATATTTGCCGCATTGTAAGCCCCTTCAGAAGAAGGATATAACAGGCGGGTAGGCAGCCTGTCGGGGCGGGTGCTTTCCGATACAGAAGATGCAAAGGTGGCGTAACCATCTGCATTGGCCGCGTTACTGATCTTTGGGTAATGTGTGCGCCTGTATTCATTCCAGGCTTCCTGGCTGTTCACGAAATTCAGGGCGATATATTTCTGCGTGATAATAGCCTCCATCTTCTGCTCTGCGGTAGCTGCCAGTGTAAAATTCACCAGCGGGCTAAGCTCATTGTCGGATAAATATTTTACCACATCGCCCGACGGATCACCATGAATAGTTTTACCATCGGCCATAGTATATAAATATTTAAAAGAAGCACTGATACCGTTGTTAAAAAGCGCAGCAGCATTGCCGGCCGGTATTAAACCTTTGACGGCGCCTTCTGCCTGCAGGAAATAACTTTCTGCGGCAGTAAGTAAAGGGAATCCGGCGCCGGGCCCTTTCAGCACACCGGTAGTATCTACGGCGGCTTTACCATCCCTTCCTGTTGCAGGATACCAGAAATTGCCGGAAACACTGGATGGCACGCTGTTGTTCTCCACACCAAGCCTGTTCAGGCCCGTTGCCGGGAATTTATAATACACGTTGGCACCCCTGTAAGGATCTGATAATTTCACCCCGTTATAATAGCTAAACACAAACATATTCGGCATCCATGCCTTAGTGGCATCCGTACCCGTACTGGAATACGCCCAGCTCTCCCATTTGGGATTCTGTTTTCCGTTGTCTTTTATATACCCCGGATTTACCAGCGCATCGGTGGTAAGAAATCCATCCGGGCTGAATGTGGTGTTGTTGAAAGTTACTTTACCACTGCCACGTAAAATGATCCTTAACTTAAGTGTATTGGCCAGTTGCTTCCACTTAACCACATCCCCGTTAAAAATCACATCCGCATTGCCCAGTGCATGAACTGCTACGGTGTTATCGCCTTCATTGATAAGCTGAATGGCAGTGTCCAGCTGTGCCGCCAGATCCTTATAGATCAGCTTTGCATCGGTATACTGAGGGCTCAGGTTATTGGCGCCGCTTAACGCTTCAGTATAAGGTACATCATTGTAGGTATCTACCAGCAATTGATAATTATTTGCCAGCATAATCCTGCCCACCGCCTCAAAATACTTATAGGTAGGCTGGCCCTTCGATTTGTTGATAATAGTGGCGTAATCTTCCAGGTTGTCGTAAGTATTATTCCACAAACCGGTAAAGTAAGTGGAAGAAAAACTATAGGAAATCGCTTGTCCGAACCCGCCAAAACCGCCGGCATTGGCGCCATAACCGGCCAACTCCATACCATAGGAGTTGAATTGATTCATAGCTGAAGCAGTGGCAGTAAGCGCCTGCGGCAGTATCAGTTCAGCAGTGGCAGAAGAAGCCAGCGCCCGGTTTGGATCCTGGTTAATATCCAGGTATTTCTTACAGGAGGTAGCCAGTACCAGCATTCCCATAAATATGATAAAATTCAGTTTTCTCATGGCAAATAATTTTTTTTGATCTTCATCCAATTTTAAAACTTCGCAGACAGGGTGGCTCCGTAATAACGGGAAGGAGGTGTTTGTCCCAGCCCAGTAAGACCAATAGCATTACTGTCGTTACCTGCATCGCTATACTCCGGATCGGTATAGTAATTGTCCTTTGCCATCCAGAGGAACAGGTTACGTCCCTGTACACTGATGGTTAATCCTTTCACAAATCCTGTTTTTCTCAATATTTCAGTGGGTACGTTGTAGGAGAGAGAAATTTCCCTTAGTTTCCAGAAATCACCGGAGGTTACATAGTTAGAGGTAACGTCCCGGTTGATGCCATCTGTCCAGAAACCATTGTTACCATTACCATTCTTCACTGTTATGTTGGTATTGGTAATATATTTACCCGGATTTGCGGGATCTGCCACCACGGAATTCGGAAATACAAATCTTTCACGGTTATATATGGCAGTCCTGTAGCCGGTTCCCGACCAGTCCATTTCAGGCCCCATTGCGTTATAAACCTGGTAGCCACCACGATACTCAAACAACACACTCAGGGAAAAACGTTTGTATCTTACCTGTGCATCAAGACTCAAACGATGCCGCGGCGTTGCATTTCCCAGTATGGAAATAGTATCTGCCTTTGATGGAAGACCGGTGTTACCATCTACAATCACTTTTCCATCCGGGGTGCGGTTGTAATCAAATCCCATAATAACAGGGAATGTTTGCCCCGGTACGGCGTAGGAACCCGGACCATCTGCACCGTAAGTGGACAGTGCCAGTCGTGGCAGGGCACTATTGATAAAATTCACTTTGTTATCCAGCCAGGTGTAGTTACCGCCTACAGTTACACTCCAGTCTGCAGATCTTACAGGCGTTACATGCGCAGTCACTTCCAGGCCTTTACTCTGCGTCTGCCCGGTATTGGTTCTCAGTACACTATAGCCGGTAGCATAGGATACGCGGGTGTTTACTGTCTGGTCATCCGTTTTGGTACTGAACCAGGTAAGATTGGAAACAAAGCGGTCATCAAACATATTCAGGTCGAAGCCCACTTCATATCCTTTGGTAATTTCAGGTTTAAGATTGTTTGATACCAGCGTGTTATCAACCGTATAGCCGGCGAGGGTACCATATGGAAATCCATACGACTTGCCGCTGATGGTAGGCTCCAGTTGGTAAGCGCCAAAGTCGTAGCTGTCGCCCAGGTTCACCTGTCCTACTTTTGACCAGCCGCCTCTTAATTTCAGGAAGCTGATGGTTTTATTACCCTGCAACGCAGTGAGGGCATCACTGGCCACAAATGAGAGATCTGCTGAAGGATAGAAGAAAGAGCGGTTGGCTGCAGCTAATGTCGATACCCAGTCATTTCTGCCGGTGACATGCAGGAACAGGTAGTTGTTGAACCCGATGGTAGCGCTTCCGTAAACACCCATCTGCCTGGCTTTATAATTGGCTTCCGTTGCGCCGGGCGTGCCTACTCCATTGCTTACATTAAATAAACCCGGTACCACCAGTCCGTTCGCTGAGTTGGTAACATATTTCGACTGATCCTCGCGCCATTGGCCGCCGCCGAGGAGTTTAACGTCGAAACGTCCCTGCTTCCGTGCGTACTGAACAAATAAATCAGTGAGATACTGTGTTTTGTAACTGCTGTTGTCTACTACAGAAGCCGCGATGTCTGCTTTGGAACTGGCATCTGTATGTTTGGCAAATTCGGTATAGGTAAATCCGCCGTTGGTATTTTTGCTGTTATAGTTCTTGGCAACAATTCCCTGGCGGGCAACGAAATCCAGTCCGTCGAGAGGTGTGAATTTCAATTCTACGTTTCCGGTGAGATAATTATTTTTCTGATCAGATCTGAAATTATCCTTGCTGAAATAAGGGTTCAGGTACCAGGGATTATAGAAGCCATTTGGATTAGCGAATTTGTTTGTTTTCCAATCGCTGTATTTGGTGATATCCACGTTGCTGGGCATGTTCAGCATGTTCGCATACATAGCAGCAGTGGCGTTGGTAATATCATATTTGTTCTGAACATAGTCGGTATGATAGGTAATGTTAATCGTGTTACCTATTTTCCTTGTTCCATTCACCCGGACAGTTCCCCGGTTATATTTATCATCCGGTGTGGTTCCTTTTGTGGTAAGGTATTGTCCTGATAAATAAAAAGTAGATTTTTCATCTCCGGTAGACATCGAAAAATCAGTTTGATTAGTCAGGCCCTTATTCCAGAATTTATTATGACCATCATTATACTGGTAGTAGGCTGAGTCCTGTGATCCATCTTCCAGTGCAGGTCCCAGGGGCCTTTTTACACCATCAAAAGCAGGGCCGTAAGACTGGTTTTCGAGATAGGAAAAAGGAGGGTTTCCGTTTTCATCTGTACCATAACCGGTACCACCGGCGCCGAATTTCTTCTGGATCTTTGGAAAAAATGCTACCTGTTCAATCGTGGTAGTTTGAGAAACATTTACGGAAGTAACTCCCTGCTTCCCTTTTTTGGTCGTTACAATCACTGCACCGTTGGAAGCCTGTGAACCGTACAGGGCGGCCGCTCCGGCGCCATTCAGTACGGTAACGGTTTCCACATCTTCCGGATTCAGGTAACCGAGAATATCATTGGTAACGATCATGTTGTCCAGCACGATCAGCGCCTGGTTGTTACCTGTTAAAGAACGCTGTCCCCTCAAAACGATGCGGTAATTGGGATTCACACCACCGTTGGTGCCATTGATCATCAGTCCGGCTACTTTACCCTGCAGCCCTCCGGCTATGTTGGTAGGTTTTGCCGCCACCAGTGTTTCACTTTTCACTACGGTATTGGCATATCCCAGTTCTTTTTTCTTACTGGCGATACCGCCCGCTGTTACTACTATTTCATCAATTGATTTGGAAGATACAGCCAGTTTTATGGTTACCTCATTTTGACTGGTAACCGGGATTTCCTGGCTAATGTATCCTACAGAAGATACCACCAGGATAACATTGCCTTTTACATGAATTTCAAAATCTCCATTTGGATTAGTCATTGTTCCGGTAGTGGTACCTTTAATTTGGACCGTAGCAAATCCAATTCCGGCGCCACTTCCATCCAATACATGTCCGGTAACAGTTCGGGTTTGCGCAGAAGCGAGCAACCCGAAAAGCATCAGCATAAAGCATAATGATGCATTTCTTTTCATGAGTGCAGTTTTTAGATTTAGAGTTAGATTCAGATGCTGGTTGTTGTTCTTTAAAAGCGGCCAATAAGCGGTGCTATACCGCACGGGAGTATACCAGGCAACGCCTGCCTGTTTTTTTCCTGTTTCCTGTGAGCAATTTTTTTTGATACAGGCTATGCATAGGCATAGCAATCCCGTTGGCGCTGAAACTGTTGATTGTTGCGCGTGTGCAGATGCTGGTTTAGTTGTTAAATAATGCGTACCGGACAAATGATTATTAACTGTCACTAAGACAATCATTAAAATAATCCGGAAGGTGAGCAACCATTAAAATCACATGACGATTGATGCAGTGTGCATCACGGCGGGTATTTGCCCATTGTTCAAATTTTGGTTTAGTGATAATATTTCCTCATACAGCATACCATCCCCTTCAGGATAAGAATCCTGGTTGTGACAGGCTGATTATATTGGCATAGATCCCCCTTTATGCCTGTTTATATAACAGCATAATTGTGCTTAATTGACAATAGAAACCCCGGGCTTTTTTGCAAAGCCTGCTCTACTCTGGTTTAATTAATGTATGTAATAAACTACGCGAAAACCCATTATATGTAAGGTAGTTGCTATCCATGCAACACCATCCGGGCTGGCGGTTTAAGGTTTTGTTGATTTTGGTTGATCGGTTTAAAAATTGTACTTAAACAAGTAGTTTGCTCTCCGGTAAAAGTTAAATAACAAGTGTGTTTAATTGCTCAAAACAAATATAGAGATTCACCGGAATAAATACAAGATAATTTTAAAAAATATTTATCACTGAAACACCTGTACACCCGCGGTCTGTCAATAATCTTTGTAAAAAATCGTGGATTCTCCTATATTTAAGCTGATTTTCACGTTATAAAGCAGCAAAAAAACGTTTTTGCAAACATTAGAGAATTAAATAAATGTTGATAATTTCCCGTTTTACTACAATAAATTCCGATCAATGGAAGTGACAAGAAGAGCTGCGCTCAAGCAGCTGCTGTATGTGTCAGCCGGCATGGCCATATTGCCTGCCTGTTTGCAACACACCAGCAGAACATCATTAACATTAAAGAACATCCAGGTAGATGGCGACCAGGAGAAAATGCTGGCCGAACTCGTGGAAACGATCATCCCCGCTACTACCACGCCAGGCGCTAAGGAGCTGTCCGCCCACTTATTTACCCTCATTATGATGGACGATTGCTATAAAAAAGAAGACCAGCAACGCTGGCTCAGCGGCATGAAATCATTTGAACAGGCATCTAAAAAACTAAACGGACATACCTTCCTGGACAGCACTCCCGCACAACGGGAAGCCCTGCTCAAAACCCTTGAAGCCGTAAAAGACGACAAGGACGACGTTTCTTTTTTCTACCGCGCTACCAAACGCCTTACCATCAAGGCATATACCAATTCCAAATATTTTCTTACCAAAGTAAATATCTACGAACTGGTACCTGCCAGATACCACGGTTGCGTACCGCTGAAACCCATTACCCGGAAGCTTGCCTAACTACTAATTGTATGAGTAAAGATAATACCAGCCTGCAAAACCGTACGTTTGATGCCATTATTATTGGTTCCGGCATCAGCGGCGGATGGGCAGCAAAAGAATTCACAGAAAAAGGTTTAAAAACACTGGTGCTGGAAAGAGGCCGTGATGTTAAACACATAAAAGACTACCCCACTACCAGCCAGTTCCCGTGGGAATTTCCCCACCGTGGCCAGATACCCGAAGCCATTAAGGCTGCCAACCCGGTGATCAGCCGCTGCTACGCCTATAAAGAAGATGCCATGCACTTCTTCGTGAAAGATACCGATCATCCTTATGGTCAGCCCAAACCGTTCGACTGGATCAGGGGATACCAGGTAGGCGGGAAATCACTGATGTGGGCCAGGCAAACACAACGCTGGAGCGACTTCGACTTTGAAGGACCCGCCCGCGACGGCTTCGCCACCGATTGGCCTATCCGTTACAAAGACATTGCCCCCTGGTACAGCCACGTGGAAAAATTTGTAGGCATCTCCGGAAACAAAGATGGCCTGCCAAACCTCCCCGATGGAGAATTTCTGCCACCACTGGAACTCTCCTGTGTAGAAAATTATTTTAAGGATTTTGTAAAAGATAATTATAAAGACAGACAGGTGATCTACGCCCGTTGCGCCCACTTAACGCAGCCAAAACAGATCCACCTGGACCAGGGCAGAGGACAATGCCAGAAGAGAGATCTTTGCCACCGCGGATGTCCGTTTGGTGGCTACTTCAGCAGCAACTCCTCCACTATTCCCTGGGCAGAAAAAACCGGTAATCTTACACTCCGCCCGTTTTCCGTTGTGCATTCCATCATCTTTGATGAACAAAAAGGAAAAGCTACCGGCGTGCGTGTAGTGGATACCAACACCAAAGAAATGATGGAGTATTACGCAAAAGTAATTTTCGTAAACGCCGCTGCCGTAAATACCAACGCCGTACTGCTCAACTCCACCTCCCACCGCTTCCCCAATGGCCTCGGCAACGATAGCGGTGTGCTGGGAAAATACTTTGCCTTTCATAGTTACCGCGGACGTATCAGCGGACAATACGAAGGATTCAAAGACTCTACCACCGATGGCCGTACCCCTACCAGCTCGTACCTTCCCCGCTTCCGTAATGTACACAAACAGGAAACAGATTTCCTCCGTGGATATGCAGCAGGATTCTCCTCCGGCAGAGGCTCGCATACCAACACCGACGGATTTGGCAAAACGCTGAAAGACCAGCTCTTCAACAGCGAAACAGGACCCTGGTATGTAGGCTCACACATGATGGGTGAAACTATTCCGAAAGAAATCAGCACCGTTACATTGGATAGTCAGAAGAAAGACGAATGGGGCATTCCGCAAATCAATATCAACGTAGACTACGACGACAATGATGAAAAGATGCTGAAGGATTTCTTTGAGCAGATGACCGACATGTTTACCAAAGCCGGTTTCACCAATATACATACCAGCGACTCCAAACAGGCGCCCGGACTGGATATCCACGAAATGGGCGGCGTACGTATGGGCAACGATCCTAAAACATCTATGCTGAATAAATGGAACCAGATGCACGCATGCAACAACGTATTTGTAACAGATGGCGCCTGCATGACTTCTACTTCCACACAGAACCCGTCGCTCACCTATATGGCGCTGACCGCGAGGGCGGTGGACTATGCCGTGCAACAACTGAAGAAGGGGGAGATATAATTGCGCTTCTTTATCATATTAAAACGCGGATGAACACCTCTTGTTCACCCGCGTTTTTTATTTAATTTGCACAGATGAAACCTGTTAATGAACTGATTAATACAAAAGAACCAGGCTGGGACCTGGTAAAGGAATGGATTAAAGATGGTAGCAACCATATAGAAATTCTTCCGAAAGATAGTGCCCGTGCAGAGCAGGCTTTATATGAAACCCAGGTAACCACCCGCTCCCCGATGGGCGCTATCATCTATGAAACCGGCGGACTACTGGTAGATCATGGCTGGATCCGGGTACTCGGCTCCGGCCACGAAAAGCTGGACCGTACACTGCCTGCCTGGAATAATGGAAAATCGTATATGCATTCCGGTGAGCAACCCGGCTTTTTATTAATAGCAGACGATGTGGTAGGTGGCTTCTTTGCCATCAATGCCGGCGGCATTGCGGCGCAGGAAGGAATTGGCAGCATATTTTACTTTGCACCTGATACACTGGAATGGGAAAATATGGAGATCAGCTACAGCGATTTCATTTCCTTTTGCTGCTCCGGCGACATTGAAGGATTCTATGAAGCTTTCCGCTGGAAAGGCTGGCGCGAAGAAGTAGCTGCATTAAACGGCAACCAGGCATTCAGCTTCGTACCATTCTTATTTACAAAGGAAGGAAAAGACCTGGATAACATCAGTAAAAAAGCCGTGCCGGTAGAAGAACTCTGGTTTTTGCAAATGGATCTGCAGAAACAATTCGGGCATTAAAATACCGCCGCCGGATAAAATGTTAAAATTTCCGTACCCACTCCCTACGGAGGAATAATTAGGCTACATTTAATCCCTGTAGCAATTAATCCTTACACTAAAACTTCGTCATGTCTCACAATTTATTAAAGGGAAAGAAGGGAATTATTTTTGGTGCGCTGGATGAAAGATCCATTGCATGGAAAACAGCACTATGCTGCGTGGCAGAAGGTGCGGAAATCGTTTTAACCAATGCTCCTGTTGCCATCCGGATGGGTGAAATAAACGGACTGGCACAGCAATGCAACGCACCGGTTATCCCTGCCGATGTTACCAACATGGAGGACCTCGATAACCTTTTCATCAAAACAAAAGAACACTTTGGCGGCGGCGTGGACTTTATCCTCCACTCCATTGGCATGAGCGTGAATATGCGTAAAGGCAACGACTATACGAATCTCAACTACGACTACATGCATAAATCGGTAGATATATCCGCCATGAGCTTTCACCGGGTATTGCAAACCGCTATTAAACACGATGCCATCAATGAATGGGGGTCCGTAGTGGCGCTTACATTTATTGCTGCGCACCTCGCCTTTCCTAACTATAACGAAATGGCCGATATCAAAGCGATGCTGGAAAGTATTACCCGCAGTTTCGGTTATCAGTATGGTATCAAAAAACATGTGCGCATCAACACTATTTCACAGTCGCCCACCATCACTACCGCCGGACAAGGCATTGCAGGTTTTGATGGCTTTGTAGCCTTCTCTGAAAAGATGTCGCCACTCGGAAATGCTACCGCCGATCAGTGTGCGGAGTTTACCGTTTCCCTGTTCTCTGACTACACGCGGATGGTTACCATGCAGAACATCTTCCACGACGGGGGCTTCTCCAGTACCGGTGTTACAGAAGCCATTATTCAGCAGATGTCTAAATAAAATAATTATAAAAAGATAAGCCTCTCCGGTAACCGGAGAGGCTTATCTTTTTATAAACGGCTCTTACCGGAAAAACCAGTACAGCGCTGCCATCATCAGCAGTAACACGGCAGACAATACTTTATAGTTAGCCAGCCCCGGCCAGCCTTTTACCCGCAATGGCGCTAAAGGACTCTCCCAGTAAAGACGGCTGCTTTCAGCGGTATGCTGCACCGGGAACACAAATGACAATGCCACCTGCAACAACGCACAAACCACAAACAAATAGAAAGCCACCATCAGCGGTGGTATGTTAATCGGATATAGTTTTCCGGTAAGATATACCCCCGCACCCAGCGCCGATCCTATCCACAAAGTATATTGCGCCGAAAGGGAAGATGCCTTTTTCCAGAACACACCAAGCAGAAACACGCAGGTGATGGGTGGTGCAATATGTGATATTACGTCGTTAATGCCGTTAAAAAGACTCTCATACCTGTTTAGCAATGGTAGTAGCCCAATGGATAAAATAAGCGCTAAACCGGCCGCAATACGGCCCGTTTTCACCAGTTGCCGGTCTGTTGCCTGCGGACGGTTCCGTTTGTACAGATCGTAGCTCACCAGCGTGGCAATAGAGTTCAGCGCACCGGAGATCTGGCTCATCAGGCCCGACAGCAACGCCGCTACCAGCACACCTACCAGCCCGGTAGGCACCAGCCGCGTAATCATCACGGAATAAATGCCCTTCGTATGCAGCTGTCCATCGGCCTGCCGCAATACTTCCAGGTCCAGGTGTCCTTGCTTGAACAACACATATGCCAGTAGTCCCGGGAGAATGAAAATAAAAACAGGCAACACTTTTATAAAACCACAGAACAGCGCGCCGGTACGCGCATGATTCTCATCCTTTGCACCCAATACCCGCTGCACAATAGTCTGATCCGCACACCAGTACCAGATACCAATAACAGGATAACCCAGGAACACCGCATACCAGGGCAACCCATTCGGATCGCCCGCAGGATGCAACATCGACAGCTTATCCAACTGATGGCCCTCCTGCAGCACCTGCACCACCGGTTGCCAGCCACCTACCTTCCACCACGACAGTACCGTGATGATCACCGCGCCGCCCAGCAACACTACCGTTTGCACGGATTCTGTTACCACCACGGCCCGGAGCCCACCTACAATAGTGTATGCGCCCGTTACCAATGCAATGAGGATAATACTGGTAAACATGTTTATGCCAAACAACGTTTCCAGCACAATGCCACCCGCCAGGAAAGAAAACGCAATATGGATCACGATTGCCGATACTACGGAAACAATCGCCAGCCAATCGCGGCACGCCCTGTTGTAACGCCGCTCCAGGAAATCCGGCAGCGTGGCCACTCCCGAACGGATGTAAAACGGAATAAAGAAGAGTGCCAGCAATATCAATGTAAAGGCGGCCATCCACTCAAAGTTACCTGCCAGCAAGCCGGTATCAAAGCCGCTCTGGGCAAGACTAACCAGGTGCAAACAAGAAATGTTGGTGGCAAACAATGCCATGCCTATCATGGGCCAGCGCAACGATTTACCGGCCAGGAAATATTCTCCTGCCGCTGAATCATTCTTCTTGCCGGATAATCCCGCCCAGAAGCCCAGCCCCACAATAAAGGCCACATAGCAAATGCTGATGATAATATCGGTAGTAGCTATCATCCCGGGAAAGTATTAAGAGACAGCAGATCGCAACTGCTGCCCGGTGTTTCAGGCGTCTTGTAAAAGCCGTCTGTAATGAGTGCAGGATGAACGAAGTGCTTACGCAGGTGCGGTATATGCTCCAGGAATAAGGCTTCATGTCCCATACCAATGTGATTGAACAACACCAGATGCTGATGCAGCTGTCCCATATCGCCTACGTGCGGTACCACCGGCACACCAAACTTTTTACATAACAGGCTTACCGTAATAAATTCGCTGACGCCTCCTACCCTTACCGCATCTACCTGTATAAACCCGGCGCTGCCTGTTTGCAGGTAATTCTTGAAAATCACTTTATTGGGTACATGTTCTCCCAAAGCCAGCTTCACGGGGTTCAACGCATCCGCCAGGGTTTTGTGCGCGAGGATATCATCCGGGTGCGTGGGCTCCTCTATCCAGTAAGGATTAATAGCTGCAAGTTTTTTACCAATAGCAATTGCCTGCGGCAGATTCCATTGCTGATTGGCATCTACCATTACTTTGATCTCATCGCCAACGGTGTTTCTTACAATATGCGCTCTTCGTATATCCGTGTCCGGGTCTTTTGCACCTACCTTTAATTTCAGTGCGCGAAAGCCGTTATCCAATGCGCGTTTACAATTAGCTTCCAGCTGATCATCGGAATAATTAAACCAGCCGGCGGAAGTATCGTAGGCGGGGTAACCCTTGCCCAGCACACCTTCGCGCGAAGTCCTGGAGGTCTGCATTTCCGTTAACATACGGACCGCTTCTTCACGGGGCAGTACTTCTTCGAGGTACGAGAGGTCCAATGTGTTCACTACCTGTTCGGGTGTGAGGTCTAGCAGCAATTTCCATAAAGGCACCTGCTGTTGTTTGGCCCACAGGTCGTAGCAGGCATTGGTTACCGCCGCGAGGGCCAGGTGCACTACTCCTTTGTGAGGGCCCAGCCATCGGAACTGCTGCTCATCGGAACGTTGTTTAAACCAATCGCCGAAGGAAGCCATCACTTCGGTAAGTTCTTTTCCTACCAGCTTTTCGCCGTAGAACCGCGCAGCAGCGCATACCAGTTCATTGCCTGCTCCCAGGGTGAAAGCCAGGCCGGTACCGCAATTACCTTTGTCGTCGTACAAACAGGCTACCGTGTACGAATATACGGGGTTCTGATGTATGGCATCGCTACCGGCGCCACCTGTTAAAGGGAACCGGGCATCTTTTACAACTATCTTACTGATCATTTTATGTTATCATTTTATAGGAGCAACACTAAGCGCCGGCTTATCCGTTTCCAATACCACTACGGTGTCATTGGCATCGGGCAATACAGCGGGCAATGTTATCGTGAACCGATCGGCGGCTGTAGTCAGCTTCACTGCAGCGCCTTTCAGGAGATATGCTTTATTAACTTTTACGCCCGGCATAGCAGGCAGTTCAATAGTTGGCTGCGACTGATCGAAAACGTGCACGTATACTTTGTTGCCACTCCGCGTAGCAGCATACTTGCTGTTAGGGTTGTAAGGACCGCCATGCGTATTATAAACAGCGGCGCCGTACTTACGAAGCCAGTCGCCCATCTCTTTCAAACGGGCTACCTGTGCCGGTTCTATGGCTCCATCGGAGCGGGGGCCTACATTAAATAACAGGTTGCCGTTACCACTGGCCACTTTTGCCAGTGTCTGAATACAGGTTTGCAGCGATTTCATTTTATCATCCGGCTTCCATGCCCACTGTTCGCAGATGGTCATGCAGGTTTCCCAGGGCGTGTTCATGTCCAGGTCGCCGATACGTTGTTCCGGTGTATCAAAATCGCCCAGGAAGGTAGACGTACCCGAAGCGCCGGTGCCGGAAAACGCTTTACCAAGACGGTTATTAATGATAAGATCTTTCTTCAGTGTTTTGAGATAGGTGTACACGTCCACCGCCATTTCCGGTGTCCACGGCTTTTCCCAGGGACCGTCAAACCACAGCATATAAGGATCATAGCCGGTTACCAGTTCTTTCAGCTGGTTTTTCATATACACCACGTACTGGTCCATGCGAGCATCTTTCCGTATACCCTTTGCCGTTGTATCATCCGGATTATCAATAGGGTAGTCCGGATGGTGCCAGTCGAGCACCGAGTAATAGATACAGAACTTAATGTGATACTTCTTACATGCCTTTGCCAGCAGGCCCACCACATCTTTCTTAAAGGGAGTGGCAGTAATATTATAATCAGTATAGGCAGATGGCCATAAACAAAATCCGTCATGATGCTTGGCAGTGATGGTCAGGTATTTCATACCGGCATCGCTGGCTGTTTTCACCCATTCCTCTGCATTAAATTTCACCGGGTTAAACTGGCGGTACAGGGTATCATATTCTGCAGCCGGCACCTTGCTGTGCCGTGACCAGCCTATTTCCGTTCCTCTCAGGGAAACAGGCCCCCAGTGGATAAACAGGCCAAAGCGCAGGTCCATAAACTGGTCCATCACTTTTTTACTGGTCAGTATTTTCGGATCCAGTTGTGCATTGGTCTGGGCTTTGCCCTGGAGTGCCAGCAACAACAAACAGAAAGCAGCTAATTTTTTCATTGTTCACTTTATTTTATGAGGTATGCTTATATCCAAGTTCTGCCCCGCCACTTACGGGCATAATACAGCCGGTGATAAAGCGCGCCTGTTCAGATAACAGGAACGCACATACGTCGGCAATTTCATCTGCCTCCGGGCAATATCCCAACGCGTGGATACCATCGAGGTATTGCGCTATACGTGCGGGTTCCGGCTGTTCACTGCTCCACCGGCGCAACATGGGCGTCCATACGCCTGCGGGGGCCACTGCGTTTACCCGGATGCCATCGGCGGCATAGTCGAGGGCCATTGCTTTGGTGAGTGCATTTACCGCTCCTTTACTGCCCGCATAGGCCGCGTGGTTTTCCTGGCCAATGTCCCCTACCATGCTGCTGGTGTTGAGGATACAGCCACGGGAAGCTTTCAGTGCAGCAATGCCATAGCGTGTGGTGTAATAGATGCCACGCACATTTACATTCATGACCAGTTGCCACTCTTCTTCGGTGGTATCATGTAAAGGTTTCGAAGGACTGGCAACGCCTGCATTATTGTGGATGGCATTGAGCCGGCCGTAGGTTTGCAGCACCGTGTCAATGGCCTGTTGTATAGCCGCGCCGCTGTTAAGATCTGCTGTGAGGAAAATATGCGGCGTGCCCATCTGCTCCTGCAGACGTTGCAATGCCGCGGTGTCTTTATCAATCACCGCCACGGTGGCGCCTTGCTTTGCATACACCTGCGCACAGGCTTCACCAATGCCGGATGCGCCGCCGGTAATCAGCACTATTTTATCTTGCAGTATCATCGTTTTTCATTTTCCGTGGATAATTCAAAAGTAAGCAGGGATAAGGTAGGTCATCCCGGTGAAATTGACTTAAATCAACACTATTTTGACTTATTTACTGAATTTACCTATTTTAGCCGGATAATATGAAGCCTCTTTTTGCCATACCGGGCGATAAAGCCCTCGAACAAAGTGTATACCTGATCAAGGAAATTACACAGCCGTACTTTTCCACGGAGTTCCACTTCCATCACGAATGCCAGCTGGTATACGTAGTGGAAAGCGCCGGGCGACGCATCATTGGCGACAACATCAGCTATTTTGAAAGCGGGGAGCTGATATTTGTAGGCTCCGGTACCCCGCATGTGTGGCACAACGAACAAAAGTATTTTGAAGGGAAAGACAAGCTCCAGGCAAGGTCGCTGGCGTTGTATATTTCGCCGGATCTCCTGGTAGAACATCTTAGTCCCTTTACCAATACGAGCGCCGTTAAAACCTGGCTCAAAAAGGCGCAGCGGGGCATCCAGTTTCATGGCAAAGCCAAAGCGGAAATACTGGCGTTGATGCAGCAGATGCTTACACAGCACGACCTGCTGCAAACCATCTCCTTTATGACCCTGCTACAGAAAATGATGGCCACCAAAGAATATAAACTCCTTGCCGGCACTAACTATGTAAACCTGTATAACGATAAAGATCAGTCGAGGATGGATGATATCTTCAAATATATTTTCCGTCATTTTAAAAGAGATATCCCGCTGTCGGAAATAGCAGCGGTGGCAGGCATCAACGTACACTCTTTCTGTCGCTTCTTCAAAAGCAGAACACAGAAATCATTTACTCATTTTGTAAATGAATTAAGGATCGGTTACGCCTGCAGGCTGTTACAGGAAAAGGAAATGTCGATGGCAGAGTTATCGAATAAGTGCGGATACAGGAATACCACGCACTTTAACCGCTTCTTCAAAAAGATCAAAGGGAAAACGCCGAGAGACTACAAGAGAGACGTTACTTCACTGGATTAATTTACCAGGAAATACACCACCCGGCAAACAGATCCATCACCCTCCTTTTGCAGGCTGAGCGTATGCTTGCCGGGTTTCAGATCATCACCCAATATGAGATACCACGGCAGGTACAGGCTTTTACTCCACTGCGTGCGCAGATCTTTTTGCTGCACAGCGCCGTCATCAATACGGTAGCTGATTACACCTGCATCCGGACCGGAAACAATGCCAATACCAATAGTACGCCCGGTGAATGGATACTCCACACTGGCACGCGCCGTGTCTGATACCAGCATAGGCACTTTTACAAATCCTTCGCGGGTACCCACCTTATCAATGGGCTCCCATGACTCAATGATGGAGAATCCACTTTTATTAACAGCTTCATGTATATTGCCATAGGCGCCGTTTTCATAATTGAGCGGGTCCGCTGCGCGGGGCAGTTTCACTGATGATAAATGCTTTGGCGCCGCTGCGCTGAAATCCTCTTCCAGTAACCGTTTGATCGCATCAAAATATAACTGCTGCCCAAAAGGAGAAGGATGCAGATCTTTAAAATCATCTTTCCAGGTAAACTCACGGGCATCTATGCGGGTAGTAATTTCTTTAGCGAGATTGATAAACGGCAGATGATATTTCTTGGCAAGATCTTCATGCACCTGTACTTCTACCGGCACTTTACCAGCGTGATAATCGGCCATCTTGTCTTCATCCACAAAAGCCATCAGCACAATATTCACCTGCGGATTGGCTTTCAGCGCATGACGGATAATTCCTTCCATAGCCCTGCGCTGCGTTACTTCATTGGTGCCATTCACCCGGTCGTTTACCGCTGCTTCCAGGAATAGCAGGTCGGTTTTCCCTTTGCTTAATACATCGTGTTCAAACCGGAACGCATGTGGTAAGCTGCCAAGTGAAGGAATCCCGGCATTGATAAAACGGAAATCAGTAGCAGGGTATGCAGCAGTGAGATAGTCGCACACCTTACCACGCCAGCCTTCCATATTGGTGATAGAGCCACCCATGAAAGTAATGGTAGCCTTTCTATCTGCTTTGATATGATACCTTACATTATCGAGGCGGCCATAACGGGTGATAAATTGCTCCTGCGCCAGCGCACTAACGGTAACGGCTATACCTAATAATACCCCTGCTAATTTCCTGATCATATTTTCGTTGGTTGTATCTCTTTTATTACCCCGTTGATTCTTACTTTTACTTTATGCGTAGCGGCGCCGCGTATTTTATAATTGGTAACGAGGCCGTTTTTCCAGGTCATGTCTACGGTATAATTACCTCTTGCTTTCAGCCCCTTTACTGTACCGGATGCCTTCCACGCATCGGGCAGTGCAGGCAACAAATCGATAAAGCCCGCATGACTTTGCAGCAGCATTTCCGCCAGTCCGGCTGCGCCACCGAAGTTGCCATCTATCTGGAACGGAGGCCCTGCAGAAAACATGTTTGAATAAATACCGCCACCGGCGCCGTAATTAATGTCTGTATTATAAGTGGGCTTGATTAATCCGGCGAACAATTTAAACGCGCGGTTGCCATCATGCAGTCGTGCCCAGAATAACAGCTTATAGGCGATGGACCAGCTGGGGCCATCATCCCCTCTCACTTCCAGCGTTTGTTTGCAGGCTTCGGCCAGTTCCGGCGTGGCTTCCGGTGTAATCAGCGAGGCGGGATACAATCCATATAAATGTGAAATATGCCGGTGCGTGGGTTCTGTCTCTTTGTATTCTTCCAGCCACTCCATCAGTCGTCCGTCTTTACCTACCCTGCCTGCAGGCGGCAGCTGTTTTAGTTTCTCCGTCAGCGTGGTGGTGAATGCAGCATCCTTGCCGAGTGTTTTGGCAGCGGTGATCACATTCATAAACAGCTCGCGGATGATCTGGTTATCAATAGTAGGCCCGTTGCAGATGCTGGCAGTTTGGCCGTTGGGCAGATAAAAAGAATTTTCCGGAGAAGAAGAAGGGGAAGTAACGAGCCACCCGGTTTTATCATCCTTTATCAGCATGCTGCTATAAAATTCCGCAGAGCCTTTTAACACCGGGTATATATCTTCCAGGTATTTTTTATCATTGGTAAAAGCATAATGCTCCCAAAGGTTATTACACAACCATCCGGATCCTGATTTGGTAACGCCCCACGATGCGCTTTCCCCTGGCTCTGTAAAGCCCCATATATTGGTGATCACATGCGCTACCCATCCTTCTGCATTATAATAAGCTTTGGCAGTTCTTTCACCGGGTTTCACCAGTCCGTGTACCAGCTCCGCCAGCGGCAGGTTGAGTTCCGGCAGGTTGCTCACTTCCACCGGCCAGTGGTTCATCTGCACATTTACGTCGAGGTGGTAATCCCCATTCCAGGGCGTCTGGATCTGGTTGGCCCACAGCCCCTGTAAATTAGGTGGCAACAAACCCACGCGGGTGCTGCTGATGCTCAGGTAACGGCCATATTGATAAAATAGTACGGGTAATCCGTTGTCTGCCGCGGGCGCCTTGTGAAAATCAATGAGCCGCTGATCGGTAGGCACCTGTGTTGCACTGGCGCCGCCCAGCTCCATACTAACGCGGTTGAATAAACGCTGATAAGCGGCTATATGCTGTTGCTTCTGCTGCGCATAACCTTTACGCATGGCTGCAGCGAGCAGTTGTTTCGTTTGTTCCCGGTAGCCGGGATTCCTGAAATCGGTAGCGGTAGATACATACAGGATCACTTCCGTGGCATCTTTAATAACCAGTGTATCCTTGTCCGTTAGCAGCTGACCACCTTTCAGTTTTGCCTGTACCCTGGTCAGGTATTTCATACCGGGATTGGCGGTACCGCTTTTCAATTCGCCGGACATTTGCAGCTCCTGTCCTTCGGTGCGGATGGTGGCTCTTTCCGGGCGACTGATACCAACCCGCATATTGAGTTGTCCGCCTTTGCCGGCCGTTAAACGGATCACGCCTACATCGCCGTTGAAGTCCGTAAAATATTCGCGCGTATAGGCGACCCCGTTAATTGTATAATTAGTAGTGGCTATCGCCTCATTCAACGACAAGTCCCTTTTATAACGGGCAGGGCTATCCGCTTTGGGATAGCTGAACTGCAGCAATAATTCGCCCAGCATCTGGAAACATCCGAAAGGAACATCCCCGGAGCCTTTGCCGGTACATACAAATGATTTGTCCATCAGCGCCTGGGCCTCGTTATTCTTTCCTTCGGCCAGCAGCTGCCGGATAGCAGGCAGTTGTTTGTAGGCATCGTAGTTGTTGGCGTCCTGCGGTGCGCCGGACCAGAGGGTGATATCATTTAAAACAATCTTTTCCTGGCTGATTCCGCCGTCCGGCATCATGCCCAGGCGGCCATTCCCAAGTGGCACCGTTTCCTCCCAAACCTTTGCCGGCTTGTTATACCAGAGCCGTAATGGTTGCTGCTGCGCCGCAGCTGTACCGGCTATCAACAGAGCGCCGGCTATTGCAATATGCCTGAAAGAAAAAAGTTGCTGATCCATGTTTTCCGGATAACGTTTTTGATGTAACAGGCAGGTGTGCCTGTTATGTATTAATAATCTCCGACTGTGGCAGACCATAGGTATATGACCTCTTCCGTGGAATTTGTATACCATCAAAATTAACGGCAATGGGGCAACAACTCTCCCTGAAAATTGACTAAAACAGACACTATCTTGACTTAATAAGGCATTTATTATTTATTCCTCACCAACGCCCGGATCTTTAAACAGGTGGGTAGAGTGGAAAGATAACCGTTGCTGGCAATAAAAGTAAAGATAAAACCCGTGCGCTTTTTATCGCGGTTTATCCACGGATGGCTGCCAAAGGCGCCGGGGCTGCTGTTTTCAATCAGTGCGCCACCGGGAGCGGTTACATCCCTCCAGTTGCCGATGCCGTAGAAATCTTTTGTATTGAGCAGTACTCCAGGATAAGGGGTGTAAGTGACAGTAACATGGCCGGTTTGACTCTCCTCCATTGCTGCTACTGCGGCTTCGCTGAGCACACGGGTACCATTAGCGGCTACGCCTTTGTTCATGATCATATCGAGGAAGCGGATATAATCGTCCGGTGTACTCCGGGCGCCGCCGCCAATCTGCGGATTGGCCGTGAGTCCGAAATCGGTGCTGGTCATGCCACAGGGCGCAAATATTTTATCCGCCGCCAGGGCGCTCCAGCTTTTACCGGAGGCCACTTCACAAATGCGGCCGGCTACCTGCATACTTACGCCGCCATAATAAAAGGTGGTGCCGGGCCGGTTCAGCAGCGCCACATTCCGGGCAATACCATCTGCCGCCTGTGTGAGCGTGATCAGCACATTGGATTCATATCCCTGGGAAGAATTTCCGGGGAAACCGGATGTATGGGAGAAGAGTTGCGCAATGGTGATATCTCCTTTATGATAAGTAGTAAAAACAGGCAGATATTTCCCCACACTATCGGTGAGCTTTATTTTCCCTTCATCTACCAGGCTCATAACCACTGCCGCCGATAACCATTTGGAACAGGAAGCAATGAGCTGGCGTGTGCTGCCGGTATAGCCGCCAAATCCTTTCGCATATACGGTTTTGCCATTTTCATGAATCACTGCATAACATTTGCCATCAAAGGCAACAGGTACGGAGTCGTTCAGCACCTGGTCCACATCACTGTAGCCGGTGGCGATAATGGTTTGGGATTCACTTTTACTGCATCCAGCGAGTAGAAAAATGGAGATAATAGCGGACAGGGAGTTCCGGAAGAAATCATTCATGTGACAGTTGTATTCAGTTGTAAGCTAAGAAATAACCTGAACCTATTCAACGTCCTCTTTTTAATTTATATTGCAACCGTTATGAAATACGCCAATATTTTATTTGACCTCGACGGTACGCTTACAGATCCTAAAACCGGTATTACCAAATCCGTTCAGTATGCATTGGCAAAGGCAGGTATTGCCGAGCCGGACCTTCAGAAGCTGCTTCCGTTTATTGGTCCGCCCCTCCAGCAGTCGTTCATCGAATATTATGGCTTTACCGAATCGCAGGCATGGGAGGCGGTTAGCGCTTACCGGGAGTACTTCAAAGTAACCGGCATTTATGAAAACGAGCAGTATGCCGGCATTCCGGAATTACTCACTGCGCTGCGCTCACAGGGGCGACGGTTGTTTGTTGCCACTTCCAAACCAAAAGTATTTGCCGACATCGTGATCCGGCACTTTAACCTGGAGCCTTACTTTACGGCGGTATATGGCAGCGAGCTGGATGGCACGCGGGCCGACAAGGCGGAACTGATCCGCTATGTGATGTCCGAACAACAATTGGATGCCGGCAACACCGTTATGGTGGGCGACCGCAAACACGACATCATAGGCGCACAGAAAAACCAGCTGCCGTCCATTGCAGTTGGCTACGGTTACGGCAGTACGCAGGAACTGCGGGATGCCTCACCCGATTATATCTTTAATACGGTGAATGAATTACATGCAGGATTTCCCTGATCACGACCGGTAATGCGGGTACCCGGAGACCGTATTACGGCTCCGGATGAAAAAAAAGTCAGCCCTAATTTGTTTATTAGCCCTTTATTAATGCACTGATTAGTGCCTCTCCCCTTAATTGCACCAGAAAACTTCCACGTTTCATTATCCATAGCCCGGCATTGTTCTAAGAAAACCACGGTAGCAAATCCGATAGTAATTCCTAATCATCATCAATTGTTCCACACATGAAAAACAAGTTGCATCTTCTCTTCGCAACCCTTGTTGCATTGTCTGTTGGCTGCTCCAAAAAAGAGGCCGTCAATTCACTCCAGTCGCTCGATGGCAAGAAGTCCGGCATCAGCGCACTGGGCTCTCCTGTTGGCGACGTAGTCGGCAAAATCACGGTAGGCTACCAGGGCTGGTTTGCCGCCAACGGCGATGGCTCCCCTATCAATGCCTGGTGGCACTGGACGCAGAACTGGGGCGCGTCGCCCTCTTCCACGAATAATGGTATTAAGTCCTGGCCCGATGTAAGGGACTACAGCAGCACCTATCAAACTGCCTGGGCAAACCTCGGCAATGGTCAACCTGCGAAACTGTTCTCTTCTTTCAACGACCAAACCGTGAACACCCACTTCCTGTGGATGCAGCAAAACGGTATCGACGCCGCGGCGTTGCAGCGCTTTAATCCAAATGGCACCGAAGGACCAGTACGCGACGCCATTACCGCCAAAGTAAAAACTGCTGCGGAAAACTATGGCCGCAAGTTTTACATCATGTATGATGTCAGCGGCTGGACCAACATGCAATCTGAGATTAAAACCGACTGGACCACCAAGATGTCGGCCTACACCTCTTCTTCCGCTTACGCCAAACAGAATGGCAAGCCGGTGGTATGTATCTGGGGCTTTGGCTTCAACGACTCCAATCACCCGTGGTCTGCCGCGGTATGCCTGGATGTGATCAACTGGTTCAAAAACCAGGGCTGCTATGTAATCGGCGGCGTACCCACACACTGGCGTACCGAAACCAGCGATTCCAGGCCCGGCTTCCTCGCTACCTACAGCGCGCTGAATATGATTTCACCGTGGATGGTAGGCAGGATCGGTAATGTTGCTGACGCAGATAATTTCTACACCAATGTAAACACACCAGACCAGGCGTATTGTAACAACAACGGGATCGACTACCAGCCCTGCGTACTGCCGGGTGATTTACAGGAACACCAGCGCGCGCATGGCGACTTTATGTGGCGCCAGTTTTACAACATGGTACGGGTAGGCGCCCAGGGCATTTACATCTCTATGTTTGACGAGTACAACGAAGGTAACCAGATTGCCAAAACAGCAGAAAACGCCTCCTTTATTCCCGTGGGCTCCAACTTTGTGACCCTGGATGAAGATGGCGTGGTTTGCTCCGCAGACTACTACCTGCGCCTCACCGGCGACGGCGGTAAAATGCTGAAAGGACAAATCGGTTTAACAGCTACCCGTCCTACTGCGCCTGTAGTGGGCGGCGGTGGCGGCGCTCCCATCGGGCAAACCATTACCCTTAAAAGCTCCAATAACCTGTACGTGAGCAGTGAAAACGGCACGCAGGCCATGAATGCCAACCGCGCCGTAGCCCAGGGATGGGAACAGTTTTCCGTGGTAAGCGCCGGTAGCGGTAAAGTAGCACTGGTAAACGGTGGCTTTTATGTATGTTCAGAAAATGGTACCCAGGCCATGAACTGCAACCGTAGTGTTATTGGTCCGTGGGAACAGTTCGACTGGATCAGCAACAGCGATGGCACTATTTCACTCAGGGGCAGCAATGGCAGCTATGTTTCCAGCGAAGGCGGTACACAGCCTATGACCTGCAATCATACTACTATCGGGGCTACTGAAAAGTTCAGGGTAAACCAGTAATGATTCCCCTGTTTTAGTATTTGGTTATTTGGATATGGCGTTACATCATGCCGGGCTATCACAACAAAATATCCAAATAACCAAATAAAAAAACAAACAAATAGCCCTAATTTTAGCCCCGGTAATCAACTAGTATATCGAATGAATGAACGACCCGGTGATGTATTGATCAGCATAATTATCGCAACGTATAATGCCGGTCAGCACCTCAGAGAATGCCTGCAATCTGTTAAGGAACAGACTGTGAAAGGAATGGAGGTGGTGATTGTAGATGGAGGCAGTACCGACAACACCCTGAGCATTGTGCAGGAATCCGGCCTGAAGCTGGTGAAATGGGTGAGTGAACCGGATAAGGGCATCTATGACGCACTCAATAAAGGCATCGGGATGGCAAGCGGAAACTGGTTATATTTCCTGGGCAGCGACGATCGCCTCCTGCCGGGCTTCAGTGAACTCTCCTCATATCTCCGCGATGACCACACTATTTACTATGGCAACAGCACCGGGTTCAATACAAACGGTCCCGTTGAATATCCGCTTTTACAAGGCAGTTTCAGCGAATACCGCCTCGCCAAATATTGTATGAACCATCAATCCATTATTTACCCGAAAAGCGTTTTCCGGAAATATTCCTATGATCTGCAATATAAAGTACTGGCTGATTACGCGCTTAACCTCCTCGTTTGGGGCGACCGCAATTTTAAGAAGCAGCATTATCCCATTACCATAGTATTGTATAACATGAGCGGGTTTTCCTCGGATAATAAAGACCGGCAATTTTTGAAAGATAAATTACAGCTGATCCGCAGGGGAATGGGCTGGTGGATGTATGTGCGGATGTTGGTGAAACGTTACAAGAAAAAACTGCTGCGCGAAGAAGACCTCTGGGCGCCGTAAGCGTTGATGTAGTGCTACCTGATTTATCTACCGTTATCTGCTAAGTATGAAACTCACTATAGATGTTGTAATGCCGTCCTTCCGGCTGGAGGAAAAATATGTACTTCCTGTGCTTCGCCTGCCGAGGCCGGATAATGCTGTCATTAAGTTTTACCTGATGGCAGATAATCCGGATATAGTGCCTGCTGAAAGTATCAGGGCGCTGGCGGATAACAACGATGTATTTCTTTATATCAATGAAAAAAACCTCGGTGCTTCCGGCACCCGGAACCGGGGCATATCTGTTTCAAAAGGCGACTGGATCCTGTTCCTGGATGATGATGTTACAGTAACAGATGATTTGTTGTTCAGGTATGCAGCTGCTGCGGCAGAACATCCCGATGAAATTGGATTCATTGGTCTTATTCATTTTCCACCGCCACCCAGCGATTTTGCCAGGGCGTTGATGGTCAACGGCAATGTAAATATCTTTTCTGTGGCGGCGAATAAGCCTTCGTTTACCTGGGGCGCCACCGCGAATATCATGGTAAAAAGAAGTGCGGTGGGCGATGTGCGTTTCTCTACCGATTACCCGAAAGCCGGTGGTGGTGAAGATGTTGATTTCTTCCTGCATGTGCGCGACAGGAATAACGAACAAAATTTCAGATCGTTGCCGGAAGCAGCTGTTACCCATCCGTGGTGGGATGGTGGCCGTGCCAACTACAAACGGCCTTACCGGTATGGAATTGGCAACAGCCGTTTGGGAAAGTACAATCCAAACTATACCTACCGCAATTTGCCCAATACGCCCGAAACCATATTACTTTGCGGCATCACAGCACTCGTGCTGTTGTTTACGGCCCCCGGTTGGGTTATCCCCGTGTTGTTATTTGCCGTGGGTAGCTTACCTGTAGAACTGGCGGCAACGGCGGTAATGATCAAAAAACGTTTTCCCGGCAGCTCCTTTGGAGTAATGTTTCATGTTACCATCCTGAAGCTGGTAAACGATGCCGGGGAGCTGTGGGGAAAGCTCACCCACGGAGAGTTTTCCAGGATCACCGAACGTTTTGATGATACCGGCACCATTAAAAAGAACACCTTCTTCAAAACCAATACCTACAAAATAGTAAAGTGGGTGTTATATCTGCTGTTGCTCACACTGCTCATTATTATCTGGCGTAAGCCCTGATCTGCAGCGACGAAGGATTTGGCAGCGTTACCTCCACGCCTGTTTTCTTCAGCAGTCCGCTTTTCTGATCTCTTTTAAAAACAACAATATTCCCTGTTTTCTGATTGGCCACCAATAGAAACTTACCTGTAGGATCAATCACAAAATTCCGCGGATGTTTACCCTGTGTGGATTCAACGCCTATTTGTTTCAATCGTCCGTTTTGTTGGTTAATGGAATAGATAAATATACTGTTGGCGTTTTCCCTGGTGGAGGCATACAGGAAGCGGCCATCGGGTGAGATATGGATATCGGCGCTGCCATAATCAGCCTGGGAGGTAGCCAGGCGGGCATCTACCCGCTGGAGGCTATCCAGTTTACCGGCATGGTACTGGTACGCCGTAACGGTGCCACTGATTTCTTCAATGCAGTAAGCCATTGGCAGCCTGGGATGAAACGTGATATGCCGGGGACCGCTGCCGGGAGTGGTACGCGTGAATGGCGGATTGGCCGGCTGTAAAGGTGCTGCAGCATCCGGCGCCAGTTGGTAGGCATGGATTTTATCTGCGCCGAGATCCGGAAAAAAAGCATACTGGCCATCCGGGGAAAAAACTGCCGCGTGGATATGTGAGCTGAGTTGCCGGCTTCGTACAATGCTGCTGTCTTTAAAAGCAATGGTTTGTTTGGCGGGAGCTATATGTCCGCCGCCGGTGAGCGGGAAAATGGACAGGCTGCCGCCGCTGTAATTGGCGCAGATGAGCCATTTGCCGGTTGGGTCTACGCCTACATAGGCGGGGTTATCACCGCCGCTGTCCTGCCGGTCGAGCAGCGTTACCGTTTCTTTCACACTGTCGAAAGCAAAACTGCTGACACCGCCCACGTTAGGTGTTTGGGCTTCGGAGCAGGCGTAAATATATTTTCCATCGGGCGATAACGTAAGAAAAGAGGGATTGAGAATGCCTTTGGTGGCAGACACCTGCTGCAACGCACCGGTCTGGTAGTTGAACCGGAACAGGTATACGCCATCTTTGTCTTTATCGCGGTTATAACTTCCCACGAAGAGATAGTATTGCTGTGCATGTGCAATGAAACCGCTGAAAAGCGTAATAACGAAGGCAAAGACTAATTTATGTAACAATGTGATGATGATTTAAGCATGAAGATATCGGCTAAGATAATTATCTCCCGAAAAAAAACGGGAAAATGATCACAGGGTTATTTTAAAGATTTTGTAAAAAAAGGACGGTTCATCCACCTGGCAGGATAGCCGTCCTTATTACGGATTTAAAGCGGTAATTTTGGGTTATTGTATTATTCACCAGTATTTTTTTTGCGAGATGAGAATAATATTTCTTTTAACACTGATCCTGGCCACACAGATTGCCTGCCATAGCCAGAATAGCAACAATAAACAAGCGCCAGTGAAAAATCCTTACTATTCCAGAACGGATACACGGAAACTGCATATTACCAACGCCGAATGGAAGAGAATACTGCCGCCCGACCTCTATGCCGTAGCCAGGGAAAATGCCACCGAACGGGCATTTACAGGCAAATACTGGGATTCCGAGGTAAAAGGCAGTTACTATTGCGCGGTTTGTGGCAATCCCCTGTTCAGATCAGACGCTAAATTTGCCAGCAGCTGCGGGTGGCCCAGCTTTTTTGAACCACTCAAAGCCAACAGCGTGATCTACAAGGAAGATAATTCCTTCGGTATGCAAAGGACGGAAGTGATCTGTGAACGTTGCGGTTCGCACCTCGGTCATATCTTCGATGATGGCCCCCCTCCTACGCACAAGCGGTTTTGCATGAACTCCGTGTCGCTGGACTTTGAACCGGATCCCGGCGCGCATTAAACCGGGATTCACTCCAGGAAATGATCCAGGAAGGCTTCGCCAAACGCGGAAACCCTCAGCGTTTTGTTTAAATTACGCCGGAAAGGATTAAACATCCCAATGCCCGGCAAGGGTTTCACCAGGTGATAAAAAGGCCGGCTCAGATCCTGTGAGTTGGCCAGGATAATAAATGTCAGATCCCGTTCCGGGATCTTTACAAACAGGGCAGAATAGCCGGTCCACCAGCCGGTATGCCACATTACCTTTACGCCTTTGTAGTACTTTACATACCATCCCAGCGCGTACTGGATGGTTTTGCCTTTGGGGGTGACATAAGGCGTAAACACTTTCTCCCAGGTACTATCTGCCAGGAACATTTTCCTATCAATGGCGGTGGAGTAAACCGCCAGATCGGCCACATTGCTCATGATGCCCGCCGCCGGGCCAAAACCGTATGAAAAAGTAACGGGCTGCAACTGCTTGTTTTTCCAGTCGTACGGTTTGGCTACCCGCTGCATAAACGCTTCTTTATCATAACCGCTTAATGCAAAGTTGACACTATCATCGGTACTGGGCGCCGTACTTTTCAGCGACAGCGGCCTAATGATCTGTTCCATCAGCAATTCCCCGAAGGTATGCCCGGACGACTGCGCAATTACCTTCCCCAGTTCATTATACCAGCTGCCATTGTAGCGGAATACGTAGCCGGGTTTATAGCTGTTAAACATGCTGCCCATGGCGGTATGTGTAAGCAGATGCCTGACTTTGATCCGTGGATCGCTGCCCCAGCGGGCGCCCAGGTTAATGCCGTATTTACCGATAGGATCATCCAGGCTTACCTTCCCGGCCTGTACCTGCTGCATAAGAATAATGGAGCCAAACGTTTTGGTAACCGAAGCTACCTGGTAAACCGTGTTTTCATCGGGCGCTGTTTGTTTTTCCAGGTCGGCATAGCCGAAGCCTTTTTTCCATACCAGTTTTTGTTCATTTACCACGCCTGCCGAAATACCGGGGATATGATATTTTTCCCGGAGATATTCCAGTTTCTTTTCAAGACGGGTCATTGCTGCAGCATTCCAAACTGCATCACGGGAGGTGACCGGTGCATTGTTTTGGACCGGCCGGCTGGCGCGGCAGGCAAATAAAAATAAGGCGATGATCAAAAAGGAGAAGTTAGCGCGATGTACCATCCGGGTCATTTATTTTGGTGGCAAAGCTCCCTGTTTACCGCGTTGTCACCTACTCATATCCGGATTTGAGACATATTAAAGCGCTGATTTCTGCGCATCCGGGGCGCTTTTCCGGAATTCTGAGGGCGACATGCCGGTGAGTTGTTTAAACACCCGCTGGAAAGTAGCCGGTGAAGAAAAGCCGCAATCATATGCAATGCCCGTGAAGGTAAGCTGATCAGCATCCTCCTGTAACAATTTTTCCTTGAACAGGTTAACACGGTAGCCGTTTACATACTCATTAAAATTTTTATGCAGATGCTGGTTCAACACTGCAGAAATAGTTTTGGGCGGTAAACCGGTATGCTGCGCCACCATTTGCAGGGTAAGCGCTGCATTCAGAAACAGCTGGTCTTCTTCCATTGCTTTTTTCAGCAACGTTACAGCCGGTGTTGTAGTAGATTCCGGCAATATAGTTTCGGCCTTTTTAGCCGTAACCAATTCCTGGTAGGAAATAATATACCCTTTAATCCCCAGCCAGTAAATCAGGAAAGTCATGGGTACATAAATAGGATACCAGTCGAATTTATCGAGTATCACATCGGTATAACGGGGAATAATATACGGCACCAGGTATACCAGCCAGATAGCAAGAAAGCCCGCAAACATCCAGGTGAGCTGTTGCAGCCAGCGCAATCCCGCGCCAGGTGGGTGACTGCGTTTATATGCCGACAGGAATTTAAAAGACAACCATGTATAAATGGCCAGTGACACCCATCGTGGAATGTCTGAATATACATTATAGGTATCTATAAAGATGATCCACGGCTGCGGGTTATTCTTCAATACGCCCGTCAGCACGCCCACCACAAACACATCGGCCGCAACCGGTGCTCCCAGGTCGATGACCACCGGCCAGAAGTGCCTTCGCCGTTGCGGGGTGAGTTTAAATTCCGGATCGCAAAAAGATTGTATGTAGAAATACATCAGCGGCCCTACCGGCATTACCACAATGAGCGGCAATAACTGCGACAGCAAATTGAGCAATGGCGAGTTAAACCAATGATAATAGGAACCACACAAACAAAAACCGGCCATGCTGAGCAGGAAAATAAGCGCCGCTAAAAAACGGTTTACCGCCCGTTTCCTGGTGGAGAAAAACAGGAGTCCGCTTACAATGAAACCCTGGATTACGCCCAGTAAAATAATCGTTTGGAATAAACGCTCCATAGTATCAATTCCCCGGCAAAATAAGATAAAATATTTACCCTTCGGAGCAGTGGCCCCGCTAGAAAAATTTCTCTATGGTGAGGCCGTAATTCATCAGCAGGTTTTCGCGCTCAGTACGGTTTAATTTATTGTAGGTCATGGCAGCGGTGATAGCCAGCCAGGAACGGAGTTTCACGGAAAGGGCATTATTGCATTTAATGATATAGTCGTTTCCGTGAGACAGCGAGTTTTGCAGGTAATTGGAGCCTTCCAGCACAATGATGTCTTTGATCACCCATTTATAATATACCCGGAAGGAATTCCGGAAAGTATGATACACGTCGGGGATGGTGTCGTGCAGGAAAAGATCGCTGTTTTCAAACAGGAGTCCATCGCTCAGGTTGAGGGTAGCGTTCTTCCGTTTAATGACGTCATATGCTGCGCCACCACCGCCCTGGAAGCGATCGTTGATCTTTAAGGAATAACTTTTATCATAGTTGGCCAATCCCCAGAAATACACTTTCTTTTCTCCCCGGTAAATATTAAAATCCATCGCGGTAGAAACATCGTTATTGGTAACGCTGTGGTCCTGCTTTCCATATACATAACTGGCGCCCATGTTCAGGGTCATCTTCTTTTTACTGATTTTAAAGCCCATGTTATTATTGAGCAGGAAAGAGTTGCCGTCGTTGGTCCTGTTCACCGAACCCGTAGAAGCGTATTTAATGTAGTAATGCACCGAGTCGCTGAACTGGGCGCTGGAACTTAAGCCGTAAAATAATACCATCCATAGTAAAACTAATCTCTTCATGATCACTTGCTTAGGTGTTATAATAATGCGTTCCGGGCGCCGCAATTAACGTGCCTGAACATTCAACGGCTATTATTATAAAAAACAACATTTTTTAGAGATCTTAGCCCATTGTACTCCCGGCGCATATTTTCCGGGCAGTGTATTTTGCTAAAACCACGTAAACAGTTTACAATATGTCATCAAGAAGAAATTTCCTGCTTCACACGGCATTGGGCATGGCAGCTACTACTATGGCGCCTTTCACCGTTGCCGCAGCTGCCGCTGTTCCGGCAAAAAAAGCGCTGCTGCCCATCGGGATGGCGGGCTATACCTTTGCCAAATTTGATCTCGACCAGGCCATCGCCATGATGAACCGGGTGAATATCAAAAACATCTCTGTAAAAGATATCCATCTCCCCTTAAACAGTTCTCCGGAAAAAATAAAGGAAGTGCTGGGTAAATTTTCCGCAGCGGGTATTAACGTGTATGCCGTAGGCGTTATTTACATGAAAACAGAAAAAGCAGTAGATGAAGCTTTCGATTATGCCAAACGTGTAGGCGTTCCGTTGATTGTAGGCGTGCCTAATCCGGAGCTGCTGGACTATACCGAGAAAAAGATAAAGGAGTATAATATCCGCCTGGCGGTGCATAACCACGGTCCGGAAGACAAGCTGTATCCCGGTCCCAAAAACGCATACGATCTTATTAAAAACAGGGACGAACGCCTGGGCCTCTGCCTGGATATCGGGCATGCCGCACGCGCCGGGGAAGAGCCTTCCAAAGCCATCCTGGCTTATAAAAACAGGATCTTCGATCTGCATATCAAAGATATTTCAGCAGCAGTAAAAGATGGCAAAGCCATTGAACTGGGCCGCGGCGTCATTAATTTCAAAAAGCTGGTTACAGCGCTGGAGAAAATCAACTACGCAGGCGTATGCAGCCTGGAGTTTGAAAAAGATATGAGTGATCCGCTGCCGGGCATTGCCGAATCCGCCGGCTTTTTCAGGGGTGTGATCAGTACGGTTAACAGCTGATCATGATCACTGCAACAAACGCAGGTTGCCGGAAGATATACATCCGGCAACCTGCATTTTTTTTAGAATTTTAAAGTAACGCTTGCCAGGAAGTTCACCGGCTTTTGCGCGATACCATTGGTATCCCAGTATTTTTCATCCAGGAGATTATTGCCTTTCAATGCCAGCCGGTATTTCGGTTGATCATAAAATACAGAAGCGCTCAACAGGGTATATCCCGGCAACAGAAAAGTATTGCTGGATTCAAACCAGGAGTCGCTTACATAGTTTCCGCCGGCGCCAAAGCCCAGTCCCTTCATCTTTCCGTAAGGCATATGATAGCTTACCCAGATATTAGCTACATCTTTAGGGCTGCCCACAATCAGCTTTCCCTGTATAGCTGCAGACGCTTTCGTATACCTGTTCTCGTTATGAGCATAACCAGCAACAATATTCAGTCCGGCTACCGGGTTGGCCGCCAATTCCACCTCGTAACCCTTGCTGCGTTGCGTACCATCCTGGAACATAAATGTTTTTCCATCTACAATTTCCGTGCGGGTTACATTGGTAACATCAATGTTATAATAACTGGCGGAACCGCTTAATTTATTGTCGAGCAGCTCCACTTTTACACCACCTTCCCACTGGTCGCCTTTTTGCGGCTTCAGGTTCAGGATGGTATTATCCGGTTGTACAAGCGGCGCCAGGTTTACAAAACCATTCATATAGTTGGCAAATAAAGATACCTTGTCTTTCCACACCTGGTATACTATCCCCAGCTTGGGCGACAAAGAGGTCTGATTATAATCACCGGCATATTTACCGGTAGCCACCGTGTAAGTACCGCCGGTAGTGAAGCGATCCACACGCAGGCTCAGCATGGTCATCAGCGCCGGGGTGATGTTCAGTACATCAGACGCGTAAACGCTGTAACTGTTAGACTTTGTACGGGTAGCAGAAAATCCTTTCTGATAAGACAGGTCATCAATCAAATCAGGATTCAGTTCTTTCACCGGCTGATTTATATTCACCACATCATAGTTCACAGTAACCCGGTTCAGGCTATTATAATTATAGTTGTAGTCGATGCCAATCACCAGGCGGTTTCTCAATGAAGCAATCCTGAAATCGCCTATGAAATTCTGTTGCAGCTGGATATTACCAAACGTTTCGGGTTTCTGGTTCCTCACGCTGCGCGCCATCGTAGAATCGGTGAGCAGGGTCATGTTGGTCCAGTAGAAATGTTTATAGAAGCCTTCAGAAAACAGGTAGTTGGTTTGGGAAGTCCAGCTGTCCGATATTTTATATTCGATCTGGCCCTGGATGTTGTTGATGCCATTGCTGATATCCGCTCCATTATTGATGTATGAACGCTTATACCCGATCTTAAGATCTTTAAAGCTTCTGGCAGTCACGTTTTTAAAATCATTTACGGCATAGGTGCCGGTGGCGAAGTTGCCCCTGGTGATTTCCACGTCTACCAGGAATTTCAACCGGTCGTTCACCTGGTAGGAGAAACTGGGAGCAATGGTATAATTTTTTGCATATCCCTGATCCTGGAAAGAGCCTTCCGTTTGCGCGCCGGCATTGAGCCTGAACAGCATGGAGTGGTCTTCATTCAGCGGGGTATTGATATCTGCAGTAAAGCGTGCAAACTCGAAGCTGCCGCCTGTGAAGCTTACGTTTCCGCCAAACTGTTCGTACGGCTTTTTGGTTACATAGTTATAGAGGCCACCAAAAGTGATGTTGCGGTTGCTGCCAAACAAAGTACCGGAAGGGCCTTTTATTACTTCAACACGTTCGAGGATAACCGGGTTCAAAGGCACGATGGCGCTTGTAACCATACCGTTCCGCATACCTGTGGCATTGGAAAAACCGCGGATGGTCATACCCTGAGAACCGCCTACGGCGAAGTTGGGCACTGCACCGGGAATATTCCTGTAAATATCCGTACGCTCGGTGATCAGTTGTTCCTGCATCAGGGCCTTGCCTACTGTTTGGTATACCTGTGGGTTCTCCAGGTTTTTCAGCGGAAGCCGTGCTACCTGGTCCGTATTCTTATCAACAAATTTGTTACGGTTGGTATTAACTACAATTTCCCGCAGCTGTGTATCAGACAGTTCCAGCCGGAGGGATACGTTTGTGGTTTGCCCCTTTTCCACGGTTACGTTTTGGGTAAGCGTCTGGTAACCGATCAGTGAAATTTCCAGTTGCCAGTCGCCGGCAGGTACCCGGTGAATGGTGAATGTACCATCATTCCCGGTGATGGCATTTCTCGACGTTCCTTTTATCACCACGGTTACCGAGGCGGCGGTTTGATTATCGCTGGTAGTTATTTTTCCTTTAATGGTACCGAAATCAGTTTCTGTATTAGACAAAGCATACAGCGGCAGTAATAAAATCAGGCAGTACAGCAATTTCTTCATGGTTGGATGCGAAAATTTTTGCAAAAATAGAACAAGGAAAACTGCATCGTTTTAACATTCCGGAAAAAAATCTGCTGGAAAAGAAAATTTTGATATTAGCTTAGCGGGCAAAGATCCCTTACATGAAAATTAAGCTTATCAGAAAATTCCTGGAATACGTTTACAATAATTATGTGGGCAATTTTTTAGGATTCGTTATCGGCATGGCGTCTACCCGCCTGGTATCCCACTACTTTACCACCCGCAGCATCCGGAATTTATGGGGACTTACCGCCCATAAAACCGTGGTAGACAAACACACCTACAATACAATGGAATGGACCATCTCTATCGTGATCGGTTTTATTGTGTTTGAAATTGTTTCCAAGTGGCTGAAGAAAAAGCTGAATGAAATATTGCCGAAGTATAAATTCACGCAATGGATGGTGGATGCTGAGGAGAAAGCGCCACCGGCCAATAATAATACTACTGCTGCGTAACAAAGAAGCCGGCACAAAAAAGAGGATGTTCAAAAATGAACATCCTCTTTTTTCTTATGTAGTATTGTCTTTAGAACTTATAGGTTACGTTTCCGGAAAAACGTCTGGGCATCTGTGGCTCAATGGTGCTCCAGCCTTTGTAGTATTCTTTATTACCGATGTTATCCAGTTTAAAGGCTACATTGAATTTGTTGGTGTTATAAAACAGGGAACCATTTAACACGGTGTAGGACGGTAAAGTGAATACGCCGGTGGTGAGCCTGTTCAGGATCATGTTTTCGCTGGCATAGTTGCCACCGAAGCCGATACCAAAGCCTTTCACAGGGCCGTTCTGGAATTTGTAGGTTACCCAGAGGTTCGCCAGGTTTTTAGGGCCGGCTTCTTCGGGGCGTCTGCCTTCATAATCTTTATCATCTGTTTTCACGAATTTGCTGTCGTTGTAGCTATAACCTCCGGTGATGTTCAATCCTGCTACCGGGTTAGCCACGATTTCCGCTTCTACGCCACGGCTGGTTCTTTCGCCACCTTGTGTATAGCCGGCTGTAGGGCCTCCGCCTACCTGCATGATGATATCTTTCACTTTAATATCGTAGTAGCTTACAGAACCCGTGATCATACCACCTAACAGGTTTACTTTCACACCGCCTTCCATTTGATTTGCCTGTTCAGGACGGAAAGTTTGCCAAACATTATCGCTGGCGCGTTGTCTTGGTGCGCTGTTGGTGAAACCATTCATATAGTTAGCAAAAACGGACAATGTATTCAGGATGGGCTGGTACACGATACCGAATTTAGGCGACAGGGCGGTTTGTTCGTATTTCTCGTTGGTACCGGCAGTAAGACCACCATTCTTGAAATGATCTACACGCAAACTGGCCATTACAGATAAGCTGGGCAGGATGTTAAATACATCCGACACGTAAGCGCTGTATGTTTCCTGTTTGAGGTTGGAGTTATCTATTGAGGAAGCATTCAGCAATGAATCCGTATGTTGCCTGGAAAGAATGCCGTTGTCGTTACCAGCCATGTTTACCAGGCCGTTCATTACATACCCGGTGCTGTTGCCTTGTGTCTGACGGCTGAAATAATCCAGTCCGGCTACTACCCTGTTACGGAACTGGCCTATCTTAAAGTCGCCAGTAAAGTTCTGCTGGATATCGGTGGTATTGGTACTACCATTCTGGTAGCTGATATACCGGGCAAAGGTCGGCGAAATGTTAGGGAAACCTGGTATGGCTGAAGAAGCCTCATACAGGTAAGAATAATATCCTTCTGATTTGGCGGTGCCTCTTGACACGATGGTTTGTGAGGTCCAGGTATCGGATAATTTATAGATAGCCTGCGCCTGGATGCTGGAAGTAGGCGTTTTGATGCTGAGGTTATTGCTGGTATAAGAGCGTTTGTTGTCGTATCCCAATTCCTGCAGGTTCTTTGCAAACAGCGCGGTGCCGCGGTCGAGGAACAGCATGGTTGGGTTGGTACTTTCCGTAGAAAGGAATTCGGTGTTCAGCATCAGGGTGAGGCGGTCGCTTGCATGGTAAGTAAGCGATGGTGCGATGTAGCGTTTCTTTACGAAGCCGGCATCCTGGAAGCTGTTTTCATCATGATAAGCGCCGGTTACGCGCAGCAGCACTTTGTTATCTTTATCCAGCGGGGTATTGATATCAGCGGTAATACGGTTGAGGCCATAGCCGCCGCCGGTATAGCTGATTTCGCCGCCGAAGTGGTCGTAAGGTTTTTTGGTAACGGTGTTGATCAAACCGCCGTAGGAAATTACGGAGCTGCCGTACAGTGTACCGGACGGGCCTTTCACTACTTCAATCCTTTCCACGTTGGCTACATCCAGGCCGCCATTGGTTAAGCCGGGCAGGCCGTTTACCAGCGTAGGTTGTACCGCGAAGCCACGCAGCGAGAAGTAACCTGCGCCATCACCGGCACGACCGGTAGATGACCATAATTTGCTGATACCGGGCGCATTGTTGAGCGCATCTTCGTAGCGGGTTACCACCTGGTCTTTTATCAGTTCGCTGGAGATAACGCTGTATACCTGCGGATTCTCGATATTCTTTAATGGCAGTTTGGCTACGTATTCACTGCTTCTTTTAGTGTATTTGTTCCGGGAGGCGGTTACCTCTACTTCATTCAGGTTCTTTTCAGAGATATTCAGCTGAAGATTGACGGTAACTGTTTTATCTTTTTCCACCGTTACCTGCTGGCTGGTAGTTTCATATCCTGTGAGAGATACCTGGATGGTATAATTTCCCGGTGTGATGTTGCGGAGTAAATAAGTACCGTTATCGTCTGTGAGGGTTGTTTTTTTAGTGCCTTTTAACACTACTACCACGCCTGGCGCCGGTTTATTGTCCGATGTGGTGATGAGTCCTTTGATACTGCCGCCGTTGTCTATTTCTTCGGCGAATGATGTGCCGGATACGATTGTTGACAGGAACAGTAAACACCATGCTGTTCTTTTTAAAAATTCCCTTATCATAGCTTTCTCCATTGTCTGGTTCCTTAAAATTTGCTGGCGCAAAGTTCGGGGAAGGAGGTATGCGGAGGCAGACGGATACGGAATTTGATTTACGCAATCGGGAAAAAATTATCACTAACTGGCTTTTTCTAATACCGGATTACGTTTAGGCAAAGTAACAAAAAACGTTGTTCCGCTGCCAGGCACGCTTTCAAACCAGATGCGGCCTTTATGTGCTTCTACAATTTGCCTGGATATGGCCAGTCCCAGGCCGAAAGATTCTTCGCCGGCAGTGCCTCTCCTCTTGGTTTCTGTAAACATTTGAAATATTTTACCTTGCATTTCAGCAGGAATACCAATCCCATTGTCTTTTACAACAATCTCCACTTCGTCCTGTTTTTCCTCCAGCTGTACGCCAATATTAGCTCCATCGGGGCTGAATTTAATGGCATTGGTAATCAGATTGCTTATTACCCGCCATATCTTTTCCCTGTTCACATACGAGGTTGTATGGGACGCATGCAAACTAATTTTTTGATTTTTTATTCCTGCTTTGAACTGCAGCAGGTCTACACAATAATGAATCAACTGATACATATCTACTGCTTCTTTTTTTAATTCTTCTGCGCGGCTGTTTATCAGTAAAAGATCTGAGGTCAACTCCAGCGAGTTCTCTCCCGCAGTTTTGATAAGGTTCAGCATCATCTCATCATCCTCAGAGCGCGGCGCTTCCTGCAGCAGCAGTGTAGCGATGGAGGTCATAGCGCCAATGGGGCTGCGGAGATCGTGGGCTACTATTCTCATTATCCTTGTGTTTTCCTCCTGGCTTTGCTCCAGCACGGAGAGCGTTGTTTGCAGGTTGTTATTCTGCTCGGATATTTTCTGATTCAAACGGTGTAATACACGGTATTGCCGGTAAATAAAAGCTACCAGCAATGCGCTGACACCACATAAGGCGATTAACAGCCAGATTTTCGCTTGCTTGTTACGGTTGCTGATTTCCAGTAGTTTATTATCCTCCTCTACCATATTATATTTAACATAGTCGCCGATGAAATTTTTCAGGTTTTCGTTTTCTTTTGTAAGCGCTTCTTCCAGTACCCCATGCGCCTGGTCGATCTTTGCGGCATTGCCGGTTAAGCGGGTAGTCTCCAGAATTGCACGGGACGCTGGTATCATCATATTCATGTAGCCCGATTCTTTTACCAGCTGGTAAGCCTGCTGATAGTATTTCAGCGCACTGTCTGCATTATTCTTATGGTAATCGCCCAGGGAGACCAGGCTATTCATTTCAAGGAGTTCCATACTTATAGCCCTGGACCTGTGCAGGGTTTCCTCAATTAATGGCAGTGCCTCCTCCCTGTGGCCCTGTTGAAGCAGACGGGTTGCCTGTATCTGCATAACAAGAATGGGGACCCATTCCATCTTATACCGGCGGGCAATTGCTGATGATTTGCCCAGGTAATAGCTGGCGCTATCATTGCTTTGCAACGGGGTAAACATACAATAATTAACATAGAGTAAACTCAGGATACTGTCCTGCTTTAGATGTTCACCCGCCTTCATGGCTTGCCGGAAGAATGATTCAGATTTTATGCTATCAGGTATTACTGCATATACCAGCGCCATATTCATGAGTACCTGGACAATATTGGAGGTATCGTTCAGTTGCCGGTAACCGGTAAGTGCCCCGCTATACACTGCCAGTGCTTCCCTGTATAGTCCTCTACAGCTGAAGGCTGTACCGATAACGTTATCCGCATCTATTTCGCCTTTGGCATAATGCAGCCTGCCGGCGAGCGCCTTTGCTTTCATCCCGTAATAAAAACAACTGTCGATACTTTTAGCCTGGTAAAGCAGCCCAACGCGATTCATGCCATCCACCAGTTTGATGCTGTCACGGATAGAGGAAAGCCGCGCCTGTTCTTCCCATATCAAAGCAGACTGGCCAGAGGCTTTAGGATATTGGAGGAAAAATAGCGCAACAACCAGCAGGAGTATGGTTAATTTTGCAGGTGTATTCATGTTATGGGGAAAAAATTCATATATACAATTTACACTTTTTTTTAAGTAATTTATTGAGAAGGACTTTCGGCCTATATGCGGGCAGCCATAAAAAAAAGCCACCCCCTTGCGGGAATGACTTTTCTCTTCATCCACTATCTATCTACTTAACTTTTACATTTGGAGCGGGTGCATCATTCCGTACTTCTTCAGTGGCGGTAGCCACCAACGTATCGCCGACGTTCAGTTCCCCAAATACTTCGGTTTTACCGTTTTCACTGCGACCTGTAGTTACCGGTACCCATTTAGTTTTCTTGTCCTGTATTTTCACCACGAATACGCCGGTGGTAGAATTGAGGACTGCAGAAGAAGGTACCACGAAGTTGCTGGCGTTGCCGGTGAGCGGAATGGCTACTTCTGCCACCATACCGGGCAACAACGATTTATCATTATTGGCTACATCAATTTCAATATGCTGGGAACGGAGCTTGCGGTCCAGTGCGCCTGCGAGGCGGATCACCTTTCCTTTAAACTCTTTGTTGTTCAGGGATCTTACTTTAAAAGCCACTTCACTCTGGTTAGTGAGGTAGCTGGTATAGGCTTCCGGTACACTTACCACCAGCCTGAGTTTCTTTTGCTCCTGTAAGGTGAAGATGGGCATTTCAGAACCCTTTCCGGAAGGGCCCACATAAGCGCCGGCGCTTACATTACGCGCGGTGATCACCCCGCTGAAAGGCGCGCGGATCTCGAGGTAGTTGCGGTTATCGCCTACTTCGCGGTGTGCGGCCTTGGCAGCGTCGAGCTGGGCCAGGTCGGATTTCTGGCGGGCAAAGGCCAGGTCCAGGTCATTCTGTGAAACGGTACCGGGGGTTTTGCTGGTTTCGAGCAGGCGGTCGTATGTAGCCTTGCTTGATAAATAGATGGCCTCCTGCGACTTTAACCTGGACTCTGCACCGGAGAGCTGTGAATTGATTTCAGGCGCTTCCATAGTGGCCAGCAGCTGGCCGGCAGATACTTCGCTGCCCACGTCTACACTCATCTTCTTAATAAAACTGCTCACTTTGGCATAAAGATCTACCTGCTGGAAAGCGATCAGCTCCCCGGGGATTTGTATAGAGGAAGACAAGCTGCCCTGGGTCAGGGAGAAAACTTCAACAGCAGGCGCTGCTGCAATGGCGGATGTTTCTTTCCCCTCTTTGGCGCCGGAGGTACTGCAACTGTACAGTCCTGCGATGATCACCATTGCTGACAATAAAGGAAATGTAATACGGAAACCGCTGTTCATAAAATATATTTTAATAGAATTAGATAATGGTCAGGCTTTTTCGTCTGATGGGATATAGTGAATACTTTCTTCGTCTCTTGGATGCAGTGATACGCTTTGTGTACCTGCTTTACCTTGTCCCCATGCAAACGCAAGCGGCAAAATAAACAGTGCGGCAAAGGTGGAAGCTATCAGTCCGCCTACTACTGCCCTTCCCAATGGCGACGACTGATCACCGGCCTCACCCAGTCCGCTGGCCATAGGAATCATACCTACCACCATGGCGAGGGCTGTCATCAGGATAGGCCGCAAACGCAATGCCGCCGCTTCTGTAGCAGACAAGAGCGCATCGCCGTTATGCTTGCGCAGCTGCTCTGCATTTGTGATCAGCAATACCGCGTTGGAAATAGATACCCCTACCGACATGATCATACCCATGTAAGATTGCAGATTCAAAGTAGAACGGCACAACATCAGCAACACCAGTGATCCCAGTAATACCGCCGGCACGGTGGCCAGTACTACGGCAGATACTTTGAACGACTGGAAGTTGGCGGCCAGCATCAGGAAAATTACCACGATAGCCACTAACAAGCCACTCTGCAAACTATCCAGCGTATCGGTGAGCGTATTGCTTAACCCGATCAGGTCCACGTTCAGGCCACGCGGCAGCGTTCCCAACCCGGCAATGGCTTTCTTTACATCCTTTGCCGCCGAACCAAGATCGGTATTATTCAGGTTAGCCGTTACCGTTAGTGTGGGCATGGCGCCGAGGTTATCTACTTCACCATAAGTGGTATCTACCGACATGGTAGCCACATCACTCAGCAACGGGCGGGAGTTATTTCTCAGCAGCGGAATTTCACCAATCTGTTCTTTGCTGTTCATCTTACTTTCCGGTACCTGTACCTGTACGTTATAACTCAAACCCGCTTTTTCATCTACCCATATATTCTTTTCCGTTAACCTGGAAGAAGAAGTAGACGCCACGAGTGAACGGGAAATATCGTTCATATCCACGCCCAGCTGCGCCGCCCGGATACGGTCTATATTTACATTGATAGAAGGGTACTTAATAGATTGCCCTATTTGTACGTCGCGCAGGTAAGGCAGCTTATTTAATTCCGCAATCAGTTTCTGTGCATATTGCTCACCCAGTTTACGGTCACGACCCGCGAACCTTACTTCAATGGGTGTTGGTGAGCCCTGGCTAAGGATCTTATCCGTTAGTTCTATAGGTTCAAAAGAAAGTTTCATCGTTGGATCAATCATCTTTGCCTTCTCCCGGATCTTATCTTTCAACTCATCCAGGTTGGTGTGATAATGTTCGCTGAGTGATACCTGTAATACTGCTTCGTGCGGGCCTGCCATCCAGAGGAAGATAGGCGCGGTGGAAAACAGCTGCGGGTGCATGCCGATGTAGGCCGAAGTAATGGATACATTTTCTTTTCCCACGATCTGGTTAATACCATCCAGCAATTTGATGGTTTGTTGTTCCGTACGTTCAATACGGGTACCATCCGGTACGCGCATTCTTACCTGGAACTGGCTACCATTTACCTTTGGCAGTACATCACGGCCAATGTTGGCGAGCAGCAATACCACGATCCCGCAAACCACCACCAGGTAACCAATCACAATAGGTTTACGGTAAGGCATCATTCTTTTGATAAAGCGCAGGTACCGGTTTCTCAGTTGTTCGAAGCGGCTGATTTTTCCGTTGCCGTTAAAGTCTCCGCGCTCTACCAATACTTTTTTCTGTTCCCAGGTGTCCTTCTCCCCGGAAAGGCCAGCAGCTGCAAATTCTTCGGCGTCGGTCATCTCCCCTCCGTCTGCTTTCTTGTGATGTTTTACTTTCATCACCCAGTTGGCCATGATAGGTACAAATGTTTGTGCCAGGAAGTAAGAGATGATCATGCTGAATCCTATAGCCAAAGCCAGCGGCAGGAACAGGGAGCCGGGGATACCGCCCATTGTAAAGGCCGGCGCAAATACCGCGAGGATACAGAACAGGATCAGTAATTTAGGGAATGCAATTTCCTGACAGGCATCCCAGATAGCCAGTGCTTTGGGTTTCCCCATATCCAGGTGCTGGTGTATATTTTCTATGGTCACCGTACTTTCATCTACCAGGATACCGATGGCCAGCGCCAATCCGCTCAGCGTCATGATATTGATGGTTTGCCCGAACAGGCTCAGGAAAAGTACTGCTGAAATAATGGAGGTGGGAATGGTGAGGATCACAATCATTGCCCCGCGCGGATCGCCCAGGAACAACAGCACCATCAAACCCGTGAGGATAGCGCCGATGGTACCTTCTGTGAGCAAACTTTTTACGGAGTTGATTACGTAGGTCGACTGGTCAAATTCATAGCTCAGTTTCACATCTTCCGGCAACTGCGCCTGCATTTTCGGCAATGATTTCTTCAGGTTCTGCACTACTTCCCAGGTAGAGGCATCCGCGCCTTTGGCGATGCTCAGGTATACTGAGCGACGGCCGTTTACCAGTGCATAACCAGCCGTAACATCGGCGCCGTCTTCTACAGTAGCTACATCTCTCAGGTAAAGATTTTGTACATCTCCCTTAAACAAGGGAATATTTTCAAAATCTTTTACGTTACGGATCGTAGTGTTGGCGGGTGTGATGTAGTTATTATTCCCGATACGCACGTTACCGGAAGGAGCGGTTTGGTTATTGAGACGCATGGCTTCCACCAGTTGATCCGGTGTCATATTATGCTGACGGAGCAGTTCAGGATCGGCTTTGATTACCACGGTACGCATGTTACCACCAAATGGCGTGGAGCCTATCAGCCCCGGAATGGAGGTAAAGGAAGAACGTACATACACGTTCGCCATATCCAGCAATTCGTTGTTGGAGCGTTTATCACTGCTCAATACCAGTTGGCCTACCGGTAAGGTAGAGGCATCAAAGCGGATAATAAACGGCGGGTTGGAACCAGGTGGAAAAATGGCCTGGATCCTGTTGGAAAAGGCGCTCACTTCAGCCGCTGCCTGCGCCATATTGGTGCCAGGATAAAAGTTGATCTTCATCAGCGTAAGCCCCTGGATATTTTTTGTTTCTATACTTTTAACACCGTTTACAAACAGGAATATGTTGATATATTGTTTGGCAAAGAAGGATTCCATTTGTTTGGGAGTATATCCCCCAAAAGGGTGCGACACATAGATTACCGGCATGTCCAGCTTCGGGAAGATGTCAATCTTAATCGTATTGACTGCTTTGATCCCGAAAAAGAACAGGCCGGCAACAAGTACCAGGATGGTAATAGGTTTTTTTAATGCAAAACTGATTAAGTTCATGGTAATGAAGTGTTGATAAATAAAGCCATCAATGGCGTCCGTTTAACGAAAAGCTAATTTTCAAAGATGCTGAAGTCCCCTACTGCGGCGGCTTTCAGCAATAGCGCCTGCCATACATTACTATATGCAATATCCTTGTCTGTTTCTGCCCTGATCAATGCGTACAGCGCCTGTGTTACATCTACCAGGTTGGTCAGTCCGTTTTTATACAATACTGATTTCTGGAGATAGGCGTCTGAAGCGGCTTTCACCTGTACGGGCGATTCCAGGTAGTTATCCAGTGCGTTTTTGATTTTTATATCAGAGAGGTTCAGCTGTGCGCGGATCTGCTGGTCTGCCAGGTTGTATTCGTCCTGTAAGCCCTGGCTGATGAGCTGTTGCGACCTTACCTGCCGCGAAATGCGGAAGGGCTGTGTAATATTCCAGGTAACGCCTACACCGAGCAGGTAGTTGGTGCGGGTAGGTTTTATACCGTCCCAGTAGTTATGCGTAAAGTCTGTTTGATCGGTAGCGTAACCACTGTTAAACCCGGAGCCTCTTGTCTGTAATACGCCGACCAGCGTAAACGCCGGGTAATAAAAGGTTTTAGCATACTTTGCCTGTTCATCGCTGAGGGCGATCCTGCTTTTGTACCATTGCAGCAGCGGGTGACTTTCCGGGGAAAATGTTTGCTGCGGCAGTGCCGGGATGCGGGCTACATAAGAGGTATCCAGTGTAAATTCCCGGGGGCTGATGCCAAGCAGTTGCGCCAGTTCATTGCTTTGTGTTTGTTCAAAATCCCTTGCTTTGGTGAGGGCAATTTTTGCGTTGGAGTATTCCGCGTTGGCCTGTGAGGAGTCAACTCCCGCTATCAGTCCGTTTTTCACGCGGGTAACCACTACCCTTCTGATGGTATCTGCACGTTCCAGGTTTTCCTGGTAGGAGCGCGTGAGTTGCTGCGCTGCTACGAGATTTAAATAAGTGGCCGCCACTTTTATTTTGTGCTTAAAAATCTCCTGTTGCCAGTCTTTATCGTTCTGAGCGGCGGCCGCTAATGCTGTTTTAACTTTTTCCTTTGCCCTGCCGAAAGCAAAGAAGTCCCAGTTGATATTAGTAAGGTATAATGCGCCGAAAGCGGCATTCCAGTTCTGATGATCGAGTGGTAAGCCGGAGGAAGCCACGCTTAAGCCTCCGAAGCCGTACAGGGGGCCGTTCTGGCCGTTTACGGTACCATAGTCCTGCTGTGCTGCCACATTGAAATTAGGCAGGTAATCGCGGCGCGCCTGGGACACCTGTTCCCTGGAAGCTGCGGTGTAGCTGGCTTTGGCACGGATAGTTCCATAGTTGGCAATGGCCGTGTCAATAGCCTGCTTTAAGGTAAATACCTGTTGTGCATATAAATTGTAGCCTGAAAACAGGGATACAACCGCCAACAGCAAATATTTCTTACTCCACATGAATAAATAGATTTTACGGTTGAAATGTCCTGAAGGATATTCAACTGCAAAATTTCTGTATCATTTTGAAGTAAACTTGAAGGAAAGTGGAAATATGGATTTTTTTTTGTGAGATGGACAATTAAACGGCTACTGCGGCCGCTGCGGGCAAGGCATCGCTGTTTACTGTCTGTTTTTTGTAAAAACACACCTGTATTTTATGCCATCCATCGGCATAGTTGTAATCCACATCATAGCCGTTCACCTCGCAGATCTGTTTTACGATGGCCAGTCCGAGCCCGATGCTGTCGTTGCTCTGGTTACTTTTCTTAAACCGCTGGAACAGTTCACACGTAGGGATTTGCGGCGGTATGCCGGTGTTGCTGATGCTCAGCTCCCGGTGGGTGAGCAACATCTTTATTTGTCCGCCGTCACGGTTATGCCGGATGGCATTGCTCAACAAGTTACTGATGAGCATTTCGGCAAGGGCCGGGTGAATATTGAGCGGAATATTTTTATCGAGATTAGTAGTGAGGGCAATTTCGCGCATGCTGATCCAGTCATCATAAGTGGCAATCACATCTTTTACCACGCGGCAAAACTTGAGGCTTTCCGTTACTTTAAACTCCTGGTTTTCCAGCTTGGTGAGCAGGATGAGAGAGCGGTTGATATGCGACAGCTTTTCAATGGCATTCTGCATATCCCCTATCAGCGCGGCCTGCACGCCATCTATATTGGTTTCAGATAACAGTTCTATTTTGCTGCGGATTACGGCCAGCGGTGTTTGTAATTCGTGCGATGCGTTTTCGCTGAATTCTTTTACGGCGGCGTAATCTTCCATTGCTTTATCGGTCATTTTGCCGAGGAATACATTCAGTTCTTTAAATTCGGTGGTGCTGGTTTCCGGCAGCTGCAGTTTATTCTTTTGTTTCAGGTCGAAGCTGTGAATGGCTTTCATGGTGCGGCGCAGCGGGGAAAATATTTTCCCGGAAAGCAACCTTGCGGTAACCGATACTGCGAAGATCATGAGCAGCATTTTCCATACTACGGTGCTGAGCATACCACGGAATATTTCTTCCGACTTGATCACATAGTTATAGGAGGAAATTTTATATTGCTGGTCGCCGATTTTGTACCAGGAGTCTACCGTGATGCGGCATTCCTTCTTCCCAAGATCTTCTGCTATAAAATTGTCTTTTGTTACAACTACCTTCTTTTCCGGCAGCGGGCCGGCTACAGCAGTAATGGCGATGGGGCGGCCGTGGGTGTAGCGGTCGGGCTTTTCGCCGGCCATCATTTGTTGTGCCACGCGGTCGTTTACGGCGGTCATGCGGGCCACTTCTGCTTCATCGAGATGTTTCTTGATATTATTACGCGATATCACCATTGTAACCGGTGTTATCAGGAATACGATCCCTATAAACCAGAGTGTTATTTTATTAAGCAGCTTCATGTTTTGGAGGTATTAAATTTGTACCCTAATCCATAAACCGTTTCTATATAGTCTACTCCTTCTGCGGCGCTGATCTTTTTTCTCAGATTTTTTACGTGCTGGTAAACGAAGTCGAAGTTAGCCAGGTTATCGGTATAGTCTCCCCAGAGGTGAGCGGCGATGGCCTGTCGTGACAGTACACGGTTCTTATTTACCACAAAATACAACAACAGGTCGAATTCCTTGCGTGTTACATCCAGGAGGGAGTTATTAATAAGTGCCTCCATTGTGTCGGTATTGAGTTCTATTTCGTTAAAAACAACGAGGTTATTGCCATCCAGCTTCTTGCGGCGGTAGATAGCCCTCAGGCGGGCATGCAGCTCCGGCAGGTGGAAAGGCTTGGTAACATAGTCGTCCGCACCGCGTTCGAGGCCATTTACCTTATCGTCGAGGGCATCTTTCGCGGAAATGATCAGTACCCCGCTGCTGATATTCTCCTGGCGGATAAAATTGAGGAGTTCCATGCCATTGCCATCCGGCAGCATGATATCCAGCAGGATACAGTCGTAAGTGAAAAGAGAAAGCTTTTCCCGGGCTGTTTCCACATCATAAGCCAGTTCGCTGATATACTTTTCCCCGTTGAGGTAATCGGAAATACCGCTGGCCAGTTCCTTGTTATCTTCTACAATCAATACTTTCATAAAAACACACCTGGGTGCAAAGTGCGGAGTAAATTTATAGCAAATTTGAAGTTTTCGCGGATTTTGTCTTTCGCGGATTTTGTCTTTCCCCGGATTACGCTGATTTTGCTGATTTTACTTTTTCTTTTGGAGATGGGGTATTGAAAGATACGCCTGGAGATGATATAGGCTATACTTTGCAGTTGCTTTGCACATGCTTAGGAGATACATTGAACATGCCTTTGACATGGAGAGAACGTGGAGGTGACGTGGAGGGGATGTGGACTTGATCGGTAACGTATTGGGTATCAATGTGCTATACAGAGTCCGCTTGCGTTCTTTGTGAAGATGTTGCGGAGAAAGATATTGTATATCAATGTTTTACGCATACCATCAAAGATAACCCTGACCGGCGGAAATACCAAAAAAAATCCCCGCAGTTTTGCTGCGGGGACGTTTCTCGTTTATGCGCCAAAAATCTCTTTCAGTTTCTTATTCATGGCTTCATCATCTTCCCCGCCACCGCCGTAGCGGCCGATGATCATGCCATTGGGATCGATCAGGATTTTGGTGGGGAGAGAATGGATGCCGTAGTAGTCGCTCACATCTTCAGGGTTGGGCAGGTTCTTTTCGCGCTTGCTCCAGTCGAGCCCGCGGAGTACATGCCGCCAGATGCCGATACCGTCCTGGTTAACGGCTTTCTTCCAGGCTTCATGGTTGGAATCGTCGTCGGAAATACCGATGATTTCAAAGCCTTTGGCGCTGTATTTACTATATAGCTCCTTCAGGTGGGGATTGCCTTTGCGGCAGGGACCACACCAGCTGGCCCAGAAGTCGAGCATCACGTATTTGCCTTTGAACTCCGCCAGACTGATACTTTTACCATTGATATCGGTTTTGGTGAACCCGTGGGCAGGGCTGCCGGGAGAGCCGGCACGCAAGCCATCCAGTTCCTTTTTGATTTCGAGGCCATCGGCGCTTTGCTGCATGGCCGGCGACATTTTTGCATAAAAGGCTTCGCCTTCCTGCAAAGGCATGTTGCTTACGCGGAAGCGAAGCAGCTGTGCAGATACGTAAGCGTTGGGATGCCGGGTGACAAAGGCTTTATCTGTTTTTTCCATGGCCTCATAGTAAGGCTCCATCTGGTCTTTCAGCTTATCCAGCTTTGTTTTATAGGATTCCAGCGTTGCCTCAGGCTTCTTTGCTCTGATGGCGGCAATGTATTCTTTATTCAGCTTATTAAAAGCGTCCGATAACGGCTGGAGCTTTTTCTGGATAGGTGCGCGGGCAGCGGTGAGCAGATCCTGGTCCTGCTGGGATTTGGAGCCGGTGAGTTTTGCTTCCTTCAGCCGCCCGGTGGCGGATGTCAGCTTCATAGAGGCTGCTTCCATGAAGAAGGAGGCCATGTCTCCTTCGCCGTACCTGGCGGCGTTTTTATCTAAATAAAGACGTCCTTCTACCGGCTGCACCAGTTTACCACTGAAAGTGAACTGCCCGTTTTTCGACAATGCGCTGTCGGTCCGGTATTCCTTGTCGCCTTCCGCATAACTGAGGTACACGTAGCGATTGGGCAGGCCCTTAATATCTCCCGTAAGGGTAAATGGTAACTTTTCCTGCGCCTGTGCCCCAAATTGCAGGGCTATAAAAGGAAGGGCAATGAGACTATATTTCATGCTGCTGTTTTTTTGAGATGATTATAACACTTCCGCGAGTTTCTTCTCCAGTTCCTCACCGTGCAGATTTTTGGCGATAATTTTACCGGTTGGATCTACGAGGAAGTTAGCCGGAATACCATGGATATCATACTGTTTGGCTACGGCGTTGTTCCAGAATTTCAGATCAGACACGTGTGTCCAGGTAAGGTTATCCTGGTGGATGGCGTTGAGCCACTTTTCTTTGCCATTGGGCTGATCCAGCGATATGCCGAGTACAGTGAAATTTTTACTGTTGTATTTCCTAAAGGCTGCCACTACGTTTGGATTTTCTTCCCGGCAGGGGTGGCACCAGCTGGCCCAGAAATCCACGAGTACATATTTACCGCGGAAATCTTTTAAGGAAACGGGGTTGCCTAATGTATCGTTTTGGGTAAAGTCAGGCGCCATACTGCCAATGCCGGTGAGTTTATTCACGCGGATGCTGTGGGCAATCCGTTTTGCCGGGCCATTTTCCTTTGCGGCGGCAGACAATTTATTAAAGATACTTTCTTGTTCATCGAGTGGCACATCGTTGAGGTGCGACAGCAACGATGCACTGATCCCGGATTTGGGATGTTGCAGGATCCATTGTTTGGTGAGGTTTGCTCTCTCTTCCTGCATCCTTTTCAATTCGGGTTGCAGGGCAGCCAGTCCGGCAGAATCCCTTGCTTCATATAATTTATTGGCCTGTTTGTAAAGGTCTTCCTGGCCTTTTAGTCCGGGTGCCTGTTTCAGCATGGCCATGTATTCGTTGTTATCTTTTATGTATTGCGGGCCTGAGAAAACGGCATCCTTAAACATAGGTCCATCGCCTTTTACGGTGATGTTGCCTTTATCCAGGTAATAAAAGATCATGTTATTGGCTTCATACTTTTTCCCGATCTGGATTATGTAGAAGTCGGCTTCGCCGGGGGCGATGTTTGTTTTGATGGTGAATCCGCCGGCGGTAGTTTGTACCGAATCGCGGCGGTCGTCGTTACCCTGTGAGCGCCAGTATACCCATTGTCCTGCGGGCAGGTCTTTGATGGTAGCGGTGATGGTCGTGTTTTGCTGTGCATGGGCCGCTGCGGTAATTAATGCAGCGGCCAGTAAGGTGGTTATTTTTTTCATACCTGCGTTGTTTTTTACTTTAATATTTCAGCCAGTTTGGTATGCAGTGCGGTTCCTCTTAATTCTTTGGCGATGATGATGCCCTGCGGATCTATCAGGAAAGAAGACGGGATGGCCTGGATACCGTATTCCTGCGCTACCTCGTTGCGGAAGCCTTTCAGGTCGGATACCTGCATCCAGGGCATGCCATCCTGCTTAATAGCTTCTTTCCATTTATCAGCCTTATCATCGAGCGATACGCCGAGAACGGTGAAGTTTTTGTCTTTGAATTTGTTGTAAGCCTTCAGCACGTTGGGGTTTTCCGCGCGACAGGGACCGCACCAGCTGGCCCAGAAATCGAGCAGGACGTATTTGCCTTTGAAGTCGGACAGGTGAATGGGTTTACCATCTACATCACCCTGGGTAAAATCGATCATCGGCTGACCGATAGCGCTCTTTTTCAGCACGGCGAGACGCTTTGCCAGTCGTACGCCGGTAGCGGTTTGTTGTGCTGCGGGGGTGAGTGTACGGAACATACTATCTACCGGTGCGTATTCTCCCATCACCGCCATATCGGCCACCATGCTTACACTCAGTGCGCTTTCCGGATGCGCTTTGATGTATGCTTTGGTACGGCCACGGCGTTGATTGCGCAGGGATTCGAGTGTTGCTTCCAGCGCTGCTTTCGCGGTATCATTATCTTTTACCTCATCATACTTGGAATAGAGGGTATCTTCCTGGCTGGTGATATCCGTGATCGATTTTTTAAAGGCTTCGTAAGCATCCTGTGTAGCGGAGCCGGTGATCTTTATCTGGTCTGTTGAATCCATATTTCCGTTTACCTGTATGGCGGCATTTTCCATGAACAGTTCCAGGTAGCGGGTGGAGGTGCCGATATATATTTTTTGTGGCTCCGTGATGCTACCGGTCCAGGTGAAGCGCCCATCTTTTACCGGCACCGTATCTGTTTTAGCCGAATCGGCTACCGGTATGGAGATGAAAACAACGGAGTCTTTCAATCCGCGCAGTTCCGCTGTAATACTGGCAGACGGGGCTTTTGGCTGACTGCAGGCGGCGGCCAGCAGCAGCGTTGTAAACATGGTGGGTGTGTGGATCTTCATACTGAATATTTAAAGGTTATTATTGCTGATAGCCTGGGTTTTGCTCACCGATGGCCGGGTTGTTAAGAAATTCAGTGTGCGGGATAGGCATGATATATTTTACCTTATCGTTTGCCGTGGGCCTCAGTTCCTGTATCAGTGAAGAAGGGAGGCGCAACAGCGACAGCCACTCCTGGCCGTCTTCCCCCACAAGGTTGCGGGCCGTTTCGAGGTACAGCTGTTTGAGCATTTCATTTACGCTTGTAGCGTTATCGGCTGCCGAGAAATCTGTTACGCCGGCATGGCCCATGATATTTTTCAGGATATCGCGGGCGGCGGCGAGGCTGCCGCCGGAACGCACAATGGCTTCTGCTTTCAGGAGGTATACTTCTGTTAAGCGGAGCGCATAAGCTGTTTCTGATAACGGTGTGGGCGTGGATCCTTCCTTGATATATTTCAGGAAGTAAAAGGTACCGGCCGCATACCTGTTGGCCGAGCCTATCATCCAGGCGCCGCGGGGATCGTTCGCCAGCAGGGTTTTCAGCGCTGTTTTGGCTACATAGAGAGAAGATGCGCCTGGCCAGTACTGGCGGCCGAGCACATAGTAGTAGCTTTCCTGGTTTTGCTGTGATTTAATGCCGAGTATTACTTCCGGGCTGGTGAGTCCTTTTACGTAAAAGATATCTTTCATCTGCGGCTCCAGGGTGTATGGGCTGTTGAGGATGATACTGTCTGCCAGCGCGGTTATCACGGGGTAATCAGCAGGTTGGCCATGGCTCATGAGCACTTTCATTTTCAGGGCCATTGCTGCCCAGCGGGTAGCGTAAAATGCTTTGTTTTGTGCCGGGGCGTTGGCGATGGCATCATCGAGGTCGGAGAGGATAGCGGTGTAGCTGTCTTTCACAGAACTGCGTGCCTTTGCGGTGGCCCCTACTGTTACAAATTCATCGCGCAGCAGTGCGCCGTACGGGCTGCTGAGATCGAACCACTGGCCGAAGTAGCTGAGTATTTTAAAATGGCCGTAGGCCCGCAGGAACCGTGCTTCTGCCAATACTTCTTTTTTACGGTTGTTGGTAAATGCTTTGTCTTCCAGCAGGGAAACGCCTTTTATAAGACCGTTTGCTGCGTTTATTAATTGATAGGAGGAAGTCCAGTAAATGCTGCTGAAGAAGGAGTTAGTATAATTGTTGTTTTCCGCGTCATCTTCCCCGTAACCATATCCCATGTACCCCGCAAATACGGCAGGTGGTACTTCGTGTTCAAACCAATCTGTTACGTTATTGGCGGCGTCCACATTGGCAAAGCGGTAGTAAACGCCATTGAGGGCGATTTCCGAGGTCCGTTGATCGATGATGGTATTACCATCTACCTTGGCATTTTCCGGTAATTTTCCCAGCTCCTTTTTGCAGGAAGTTCCTGCTATTAATATTGTGCCGAGCAGGGTATATATGATCCTTTTCATAAAATCTTTTTTGTTGTTTTAAAATCCAAAACGAAGACCGATGTTAAACTGCTTTGTTGTGGGGAAGGTGCTTACATCCGTGCTGCCGTTGATAAGGCTGTAGGGATTGTTGCTTACTTCCGGATCGGGCCCCGGGTACTTCGTGATGGTAAACAGGTTGGTAGCAGATGCGTACATGGAAGCATCCCTGATGTGCATTGAGGAAGCTATTCTTGCAGGCAGCTGGTAGGTAAGCGTAATGGATTTTAATTTGAGATAGGAACCATCGTAGATATCGTTGCTGGAAGGGCCGGTGGCATTTTCACCGAGCATGAGGCGCGGCCGGGTATTACTGTGGTTTTCCGGTGTCCATCGGTCTTTTATGCTCACCCCTCTGTTGGCATAGCTATCGAAATATTTATTCTGGATATCTGTGAGATAAAGCAGGTCTCCGCCATAGGAGAAGGTCAGTAAGGTGATCAGACTGAAATTCTTAAAGGTAAAAGTGTTGGTAAAGCCGCCGAAGAAGTCGGGCTGCGACTTTCCTATTACATCGCTTTTAAAGAATCCGTTGTCGCCGATTTCATACATCGGATCGCCGATACCGAGGTATGGAGCAAAGTACCGGGCCAGGGTGAATTCTTTTTTATAGTCTTCCAGTTGTTTTGCATCCTGTATAATGCCTTTCATTTTATAGCCGTAGAAGAGACCCAGGGGTTCCCCTTTTCTTACGATGCTGTTGCCCTGGATATAGGAGCTGATTTCCCCGGCATTGGTAAAGTCGTCGTTGATGTCGGTTACTTTGCTCCGGTTCCTGGAAATATTGATGGCGCCTGCCCACTGGAATTGTTTGCCTTTGATGAAATCCATGCGGAGGTCCAGTTCCAGTCCTTTGTTATTGATGGTGGCGAAATTGGAGATCACGCTGCTGTAAGATGAGCTGGGCGCCAGTTGTGTAGCCATTAACAGGCCGGTGGTATTTTTTTCGTAGTAGCCGAGCACACCGCGCAGGCGGGAGCCAAACAGTTCAAAGTCGAGGCCCAGATCTTTCTGCAGGGTAGATTCCCATTTAATTTTTTCATTACCCAGCTGTGTTGGAACGAGTGCGTTGACGCCGCCGTAGGAGCCGGGTGTATACAAGGTATAATAGAGGTTATCGCCAAAATTCTGTGTACCGGTGTAACCGCCACTGGCTCTCAGTTTCAGCTCATTTACCCACGTTGCTTTTTTCATGAAGGGTTCTTCAGAAATGCGCCATGCTATACCGCCGGAGGGGAAGTAACCTACACGGTTATCTTTCGGGAATTTGGAAGATGCGTCTGAACGGCCGGTGAAGGTGAACAGGTATTTTTCTTTCAGTGCGTAGTTGGCGCGCATGTAGAAACTCAGCAGGGAGTTCTGGCCGGAGATACCGGTTCCGGGTAAAGTAACTGCTGCCGAGGAAAGGTTGTTCAGGTATTTATCGTCCGGAAAACCCTGTCCGCTGGCGGAAAAGGAGTTGTAGCGGTATTTCTGCCAGGAGGTACCGCCGAGGAGATTTAACCGGTTATTTTTATTGAACTGTTTATCCCAGGTAAGGGTATTTTCAAAGAAGAGGTTTACATCTTCTGTTTGCGACTGTGAGCCGGTGCCGCCATTGGAGTCGTCTACTCCACTGGGGGACGCGATTACTGCCGAACTGGGTACATAGTTCAGCTGGTGGTAGTTGTTATAATTGACAGATACCGTAGATCTGAATTTCAGGTCTTTCAGTACGTCGTAGTCGCCTGAGAGAGATCCCAGGAGGGAAGATGTTTTTCCTTCGTTGATCCCATCCAGGAGGATCATCGGATTTTGATTGCCCTGGTAGTCGTACCCACCTATCTGCGAACCCAGGAAGCGGTAATAAGAGCCGTCGGGGTTGCGCTCAGGCAAGGTTGGCGGTGCAAAGAATGCCGCCGGATAAATACCGTTGGTGATATTATTTTTCGTGAAGCCGTAGTCGAGATTAGTGATGATCCTGAAGCGGCTGGTGATTTCATTATCGAGACTGATTTTACCGGAGATACGGGAGAAATCAGTTCCGAGCACTACGCCCTGCTGTTTGTTATATCCCAGCGAGGTATAGTACCGGGAGCCGGAGCCACCGCCACGCACGGAGATATCGGCGTTCTGTGAAGTAGCGTTACGGAGTACGAGGCCGAGCCAGTCGGTGTTAGCTGTACCAAGACTGGCAGGGTTCTTAATGATATTATCCGCCTTTGTGCTGGAAGCTTCGCCTGCTGCTGCGCGGGCGGTATTCAGGTTTACGGCGGCTTCTGTGAGCAGCGAGATATAATCCGTAGCGTTGAGCAGTTTTTCTTTGATGGGCGTGCTGACGCCTGCATAGTAATTGGCTTCCAGCACTGGTTTCTGGTTCAGTTTACCTTTTTTGGTGTTGATGATAATAACGCCGTTGGCTGCTTTGGAACCGTAGATAGCGGTAGCAGAAGCATCTTTCAGGATATCGATGCTTTCGATATCGTTGATATTTAACCCGGCGAGGCTGTTAAGGCCGCGGGAGAATGAACCGCTTACCGTGTTATTGGGATCATCGCTGCCGGCTCTTTCGATGGGGTTTACCACTTCCGCCTGGTTCTGGATGTACCTGTTTTGAATGGTTACCTGTACGCCATCGATGATGTAGAGGGGATCGTTGCCGCCGAGCAGGGAGGTACCACCACGGATGCGGATTTTTGCCACGCCGCCGGGGGAGCCGTCGGACTGGGTAACCTGTACACCTGCAGCTTTACCGGCGAGCGCCTGGTCGATGCTCACGAAAGAGATGTTCTTTACTTCGTCTACATTTACCGAGGCCACCGAGCCGGTGAGGTCTTTTCTTTTAGTGCTGCCGTAGCCTACTACCACGTATTGATTCAGGTCATCTACTTTAGCTTTCAGTTCCACTTCGATGGTGAATTTGCCGCCCATACTGATGGTTTTGGATTCAAAGCCTACGCATGAAATGAGCAGCACTGCGCGCGCGTCGGTGTTACGAAGAATAAAGAACCCTGTTTGATCGGTGATAGCAGCCGTATTACTGCCTTTTACACGGACCGATACGCCCGGTACGGGATTACCTTTACTGTCCACTATTTTACCGCGCACATCTTCCGGGGGGAGTGCTTCCTCGTTGCTTTGGGTGGTTGCTTTCCTGGAAATAACGATGGTGTTGCCTTCTATGTCGAAGGTTAGCGGTTTATCCTTCAGCAATTTTCCCAGTGCAGCTTTTAGCGGAACTTCCCGGATCTCTGCCGACACAGGACTCACATCTGACAGATCTTTACTCCGGTAAAAAAACACGTACCCGGTTTGTTGTTTGATTACACTGAACAGTTGCTGCAGCGGCATATCCTTGCAGGACACTGTAACCGTTTGTGAAACTCCACTGGCACAAACGTGTAAAGCCAGTACCGTTAATAAAACTGCGGTCATTCTCATTACTCGCCAGATTTTGGTGACATAATTGGTCCCTGGTTGTGGGTACCTTCCAATAACAAGTGAACGAACCAATGACATGGAAAACCCATGCGGGTTGCGAACAACATTAATTTTCATACCTTAGATTGGTTTTTGGTTGACAAAATGTTTCTCATCCGCCTTTGCAGGCAGTGAAAAGCTTTCCTGAACAGGGTTAACCATTAATCAAAACCTGGTGCGGACGCCAATCTTGACACCAGGTTTTTTTTATGGATGAAACATAAGACCTCCGCGTCCGGTGGACCTCATCAATTCATAACATGATATTACTGGATAGCTATCTGTGCAGGCGTTGGTAAGCCTGGCAACATTGGTTGTTTCGCTGACGTTGGTGGTATCAGCTATGGTTGGTTATTGATTTAGCTTATGGATAAATAATGATCCGTCTCCCCTCCTCTACTTTAAAGTTTATTTTTGCCTGTGACAATACTTTTAACAATTGTTCCTGTGTAAGACTTCTTCCTATTTCCCCGGTAAATGTTTCTCCGGGTATTTTATCGCTGTATTTTACTTCTATATTATACCACCTGGATAATTGCCGCATTACGGTAGGGATATCCGCCTCTTCAAAAGAAAAATACCCGTTCTTCCAGGCGATGGCACTGTTTACATCTACCCTGCCCACTTTTATAATCCCGTCGCCTGCCGGTGTAGCCTTTGCCTGCTGACCAGGGTTGAGATGGCGCATCGCGCTGCTTGTTTTTACCAGTACCGCGCCTTCCAGCAGGGTGGTATTGATGGTGCTTTCATCTGCATAGGCATTGATATTGAAATGTGTGCCCAGCACCAATACTTCCATGTTGTTTACCTTTACGGTAAAAGGGCTTTCCACATCGCCGGCCACTTCAAAATACGCTTCACCTGTGATACTCACCGTTCTCTCCTTTCCCGTAAACGCCGTGGGATAGCTGATAGATGAGCTGGCATTCAGCCATACATCTGTACCATCCGGCAGGGTGATTTTATACTGCCCGCCGCGGGGCGTGCGTAATACGTTATAAGCTACTGCAGATGCTGTTGCCTCCTCGTTTTTATATACGATTTGTCCGTGTGTGGTTTTCTCTACTTTACTATTTCCCTGCACTGTGAGTACCCCTGTACCCGCACTATCGAGATTTACCACCGTTCCATCTGCCAGCGTGAGCGTGGCTTTATCGCTTCCGGGCATGATAGTCGCCGCTTTTTCTGCGAGCACCTGTTTTTTACCCGGCTGCCATACATAGAAGCTGGCGCCTGCCGTTACCAGCAATAATACGGCTGCTGCCACTTTCCATCCCTTGCGGCGTTGCATGGGCACTACCCGCGACGCCGGCGCTGTAGCCGCTATCAGCCGGTGGCGCATCCGTTGCTCCATTGCTGCTTCGGTTTCTGTTTCAGCTACGGTTAAGCGAGCCGTCAGGCTTTGCTCATCATACGCATTGTACCATTGCAGCAAACGGTCCTTCTCCTCGTCACTGGCCGCTCCGGCAAGGTACTTTTTTGATAGTATGGCCAGTTCATTCATTTCCATCCGTGATAATAATTTACAGGGTCCTATATAGTAATGTCCGGAAAGAAGGGTGCTACCCTACCTCCGGTAAAAAAAATTTATGAGTATTTTAAAAAAGGGCGTGAAAGTAGTTCCGGAACTGGAGGCGGAGTCGATGCAGGGCTTTGGTGATATGCTTTTCCACGGCTTTTTCGGAGATCTTCAGCTCGGTGGCGATTTCCCGGTTGCTCATGCCCATATTGCGGCTATAGTCGAATACAATGCGGCATTTTTCGGGCAGTTGCTTCAATTGTTCCTGCATGGATTGCTGGAGGAAATGCAGCTGGGCGGTATCGTCTGTAACAGCCTGTACGGCTTCCGGGAGGGTTTCCACGGCTGCTACGGGGATCATTTTTGACAATTGAGTAAATACGGCGTACCTGTTGGCAGTAGCCAGGTAGGCCGGCAGCGACCGGATGATGGTTTGCGACCTGCGTTGCCAAAGGCCGGTAAGTACGTCCTGGACCACATCTTCCGCCAGTTCCCGGGAACGCAGGCGGTCGTAGGCCAATACGTACAAACGTTTCCAGTAACGGTTGTAAATTTCTGTAAAGGCGTTGTGATCATCTTTACCCATCAGCTGAACCAGCTCATCATCAGCATAGTAGGAGTAATCGGTCATCATCTCTTATAAAAATGCCTGCAATAATTAATGATCGGTTGATATTTCCGGAGATTGTTATGAACCCAAAGCTAAGGTATAAGGGGATGAGAAACAAGGGGGGAAGGGGGATTTGTTGATTGGAAGGAAACGAATTATCTTAATCTGCAAGTTTCAATTTTATGGATACTAAAACGACAATAAGAGCTATTACCCTGGTGATTCTTTTTATCTTATCCGGTATGGGGCCGGGTGTTTATGCCCAATCAACAGCTGATAAGGTAGATGTATTCATAAAGACCGAGATGAGAACACGTTCCATTCCGGGATTACAGATGGCTGTTATTCAACATGGACAGATCGTAAAGACGGGCAACTACGGTTTGGCCAATGTGGAATTCTCTGTTCCGGTAACGGATAGTACTGTATTCTCCATCAACTCTATCACCAAAGCTTTTACCGGGGTTGCAATTATGCAGTTGGTGGAGGAAGGGAAAGTGAATATTGAAGCCCCTGTTTCGCAGTACCTCGATAGTTTGCCCCTGGCCTGGCAAAAAGTTACTATACGGCAACTGATGGGGCATGTTTCAGGTCTTCCGGATGTTACAGATACTTTAACTGATGAATTAGTAAGTAAAAAGGGTGAGGATTCCGCCTGGGTAAAAGTAAAAAGCCTGCCCCTGTTCTTTCTGCCAGGCGAACGCTTTAATTACAACACCACCAATTACCTCCTGCTGGGAAAAATCATTGACAAATTAAGCGGTCAGCCATTCGTGCGCTTTATTCAACATAAACAATTAGAGGTAGCGGATATGCAGCAAACTACCTTTGGGAATTCTTTCGATGTAATGCCCAGGAAAGCGCCTACTTATACTTATTATCACAGAAATGATAAAGGGGAATTTGTGAAGCAGCATCATTTGATGCAGACCTATGAGGAATTCCCGGCATTTCTGCTGACCGATGCAGGGATGTTCAGTACAGCAAGAGAATTGGCCCGCTGGATCATGGCATTGCAACAGGGTAAGCTGCTGAAAGACAAAAAAAGTATTCACACCATGTGGACGCCTGTGCGCCTCAACAACGGAAGTCTTGACGGCTTTGGTGGCATTCTTAATGGTTATGCACTTGGATGGCCTGTTGTGGACCGGCCCAGGCATCCGGCTGTAGCGCCGATTGGAGGAGGGCGCGCTTCGTTGTTTATTTATCCGCAGGATGATGTTTCGATTATCATCCTGACCAATTTAACGGGATGTAGCCCGGAATCATTAGTGGAGGGAGTGGCGAAGTATTATGTGGCTAATTCGAATTAAACAGATTTCTTATACGGGAATCCAAACGTTATCAGTATAAATTTCTCTCAGCAGTGCTGAGAGATTTGTATGTACATGCGAACCGCTATTTTGTATGATCTTTCTAAACCCACTGGATAACTTCCCGAACATCTATTATAAATAACCATTGAGATAATTTGGACTTTACTTTTTTGTATTATATCATTGTGTCCGAAATGCCAAATTGGTAATGAAGCATTTTAAGGCTAAGTAAGAACCTTGTTAATCCATTAAGGTATAATATTAAGACCCTATATCAACAAGTTCATCTAGTAACCCGATTACCCATTACTTAAGTTTTTGCAATTCACATATATTCTCATCTTTAAAACGCTATTTATGAAGCAACCAATCGCAACATGGCTAATTGGCTTTACTATTCTTATGTCCGGTTGTCGAAAAGACGATCCGGCAACACTCCAAAAGTTAACTTCAAATGCGTTAGCTAACGTTAACGCCAACACGACAACAGATTCAGATGAGGTAACCGGTAGTAAAAACGATGTCGTAGTTGGAAACCATGACTATAACTGGGGTGGCCCTGGTATTTACAATAGTATTGTAGATGGTCAGGTTCACCAGGTGGACTACTACTACGGCAAGCTGGAAATTATCGGACGTTACAGAACACGTAATCTGCAGGTAATGGTCACTATTCCCTACCAATATGACTACAGCAGATCTAATGGCCGCATTTACAAAATTGGTCCCGCAGAACAAGGTGATGGGAATCCAGTGGTAAGCTTTATTGGAACTCCTGGAGATATAGTAGATACCTATTCATATGGTTCTGTAGGAGTTGTTCAGGCAACAAGCCATCTTCAGACACTGCAAACAAACGGAAATGCAATTTATGGTGCCAGCGAAAAAAGAACTATTGTTACATCCGTAAACGGAGGCATGAAAGTAATAGCTGGCTTTAATGCTGAAGTTATAGAAATTGGTTCGGAAATTGAGGCGGGGTTTACCGTTCAAAGCGCAAAAAACGAAACCGGGGTTCACTCTGGGGAAGTAAGCTATACTTTAAAGGTGGCAGTGAGTGGTTGGACCTCTCAATATCCTAATTTCCAAAGAACAGCGAGTTTAAATGGTGCATTCTATGGTACAGTTAAAGATTAAATATCTACTTTCATTTATATTCCCGGCGCTTATTTCCAATAGCTGCTCTACTGATCATCAAAAAGCTTTCACCAGTGAAATATCTCACACTTCCTTTTTTGATCCAAAGGCTGGTTGGGGTAAAGTATATACCTTTAAACCTATCGGTATTGCCTATCAGCCTAAACAGCAACTCATGATCATAAGCAGGTTAAAAGTACCGGACACTTTGCATATGATTCAGCTTACAAAAGACCAGCAAGATAAAATCACAGCAGAATATGGAGAATTTCGTTTCCTGGGGGCATTTGAAGATCATAACCTCCCTTTTGAATTATCACACCTGATGTATTTAAATCCGTCTAACCTGGATATTTTGCAGATAGACAGAATGACTGCAGATGCAAAAGGGACTGAGAAATTCACACGGGCAATACTTTACATGAAGGATAGCATCAACTATATGACAGAAAACAAGCTTTTTATCGAACAAGGCAAATAATAGAAATGGAGCACCCTGGCTATCCGGTGCTCCATTTTAATCTCATCTCTCAAAAACACTACTATTCAGTACGCAATCTTTTTATCGGATTTGCATTAGCAACCCGGTATACCTTTGTTCCAACAATAACACCGCAGCAGAGCAGCACAATCAGGAATGTACCGATGTAAGGCACAGGTCCAATATCAGCATGATATTGGTAAATGATCCCGTAAATAAATTTGCCTGTAAACAAGTAGCCCAAAGCCGAACCAACTACAAATGCAACCAGGAGAATACGTATAAACTCCCGGTTGACTAAGCCTATAATTTGCAGCACCGATGCGCCCAGTACTTTGCGGATGCCGATTTCTTTACTTCGCTTGTCGATGTTCAATGAAATTTGTGCAAATAAGCCTGATGCTGATAAAAGCAATGTAACTACGGCCAGAAAAAATGCAATCAACCTGAATGCCTGTGTCATCCGGATCTCCTTTTCAATTAAATCTGATTGCAAATATCCACGGTATGGTACATTGGGGATCAATTTGTGCCAGGCTGCCTGCAAGTGCTGAGTTACCTGCGACAATCTATCTTTATCTGATCGAACAACCACAAACTTATAGTCCGCTGGTTTGGCCATACGTAACGCGCAAGGCGGCACAAGACCATGTAAGCCGTATTCTTTGTAATCGTTCACAACTCCGACAATTGTGTAATTGATACTGTCCAGGGTTACGCGATGACCAAGCGGCTCCTTTATCTGTAATCTTTGCAGAAAGGTTTGATTAACCAGGATGGATTCATCGGCATCTGCGCCGTTATCGTAAAAATGACGTCCCTGAAGCAAACGGACTCCCATCGTGTTAAGATAAGCCTCCCCTCCGACCTGCGCGACCTGTACCTGGGCTTGCCCATTTTCAGCTTTTGCCGTTTGGCTGTATGTGCCGTCACCAATTTGCTGCACACATCCGGCCACGCTTTTAATTTCCGGGTACTGCTGAATTGCCTGGGTAAAAACCCCGTACTCGCGGGGACTGCTGATTTCTACAACGGCCACCTCATTAACAGCATAGCCAAAATCGACTTTCTTTTGAAATATGGCGTTCTGTGACATCACAATGCCCACCACCAGTGCGAAGCACGACAGGCTGAATTGCGAGATCAACAGGAAGCGTGTAAAACGGTTGGAAGCCGCAAGTGAAGTTTTGCCTTTGAGAATCTGAACCGGCTGAAAGGAGCTAACGTACATAGCCGGGTACAGGCCAGAGAAAATGGCACTGACTGCGGGAATTGATATCAGGAATAGCCAAAATCCGTAGTCCCTGCTATAGTCAGGTGAAAGTTCAACGTTGGTAAGTTGACTAACAGCCGGCAATAGTAAATGAACAAATAACAACGCCAATACAGATGCTAACAGGCATAGAACAATATTCTCCGTTAAGAATTGACGGATTAACTGGCTCCTGAAACCTCCCATTACCTTACGGATACCGATCTCTTTTAACCGGCCACTGGCAAATGCAATAGAAATATTGGTGAAATTGAAACAGGTGATCATTAAAATAAACAGCGACATGATGGCCGGAACTATAACGAGAACACCACGTGGATTGACCGTTAACTGGTTCCCATATACGTATCCCGGCATGTCAATATCCGAGGTAGCCGCCAATTCAGAGAAAGGTTGGAGGGAAAAGCCTTCAATAGGCCAATTGGAACGATTACGGTTATGAAGCGCTACATAGTTATTAAGATTAGCCACTACAAAACGGGCCGCCTGCTCATTTTTTAATTCCACAAATGTTGTAATGAGATCCGGATTGGCCCAGTCGTCAGGGGCTATCTGCCCATTCACAAATCCGTTATCAAATGAGGTGATAATATCGAACTGAATACTTGAATTTGCCGGGATCTTCTGTGTTACAGCAGCAATCGTATATACCTTAGAACGGCCTTCCGGCCCAATGATCGTCAGCGACTGGCCCAGCGGCATTTGCTTTGGAAAGTATTTGTCTGCAAAATCTTCGCTGATTATTATCTGGTCCGGTTGACCAAAGCCAGACAGGTTACCGGATTTCAGGGGAAAAGTAAAGAAATCAAATAGTGTTTTGTCAGCATAGTGAATCTGCTCATCGAAAGTATTCTCCTTAATTTTTACAACGACTGTCGCGCTACTAAGCCGGGCAACCTGTTCCACCCCGGCAGCTTCTTTCTGCATGGCCTGCGCTAACGGTAAGGGTATAACGGCCCAGGGCTGCCTGCTTCCATCAACCAGGCGCACACTGTTCAGCCGGTAAATTTGTTCAGTGTGAACGTGATGCTGATCAAAGTTAGCCCTGTAGTTATAGTTGAGATACGCCAGGATACAACAGGCAATGGCAAAGCCTAAACCTACCACGTTGAGGACCACATAAATCTTGTTGCGCCAAAGAACACGTAGAGCGATCTTCAAGTAGTTCGAGAACATAAGGTTAATTTATACAGTTTAGTTCTATTACGCCAAACGGGATATTTTAAAGTCAGCGCCGGCATTTTACCTGGGTGACAACTACCATACCACTTGTTACCTGTCTGTTAGCCCCGCCGTGGTGGCTATGTTTGCATTTCTGTGGCGGATACTTTATAAGTATTATGTACGGATACGGACGCGGGTGTTCGGTTTTAATGATCCATAGCTATTACAAAGAAAGCCCCTGCAGCATTCACTACAGGGGCTCTCCTATCATTAACCCATTTTATTTAATTTCCTGCAACATCTCCTTCACCGCAGCTTCCAGCTGGGCATCCTTACCCGCCAGGAACTCTTCATAACGAAGCGGCACCCTGATGTCCGGTTCTATCTGGAGGTTTTCGGTGGGGCGGCCTTCTTTACCGATAGTGCCTACCATTGGAATACCGAATACCATTGTTGGATCGATCTGTGTTTCCCACCAAACGGCGGTACCGGTGCCGGGTACGGGCATACCGATCAATTTACCGATGTTACCCTGTTTGTAAATGTATGGGAAGATGAAGGCATCGCTGTAGTTGCCTTCGCTCATGAGTACGCAGCTCGGCGCCTGCCATTGGCCGGTGGGTTCACCGCCTTTGAGCTTTTCGCCCTGTGGCGCAAACTCGAGGTACTTTTTACCACTGAGGAAGTTGTACAGGTCGTCGTGCAGCCATCCGCCGCCGTTGAAGCGGGTATCTACGATGAGGGCTTTCTTGTCGCGGTTGCGGCCCATTACCTCATCGTATACGGAACGGTAGCTGGCGTCGTTCATGCCTTGTACATGTACGTAGCCTACTTTACCGTTGCTGAGTTTATCTACCATTTCGCGGGTATGTTCTACCCAGCGTTTATACATGAGCGTAGTTTCTTCGCCGGCAGATATGGGCTTCACGGTTTCTTCCCAGCGCGCTTTGGTATCCGGGTTGTAGATGCTTACCAGGATGTTGTTTCCGGCCTTGCGGTTCAGTAACGACGCCCAGTCGGATGCAGCGGTGATGCTTTCGCCATCGATCTTTTCGATGATGTTACCTTTCTTCAGTTTGCTGGCGGCTTTATCAAAGGGACCGCCGGCAATGATGTCGTCTACTTTGAGGCCATCGGCAGTGGAGGTTTCATCATACAGTAAACCTAAGGATGCGGTAGCGTCGCCATTCAGCAGCTGGGGAGAGTAGCGGCCGCCGGTATGGGAGCCATTCAGTTCTCCGAGCAGTTCGCTCAGCAGCTCTTCAAAATCATAGTTGTTGCTGATGTGCGGGAGGAAGCGGGCATAGTTATCGCCGTACATTTTCCAGTCGATGTTACGGATGGTTGGATCATAAAACTTCTCCTTTACCTGTTTCCATGCGTGCCAGAAAATATATTTACGTTCTTCATCCTGGTTGAGCGATAGTTCCGTGCTGATAGACACCGGCGTAATTTTGCCGCTGTTGGCGTCTACTTTTACTACGCTGCCACGGTTGCTGACGAAGAGGGTGCTACCATCTTTGCTTAGTTCAATGCCGCCGGGTGTGCCGCCTAACTTGGCGAGGATCTTTGTTTCGCCGGTTCTTGGTTCTGTTACCCAGAGGTCGTATCCTTTTTCGAAAGCAGCCATGTAGTATAGCTTACCGGCATCTTTGCTCAGCACATAGTCGCTGATGGAGGCGCTGTTGATAGTAAGTTTTACTTTCCTGTTTTCGAGGTTATTGAAATCGGGATGGAATATTTTTTTGGTGTCGGCAGAATCTTTGGCTTTCAGCGCAGAGTCTTTCGCTGCTTTGCCGCCGGCTGCTTCTCTTTCTTTCAGGAGATTGAATTCATCTTTCGACAGCTTATAATTGTCGTATGCTTCCTGGTCGAAGAAGATGGCGTAGATATCTACTTCCCGGCTGCCTTGCTGGGCGAGGGATTTACGACCTTCGCGGCTGCTGGTCCAGGTGAGCATTTTTCCGTTGGCGGCCCATTTGGTGTTGCCTTCGCCGAAGCCGCTGTTCACAGGGTAAATGGATGTTCCTTTACCATCGGTGGGGATGAGCGAAGCATTTTTTGTGATGAAATAACCCTGCTGGTCATCTGCAGCTATCCATTTGCCGTCCGGGCTCCATTCAAAGCTCCAGTCGCCATCCGAGTAGGAATGATTGCGGCCTGCGGGCAACAGCGTGCGGCTTTTACCGGAGGCGATGTTAAATACTTTGAGGATATTACGGTTCTCTACATAGGCAATTTCTTTTCCATCCGGGGAAAACAGCGGCTGGAATTCTTCTGCTGATGTGGCGATCACCGGTTCTTCCTTCAGCAGGGTGGCGGCAAAAAAGTAGGGTTCTTCTTTGCGTACTTTGGTAGTCTGGTAGATGTCCCAGTTACCATTGCGTTCTGCTGCATAGATGAGGCGTTTGCCATCGGGCGACCACTGCACCATTCTTTCCTGTTGGGGCGTATTGGTGATGCGTTTGGTAAGATTGCCCTCCACACTGGTAACAAACACTTCCCCCCTGGCCACAAACGCCATTTCCTTCCCATCCGGGCTCATGGCAAATTCGGTGGTGTTGCCACTCACGGGTACATTTTTTACGGTACCGGCCCTACCGTCGTTGAAGATGCTTACTTCCAGTTTACGTGGTTGTTCGCCTTCTTTCAGCGTATATATTTCACCGTTATAGGTAAAGCAAAGGGTGTTGTTATCTGCCCTGGATAGGTTGCGCACCGGGTGTTTGGTAAAGGTGGTGAGCTGCTGCATACTGGCTTTATCTGTGAGCGCGCCTTTGAAGAGGTTCTGTGAGATACCGCCTTTTTCGCTGAGATAATAAATATCGTTGCCATTACCGAATACGGGTTCCCTGTCTTCCCCAATATATTCTGATACTTTTTCGTAGCTGCCTTTTGTAAGATCCATTACCCAGATATCACGGGTAACAGAAGACACGTGGTGTTTACGCATCGGATCTTCATATCCTTTCCGGTCCTGGAAAATTACTTTATTGCCTGCTTTGTTATAATGCGCTACGTCGGCTCCTGCGGCGCTAAGCAGTGTTGCGCGGCCACCGGTAACCGGAACGGTATACATGTTCCTGAAGAGGCGGTAAGGAAACCTTACGCTGGCTGCGGGCGCGTTTCGTGCACTTCCGAACAGCACCTGTTTATTGTCGGTGGTGAAGTCGTACGGGAAATCGCCAGCGCTGTTGCTGGTGAGGCGTACCGGTGCGCCGCCTGCGGCGGGCATCACAAATACATCGAAGTTGCCATAACGATCGCTGGCAAAGGCAATGTATTTGCCATCGTGACTCCATACCGGGAGCATGTCGTGGGCTTCATGAATGGTAAGTGGAACGGCCACTCCTCCTTTGGTATCTACCCGGTAAATATCTCCTTTATAACCGAAAGCAATGGTGTTACCATCGGGAGAGATAGCGGGGTTCCTGAGCCATAGGGCATTTTCCTGGGCATAGGCAGTAGCGGCCATGAGGATGGCTGCACATCCGAATAATAATCTCTTCATAAGCGGTGATTAGAAATCTGTTGTTAGCCAGCTAAAGAAGCTGGTGCGCCAATGTATAAAAATAACTGCTTTTTATCAAGGGAGAAAGTGACCAGTGGTTATTTGAAGGTAAAGAGGATAAACCGCGGGCGGTACAAATGGGGCTGTAATGCCAGTAGCGTTATCATCTCCCGTAAATTAGTATATCTTTTGGGAGATAGTTTAATAAAAAAACCTTGCAGTAATAAGATACTGCAAGGTCTTCAGTAATATTACTTATTGCTACCAGGCGCGGTTGCGGCCAACGTAGATATTTTTAGCATTGTAATAAGTATCTCCGGCGGGACCACTGTTGCCGCTGGAGCCTTCCATCTGCATGTTGATGATAATATACATAGGCTTGTCTACAAAGTTAGCCACATGCATTCCTTTCCATACGTTGTCGATGTAATAATGAATGTTCACATCAGTAGCGCTTACTTTAGTAATCCAAACGCGGTAGTTGTGCCAGTTGCCGGGGGATGAAACATTTGTTAAGATACTGGACACATCCTGCCAGGTTCTGAAAGTATTCTGCCAGTTGGTAGCGTTTCCTTTGAACTCCAGGATATCGCTTTCCGGAGGCCAGCTGTTAACGCCGGTAAGCCAGAAGGCAGGCCAGGAACCGGCTACAGACGGCGTCTGAAAATCACCTTTTACTTCCCACTCAGGAAACTGGTCGTTGATCAGTACCTGTGCTTTGGCATGTACAGCGCCGCTGTGATAATGAATAGGAAGGTACGGATCGCTGCTGCTGTTGCCTTCGTTCCAGTTGATGCGTGTGGCCTTAATAGTAAGGACTCCTGCGTTCAGGTAAATGTGATTATGATCAGAAGTGCTGCCGTACATACGTGCGGTACCGTTATGATCCGAACCCCAGGGATACAGGTAGTTCCAGGCTGCTTCAAATGCACTGTAACTGGCAAATGAACTGTTGTCCAGCACGGTTTCCCAGGTGAGTGCGGCAGCTGCCTCCGTTTTTGTACGGGCTGATTCAACCGGCTGGAGTTTGTCGGCCGCCTGTTTTCCGCAGGACAGGATCATGGAGCTGGTGAGCGCCAATAGGATTTTCATACTTGGTTTCATAAAGTGGAGTTTTTATGGTGAATAATAGAATGCTTCCTTATTTCCCATCTACGCCTATATTGGGGGGTAACGATAACGGGGTCCCATACAGGTCTGTTGCTATTTTATCCGGTAGTGCAGCGCCTTTTTTCAAAGCGGGTGAACCTGGCTGCAAACGAAAAACTTCCAGCGCTTCCATGCCAGGCATGCCGGTTAACGGGGCTGCCTGGAATTGCGGATCTTTCGTAACAGCCGCTTTGTCGGCCGGCCGGTTAAGGTGTGTGCCGAAATAGAGATTGTTACTGTAGATATTACGTTTGCTTTTATTCATTATGTAATCTGCCGTGCTGCGGGTATAAAAAATGTTGTTGGCGAACCAGGTGCTGTCGGCATAACCAAACCAGTTACCCATTTCCACCAGGGTGCTGTCCATTTTAATGTCTCTTTCCGGCAGATAGATAACGTTGTTGTATATACGCGTATTTACTACGGGGCCGGTTATATGAAAAACCGGCGCGAAGCCGGCATGTTTACCGGTAGTGCGCAGGCCATCGTTCATGCTAACGTTATAACGGATGATGGTTCCTTTATTGCCGCTGCTCTGTGAAGCACTAGCACTTCCGTCGTTACATACCAGTACAAAGCCGCCATCGTTATCATGACTGTAATTATATTGTATCACGGTGTTATTACAGTTCCAGTCGGAGTCAAAACCTTGTCCGTCCCACGGCGCTTTATGATCGCTTACTTCATTGTATTGAATCAGTGCATTATCGCAGCTCCAGGGCCATATGCCTGCAGCTGATTCCGTATCGGGTAATAAGCGGGGGCAATCCCGCATGATATTGTACTCCACCAGTACGCCATCGCAGCCGGTGGGCACAATGCCATCGCCGGGTACGCCTTCTATCAGGTTGCCGCGGATCACTACATGCTCGTTGGGGAACCAGTCTGTTCTGGACCAGTTGCCGTTAACAAGGATGCCGTTGCGCTGACAACGTTTGATAGTGCAATCTGCCACCAGGATGCTGTCGAATTTTGAGCGGGTATGCCGGCCGCCGTTGCTGAAAATGATCCCTGCGCCGCCGCCATCATTCTTCACCAGGCTGCCGTTTACATCATGCACGTCTATATTTTTGAGATAGATATTAGAGGCGATACCATAGTCAGATAACTGTACCTGTACTCCCGCGCGGTGCGCTTTAACGTCCGGGCCGTAGTTGGAAATATCCAGGTTGCGGATTTCCCAGCCTTCTGCATTCAGCAGGTATAACGTTGCTGGCATTACACCATTGCCCTGGATGCGTGGTTTGTATCCTTCGCCATACTGATCAATAGTGATCAGCTGCTGCGCGTGGCCGCTTCCCTGTGGCTTCAATTGGCCTTCGTAGATACGGCCTGCGCGGAAACGGATCTGATCACCCGGTTCAAATACGTGGCTGTTCACCTGCTGTAAACTGCGCCAGGGTTGTTGTTCCGACAGGCCGTTGTTCGTGTCTTTACCGGTCAGCGCATCTATATAATACGTGCGGGGTATGGCCGCAACAGCGGGTAAACTTACTATCATGGCGAATAGCACCACGCTCTGAAAAACCTTTCTGATATTCATTTCAGTTATCTTTAAAATCCATTTACCAGCCGGGTGTTTGTGTAAGGGCAGATGATTTCATTTTCTCCGCCTGTGGTATCGGATACCAGTACATTTTTGGCTGAAACACCCTTCCTTCCACCTCTACTTTTTCATACGTAAATGTAGCAGCGTTGGTGCGGGTAATGTTTACGCCATATACCGGTGTATTAAACAATGCCACACCCAGTTCCCAGCGGCGCACATCCCAATAGCGGTGTTCTTCAAAGGCCAGTTCCACTCTTCTTTCATTACGCAGTTTATCACGGAGAGTGGCTGTGTTCCATTGACCAGCCAGCAGCAGCGGCATCTTTACCGATGCGCGGTCACGTACTTTGTTAATGGCTTCAATGGCGGTTAAGCCAAAGCCCTGCGGGTCCTGATCGGGACCGTATGCCTCGTTCATGGCTTCCGCGTAATTGAGGTAAATTTCACCGAGCCGGAACAGGATCCAGGTGTGTACGCTGGATTTATTCTGTACCAGGTCGAGGTTTTCATCCACATACTTTTTCAGGTAGTAGCCTGTTTTGGTAGCGCGGTCTACTCCCCTGCCTTCGCGGCCACCGGTATATGCTTCCACGGCGCGGCCTTTCCACTGGGAATTATTAAGGATCACGGTCATGGCTAAACGCGGATCGCGGTTATCGTATGGATGCGCGGCCTGATCGGGGTTACTCCAGTTAAAAGTGCTGCCATCAGTCATTTCATAGGCATCCACCAGGTTTTGCGTAGGTGTGGTACCGCTGCCGCCGCCATCATAACCGATGGGATAGTTGGCCCGTTCAAAGCCATTGCCGGGAGCATAGCGATGCGCAAAAATGATTTCTTCACTGGTGGTGCTGCGGAACAGTGCGCGGTAATCATTTTCCAGCTGATAGGCATCCAGGTCGATCACTTCCTTTGCTGCTTTTGCGGCAGCTATCCAGCGCTCCTGTAAGTGTCCTTTATTATTGAGGGTACTTGCATAATAGAGAAGCATACGGCTTTTCAGCGCCAGTGCAGCGCCTTTGGTGGCCCTGCCAAGATCGTTATCAGACACAGTTACTTCCAGATGCGCAGCCGCGGAATCGCATTCCGATGTAATAAACTGTACGCATTCATCGTAGGTATTACGCGGCAGGTTGAGACTATCTGACAACGCCAGTGTTTTGGTAATGAGCGGTACTCCGCCATAGCGTGTTACCAGTTCAAAATAAAAGTAGGCGCGCAGGAAGCGGTTCTCATAGCGCCAGCGCTCCAGGTCGGCCGTCATGTTGCGGTACGTTTGCTGCGCAGTGGCGTCGGGATTGAGCTTATACATGTTGAGATCCACATTACCGGATTGCTCCAGGTAAAGATTGGTACGACGTATAGCCGTGTAAGTGGTATTCCAGTTATCGTCCGGATTTATGTAAGGGTTCCAGCTGCCGTTATTGTAGCGTTGAATGGCGCTGCCTTCCCAGGTAAACTCAGCGTCGTCTGTGGCGGCGTCCAGCATGGCATTATCCAGCCGGTTAAAGCCATCGGGCAGGAAACCGTAAGTACCTATGAGGAAGTCGCGCGTTCTGGCATAGGAAGTAAATACTTCGTCTTTCGTCAGTTCTGTACTTATTTGTCTGTCCAGGAAATCTTTTTTACAGGAGGCTGTGATGAGTGTAACTGCTCCTGTAAAAAATAACCAAAACTTATATTTCATAACCTTGAAATTTTTTGTTGAGATGATGATCATAATTGCACACGTACACCTGCGTTCATGGAGCGCATAGCGGGATACCCGCTGAGTGTTTCAGGATCGGCAAAATGAATGTGGTCCAGTGAAAACACGTTGGTTGCGTTCACATACAGGCGGAGCTGCTGCATCCTGATACGCGACAACAGCGAGGCCGGGAAGGTGTATCCCAGTTCGATGTTGCGCAATTTTACAAAGCTGCCATTGCGCTGCCAGAAATCGGTAGAGCGATAGTTGTTATCATTCGCCGCAGTAGTAAGACGCGGATAAGTGGCAGTAGCTGCTGTTTCCGGCGTCCATCTGCCCATAGCGATGGGCGCTGCTTTCGCATCATTTACAAACGCCCATACCAGCGGACCGGATAACATAACGCTGCGGTTAGTGACACCCTGGAAAAATGCATCGAGATCGAACCCTTTGTATTGTACGCCCAGGTGTAAACCAAAGGTCCATTCCGGCAGTACGGGTTTACCGATGGCTACTTCATCATAAATATCGATGATGTGGTCGCCGTTCTGGTCTTTGTATTTGATATCACCGGGTTTCACGGGTGCAAAAATCTGTTGCGGGCTGTTGCTCACATCTGCCTCATCTTTGAAAAACCCGATGGCCTGTAAGCCAAAAGGCTGCCCGATGCTTTGACCGGTGCGGTTAAGATAGGCATAGGGCTGTTGCGCTTCTGCCATGTATAATATTTTATTCCGGGCGAAGGCTGCGGAGGCGGTGGCAAAATAACTGAAGCTATGTTTTACTTCGCTCTGGTATCCCAGTTGTAATTCAAAGCCCCTGTTCCTTACGCTGCCTACGTTTTCAGCCGGCAGTCCCACGCCTATATAGTCGGGAACAGCGCCATATCTTTCCGCCAGGATATCTGTTCTTTTTTCGTCGAAGAGGTCGAGCATAACGCTGATCCTGTTGTGCAACAGGGAAGCGTCTATCCCGATATTGGCCCTGCGGTTTTTCTCCCAGGTGATATCGGGGTTAGCGAGGCTGCCTTCATCCATGCCACCGGCGTAGCGGTTATCCTTACCAAAGTAATATCCTCCACCGCTGCTGTAGTACTGGTTGTAAGGGAAACGGCGGCCACCTACCTGGTCGTTGCCCACCTGGCCATAGGAGGCCCGTAGTTTCAGGAAGCTGATCCACTGCGCCTGTTGCAGGAAGTGTTCTTCAGACAGGATCCATCCGGCGGATATGGCGGGGAAAAAGCCAAAGCGTTTGCCCTTGGGGAAATTTTCGGAGCCGTTGTAGCCGAAGGAAAAGTCGCCGATATATTTTCGTTTATACGCGTACGTTATCCTGCCGGCGGTACCCTGATGCGCATAGGGAACGTTGTTACCTGATATGGTATAAACATCCTGCTGGTACAGCATCAAGGCATCGATGCTATGTTCACCGAAGGTACGGTTGTAGGTAAGATTGAACTGGGTGTTGGTGCGTCTCCACTGATCGTTCACCCCATCATTTTCTACTATGGTAGTGTTGTCGCCAAACTTATTGTAGATGGTATCTCCTGCCGGATTTTTGAGCAGCTGGAATACCGCGAACTGTTTGGTTTTATCATCATTACCCTGGAACCAGTTATTGAAAGATACTGCTGCACCGGCTTTTAATCCCGGTGTAATCTGATCCAGGGCATAGCTGAGGCGCATGGTAGCTTGCAGGCTGCGGGCGTGCGTGGTAGCTACGCCACGGCCCAGTACCAGTCCTACGGGGTTACCGCGATACACAGAGGTGCCTCCGTAGGAGTTATCGGGGTTGCGCACCGGGAAGGCATTAGGTGGTATAAGCATCATATTGCTCCAGATCTCCGGGGCGCCAACGCCGGGATAGCTGCGGTCTTCCACCCTGCCGGCGAGGTCCAGTGAAGTGCTTAAACGCCTTGTTACTTTAATATCCACATTGGAGCGGAAGTTATAACGGAGGAAATTGGCGTTGGAGCTTTCTTCTCTTTTCTTATCTGTGTTCTTATACAGTCCTGTATTTTTCAGTACGTTCAGCGATACAAAATAGGTAGCGTTGTTGTTGCCGCCGGTGAGGTTCAGGTTGTATTCCGACATGGGCGCCGACTTCTTCAGTACTTCATCATACCAGTTTACGTCAGGATGGAAGTATTTGTCGTTGCCGCTTTTATACGCATCCAGGTCGGCCTGTGAGTACCTGTCTGTTTTACTTTCATTCCTTAGCGCCTCGTTGTAGAGCGTGGCATAGTCGTACGAACCGAGGAAATCCGGTAGTCGCTGTGGGCGCTGGAAGCCAGTTTGCGCGCGGAAGGAGATTTTAGGTTTGCCGTTGAATCCTCTTTTAGTGGTAACAAGCAATACGCCATTGGCGCCGCGGATACCATACATGGCTGTAGCCGTAGCGTCTTTCAGCACAGTGATGCTTTCAATTTCATCTGCCGCCAGCTGATCAAAAGGGCTTTCAAATCCATCTACAAAAGTAAGGAGTCCTGACCCACGATAGGAGCTAACGCCGCGTATAGTCATGGACGGTGCATCATAGCCCGGTTCTCCACCGCCCTGCATAACGGTGAGCCCTGGTATACGGCCATACAAGCCATTGCTGAGGGTAGCGGCGGCCGATTTCCGTAATACGTTGCCGTTCACTCTTCCATAGGCGCCGGTTACTTTCCACCATGCCTGTTCTCCATATGCCACGGGCACCTGCAGGGTGGTATCTGCTGTTACCGAGGCTGAGTCGGCAACGGATTGTGCCAATGCTGCAACGGCGATTAGTGTACCCGTTGCCGTTAGCAAAGCTGTTTTACTTATTTTATATATGCGGTTCATTGTTTCAGTATTGAAGTTTACAATCGGGTTACCAGCCTGGGTTCTGGATCATGTATTGTTTGTAGATTTCCACATTGGGGAAAGGATACAGGTACATTTTATCGTTCCACACCCGTTGTTCAAACACTACCTGGTCGAAATGAAATTCGCTGCTGCCGGCAATAGGCTTTAATCTCAGTCCGTACATCTTTCCGTTCATCACGCCTTCGTCGCCCGCAATTTTCCAGCGGCGCACATCCCAGTAGCGATGTTCTTCAAAGGCCAGTTCCACGGCGCGTTCATTTCGTATAGCCGTTCTCATTTCTTCTTTTGTTTTACCCGAAAGTGCCGGCATACCTGAGCGGGCGCGAACCGTATTAATAGCGGTATACACTTCCGTTACGGGGCCTTGCGCTTCATTCAATGCCTCTGCGTAGTTGAGATAAAATTCTGCCAGGCGGAATACCGGCCAGTTGATGGTAGCGCCGTAGGAAGACCAGGTAACGCTGCGGGGCAGGAACTTATGCAGCCATTGTCCGCCGCCACGGTCGCCACCATGCAGCGCGGGTTTGCCATCTGTTTTAATGTACATCTGCACCGCGCCTATTTCACTGTTCCAGCTGGCGCCGTTGTATCCTATTGATTGTGCAAAGCGTGGGTCCAGCGAAGCGTACATGGCGTTGGCGTTGTCGCCGGATTCAGGCCAGGTTTGGGCACCGCCGGTTTTCTTCTCATAAAGTTTTACGAAGTTCATCGGCACGGAAATACCATACCATCCTCCATACATATTCACCGGCATGGTGAAGTTGAAGTAGTCGCTGTAAATACCCCACCAGCCGTTTGATTTATTGGCGAGGATAATTTCCGCGTTATCGGGTTGCGACCATACATACTCGTAGTTTTTATCTGCGCCAAACTCTGTGATGAGACGGCAGCTGCCGGTGGGCGCCCAGTCGAGCACCGCTTTAGCGGCATCCGCTGCTTTCTGCCAGCGGGAGGCATCATAGTTATGATAGCCTACCAGTGTAGCGGTAGCATCGGTAGTAGGTACATAAGAAGTGGCGCTGTTGAACAAAGGACTTGCCGCATATAACAGCACGCGCGATTTCAGTGAAAGTACCGCGCCTTTGCTGATGCGGCCCCGGAGGAAGCCTTCCTGTGCAGCCGGCAAACCGGTTACGGCGGCGTCGCAATCAGCGATGATAAAGTTGATACATTCTTCCAGTTTGTTACGCGGCAGTTTGAGGTTGTCGCTGTTAAGCAAACGCTTGTCGACGATAGGTACACCTCCGTAACGTTTCACCAGTTCAAAGTACTGGAGGGCGCGCAGGAAGCGGGCTTCCGCTTTCAGCTGTGTTTTATATTCCGCGGTGGCATCTGGTACCCCGTCGATGCGTTCCATAAAAATATTGGCCTTGCGGATGGCTTTATAATGCGTATTAAAATCGTCTTCCGGGTTATCATTGGCATTCCACTGTCCTTCGTTAAACCGGTTGGTACCGGGCCAGCTATCGGCGATATCGCCTTCATCGCAAGCGGCTGCCAATACGCCGGCTACAATGCCGCCGCTGCTGGAAACGCTCCAGCCGGTAGGTAATCCCGAAGGCACGCTGTTGCCGTATACATCATACAGAAATGTTTCTGCATTCCTGATCTTTGAAAAAATGGTATCTTCTGTAATATCCACGGATGGCGGCTTTTCGAGAAAATCCCTTGTGCAGGAAAAGAATGCGCCCAGCAGCAGACTTAATATGATATAGTATTTTACTTGTTGCATAGTTTGTATTTTTTAGAACTGCAGATTCAACCCCACGTTATATACCTTTTGTTGCGGATAGAACTGGCCGCGGCCATCCGGCGCTTCAGGGTCGTATGTTTTCAGGGACGACCAGGTAATGAGGTTCATACCATTGGCATATACCCGTATGCTGCCGATCTTTGCACGTTTCAGGATACCATCCGTAAAGGTGTAGCCTACTTCCACATTTTTCAGGCGCAGGTAGCTGGCATCTTTCAGCCAGTAGCTGGAGCGCTGATAGTTGTTACCGGCAGGGCTTTGCGACAAACGGGGAAAAGTGATTTTTTCACCGGCCTTATACCGTTCTTCATTCCAGCGTTCCATGTGTACTGACATAGCATTACGCCAGTCGGTATCAAATGGCCATGCTGCCATTTGCTCCAGGTATACCGATGCTTTATCAGCTCCCTGGAACAGTACTGAGCAATCGAATCCCTTATAGGCGGCGCCGAAGGAGAAGCCATAAATGATTTGCGGGAACTGGGAGTAGCCGATGGGCATCTGGTCGTCGTTATTGATGACACCATCGCCGTTTACATCTTTATAGCGGATATCGCCGGGCTGGAGGGCATCCCTGCCGTTGGCGCCGGGCGCGTAGGAAGACTGTGGTCTTTTTGTATCATTGATTTCGTCCCAGGTATTGAACAGTCCTTCTGCCACCAGGCCAAAGTACTGACCTACCGGGTTACCGGTTTCATTTTGATAAGGATAAGAGCGCGGGGCTTCATCTTTAAATTCTATTTTATTACGGGCAAAGGAATAGTTAGCCTTTACCCAGTAGTTCAATTTGCCAACATAGTCGTTATAGCCGGCATCGAGCTCAAACCCTTTGTTGCTAACCCTTCCCAGGTTATAGGCCGGCAGGTCGTTCACACCTACAATGCCCGGTACTGCGCCACGCATGGCCAGGATATTATTACGCTTTTCCTGGAAATAGTCGCCGGTGAAAGAGAACCGGTTATTAAACAATTTCATTTCAAGACCGATGTTGGATTTCTTTGCTCTTTCCCAGGTAATATCGGGGTTACCGAGTTTACCTTCGTAGGAGCCGCCATACCATTGGTAAGAAGAACCTACTTCGCCGAAATTATATCCGCCACCGTATGCGAAAGCAGAGGGAAGATAGAGAAACCGGGAGCCGCCATTGAAGATATCGGAGAGTTTATCGTTTCCTACTTCTCCATAAGATCCTCTTACTTTCAGGAAAGTGAGGTATTTATTTTTGGGGAAGAAGGGCTCATCTGAAGCTACCCAACCCAGGGAGTAAGCGGGGAACCAGCCAAATCTTTTGCCTTCGGGGAAGTTTTCCGAACCGTTATAACCCATATTAAACTCCACCAGGTAGCGGCTTTTGAAGTTATAAGCAACACGCGCTGCCATTCCGAGGTAGGCATTGGGTACTTTATAAGTAAGCGAGGGTGCATAGGCTTTACTTTGATTATACAGCAGTAAACCGGTTACGTTGTGCGCACCGAAGGTGCGGTTATAATCCAGTGCCAGTTCACCATATATTTTGCGGCGCTTGTCATAGCTTTCGCTAAAGCCCAGGGTGGTTTCTTCCCCTTGTGGTATATAGAGAATATTATCTGCGTTGGCCGGGTCTTTTACGGCGAGGTAGGTGACGTTGTTTTTAGAACGCCTGATAGAGTGGCTGTACCAGCTATCGTACGCAATGGTACCTCGGGCCGACAAACCGGCTGTTATAAAATCAAGTTTGTGGTTCAGGATAACGGAAGAATTCACGTTACTCTTGAACAATTGCTGGTAGCCTGCATTGAGCATGGTGAGCAGCGGGTTCCTGCCATTTACGGCGCCGGAAATCGTTACCAGTTTGCCGTCTACAATACCGGGGCTGCTGAAAGGATTGGCAGAAAGTACATCGAAGAAGATGTCGCCGGCGGATTTGGCCGGGTAGTTCTGGTTCTCAACCTGCCCGCCGAGGTTTACTTTTACCGTAAACAGGGGCGTTACATCAAAATCGAAATTAGAGCGGAAGTTGTACCGTTTGTATTTGGGGTTGGCGCTGAACTCCGGGTTATAGTCCGCATAACGGTAAGCCCCGTTCTGTTCAAAGTAGCCACCTGAAATAAAGTATCTCGCCAGCGAGGTACCGCCGCTGATGTTCAGGTTGTGTTGTGACTGAAGAGAGTAAGGTTTCAGCATCATATCGAACCAGTCAACGCTGGGATGAAACACGGGGTCCTTTCCTGATTTAAACAGTTCCAGGTCTTCCGCCGTGAAATAAGGCTCCTTTCCGTCGTTTTTGAGCGCTTCATTTTTCAGGGTGGCATACTCATAGCTGCTCACCATTTTGGGCAGCTGTGTAGGGCTTTGCCGGCCCAGGTTGGAAGTTAAGCTCAGTTTGGGTGGTCCCATTTTGCCGCGGCGGGTAGTGATGAGGATAACGCCGTTGGCGCCCCGCACCCCATATACTGCCGTAGAGGAGGCATCTTTCAGGATATTGATGGTTTCTATTTCGTTGGGATCTATCTGGTTGATATTGGATCGTTCGATGCCATCGACCATGATAAGCGGGTCTGACCCCGAGCCGGCATCCAGTGTACCGATACCGCGGATCTTCAGGCTGGAGCCATCCTGGCCCGGTTCACCGCTGCGTTGTACCGCAATGAGGCCCGGCAGGCGGCCTACCAGCATATTGGATACGTTGGCCACGGGGGATTGCAACAGTTCTTTGGTGCCGATAGACGCCACGGCGCCGGTAACGGTTACCTTTTTCTGCACGCCGTATCCCACTACAACCACTTCCCCGAGATTCTTTTCGTCCGGCTGCATCTTTACATTCAAAACCGACCCGCTGCCCAGCGGTACTTTGCGGGTAATATACCCGATACAGGAGAACACCAGTACCCGTTTGCCATCGGGCACGTCTATACGGTAATTGCCATCTGAATCAGCAGAGGTGGACTTCTGGGTACCCTCTACTACGATGGTGGTACCTATCAGGGCGCTTCCTTTTTCATCCGTTACCTTACCGGTAATGATGACGCCGGCCGGTTTTACGGCGGCAAAAGTAAACAGAGGTAATGAGGTCAGGGACAAGAGGACAACATAAGTTATCCGTAAAAAAGACCGCACACTACAGTAGCTTTTTTTCATAACGTTGGGTATTACTTTTGAAAATGAAGGTGGCTGTATGCCCCTCATTGCGTTGGTTGACAGGGGTAAAATTCGGATGAATCATCCTGAATCATGGGGGAGAGATTCGCCTATTTAGGGGGAGGAATTGGGAATAAGGCGCTAATATTCAAGGGATTTTGATTCCGGGAGACAGGAATATGCATTTCTATCTCCCGAAAACTTATACCTGCTTCTGGTTATCAAATTTTTTACGGTATTTCCGGATGTAGGCAGATGGGTTCATCTCGAACACCTTACAAAATTGTTCCCGGAAATATTTCACGTCATTAAATCCTACCTGGAAGGCGGCTTCACTTACATTGCAGCCGGTATTAATGAGCAGTTCTGCGGCTTTCCTCAACCGGATGAAACGGATAAATTCATTTACCGAGTGGCCGGAAATGGATTTTACCTTTTTATAGAGGGTGGAGTGGCTGATCCCGATTTCGAGGGCGAACTGTTTGATGTTAAAGTCGGGGTTATCGAGATGTTTCTCCGTAACTGCAATACAGCGGTGCAGGAACTCTTTATACTCCGCCGATATTTTCTGGTTACCGGTATTGAGGGTAATTTCCTTGTAGAAATATTGCTGCAGGGTGTTGCGGCTGCGGATAATATTGGTGATACGGGCAACGAAGAGGTCTTTATCAAATGGTTTACTAAGGTAGTCGTCAGCTCCGCCTTCAATACCTTTTAGTTTTATTTCCGGAGAAGAACTGGCGGTGAGTAATACTACGGGGATATGCCCCAGCGCGGGGTCTGACTTTATCTGCCGGCACAATTCAATACCGCTTTGTCCTTCCATTAATACATCGCTGATAATGATATCCGGCAGGTGGCGGCTGGCCAGCTGGTAGCCCTCCCCTCCTTCAGACGCTTCGTAGATATTGAAGGTAGCTTTAAAAATGCTTTTGATATAATCGCGTATCTGGCCGTTATCGTCTACAATGAGCATGCTGGGGCGGGGCGACAACAGCACATCCAGGGTATCTTCCGCGGCAGCTTCCTCTGCTTCCATCAGTGCCAGGTCGTCTTCTTCCACCAGTTCTTCCAACAGGGATTCCATCTTGGCTGTTTCCTCAAAAACCGAGTAGCCATGCAGGTGATCTTTTCCTTTTTGGAGGGTAATAGTAAAGGTAGTACCGTTGCCGGGTTCACTTTCGTATGCCACGGTGCCTTTGTGCGCCTGTACAAATTTTTTCACGAGGTACAAACCGATACCAAAGCCATTTTTCAGGGTGGTATCTTTTTCTGATACCTGGTAAAAGCGCTCAAAGAGCTTGTTGCCTACCTGGCCGGGGATGCCGCAGCCGCTGTCGGCAACACTGATGACGATGCCTTCCGGGAGATCTGACAGGGAGAAATGGATGCTGCCTCCGTCGGGCGTATACTTAAAGGCGTTGGACAGCAGGTTAAACAGGGTTACTTCAATTTTTTCGCGGTCGGCATATGCCATTACCTGTTCCGCGTTGCAGCTGAAGTCGAACTGCAGTTTCTTCATGCCTGCCTGGTGTGTAAAGCAGAGATATACTTCCCGGCAGATAGCGGCCATGTCAAGTGGCACAATTTTCAGCTGATCTTCTTCCTGGTCGGCTTTCCTGAACAACAGGAGCTGATCTACCAGGCTCAGTAGGCGGCGTGCATTGCGGTATACGATGGTGAGGTCTTTACTTTCGATCTGGCGGCCATCGCTGTAAAGGAGTTCTTTTACCGGGTTGATGATCAGGGTGAGTGGTGTACGGAACTCATGGGATACGTTGGTAAAGAAGGAGAGTCTTTTTTCATGCACTTCTTTTTCTTTTTCCGAACGGATATGCGACAGTTCTATTTCATACCGGAGGCGGGCCTGCCGGCGCTGGTAAAAGCGATAGGCGTATAAGAGGCCGCCTGTGAGCAATGCGTAAACGATATATGCCAGCCAGGTGCGGTACCAGGGAGGCAGCACTTTAATTTTTATAATGCGTTCCTGCGGGTTCCATATGCCATCTGCATTGGTGCTTTTTATACGGAAGCGGTAGTTACCTTCACGCAGGCGGGTATAGTTGGCGGTTCGTTGGGTGTTCACATAGTTCCAGTCGTTATCCCAACCCTCCATATAATATGCATAGGCGATTTTATCCGGGGAGGAGTATTCCAGCGCTACATAATCGAGCGAAAATACGGCCTTATCGTAAGGCAGTACCAGTTCCTCGAGGTAGCAAAGCGGCTGGTGGCTGCTTTTGGCGTGTTCCTGGTCGTATGGCGTATTGGAAATGCGGAGGCCCGCGATGAGCAGCGGCGGGAAATCGTTTTTTTCCGCGATGGCTGCCGGGTCAAAAATGTTGAATCCTTTGATGCCGCCAAAAAGCAGTTCCCCGGATGAGAGTCGTAATGACGCGTTGTAATTGAACTGGTTACTTTGCAATCCGTCCGACTCATAAAAATTTTTGCATTGCCCGGTGGATGGGCTGTAACGGGCGATGCCGTTGTAGGTACTCATCCAGAGGTTTCCTTTATTGTCTTCTTCAATATTCAGTACCGCGTTATTGGGTAGTCCTTCCTGTTCTGCGATGGTGGTGGTTTTACCGGTAGCGCGATCGAACTGTACGAGTCCTCCTCCTTCTGTGCCTATCCAGAAATGATGGGCTTTATCTTCATAGATAGCACGGACGTTGAAGTCCATGTTATAATACTGGTGCTGGCGTTTTTTTGTATCTGCTTTTATCAGCCTGTTGAAAGTGCCGAACCAAAGGTCGCCGGCTTTATCTTCCGAGATGGTGATGATATCACGAAGGCCCGGATCAAAACATTCGAAACGGTTGGTGGCTTTATTCAGGCGGTAAATGGTGCCTCCCATGCAGGCGCCGGCCCACAGTGTATTCTGGCTATCGAGGTATAGCTTCCATACGAACTTATCTTCATAACCATTCAGGCTGCACGTGTATTTTTCAAAAGTATGGTTTGCCCTGTTGTAGCGGTTGATGCCGCCGCCGAAAGTGGCCACCCAGATATTATTATCCTGGTCCTTTACGATGCTGGTAACATTGTTATTACTGAGTGAACCGGGACTGTTTGCTTTGTGGGCGAATGCGGTGTAGCAGTTTTGTTTCCGGTTCCATATAGAGATGCCGCCGCCATCGGTTCCTATCCAGATATCTTTATTTCCATCTTCACAAAATGAAAAAGCAAAATTGGCTGCCGGGCTGTTACCTGGTAAAGGATTGGGGGTAATAGTGGTAAAGCGTGACTTTTGTTTATCGATGATATTAACGCCACCGCGCAGGGTGCCGATCCATTTACGCTGATCACGATCTTCATACACGGCATACACGGCGTTGCTGGTAAGGGACGATTTATCTTTACCGGTTTGGAGTTGCCAGGCAGTATCTCCGTGTTCCGGCATTACAAAAATGCCATCGCCATCGGTAGCTACCCATAGTTGCCGGGTGGCATCGATGGTTAAGCTGATCACTTTACTATCCTGGTGGCGGGTGGCTGCGAGCGACCGGGAGAGCATGTTGGTGGCGGGATTGTAGCAATATACGCCTTCGTCTGTACCCATCCAGAGTTGCCCGGAGGCATCGGCGATGAGGCAATTTCCTCTTTTCTGTTGTTCATTTACCCGTATGATCTGTTGTTTTTCTTCATCATACCGGCAGAGGCCAACGTTTTGTACAATGAGCCAGCACCGGCCCTGCTGATCATTCACAATAGCGGGAACATTGTTGGCGATGATGGTGTTTGCACCTGTCAGCGGAATTTGCCGCGCGAGGCTGCCGGCAGGCGGATAAACGAGCAGACCGTGACTGGCAGTTCCCATGAGCACTAATCCTTTCCGGTTTGTGACGATGGTATATACTTCTGAAGAAACGGGCAGCGTGTCGCCCTTCGTTAAGCTGCGGTAATAAACAGGTTGAAACACGCCTGTGGGGCCATTCAACCGGTTTGCACCATGTTTGGTACCTACCCACATGTAGCCGGAAGAATCTTCTGCGATGGTAACGATGCGGTTATTGGTGAGGGAGTTGGGCGCTTTGAGTTGTTGCCGGCTTACTTTGAAGCTGTATCCATCGTAGCGGTTTAATCCGTCGTAAGTGCCAAACCACATGAAACCATAACGATCTTTATGGATGCAGGTAACGGAGTTATTGGACAGTCCCCGTTCGATGCCGAGATGACTGATAGGTTGTTGCTGTGCGTGCGCATCACTCCGTGTGAGCAGCATTGCCAGGAACAGGTATATTACACTAGCCGGGATATTGATGCGTGGATTGGTATAGATCACTACTTCCTTCTTTGAAGATGCTATTTAACAGGCGTCTTTAACTAAGGTAATAATTAAATGTAAACCCGACAATAATCAGATTACTTTTATTTCCGGTGATCCTCTATCAGAACATAGTACCAAACACGCGGTCCCACAAAGTAGAGCTTACGCCGAAACCCAGTTCCTCATTTTTATAGTGATGCAGGTGGTGGTTACGCCATAAGGGTTTCAGCCATTTGAAGGGTGGCGCCCAGGCGTGGATGGCGTAGTGCATACTTCCGTAGGCGAGGTAGCCGGAAATGAAGCCCGGGAAAAATACCCAGGCTGCATTGTTCATCAACAGATAAAAGACAGCAAAAAGAAAAGAAGAGATGATAACGCTTGGCACCGGCGGCATAAACAGCCGCTGGCGGTCGCGCGGATATTCGTGATGATTGCCATGCATGGTATAGGTAACTTTCTTTGCCAGCGGATGCTCGCTGACCCAGTGAAAGATGAACCGGTGAGCGAGGTATTCGAAGAGTGTCCAGCCGAGTACGGCTACCAGGTAGATAAAGCCGATCTTCCACCAGGAGTAATGTAATGAAGTGCGGCTGTGGTATAACATATAGCTGATCACAGGCAGATATATCCCGAAGATAATGATGGGATGGGTTTTTGTGAGAAACTCCAGGTACCTGTTGCTGAAAATCTGCGCCTGACCTTTGTTGTGCACTTTTTCAAATTTCATATGCGGCTGTTTTTATACGTAGCATCCGGTGTAAAAATGCAACAGGCACGGGTTACAGCCATCCAATTTTTCATGAACTGCGGATTTAACGGGTTGAATTGTTGAAAAACGGGGTTTACCCGGATATTACGTTTGAATTGCATAACTTTACCGGATGAAAGCAAAAGAAAGTGTGACATCCTTTTTTGAGTTACACGGGAAGGAGTATTCAAGCGGGCAGTTCAGTGTAAACCGGCTGGAGGAATTTGGTTGCAGTGCTACCAATTTACCATCCAACAGGAGGGATTTTTATAAGATCTCGCTCATTGTGGAAGGCGGTGGTATTTTATCTTATTCTGATAAAAGCATCCGGATCGAAGGCGCCTGTCTTTCTTTCATGAACCCTATGATCCCTTATTCCTGGGAACCCACTACCAACCTGCAAACCGGCTACTTTTGCCTGTTCCAGGAAAGCTTTATAGACGCTCATTTAAAGAATGGCAGTCTTGCGCAATCACCGCTGTTTAAAACTGGTGGCAATCACATCTTTTTTCCTGATAAAGAGAAAGTGGATTTTCTCCGGCAGATATTTGAAAACATGCTGCGGGAGATGAATTCCGGCTACGCCAATAAACAGGAATTGCAGAAGAGTTATGTGCAGATCATTATGCATGAAGCGCTCAAAATGCAGCCACCTGAAACCTATTACCAGGCGGGCAACGCGTCTCAGCGAATCAGTGAATTATTTATAGAGTTGCTGGAAAGGCAATTCCCTATTGATCCGCCGCACCAGGTGATCCGGTTGAAAAACGCCAATGAGTATGCCGAGCATTTATCTGTTCATACCAATCATTTGAACCGGGCATTAAAGGAAACCACCGGGAAAACCACTACCGAATGGATTTCGGAGAAAATAACCGCCGAAGCAAAGGCGCTGCTGCTGCACAGCAACTGCGATATCGCGGAAATTGGTTACTGCCTGGGCTTTGAGCATGCTTCTAACTTTAATATCTTCTTTAAAAAACAAGCTGGACAAACACCCAACCAGTTCCGGAAGGCGACTGTTTCCATTTCATAACTACCTGTTTGATTCGCATAATTCCGGGAGTAATGCGCCGGCTATCTTTGTGTCATAAATAAAAAATATATGGCACAGGAAGTATTAAAAGACAAAGTAGCCCTGATTACAGGAGGCACTACCGGTATAGGTTTCGCAACGGCTGAATTATTTCTGCGCAATGGCGCCAAAGTGGTGATTGCAGGACGCCGGGAAACAGAAGGACAAAAAGCATTACACGCATTACAGCAAATCAGTTCCGATGTACATTTTATTGCGGCCGATGTATCGCAGGGTGCGATGGTGCAAAAGCTGGTAGCGGATACGGTAGCGCGTTTCGGGCGGCTGGACATTGCGTTTAATAACGCCGGTATTGAAGGCCAATTCGGGTTGATTGAAAATACACCGGAAGAAGAATTTGATAAAGTAATTGGCATCAACTTAAAAGGTGTGTGGTTATCCTGCAAATATGAAATTGAACAATTCAAGAAGCAAGGCACCGGTGGGGCGATTGTAAATACCTCATCATGGCTGGCCCGCGGGGCCGGCGCCGGTTCTGGCGTATATTCCGCCAGTAAAGCAGGTACCGATGGTTTGATCCGGGCACTGGCTATTGAAGCAGCGCCGGCGGGAATCCGGGTGAACAATGTTCAGCCTGGCTATATTCATACCCCGATGTTTGACCGTTTCTTTCCAACGGAAGGTGCGGAAGCATTACAGGAGCCTTTCAAGAAACATGCGCCTCTTGGCCGTTTTGCGAAACCTGAAGAGGTGGCAGAACTGGTGTTGTGGCTGAGTAGTCCGGCGGCATCGTTTGTTACCGGGGAGAGTATTTTGGTAGATGGCGGTTTGGCCATTGGTGGTCAAAGGTTCTAAGCAAAAAAGGGCTGTCTTAAACGATAGCCCTTTTTTATATCAGCGTCGACGGTGCCACGCCAAACGTCTTCTTAAAAGCAAAAGAAAAGTGCGACAGATCTTCAAATCCTACTTCAAGATATACATCTGATATTTTCCTTCCTTTTTCCTTAATGAGATAGTAAGCTTCCTGGAGCCGCTTCTGTTGCAGCCAGCGGCTGGGCGAAGTATGAAAAATCTTTTCAAAATCGCGTTTAAAGGTGGCGAGGCTTCTGCCGGTCAGATATGCAAAGCGTTTTATTTCTACATTGAAGTGATAGTTTTGCTGCATAAAAGCTTCCAGGTCTATTTTGCCTGGCTCTGTAAAATCGAACAATATATTTTTGAGTGCAGGATTTACTTTCAGCAGGATGAGAATAGCTTCTTTCAGTTTCAGGGCTGACAGGTTATCGTTGTCCGGTTCGTTCAGCTTTTCGTAGGGCTGCAGTGAGGCCACATAACTTTGCAGCAGCAGGTGGGGCTTCAGTTCCATCACGGTTTCGCTGTCCACCTGTTTATCGGCAGTGTAGCCGTATTCCATACTGAAATTCCGCAGGGTGGTTTCATCGAGGTAAACGGAGATAGTTTTAAACTCACCATTTTCCGGTGGTTGTTTAAAGAATTTGAGCAGTTTATTCCGTCTGCAGAAACGGAATGTTCCTTCATCAAAAGTTTGTGTGCGTTGCCCGTCGTTGAAGGTGATAGCCCCCGCAATCTGGTAACTAAAAACGTGTACCGGAACAAACTGCTCTCCTTCCCTGCTCCTGTTCACGTAACAGGAATAAACAATTTCCTTCGACATAATATTATAGAATGATGGTTTTCGGTTCAAGGTATTCTTCCAGTCCGTATGCACCAAATTCCCTTCCGATACCTGATTGTTTAAATCCTCCGAAAGGTGCCAGGGGATCATGGTTCAGTGTATTGATCAACACTCTTCCTGCTATAATTTTTCCGGCTATTTCCCTTGCTTTCTTTTCGTTGGATGAGCTGATGTATGCCATCAGGCCATATGCAGTATCATTAGCGATATCGATGGCTTCTTCGGTTGTTTTGTAAGTCATCACGGACATAACCGGTCCGAATATTTCTTCGCTGGCGATCCGCATATCCCGTGTAACCCCTGTAAACACCGTTGGCTGTACGAAGTTCCCGGCTTCCAGTCCTGCGGGCTGTCCTACCCCGCCTGTCAGTAATTCCGCGCCCTGATCGATGCCCAGTTGAATATACTGCTGTACGCGGTCGTATTGTTTCCTGCTTACGAGCGGGCCTATGGTCGTTGTTTCGTTCATAGGATCGCCTGTTTTCACGTTTGCCACGGCCGTTTTCAGCAGGGCCTTTACTTCTTCCAGTCGTGCTTCCGGTACCAGCAGCCGTGTACCTGCGATGCATGCCTGTCCGTTGTTCATAAAGCAGGCCGCTACTGCCAATGGAATGGCGGTATGAAAGTCGGCATCATCGAGGATGATATTGGCCGACTTGCCGCCGAGTTCCAGTGTAACCCGTTTCATGGTATCTGCTGCGCCGCGTGCGATCATTTTGCCTACGGCAGTAGAGCCGGTGAAAGAGATCTTTGCAATATCGGGATGCAGCGTAATTGCTGATCCTACCACGTTTCCGAGGCCATTCACGATATTGAATACTCCCGGCGGCAGCTGTGCTTCATGAAGCGCTTCTGTCACAATCTGCGTTTGAATAGCGCTCATTTCACTGGGCTTGATAACGGCTGTACAACCAGCCGCGATAGCCGTAGCCAGCTTATTGCAAATATAACTGGCATTCGCATTCCAGGGCGTAATAATTCCAACTACGCCTAATGGTTCCATGACCACTTCGGAGGTACCTGCTTTGCGGGTGAATGAGAAATCTTCCAGTACTTTTTTATAATGCAGGAAGCTGTCGGCTGCCAGTTGATTGCTGGCTAGCGCCCTTTGCCTGGGTGCGCCGTATTCAATGACAGAGGCTTCCACTAAATCCGGCAGTCTTTTTATCATTGCATCGTGCAGGCGTTGGAGGTAGTTGCTCCGTTGCTGCACTGTAGTTTTTGAGAAAGTGGAGAAGGCTGCCTTTGCCGCGGCGATGGCCCTGTTGACATCTGTTTCATCGCCCAGTGTTACCCGTCCTATCTGTTGGTTGGTAGTGGGGTTAATGAGATCGAAGGTAGTGGCGCCATGTGGTGTTACAAAGGCGCCGTTGATATAAATCTGATCTATTATTTTCATGATTGTGTTGTTTTTGTGGCGAACTTATCTGCTGCAGTTGTTCCGAAGAAGTCCACTGCATCGTTGTGATCAGTAGACCTGCTAACAGGCAGCCATTTTTCAAATTCCGTTTGTCGTGCAGCATCTGCCTGTTTTAAAATTCCTGCCGCTTCGCTACCTAAAACGAGATGTACCGGTGGCGCGGGATGATCGGCCAATTCCACCATTACTTTCGCTGCTTTTTCAGGATCGCCTACCGGCACATAATTGCCTTCACGGAGATATTTTATCATCCAGCCAACGGTAGGTTCATAGTCTTCGATAGGTGTGGCGAAGGTCATGGAGGCACCGCCCCAATCTGTGCGGAAGCCGCCGGGTTCCACAGCTGTAACGAAGATGCCCAGCGGGGCTACTTCTTTGCCCAGGGCTTCCGTGAATCCACCGAGGCCAAACTTCGCCGCCTGGTAGATGGTGAGGCCGGGGTTTCCTACACGACCGCCTATGGAGCTGATCTGGAGAATACGGCCGGCGCGTTGTTGGCGCATGTGCGGCAATACTGCCCTGGTAATAGCGATGGGCGCATAGAGATTTGTTTCCAGCTGGCTGCGCACCTGTTCTTCTGTAAAGGCTTCCGCTGCGCCGGTGACACCGAAGCCGGCATTATTCACCAACACATCAATTTTGCCGAAGTGTGCGATGGCTGTATCTACCGCCTGTTGGATCTGTTTATTATCTGTTACATCGAGTTGTATAGGCAGTAGCTGACCGGGGTATTGTGCGGCAAGGTCGTTTAACTGTTCGGGGTTACGGGCGGTACCAGCCACCAGAGCACCATTGGCGAGAACTGCCTGCGTAAGACTGCGGCCGAGGCCCCGTGAGCTTCCTGTGATAAACCAAACTTTTGTCATGAATATTGTTTTTGTTTAGGCAAAGGTCGGGTGGAAATAATTGCAGGATTTTGTTGCAGGGCTCAAATGTAGTTTGTGGAGAAGCTCAGGTATGCCATATTTCAGGTTTTTATGCGGGGAGAACAGCCTCCCGTATTCCCCCACCCCGAAACGGATGGAGGAAAGGGAGAGCTTACCACTTTAATTGCACGCCCAGTACAATCAAGAGCGGTGAAGTGGGTTTGTTTTGGTTGGTTGGGTTATTTAATGGATGAATGAAATTCTTGTTCCATGCGATGGCCTCTTCAATATCTGGTATTGAGTCAATGTCCTGTTAATTGGAAGTAAAGATTGATTGTAGCTACTACGGGATTTCGTCTTTTAAAAAGATAATGGATTTGTTGCTTTGATAATGTTTGATAAGTGTTTAGCGCTTCGGGATCAAAATTAGGGGATTTGAATTGAATTGTCGTGTGACAAATGTCAATAAATTATTCTCGATGAAGATCTTATTCTTGAGAGCGTTTCCCTCGAAATCCCAAGATAAGAAGCTATATATGCCGATGGAACTCTCTTAATTAATTCCGGATGCTTTTGAAGCAGGAAGTCATATCTGTCAGAGGCTTTCTGTTTTCTCATTGCCAGTAAGCGTTCTTCACTTCTGCAATAATAGTATTCAGTAAGCTTTCGTCCGATAATATTAAACTCAAGAGAGTGCGCATAAAGATACATGAGATCATCATAATGGATGTATGCCAGTTCACAATCTTCCAATGCTTCAATTGCTTCATGACTCTTGCTCCTCTCAAAGAAAGATAAAACTGATACAATAAAATCATTGTCCATCATAAACCAGCTTGTAACGTCTTCTCCATCCTTATCATAGTAAGCCCTTAAAAGTCCCTTTGATACAAAAAAGAGATGATCACAAACATCCTCCTGCTTCAACACTATCTGTTTCCTTTTGAATTCTGCGAACTGTAGCTTGTTGGATATCTTAGCTTTCAAGTCGTCAGAAACAGGCCCCAACTGCGAGAGTAAAGTGAACAAGGCTTCCATTGTGGTCAGTCATTTTGAGGTGAGTGATAATTTAGATTATAAATATAATAAAAATCAGGGCATAACACCTACCGGATATATCAATGGAAATCATTTAACCTGAGTTGTAATCCAATCACCCCACCTTCAAACTCGCCACCGGATTCGCCAGGGCTGTCTTAACCGCCTGGGAACTCACGGTTACCACAGCAATAAGCATCGCAAACACTCCGGAAATCATAAACGCTCACCAACTTGCATGAATACGATAGGAAAACAATACCTGCCTGTCATGCTATTATTTATTATTTAGCTACTCTGCCTTCAACGACCTCACAGGATTCATCCTTGCAGCTTTCAGCGCCAGCAATCCTACCGTGAGCAAAGCAATAATCACCGCTGCCAATCCTGCAAGGCCAAATGTCCACCAATGGATATCTACCCGGTAGGCGAAACCATTCAGCCAACGGTGCATACCCCACCAGCCCAGCGGCGTTGCGATCACGATGGCAATGAGTACCAGCTTAATAAAGTCGCCGGATAATAAACCGACGATGCTGGTGATAGATGCACCCAGCACTTTGCGGATGCCTATTTCTTTCAGGCGTTTCTCGGTGGAGAAAGTAGCCAGGCCGAATAAACCAAGACAAGCAATCAATATAGTAAGCGTTCCAAAGGCGGCAAAAATTTCTCCGAAGCGGAGGTCTTTCAGGTATTGTTCGTTGAACGCCTGGTCCAGGAAGCTGTATTTAAAGGGTCTTTGTGGTTCCAGCTCATTCCAGGTATGTTCCAGTTCCGAGATGGTTTTGTTTATCTGTGCCGTTTTAATACGCAGGGAAAGCCTGTTCAGTACATAAGATGGCGCCATTCTCAACGCCAGCGGCTCTACTTTTTTGTGCAGCGACTGATAATTGAAATCCTTTACAACGCCGATAACGGTGCCTTTACGGCCCCACTGCTCGAATTTTTTCCCGATAATTTCCTGCGGATTGGCATAGCCCCATTGCTTTGCAGCAGCTTCGTTAATGACCAGCGACTGCTCCAGGTCTGCCGGGAAATCGCGGGAGTATGCCCTGCCGGCGGCCATCTTCATTTCATATGCGGGTAAAAAATCTGCATCTATTTCATATAGCCCCGGGGCAAAAGATTGCATTTCACCACTTCGGGAAGCGATGAAAGTAGTTGCATTCGGAAAAAATTCTCCCGGTACAGCACGGGAAGCGGTTACAGTTATTACCGCCGGGTTGTTGGCCAGCGTAGCTTTTACAGCCTCTATGTTCTTATTTACTTTGTTATCGCCACCGTAATCAATCACCAGCATCTGGTCCTGCCGGAAGCCCAGGCTATGCGACCGCAGGTGATCCAGCTGGGAAAATACAATCGCTGTGCATGCAATCAACGCAATGGATAAACTAAACTGGAATACCACCAGGCCCTTTCTCAGCTGAATCCCTTTCCCGGATGAATGGAACTTTCCTTTTAACACGAGAGCCGGCTTGAAACGCGACAGCACCATCGCCGGGTAAATACCTGCGGGGATTCCTACCAAAAAAGGTGTGAATATCAGAACAATCATCATCTTCCAGGACATGAGATCACCATATGGCAAGGGCTTTCCTGAGATATTACGCACCATCGGCAGTAAAAGAAATACCAACGCAAATGCTAATACCGTGGCCAGCATGGAAATCACTACTGCTTCTACAAGATACTGGAGGATTAAACTCTGCTGATGAGCGCCCACTGCTTTTCGCACACCTATTTCCTTTGCCCTTTCCATAGACCGGGCAGTGGTAAGATTGATGAAGTTAATAGCTGCAATAAACAGGATGAAAGCGGCTACCAGCGAAAAAATATACACATTCGATAAGCTGCCGGTAGTTCCTGGCTGCCGCATTGCTTGTGAACGGAGATAAGCATTTTTCAGGGGTTCGAAAGCGATCATATAACCGATCTGACCGGGAATACGCCGTTTTAAAAATTCAGGCACCTTTGCCGACATCATTTTGATATCGGCATTTTCATTCAGTAAGAAATAAGTGTAGAAGTCGATATACCCCCACTCATTAAAGATATCCGGCCTGAAGCGATAAAAAGTACTCATCGACAACAATCCTGAAAACGTAAAGTGAGAATTGGAAGGCACATCTTCCATTACACCGGTAACTGTTAAAGAAGTACTATCCTGATCGGTTTGAAATACCTGCCCTACCGGGTTACTGTCTCCAAAATATTTCTTTGCAATACGCTCGGTGAGTACAATACTATTGGGTGCATTTAATGCCGTTTCCCGGTTCCCGTATAACAGTTTCCAGCTGAAGATGTCAAACGTGGTAGAATCAGCAAACATCAGGTTACCTTCCTGGAAACGCTTATCTCCATTCTGCAGTAACAGGGTTATAGGGCTGGTGAACCTGGCTGTCTTTTTTATTTCGGGGAAGTCTGCCTGTAAAGCCGGTGCTACAGGCGCATTGCCCCATACCTGGTATTCATCTGGTGACGGCGGGCGCAAGTTCTCACCGGATATCTCACGATAGGAATGCAACACCCGGTAAATCTGGTGGTAGTTTTTATGATATTGGTCGTACGACAATTCATCTTTCACATATAACACTATCAGGATACAACAGGCAATACCTACGGTTAACCCAATAATATTGATCAAAGAGTACATTTTACTCCTTGAAAGGCTCCGCCAGGCAATTTTAAAATAGTTGCTGATCATAGTTTCAGGTAATTACGACGATATAAATATACCCCCTGCCCGGCCAAAACAAATGCCACATAGCTGAAACCAGTACCCTAGCGGATTTTAATAATCCGCCCGTTCCTTTTTGTTCAAATATGAACACTTTTCTGTACAAAAATGGACATTACCAGCCTGGCATCCGATTGTTAATTTTCACTGAACATAAGGTTCCTTCGATTGTTCATACAGTTATTGGTAGTAATTTCGTACTAATCTGTTTGCACCAAAACACATGCATATGAAAACAATGCTCATCCTGACGGATTTCTCAGAAAATGCCTTCCGGGCAACGGAATATGCAGCCCAGCTGGTGGATCCTCTTCAAATCAGCCGGATCGTTTTGTATCATGCTTACCAAAGCACCATTATAGGTACCGATTTACCTGTAGCCAATACTGCCAATGACCAGCAGATATATCTCGAAAGTATGGAAAACCTGGGCCTGCAGCAGGACCGCTTATCCGCGCTCACAAAAAATGTAAGGATCGACCTTATGGCGGAAGATGTTTCCCTGCCTGTTCATATCAGTACTTTATGCAAAAGTGAAGAAATAGATATTGTGGTGATGGGGGTTTCCGGCCGGTCGGGCCTGGAGAAACTATTACTCGGCAGCACTACTTCCATGATGATACAGGAAAGTACCGTACCTGTACTCATCGTTCCCAACAGCACACTGATTGGCAAACCCATAAATTCGGTGGTATTTACTACCGATCTTAAAGACCATGCCTCCATACCGGCGCATCAGCTGTATGAGTTCCTGGATGCTTTTCCCGGAGCTGCCCTACAGGTGATAAACGTTGATAAAGCCGCAGGTGAAAGTTATACGGTAGAAACAAAAGAATCTATTGCCACACTGCACAACATTTTTGATAAATACAATGCTACGTTTGACTATATCAATAAAGATAACACGGTAGAAGGCATCTTATCATATGCCAATAGTCACCATGCTTCCATCATTATTGTGGTGCCTAAAAAACTGGGAGTGGTCGCTTCTTTCTTCCATAACAGCATCTCCAAAAAACTGGCGTATGATTCCAATATACCATTGTTGTCGTTACCGGCGGTAAAGGCATAAAAAAAGCTCCGGTTGTGGCCGGAGCTGTTAGTTGTTTCGTTTTCCCTACGCTGGCATTACCCAGATCAGGTGCTTGGGTTTGATCTCAGATCTGTTTTACCAGACCACCCCATTCTGAAACATCTGATAATAAATGTCGAAAAATCGTGCCAGTGAAAAAGGGCGGTTTTCCGGTATTTTACTGGTAAAAATCTCTACAGGATGTAAAAAATGTGCTGCACCACTGTGAAAAAAATCCCTGTTTATATGCACGAGCCTGGCTCAGATCAGCACTTTATTATCTACGGCACATTTTATGAGCATCGCGGTATTCCGTGCGTTAAATTTGCCCAGCAGGTTCCGGCGATGACTATCTACCGTATCTGAACTGATAAACAGCTTTTCTGCAATTTCATGATTGGTATGGCCGTTGGCAATGAGCCATAACACTTCCTTTTCTCTTTTGGTTATATGTAACGGCAGCAGGTCTTTTTTAAGCACCTGTTTTAATTCTGCAGATAGATAGGTGCGCCCGGAATATACATCGTGTATGGCCCTCAGCAGCTCTTCTTTATCGGCATTTTTCATCAGGCAGCCACTTGCACCGCTGTCCAGCATCCCGGCAATACCGCTGTCGTTTTTATGGTAACTTAATCCCAGTACTGCCACATCGGGGTACCGTTTTTTAATGCAGGCACAAAGTTCTGCGCCACTGATATCGGGCAACAGGGTATCCAGTAGTACTACGTCGGCGGTGTGCTGATCGAGGAAATGAAGACAGGATAATCCGTTCCTGGTTTCACCTGCCAATTGAATATCTTTTTCCCTGCTGAGTAAAGATCGCAATCCTTCGAGTATCAATGGATGATCATCAACGAAATATAAACGGATCATGGTTTTTCTGTTTGCTGTAACGTCTGTATGCGATGGCATAAATAATATCGGGCGAACAACTGAAATGCTCATTTACTATGTATGTAATATAGTAAAAAAATCAAGACAAGTTTAATCTATCAGCATACATTCTCCCCATGCAGGTTTGATGGAGGTATCTGCAAAGCTGATCAACGACAGCCCGATGCCCGCAATACCTTCCAATACATTATGACTGTTGATATAATCGGGATGATGATAAAATTTATATCCTGCGGGCCCATCATCCCAGGTATTCATTTGCAGGGTATTTTGCAGCCAGTATCGGGAAGCATTGAGCAGTGCGGCATCACCACCGGCGGCGAGTCCCGCCTGTTGCAGGATATGGGCAATACCTGCGCTGCCATGACATAAACAGCCATCATGCACTGCGCCGTTTTTCACATTCCTGTGCGCGGCAATATGTTTAAAAAGTTGTTGCGCTTCCTCCTGGTAATCTGTTCTGTTTAGCCGTTTGCCGGCGCCCTGCAAGGTGAGGGCAATACCCAGATCACCGTAGCACCAGCCAAGCCTGCTATGCGCGTCGCCCATTACTTTATTGGCAGTATTTACAATAGTAGGATAGCGTGAATGTGTAGCTTCAGCTGCGTTATTTTTTGTACGCAGCAACCATTGAACACTTTGGTCTATTAACCGGCGGGAGCGTTCCTTTGCAATCCCTTTTTCATAACACCGCGCCAGCACCGAAATGATGGCAGGCACGCCATGCGCCAGCCCGAGATTGAAGAGGTCTTCGTCAGGATGCTCCTGGCTTCTGCTGGAGAAATGATCCTTCCAGGCGATGCCGCCCGGTAAAGAGATAGCGCTTTTTTCGAGATGCGCCACCAGGTTTTCCAACTGGGTAACTGCTGTGGCGGCCGGCAATCGTTCCAGGAAATAAAGCGCGGTACCAAGACCATGATGCAGGAAATCATTCCTCCCTTCCGCCAACTCTGAGGCCATAAAATCAGCTACCAGCAGATCGATGTCTGCAAAAGTATCGTCCGTATCATCTGCCTCAATAAACCCCATCGTACCCAGGTGCTGGATACACCAGGATACGCCTGCAATGCCGCTGCAGTGAGAACCGTTCATGGGTTCTTCGGATAGCGCCTGCAAACATTTTTCAATGATGTGATGTACTTTGTCCAGGTGTTCTTCATTGCCGGTGAGCTGGTAGTAGTAGGCATAAAACAAAGCTACGCCGGTATATCCTCCCAGCAGGCTGGTATTGGTATCTTCCAGGATAAATGGGTCCAGCGCTGCGCAGATCCTTTGCAGTGCGGAGGTAGCTTCTTGCTGTTGATCCATAAAATAAATTGCCGTTATAAAATATATAATGGCAAAACACGTATGCATACTGCAATACATGTTTTGCCATACAGTCAGGTTGCTGTGAATATTATCGATCCGTTATTGATCAGTAGCGACAGGAGTCGAGGCTGCAGATAGGTGCGCCCTGGCTGATATTGTCAGTACAAATCCTGAGCGAGCACAGAACGGAACAGGTGCCGACAGTAGCCGCCATCTGTTGTCCTGTTGCATTGGAAAGACTGGCCACTTTTATTTTACCCAGACTGAGTTTTTTGCCTGATGCTTTTTTCATGACACAATTTTTTAAACAGTACAATGATGAAATTAGAAAATGCAGGAATCTTCACTGCAAACGGGTGCACCCTGGCTAAGACAGGTGATCTTAATGCTGGGCACACAAGCCAGTGACTGGATAAACTGAGCAGCTTCCCTGTTTTCAGTATTTACTTTGCTGAGGTCGGCTACTTTGATTTTACCGAGGCTCAGTTTCTTACCGGATTTTTTCATGGTTGTTCAGTTTAATTAGAAGCAAGGATCTTTGGAAATAGGTGGAGTACATTTCATAAACAGGCTGCAGCCGGTATATGTAGGTGCTTTACCATCGGCCTGTTCCTGGCTGCTGATACTGAGTTTAGCCACTTTTAATTTACCGAGGGCCAACTTTTTTACAGGTGTTTTTCTCATTTCGCAAATGTTTATGGTTGAAAAATAAATAGACAATAAGATTTGGCAGGTGTAATATTATAGGGTCATCCGAAATACAGGTTTTTATAAGATTACAGGATTGATGATAAATGTAGGGAGAAAGTAAGAATATCGGGATCACGTAAAAACGTGATTTTTCAGATAACCATGTTTAAACATCTTTTTTACCGGTTTTACGTGATACTTTGCTGTGGCAGAAAAAATTACCTTCATTTTTTTAATGTTGACCTTGCGCCATGATCAGAGCTGAAAACTTCTATGTGGTAAGAACACCGTTATTACCGGTGAATATTGTCACTCAGTTACACCATATCTCTCACGCCTCCCTTGCTCCTGTTATCAAAGCTATTTTCCGGGACGAATTCCTGCAGGAAGCTATCTATATTGCCTCTCCGGAGTTATACCAGGAATTGCAGAAGTGGCTGGCCACCGACAGCGAAAACCAGAAGCTGGCATCCGCACTGTACCGGTATCTGCTGCGGATGAGCAGCCGGTGCACGCCTTACGGCCTCTTTGCAGGCTGCGCCACCGGCGGATTATCTGATTATACAGCTATTCAACTGAACGATAAACAGTTACATAAAAAGCATTGCCGCCTCGACATGAACTACGTGGCAGAGCTGACCGCCGCCATTACCGCCGTACCCGCTATCAGGGAACAACTGTTGTATTATCCCAATAACTCTTTATACGCTGCCGGCACCCAATACCGCTACGCCGCCTACAGCGTTAAAAATAAGATCCGCAATTATTATCTCACGGCCGTAAACTATAGCAGCTACCTGGAAAAAATGCTGGAAACAGCCAGTACCGGCGCTACGCTAACGGATATACGCAATAGCATTGTAAGCGAAGAAGAAGACATCAGCGCTGAAGAAGCCGCGGCCTTTACGGAGGAACTATTACAGAACCAGCTGCTGGTAAGCGAACTGGAACCCACCGTTACCGGGGAAGAGTTTTTTATACACCTGGTAAACCGGTTGAAAAACCTGGAGCATACGGAAGAAACAACGGCCCTGCTGACGGCCATACAAAGTATGCTTAACGGGCAACAAACAGGCACCGCTAAGTATACCACCACGCATGAACTGGTGCAGTCGCTGCTCACGGAAACCAGCAATAAAGACCTGGTACAAACCGACCTGTTTCTTTCCACCACAAAAAACACCCTGAGCCATACTGTGATCAATGAATTGTCGGCCCAGGTGGCGCAGCTGTGGAAGCTGGCCAGCAACGACAACAACAGTGACCTGCGGCAATTTTGCGACGCCTTCCGGCAGCGATATGAAGAACAGGAAATTCCGCTCAGCCTGGCGCTGGACAGTGAAGCCGGTATCGGCTACGGCGCCCACAGCCAAAGCAATACAGATCATACACCGCTGGTAGATCATATACACGTTCCCCCGCGTAATACTGCAGCGACAAGCACCCGCAGTAAACTGCAGGACTTCCAGCTGCAGCAATTGCACCAGTGCCTGAAGGAAAATAAAAAGGTGATCACCCTCACCCGCGACCACCTGGAAAGCTTCCGGGAAAAGGAAACGCCTTCCCTCCCACACAGCATGTACCTGATGGGAAGCATTTTAAGCAACAGCGCCGCCGCTATTGATAACGGCGACTACCTCTTTGATATGAATGGCTGCAGCGGCCCTTCAGCGGCTAACCTGCTGGGTAGGTTTTGTCATGGTGATGAAGAACTCGCCGCCCATGTAAAAGCCTGCTTAAAAGCAGAAGAAGCCAGCGACCCGGAAAAAATCTATGCAGAAATTATTCACCTGCCGGAATCACGGACAGGCAATATCCTGATGCGGCCACGGCTACGGGAGTACGAAATTGTATATCTCGCCAATAGCCTCGCGCCGGAAGAATACCAGCTGCACCTCTCCGACCTGATGGTGAGCGTACAGCGTAATAAAGTAGTACTGCGTTCCCGGCGGCTGAATAAAATCATCGTACCACGGCTCAGTACCGCGCACAACTACCGGCAGGGACTACCGGTATATAAATTCCTTTGCGATCTGCAATTCCAGGACTATCATACCGGCATCGGCTGGCACTGGCAGATCCCCGGTGAGGTTTCCTTTTACCCGCGCGTGCAATACGGCAATATCATCCTCAGCAAAAGCACCTGGATGCTGCACAAAAAAACATACCCGGCGCTGGCTAAAGCAACCCCGGAAAAGTATATGGAAATTTTCCGGGAGATCCACGCCCAGCTGGAACTCCCCCGCTATGTAGTAGTGAAGGAAGGCGACAATGAACTGCCCGCCGACCTGGAAAACGAAGTGGCAGTGCAGCTGCTGGTAACCACCCTGCTTAAAAAAGAACAGGTAACCCTGCAGGAATTTCTTCATACACCTGAAAACTGCTGGATCAACGGGCCCGATGGCGCGCATACGAACGAATTTATTATTCCGCTCAGGAATATATCTTCCGAAAAAGAAAAAAAACAAACAACTGAAATAATTACCGCACATACGGCTACGCCTCAACGAAAATTCAGTACCGGCAGCGAATGGCTGTATGTTAAACTATACGCCGGCACACGGAGCGCAGAAAATATCCTGAAAGAAAAGATCCTGCCGTTAACGCAGGAGCTGATGCAGGAAAACATCATTGACCAATGGTTTTTTATCCGGTACACCGATCCCGAACATCACCTGCGGATCAGGTTTCATCATAGCACTAACCCGCATTTTTGGAGTACGGTGCTGGAAAGATTGCACGCGGTACTGGCCACTGATAGTATATACCGGATTCAAACAGATACTTACGAAAGAGAAATTGAACGCTATGGTTCAGATACCATGCTATTTAGTGAAGCGGTGTTTCACTACGACAGTACCTGCGTAATCGGTATCCTGGATCTTTTGGAAGAAGAAGAAGGCGAAAACTACCGCTGGATGCTGGCGTTAAGAGGTGTGGACATGCTGCTGGATGATTTCGGGTATACGCTCTCCGCCAAATCGGTCCTGTTAAAAATGCTCCAGAAAAGTTTCTTTGAAGAATTTGGTGGTGAAAAGCCCCTGCTGGTACAGCTCAACGACAAATACCGGGAAGAAATGCGGAAAGTGAGCAGTGTGCTTGATCCCCTGCAGGATGGCGAACATGGTATTGAAGCAGCGGTGGCTTGTTTTCAGACCCGCTCAACCCAAATACAGCAACAGCTTGCGGGTGTACAGCTTACCAACCGCGACGACCTCCTTTGCAGCTATATTCATATGTTCCTTAACAGGATCCTGTTATCCAATCAGCGTAAACATGAACTGGTGATTTATCATTTCCTCAGCAGGTATTATGAATCTATGCTGGCCATCTCTAAAAAACAACTCAAAGCAATTACTCACTAAATACATATTCGTATGAAAAAGAAGAATGAGCAAAAAATGAAGCTGGGCGCAATTAAAGTGGCCAGGCTAAATGCTGGTGTTACACCCGTTGATCAACAGCAGAAAAAGGCTACCCATCCTACCACTACGGTAATCAGGACTTTTGACTGCTAACTGTTCCTTACGGGTACCGGGCAGTTTTTATCACCGGTACCCTGTTTAGCACTTTTCCACTTCGCTTAAAGACAACCTGATTTCCCCCACCGGGTTCACCAGCTTCAGCATCAGTTCTCCGTAATGCAGGTAAAGATCGGCCACTATAGCCCCATCTTTTACTTTCCATTTGGTGTTTGTTTGCAGGTAGTGTTTAAGTTTCTCCTGCAACTGCGCGGTACCTTTCCATTTCCGGACTTTCAGCAAAGCCACATACACTTTATATCCTTTGGGTTGCGTGGCGGCAGTCATTAGCTTCTCCATTTCTTCCGGGTTGGCGGTATGATAAATGCCTTTTCTATGATCCGCTGAAATGTGCAGCAAGTGCTCATTGGCCTGCGCGAGAGTTTTATAGGGCGTGATAAGAAAGGTTTCTATGGTGTCCGGATCAAAATGATCTTTCCCGCGCGGATAGCTTTGTCTTATGAAAGCAATGAAGCCATGCTTTGCTAAAGACATCACTAATTCGGGAGAGAGCAGCGCCAGGGGATTATGCATGAACTGAATTTAACGTTCCAGGGAAGATACTAAGATAGTTAGTACCTACATAAAATAAAAAAGCCCTGATGGCCACTACAGCATGGTTCTCAAGGCTTTTTTACATTATTCATTTGCTTTCTGAAACAAAAATACTAATATTTTTAGTAAATCCTAATTTATTTTTCCGCCGGCTTTAACTCAGTCCCACGTAACTATCGTGTTTAGTCCATATAAGCGCACCGGTATCATATCCCAATGCTGCGGCCGTCGCCAGGAAACGGATTTTAATGTCTTCAGGAATCGTTTTGGTGCGTGATAAAATCCAGATATAGTTCAGGTTATTTCCCGCTACCAACGCATACTGATATTTTTCATCGATATCAATTACATTATAGCCTGCGTAAAACGGACCGGAGGAAGATACTTTCAACCGGGCTTCACCGGAACCGTTTACGAACGCGGCTTTCCCTTCGCTTTCCTTCCAGCGGTATTTCTTCGTATCATATCCTTTGTTATCCACCTTTATTTCTCCGTTTTCCTTTAATGAATAGGTAGCTGAAACATTACTGAGATGATATTCAAGCCGGTAATCCAGCCGGGCAATTTCATACCAGGTGCCCAGGTACTTCTCCAGGTCAAAAGGAGAAACGGCTTTGGCCCCTTTGGGGATGGATACTTTAGTATTGTTGTATAGCAAATATGCCGCGGCAGCAGACGCAGCTGCTCCCAGAACCAGCAATTTTTTATTCATAAAGCATGATTTTAAATAATGTGCCTGAATTTGCGGGTGGTACCGCAAAAAGGCTGCCTGACCGGAAGCGCCTGATGGTAGCGGGTTTATGAAATAAAAAGGAGACCGGAAGTGTTGCAAAATTGCTACAAATAGAGGTGGGAAGAAAAAAACCTTTCTCTGAAGATGTAATAACATCATTCCAAACTGTTATGCGTACATTTTGTCGGAATTCATCCCTCAAGTTGTCGTTTTCCCCCCGGGTCAAATCCTGAAGCGGATGCTAGTTTTGTATTGTCAATAAAATTCAAACTATCAATTAAACGACCTTATGAAAAATTTACTCCGCACACCTCATCTTCTTAAATCAATCATACTCATTGCGATTACTATGTTTGCAGCATCTCCCTCAAACGGACAATCCCAATCTTCCGACAGTGGTTACGTGCCTGTTAATGGCATCAAAGTGTATTATGAAGTACATGGCGAAGGCCAGCCTATAGTTTTATTACATGGCGCCTTTATGACCATTGGTACCAACTGGGGCGAATTAATCCCTGAGCTGTCAAAAACCAGGAAAGTAATTGCCATTGAATTGCAGGGCCATGGACGTACACAGTATTCAGATAGAAAATTATCGCGTGCTACTTTAGCCAGTGATGTAGCAGGAGTAATGGATTACCTGAAAATTGACAGCGCTGATGTAGCAGGATATAGTTTTGGCGGCACCGTGGCTTACCAGCTTGCTATACAAAGTCCTAAACGGGTAAGAAAATTAGTAATCATTTCTTCTACCTATAAAAGTGATGGCTGGCTACCCGAAGTAAACAATGCGTTTAAAGCAATGAAGCCTGAACTTTTTGCAAACACGCCTATGAAAGCCGCATACGATGCAGTAGCGCCAGATAAAACAAAATGGACCAAGTTCCTCGAACAGATGATTGCTCTTAGTAATGTACCATTCAACATGGGTGACGCCAATATTGCGAAAATCAGTTCGCCTGTATTACTGATCTCGGGCGACAATGATGGCCTGGATAAAATTGAGTTGATAAAAACATATCAGCTACTGGGAGGCGCCATCTGTGCTGATTTTGGAGTAATGCCTAAATCGCAGCTGGCCGTTGTTCCTTCGCAGAGCCATGTCAGCCTGATGATGCAGACCAAAACAATATTGGGTTACCTGGATATTTTTTTAAAGTAACTATAATAAGAGATGTTGCCAGGCATTTTGAAAGCAAACCTTAAATCATAACAAAACCTTTTTTTAAACAATAAACGATAATTGTATGAGAAGAATAACTGTTTTATCAATGATTACCTTAGATGGTGTAATGCAGGCCCCGGGCGGCCCACAGGAAGACACATCAGGCGGCTTCAAATATGGCGGCTGGACAGTATCTTATGGTGATGAGGTTTTTGGTGAGATCATGAAAGAAGAGATGAAACCCGCAACATATCTTTTAGGTAGAAAAACATTTGATATTTTCGCATCCTACTGGCCTCAACATGCCGACTTCTGGCCAGGCATCAATGATGGCAACAAATACGTACTGTCGGAAACCCTGGAAAAATCAGATTGGGAAAATACCTTTTTCCTCAAAGGCCTCGCAGACATCGAAAAGCTTAAGAATTCGGAGGGTGCTGACATCCAGGTTTGGGGAAGCGGTAAGCTCATTCAGCTGTTACTTAAGCACGACCTGGTGGACGAATTCCGGCTCAAAATTTACCCGGTGATTCTTGGTGAAGGAAAAAAGCTGTTCGAAAACGGCACGATCCCGGCAGCATTTACCTTAACAGAAAGCCATGTGACACCAAAAGGGGTTATTATAGCCAGCTACAAGCGCGCCGGAGAAGTCGTTACAGGCGATGTTGGACCTTGAGCGAAAAGCAGGGGCTTTCTCCAGGCCTGACAAGTGTCTTTATTAAAATCCAATACCCCTGCGTAACTGGCCAGATGCCACTCCCGGGTCCTGTGGATCATTTTCTTTGGCGGCTGTTATGCGGATAAACGCCGTTACGCCGCTAAAGACATCCGTTAAAGCCTGGGGAAGCCGACCCAACCTGATCGCCCTGCTGAAGCTGGCGGAGGCCTGACCACATTTGCCGCTATCTGATATTCTCAAAAACCGATATATGAGCCGGTAAAAATGACCCTAAGTGTATTGGGAGTGTATGGGAAGTGTATGGTGAGTGTATTGTGAGTGTATGGGGAGTGTATGGTAACAGTATAGTGACTGTATAGTGACTGTATGGGGACTGTATAGGGACTGTATAGGAACTGTATAGGGAATACGACGCATAGACGACTCCTAAGTATCCAAGAAGTAACCCAGAAGTATCCGGGAAGTAACCCCGCACTACCGGGAATACATATTAATTTTTAACTACGTGATTTTATTTCAGTATTTACCTGACTCAATCTGATTATGCTACCAAACTATACAATTCCGGCTATGCTCTAAATATTCATTCTTCCATCCTCTGCTGAAAGCCATCCAGGAACTGCGCCACATGAAACCCATCCATCAGCGCATGATGCACATGTACCGACACCGGCATCATTTTCCGCGCTCCCACTTCTTTCACTTTACCGAAAGTAATTTTAGGGCAGCTATCTTTAAACGAAAAACTCCGTGCATGGGATACTGCGGTAAAATTAATCCAGGGCAGGGAGGAATAATGGATCACATTTTCTCCTGACACAGCGGGGATCAGCCCTGTACTTTGACGTACTCTTTCTATTTCCGCTTTGCTGCTGGCTTCGAACGCAGCAGCATCTTCATAAAAATTCATATATGCGAAACCAAAAGTACCGTCGGGCCGGTTAATGGTGGGCGATGCGTGTACCTGGTCGTACACCCATACTTCGTCGCCGGCAATGCGGTAACGGAAAGGGACAACTTCATTGGCGGCTGCCAGTGATTTGTGCAGGTAGCTTAGGAAGAAGGAATCCCCGCTGGCTTTGGCCTTGTTAAAGGCAGTGGTGCAGTCGATATCTGTGGTGACCCCAAAAAAGGGTTCCTCAAACTGGCGAAAGAAATTAAAGTGTTCTTTTCTCGCCCAGGTATCCAGGTTCAATAATTGTTTCATGATATTAAATGCGGCAGGATGTCTGCCATTGTATTAAACTGGTAAAAACGGGGATCTTCAATGGTATGATCAATGTGTTCATGCTGCCAGGTGGTATGATACGGAATATGGATAGCATGACCGCCCAATGCCAGCACCGGCAATACATCCGATTTCAGGGAGTTGCCCATCATCAGGAATTCTTCGGGGCGGCAGTCGAGGTGCTTTATTAATTTGCTGTAGTCGCGCTCCTTTTTGTCGCTCATAATTTCAATATGATGGAAATAATGTTCCAGGCCCGATTTCCTCAGTTTGCGTTCCTGGTCCAGCAGATCGCCTTTTGTGGCCACTACCAGGCGATATTTGCCGGAGAGCGCCTGCAGCACGTCTTCCACCCCATCGAGCAGCACAATGGGTTTATCCAGCATTTCTTTTCCGTACTGGAGCACTTTATGGAATACTTCCGGGCTGGCGGTATTTTCAGATACGCGCAACACGGTTTCTATCATGCAGAGCATAAAAGATTTTATGCCATAGCCATAGAGTTCCAGGTTGGCCATTTCTGTTTTAAACAGTTCCTGCGACACGGTATGATGCGGCAGATAATCTTCCAGCAGGCCGCAAAAAAGGGCTTCTGTTTCCTGGAAGTATGGCTCGTTTACCCAAAGGGTGTCATCGGCATCAAATGCGATCACGCTAATATCAGAGATCATTGTTATTTTTACGTTTTTCCGGGTGCAAAAATAGAAACCGGCGGTTTATAAATCGGGACATTTGTCTCACTCTTAAAAATATGTTACGGACTAATCCTGCTTTTCTTCATTTCATGGAACGGTTCACTGCCAGCGGCGGGGAAAGCGAAGCAGTGGCGATAAAGACCTTCACTGCCGGTACGCGGCTCATCCGCCAGGGCGATACCATCAGCCATGTTTATATTATACGGGAAGGTATTACAAAATGTTATATCGAAGAAGATAACGGGAAAGACTATATTTTCGAATTCCTGGGCAAGGGCGAAATTACGGGTGACCTGGAAGGGATCAGGAAAGAAAAATGTCTTTGTAATATTGAAGCCATTACGCCCGTAACGGTGTATGCCATTCCGCATACCTTGTTTAGCTGGCTGCTGCTCAACAATACAGCGTTCAACGGGTTGATGCTGGAAGAACTGGTTATCCGTATCCGTCAAACCTGTATCCGTGCGTCTTACCAGCAGCTATACCCGGTGGAGTATGCGTTGCTTCGCCTGCTGGCGCTGGAAGCGGAACAGGACATTGTTATTCCAAAAAAGGATATGGCGGCTTACCTGGGTATTACTACCCGGAGTTTTAACAGGACATTGAAAGAACTGAGGGCCAAAAATATCCTGGATCCGCAGGGGATGAATATTGACCTCACCAGGAAGCAACTGGAAGAAATACTGCGCCGGTTTGAGGATATGAAATAACGGTTACCTGCCTACGAAAATAAAGGGCTGTTCCTTTTTACAGCAACAGCCCTCTCCTGTTTATTTAAACAATCTCCATTCGCTTAGCTGAAAATCCACGCTGCCATTGGTGGCGGTTACATACACCGCATAATACTTATACGCCGTGGTATTGGGAATAACAAACTGCCTGGTTTGATTCCTGGCGCTGAATACCTGGTTGGTTTGCGTATCCAGTACAGTCCAGGTAATACCATTATCAGAGCCTTTCAGCTGCCAGTTTTTAGGATCGCGGTCTATGGCGTCGTTACCGGAAGTGAGGGTATATGATTTTACGGTTTGCGCGGTGGCGAACTGCAGCTGCATTTTGAAATCCGTAGGCACGGTGTTTACAAACAACTTGGTGCTGTATACATTATCGGTGAGCTTCAGGGAGCCTTCTGCTGCGGAGGCGCCGCCGGTGTTTTCCTTGCTCACGGTAATAGTGCCCGAACCGGTGATGTCGTCCGACGGATAGGTGATGCCCGGGAAATCTGTTTTTGCCTGCTTTAGTTGTGCGGTCCAGTCGTTGCCCTGTTCGTCTTTATTGCCAAAGGCGGTGAGTGCAAGTTGCTTCAGGTCTTTATTGGCTGCGCCGCTCCAGTAATGTACAAACTCCCCGAAGTTAAGCCCGCGGGTGTATTCGGGGTAAGTGGTGATGCCGTTGTTGAAGGTTTGCCTGGGGAAGTGCTGCGCCAGCAGTGCGAAGAATTTATTCAGTGCAGTTACACCGCCGTAGTTATTATAGATCGGATAAAACCAATCCCTGAACCAGTAGGTGCCTGCGCGGGGGTAAGCATCTGTTTGGGTGATCTTCATGTTGTACCAGCGGGTCACATCAGCGCTGCGGCCCAGGGCCAGGTATACATCATACTGGTAAATCTCCATCCATTTGCTGTCGTGCCAGATGCCAAAGGCCGGGGAGCCGTGTACGCCTTTGGAAGCGCCTTCCACGATATGCCCCACTTCATGGGTGGTGAGGTCGATGTCGTTGCCGGTGCCGGAGATCCAGGCATTGGGATCGGAGGAACCTACATCTATTACGTTGCGGTAATCATGACCGGCATCCATATACGTAGAAGGGTGGCCACCGGAATATTTACCGGAATGCAGGATTACAAAAAGGCGGGAATCATCGCCAAAAGCGCCGTAGGTACTTTTGGTATAGTTCCATACCTGCGCGAGATAGGTATTGGGCCAGGTGATGCTGCTGTTTACGTCGTTATCGAAATACACGGCCACGCTGGTATCATAAAAAACGCGGTTCAGCAATTGCACGTGTTCAAACCAGTGTTCCTGCCAGGTGGCGGGTGGCGTGGCTAATACCTGCAGGTTTGTTTTTCCGGGAACGGGTTGAAGGTCACTGCCGGGAGCGCTTTTCTTTTCGCATCCGTACAGTATGCCCAGCACAATGAATGCTGCAGCAAACAATGAAGTTTTCATACATTTTTTTTTAAGATGAATTAATGAAAGGGGGTTTCGGGTTTTCAATTATAAGCAACTGCCCCTGGTGAGGCAGTTGCTGCTCAATGTAGTTTTGGTTGTTCAGGTAGATAAGTTAATACATCTTTCTACGGTAACCTGTCAACGGATTTTAAACAATTGTAAACGGATGTTAAAATGGCGGTACGTGGCAGGCGGATAAAGACAACAGCCTGGCATTCACAGTGGGCCGGCTCATAGAGTATGCCAAATACAGCACCTGCCGCCTGAGAATTTCCACAGGTGAAGAATAGCTGCTTTTTGGTAGCTTAGCCGCATGAAATTGCATAAAGAATACTAGATAACTTAAAAACCAACTTACTTTATTACCAATACATTAACAGATCGTTTTGGGTTTTTGTGAAAGATAAAATCCTATATTAGGAGCTTGAAAAAAGCAATATGCTGGCTTTTTTTAGTATTAACCCATAACAAACTGATTTGGTAACAAAAAGATTAAACGGGAGCAACTAAATATTACTTATATTAATGTTACGCTACCACATTGGATTAACCCTTACAGGTATGCTGCTACAGGGAACCGGACCAACTAACAATTACCGGCGTGACGTAAATGCTATAAAAAGTACATGAACATATACCAACATTATTCTTTTGATCTATGGTTAACTTTAATAAAATCGAATCCTTTATTTAAACAGGAAAGGACGCGCTTTTTTTACAACCATTTCAATCAACACCAAAAAACGCTGGAAGAGGTAGGCCGTATTTTCCGCAAAACAGATCTGCTGTGCAATGCCATCAATGAAAAAACAGGCGGCAATATTGATGCGGAAGAAATGTATCTCATGGTGATCAGTGAAATAAATGATTACGGTAACGACTTCGGCAACATTGATCTGGCCGGGCTTTACCAGGAGATGGACGCCTTGGTGCTTAAATACCTCCCGGTTATTTATTGCTCGGAAACAGTGAAAACATTGCGCAGGATAAAAGAATCGTCCGATAGTACCATCAGTTTACTCAGTAATACGGCCTTTATAAAAGGCAGCACGTTAAGACGCGTATTACAGGAGCTGGAACTGGATCGCTTTTTCGATTTCCAGTTGTATTCAGATGAAACCGGCATGTCGAAACCCAATGAAAAAATGTTTCGCCTCATGCTGGAAAACGTGGCAACAGTAAGAAATGATACGGCAATCCCGCTAAGTAACATCATACATATTGGCGATAATGTAAAAGCAGATATCAACGGGGCGCAGGTGACAGGCATTCGTACTTTACTGGTCAACTCCAATAATCAATGTATTTCAAGTTTACTTAACTGATGACAACAACCTATTCACTTCATAAGATCACCCATCCTGGCCATTTCGGGTTTTGCCCCGATGACTACAGCCGTTTTAAATTCGGGGACGATGCCGTTGCCGAAAAATTCGGGACCAGCCTGGCGGAAGGGTTTATTGAGCATCACCTGAAAGGACAGGAAGTACCGCAGTTTGTAGTGGTTTCCAGTCCGTATTCCTTCATTCCAACGGCTACCTTTGCCATGAAAAACTATTTCGTTTTTCATCTGAACCGGTGGCTGGCCGCACACGGGCACCCCGTTTTACAGGAAACCAAAGTGCATCGTACCATTACTTACAAGGAGGATTACGGCGAGCTGGATGCGGAGCAACGGCTAAAGCTGATCGGCAACGACAGCTTCCACATCGACCGCCACTTCCTGACCGGGAAAAAGGTGATTTTCCTGGACGACATCAAAATTACGGGCGGCCATGAAAGGATGATCCTGAAAATGGTGGATGCCTACGACCTTTCCAATGATGTGTACCTGCTTTATTATGCGGAACTGCAAAATAAAAGCATTCATCCCAACATTGAAAACCACCTGAACTATCATTTTGTAAAGTCAATATTCCACCTGGAAAAGATTATCCAGGGGGAACATTTTTTCATTAATACACGGATTGTAAAGTATATTTTGAACTACGATTTTGATTCATTTTGTATTTTCCTGCAAAATCAAACAGATAAATTCGTAAATCTTTTGTATAATATGGCCCTGGGAAACGGTTATCATACGATAGAAGTGTACCAGAAAAATCTGAATTTTATTAAAAATTACTTATTTAACAGAAAACATAAAAGCATACAACATGGCAATTAATTTGCAAAAAGGTCAGCGGCAAACAATTAATGCGCCCAAATTCGTAATTGGCCTGGGCTGGGACGCGAATGCTTCATCTACCGGCACCAGCTTCGATCTGGATGCTTCCCTGTTTGTAATGGGAGAGAATAAAAAAATTTTATCTGATCAGCACTTTATTTTTTACAATAACCTCGTAACGCCCGATGGCAGCGTAGAGCATACCGGCGATAACCTCACCGGCGATGGCGGCGGCGATGATGAACAGATCAAGATTGACCTGTCCAAAGCAGATTCAAAAATCACGGAAATATGCGTGGTGGTTACCATCCATGATGCGGAAGCACGCCGGCAGAACTTCGGCCAGGTAAGGAATTCCTTTGTGCGTATATTCGACCCGGTTACCAACGAGGTATTGCTGAAATACGAGCTGGAAGAAGATTTCTCTATTGAAACAGCCGTTGAATTCGGAAGAATTTACAAACGTAACGACGAATGGAAGTTTGAAGCAGTAGGCGTTGGCATGAAAGGCGGCCTGCAGGACTACCTGAATAAATACAACTAATTTATACACCACTATATCTAAAAATATTAGCTCAATATGGCAATCAATCTTCAAAAAGGTCAGCGTATAAATCTTGAAAAAAGCAATGGTGCCAAACTCCAGAATATCTGTGTAGGGATCAACTGGGGGGCCATTGAAAAGAAAGGCCTGTTTGGCCTGTCTAAAACCAAAGAAGCGGTAGACCTGGACGGCAGCTGCGCCATGTTCACAGAACAGAAACAGCTGCAGGAAGTGGTTTACTTCGGTAACCTGAGATCCAAAGACAACGCGGTAAAGCACAGCGGCGATGATCTTACCGGTGACCTGAACGGCAACGACGGCCTGGACAACGAGGTGATCACCCTCGATTTTTCCCGGCTGGATGCCAATACCAACTACGTGGCGTTTGTGCTGAACAGCTTCCGCGGACACGATTTCGGTACCATTCCTTTTGCGTCTATCCGCATCTATGAAGGTACCCCTGCCCGCGTGAATGAAGTATTTGCCACCTATGATATTGCCAGCGGCCCCGGCTTTGCAGGACACGTATCTATGGTGATGGGTGTTTTTTACAAGAAGAACGGCGAATGGAAATTTAATGCGATCGGTGAACCTACAAAAGATAAAAAACTGCAGGAAACCGTGAACACCGTTGCGCAGAACTACCTGTAGGATTTACTTTTGATAAGATAATATCAATTTATAATCAGATACCTTATGGAAGCAAACCCAAATACCACCGACCAAACCCTTCCCGCGGTGAGGCTCGACAAAGAAGGAAATGTGGATCTGGCGGTTATTACGCCGGACGACGCCAAGAAATACGGGGAAATAAGTAAAACACTGGTGATCACCGATGTAAATTCCATCCTGAATTACGGTACAGAAGTACAGAATTCAATGGAAAAATACAGTAATGAGTTCCTGACTTCTGTACGTACCTATAACTCCGGCGAAGTAGGCGGATTGATCAACGATCTGCTGACCGAACTGAATTATATCGACGTAGATGAGCTGAACCAGGGTGCTTTGCAGAGTTTTATCTCCAAAATACCTTTTCTGAAAAAGCTGGTATTTGATGCCAAAAAGCTTTTCCAGAAATACGATACCGTTATCAGCAACATCGATAAGATCACCAACAAGATCAAAGCGGGGCGTATCAATTCACTGAAAGACAACAGTTCTTTGCAAACCATGTTTGATAGTAACGTATCTTACATCAAGCAAATGGAAGATCTCATTATTTCAGGTCAGCTGAAATACAATGAGCTTAGCCAGAAACTGGCTGAAATGGAAGTGAATGCCGCCAATTACAACGATTATGAGATCGCTGATTTGAGGGATTTCGTTACCCGCCTGGATAAAAGACTGGCTGATATGAAGATTGTACGCTTTATTATGCTGCAGTCTTTAGCCCAGATCAGGCTGGTACAAAATAACAATACTTCTATTGCGGAAAAGGCGCAATCAATCATTTCCACCACGATCCCTGTCTGGAAAAACCAGCTCACCATTGCGGTGGCGTTGCAAAGACAGAAAGCCAACGTGGAAATGCAGAAGAAAATTTCCGATACCACCAATACCATTCTCCAGAAGAATGCCGACCTGCTGAAACAAAACAGTATTGAGGTAGCGAAAGAGAACGAGAAAACGGTAGTATCCATTGAAACATTGAAAAGAACTACCCAGTCGCTGATTGAAACTTTACATGAAGTGAAGAAGATCCACGAACAGGGCACCGAAAGCCGGAAAGTGCTGAATGGTGAATTGCAGACGCTGGAAACAGAGCTGAAGAAAAATGTAACAAACGTTAGCTAACGGAGGATAAGTAATGGAGGATAACCTGGCAATCATATTAAATGACTCAAATAAAACTATCAGCAAATTACAATTGCTGTCCACTTTTTTTGAAGAAGAGATAATATACAAGATCTATCTCCGAAGCCAGGTTGTCCATAAATTATTTGAAACCAATCCGGAACTCGATATCAATAAGCTAGAACTCTTTCACCTGCAATACACCACCACAGTGATCGAGCTCCTGCGGAAAATAAAAGCCAGCAACGAAAGGAACGTGAGTATTTTGTATGATGAAATCCAGATCAACAAAGACCTGATCGAAAATATAAACGACTCCGTTTTTTCAGAGAAAAATTACCAGCTGGATAAACAGAAGCAATCCCTGAAGATCAATTTATCTTTGCGGAAGCTGTACCAGGTGCTGTCTGACAACTCTGAAGACTACCCCTTTTCCAAAAATATCAATGCTTTCAGCGCCCGCTTCTCCCAGGATTTTTATTTTGATATTTCTACCGAAGCGCTCAACGAGCTGATTAAATTCAACCCGGCAGACGTGTACCGGAACAACTCCGCCATCATACAACGCAAGCTGATGGGATTGTTGTGCAAAATGGATTTTAAAACCGAGTTCTTTTGCGGGCTCAGTGCCGGTAACCTCATCCTGGAAGTGTACCGCTTCCTTAATATGGACCGCTACTTTCTCTTCTTCCCCGCAAAAAATTTATTCCTGTTCTGCGATCTTTCAAAAATTACGGATGTCGACTGGTCCAATACCCTCTCTAAAAAAACAAGGATCGTACAGGAACTAACGGATAAGAATGATAACCTGATGAGCCGCGCCAATGTACTGAAAACGGTGATCCCGGACAATGTACAGGCGTTGCTGAAGGAATATTATGAGAAGATTTCCGATGTTGATTTCCTCCAGCATATTGGTCGCTTTGACGTACAGACCAACATCCTCAAAACGATGCTGAATACCAATGTCATTTAAATAAAAAGGCACCAGTCCGGAGACTGGCGCCATAGAAACCTTTATTAAGTTGATCCGGTTTGTGACCGGCATCATTTTTTCTCCAACTCTGCAGCAGGGGTCTTTTTAGGGAAGTTTAACAGCGCCGAAGTAATGATCGGAACAATAAACACGCCTACGGTGATGATCGACGTAATGATATCTGCCTGTGAACTTTCCAGGAAATGCGTGATAGGCGATTCCGGGAAGAAGTGTTCGTAGATAGATAAGGTCAGTTTAATACCGAGAATAGCAATAACGATATACGCTGCTGATTCCAGGAAGGTAAACTTCGTCATCAGTTTCACGAAAGCCTGCGCCACAAAACGCATGGCAAGGATACCGATAAACACGCCCAAACACACCAGTAATATATTATCGGTAAAAGCTACCGCAGCAAAAATATTATCTATAGAGAAGGCCATATCCATCAGCTCCACCAGTGCCACTGTAGCCCAGAAAGGCCCGATAGCCCCCACGGTGGCCTTGTATAGCCAGTTCTGGCCTTTATCGATGCTCTCTTCTTCTTTCTCTCCTTCTGTTTTCTTATTTTTCCACCAGCTGAATACCAGGTACAGGAGATATAAACCGCCCAATGGTTTCAGCCACCAGATCTTGATCAGGAAAGACGCAAACAGCATAGCCAGACCACGGAACAGGTAAGCGCCGAAGATCCCGTATTTAAGGGCGCGGTCGCGTTGTTTTTCGGGCAGGTCCATTACCATTGTAGCCAGTACGGCGGCGTTATCTACCGACAGTAAGCTTTCAATGATAACCAGGTTCCCGACAATGATCGCCGAAGGTATTGGGTTGTCAATAATTTGTTGGATTAATTCATTCATTTCAGTTTATTTTTTTATATAGGTTTCTACTTGTTGGCAATTGTTATTATTACTACTCTTCCACCCTCTTCCCTCGACAGCAGCAGTCTTTTTCCATCCGTTAATTCCACCATGGCGCCGATGGGAATTTCTTTGTCTTCTGTAAGATCCTTTAAAGAAGTGAGCTGCTGGTTTACCAGCACCCATTTTCCCTGGTGAAATACAAAATACCCGACCGGCACTTTTTGCGCGGGGGTGATCCTTTCATTGCGGATGGTATTCCTGTTTACGTGCCACTGGAACAGGTATTGATTATTATACACCATCAGCCGGTGGTTTTCCGGTTTCCATACCGTTGGCTTAAACTCGTAATAGAGGTCCAGCACGGGCAGGGTACCTTTATGCGGCGTGCCGCAGAAGGGGCATTTGGGAGAATGGGTGTTATCAAAAACGTACCATTTCTGTTCGCAGGCGGCATTGCTGCAGGGCTGCATGAGGTCTGTTGTTTTTAATAACGCCTGTTCCCACATTTCCGCCGGCGGACGTTCGGTTGGCTGGTGCAAACCGGTTACAAACGCCTGGTAGAACAGCTCCTTCAGGTAAGGCCCTGTAATGGTGTATGGCAGCTTATTTACATCTGCCCAGGGCAATTCCTTCGGATTAACGTGATTCAGTTTCGGCCGGTTGGAAGTATCCTGCGGATGTTCAATAAACAGCGCCTTCTCTCCCATTGCCAGCAGGTCGTCTTTTTCTGCGTCGAGATCGTGGATCTTCCCTCCTTTCAAGGGATGACGGTATAAAAGATACATGTAGATCATTACCGCCAGTGCGTGCAGGTCGGTAAGGCGATTAGGCAGTTTCCTGCCGGGATCTTTCAGGTCCAGGTGTTTGGTGGCCAATACTTCCGGTGCGATGAAATCGGCGGTGCCAATTACATCGGGTGGAAACAGGCCCGGTACCACGAGGCCATCAATATCAATGATGGTAGCCGATTTACTTACCGGGTCTACCAGCACATTTTTATACGACAGGTCGGAATGTGCGAGTCCGGCGGCGTGGAGGCGTTTCACGCCTCTTGAAATATTTACACCAATCTGGAAATAGCTTAACCAGTTGCCCAGTTCTGCTTCATCCAGGCGCAGGGTAAACTGTTTATTCCTGAATTTGGGTGAAGCAAACCATTTCCCTTCTTTTTCCTTTCCTTTAATCAGGTCGTTTGAGGCGTATCCCTTCTTGAAAAAAAAGTTAGCATGATAACACGGTACTACGAGGCCCACCTTTTTATCCGCTTCCACCATATCTGTGGGCCAGCAATAAAGAGCCCGGTAGTAGTCGCCGCCTTCGCGGTTAAAGAAGCTGTTATAGTAATCCGTTACAATTTTCCGTAACCGTTCTCTCGAGGCGTAGTCCTGCGCATCACGATAAAATGCCACCACGTATGATTTATCCGGGCTGAAGTAAACGTCCTTCATACCGCCCCGCATAGGTTCTCCATTATCAACGTACTGATAACTTTTTCCTGCATTGATGACGGAATTCACCGTTTTTGTACTCATATAGTCCGCATACTTAACTGATGATCATTAAAGTTCTGTCGTCATGATTCCCGGGGCTCCAGAAGTCCATCCAGGCAGATAGCTGGTTGGCGGTTTCCGTTGTATGGCTGGCCAGGTCTACTTTTACGTTGTCATCGTTCTTTCCGCTGAGGTCTTCCAGCAGTGCTTTCCACGCTGTCAGCTTCTCCAGGTTGGCTTCTACTTCAAACTTGGGGTCATAAATACCGTCTGTCATCAGCATGAGGTACGAAAAATCCGGCACCAGCCTGAACCCGAAGCGGGTTGCAAATGTATCACTTTTAAAGATTTCCTGCATGGTAATAAACCGGGTTCCCCCGCTAAACTCCCCTACATCCAGGCGGTTCAGCAATGCAATATCTGAAAAGTCCTTATTTATCAAAGCAATGGGGCAGTCGCCTACGCCAAAGCTCATGATCACATAGCCTGATTCGTACTTTTTTAAAAGTACAAATATAAGTGTGGAATGAAGATCTTTCACCGGTGCGGCGGCGGTGGCGGCAAATTCTTCCAGCTTTTTATGTATGGTGAACGCTGCTTTGCCGAGGTTATCGTATACAAAGCGGGTGAGTTCTTTTTGTGTTTTATCGCCTGGGGTGGCGGTGTGTGCGGCGATCAGCGTATCAAATGTGCTTATTAGTTCAGGCGTAAAGTGCTGTTCAAAGTACTCCACGATGCCGTTGCAGGCGATCCTGGACCCTGCGCGCGACAGCCGCGCGCTGCCGGCGCCGTCTGAAACGGCCAATACACTCCAGCCGGTGTCGGCGAAGTGTTTAAAGGCAAAATCATCTTCCCGGAAACCGCCGGTATTAGCGTGTGAGCGGCCTCTTTTGGAAGCTGCCAGCAGGTGCCGGTCGCCCAGCGGGGCATATATGGCTACATTGTCTTCTTTCCAGTAAGGATCGTTTTTATCGCTCTCCATATTTTTCCAGAGCGACTTTGGATTGGGGTTGATCACCAGCGGCACCTTTTTTTCGTTTGGTGCGGAGGCTTCGTCTTCCCCGTTGATGCGGTATTTCAGCGTGAGTTTAAAGTCGCCGCTTTTAACGGGCGTGCCGTGAATCACCTTTGTTTCCGGGTCATATTGCAGACCGGATTCCTCGAGCCCGTCGATATGGAAATAAGAAAAGTCGTTCCAGTTCAGCTGCGCGAAGTCCAGTTTTACCTCGTAAGGCTTTCCGGCAGTGGCATTCGGGATGCTGACGGGTTGTTGCTGAATGTCTGCTAACCGGTTTTTAAACTGCCAGGTATCCATTAGTAGCTTTTTATTTTCCATGATCAGCTTCACTGCCAGCCTGTTTTTCTCATCGTTTACAAATGTGTCGAACAGGTGCTGCCGGTTAGTGCCAACCGTAATATTATTTGCTTTAAATAATTCCTGGATAAAGGATTTGTCCATGTTGATCTTTTGTCGGTTAGCCTTGTGCCCGGTTTACATCGAAACCGCCTTCGCTGGCGCCGTAGGCCGCGGTGTTGCCGCAGGTGGGGCAGGTACTGAGCTTTTCTTCGCCGATGCAATGGATCTGGCCACAGGAGCAAAGTGCAAATCCCCACTGGTTGCCGCAGCAGGGGCAGGTGGGATTGCCGATCAGTTCTTCACTGTTGATGCTGGCTGGTTTGGCGTTGCTGTCGGACAGTTCGTGATAGGTTTTATCTACCTGGAACGCCCCTACCAGCCGGTAATACAGCCGGTTCAGGTTCAAACCGTATATTTCTGCGTCCTGTTCTGCGCGGCGGTATTTCATGAGATAGTCGCGTTGCATGTGCTGGCACTTCCCTACCATTACCACGAAGTTGCTGTCGGTATAACTGGCGGGAGGCAATGGTTTGGAGAGATCTATCTTCGACAATGTATCCGTGTCATGTATTTTCGACAGTTCAAATCCGGAAGCGTTTTTCTCTACGCTTTCGCTGCTGGTTTTGATAGAGTCCGTGATCCACTTGAAGAACTGTTTGTACGCTGCGGGAGAGCTGTTTTTAAAATGCACCACGTTTTCTGTCAGTTCTTTCAGCACGTTGGTATCCGCTTCGTTGCCAAAGGAAACGGCCACCATATTGGCGGTGCGTTGCCAGTTCTGTTTCCATTCCGTGATCGCTGCAGCGGTATCGTCGGTAGGTACGCCATCTGTGAAAAGAAAGATGATGGGTTTCCAGTCGCCTTTCATATCATAGGTGGTTTTCACCTGGTTTTTTCTCAGTTCATACATGAGGTGTCCCAGTCCCCTGCTTAAAGAGGTACCGCCACCGATGGGGAAACGTGGCGGATAAAAGTTGATGATTTCCTGCAGGGGTACCAGTGTTTTTGCCTGGCCTGCGAAAACAATAATAGAGATCCACGCTGTTTCTATGGCGTAGGGATCTGTTTTCAGCGCCTGGATGATTTGTCCCAGGCCTTCTTCCACCTGTTGAATGGGTTCTCCTACCATTGATTCGGAGACGTCTATGAGGAAATAAACAGGAAGTCTTCTCATTATCCAAAATTTACGGAAGTGATATATACTGTACCCGGACCGGTAATTTTCAACATACTTAATCCTTCTCCTCCCAGGAGATTATTTCCTGAGAAATGTGACGACATCCGGCTTACCATATCTGCATTCATGCAGATGAAACTCTTTTCATCCACAAAAACGGTTTGCCCGGGTGCGAGGTCCAGCGTAATGGGTGTGCCAATCACATCTAAAAAAACAGTACAAAATCCTGTTATTTTCTGCATGATCAGGCCCGTGCCGCCGATGAGGGAGGTGAGGTTCATTTTTACATCAATATCAATTTTGTCGGAGGAGGCTACATACGCGCCTGCTTTACAAACAATGCCGGTGGTGAGTTGCTTGAGGTTAATGGGCAGCAGCCCTACTTTACCGGCTACCACCAGTTTGCGCGGATTGAGATTGGTATTGCACAGTTCTACCTGGAAAATACTTTCGCCGGTGAGTTTTCTTTTTATCAGTCCGGCTACGCCTTTATCGAATACGTTGACCTTTGAAGTAATTCCTTCTTCATGATAGATCAGTGCGCCTTTCTCACAGAAGAATTTCTCCTGTTGGGATAATTCTACTTCCAGACATTTAAAATCATGTCCGATCAATTTTACGTTCATTCTTTTTATTATCAGATGACTAAATTCACTTCATTGGGGGGCGGCGGCAATGTTACCTGCTCGGTGGTGCCCATGCTTTTGTTTCCCTGTTCTATGGTGTCGGATACCCACTTAAAAAATTGTTTAAGTGTGGCGCTGTCGGCGGTATCGAGATGCACCACGGTATCTGTCAGTTCTTTCAGCATGCCGTTGTCTGCTGCTTTGCCTGCCGCGCAACCTACAATGGTGGCGAAGTTCAATTCCTTTATCAGCGGGATCATTTTACGGTACAGCTGCAGATCCGAGGGTTTACCATCGGTGAAGAGGAATAACAACGGGCGCCAGTCGCCTTTTTGTGTGGGGGTACCTTTGCGTACTTCGCTATTCACTTTTGCGTGGAGGAATTCCAGTGCATAGCCGGTGTGCGTGGGGCCGCTCTGGGGGCAGGTAATTTCCGGCAGCTGGAAGTTGGCCAGTTCCACCAGTGGTGTCAGTTCTTTTACTTCCCGGTCGAAAGTGATGATGCTGAGCCATAGGGAATCCATTGCCTGGGGGTCCATCCGCAAAGTGTTTACCATGCCGCTCAGGGCGTTGTTGAGCGCCTGTATGGGTTCACCGTACATAGATCCGGAGGTATCCAATAAGAAAAAAACCGGTAATCGTCGCATATCAGTATTTTAATTTCTTACACCACGATATTCAGCTCTGCCGGTGGTGGCGGCAGTTCGTTTAAGCCTATTAATTCTTTGCCGGCATCTTCCACTTTTGTGGAGGTGACGCCGATAGAAGCGGTTACCCATGCAAAGAAGCGGGCGATGCTCTGACTGTCGGCAGTATCCAGGCTGAGTACATTATCCGTTATTTGTTTCAGGATAGCGGTATCAGCACCGGAGCCGGCGGCACAAGCGATTGTATAAGCTACTTTGCGTTGTTTAAATGCGGCCAGTCCGCTTTGCCAGCTATCGGTAGGAATGCCGTCCGTCATGATGAACACGAGTGGTTTCCAGTCGCCTTTCTTTTCCGTAGTGGTTTTGGCCACTTCATGATCGATGCAGTTGCTTACCAGCTGCAGGGCTTCTCCCAGTGCGGTAGTACCGGTGGCTTTTATATCCACCATCTGGAAAGACGCAAGATCGGTAAGGGGTACTACCTGTCTTGCAGAGCTATCGAAAGTGATGATGCTGATAAAGGCGGTTTCAATGGCCTGTGGGTTTTGGCGTAATGAGTTAATCATTATCTGTACACCATTTTTTACTGCCTCAATAGGTTCTCCATTCATAGAACCGGAAGTATCTAACAAAAGATACACGGGTAATCTTCTCATACTGCATTAATTTAATACCAGTGTTGGCATGTTGAAAATGGGTAACATTTCATCCTGCGTTTTCCGCAGGATGAAGGTATGCTGAATATAGGTTTTTTGTTATCAGGAATAGGTTAACTTTTTCAATTCATCCACAAAGCTATCGGATTGATGTGGAATACCAATGGCCCTGAATTTCCAGGCGCCATCTTTACGATAAATTTCCGCAAATGTCATGGAGCACATACCGTTGTAGGTGCTGTCGCCCGACAGGCTGAATTTTGCAATTTCCTTTCCCCGGTTGTCCATCGCGCGGATAAAGGCATTATCGATCATACCAAAGTGCTGGTTAGTGGCGCGGCCATTGTAGATGGTGACCATAAACAGGATCTTTTCGTATTTACTTTCCAGCTGATCCAGCTTGATGATAATTTGTTCATCATCGCCATCGCCTGCGCCGGTGCGGTTATCGCCGGTTAACCAGATATTGCCGGAAGGGTGGCGCATGGAATTGAAGAAGATCACATCTCCCTCAAACAATCCTACTGACCGGCCATCCCTTGTTTGAACGGTTCTGCCGAGGTTGGCCACTTTGCCGCTGCTGTCCAGCAACATAGCCACTGCATCCAGGTCGTATTCTGCTTCTTTTTTTTCGCCGCCGAATAATTTTCCGAGGAAGCCTTCCTTGCTTTTTGTTTGCCGTACGTCCCAGCCCAATCCGATAGTGACCGTTGATAAATCGAATTCTTCTCCTTTGTCGTTTTTACGGAGGTCGATAGTTTGACCTTTTACTAAATTGATAGCCATAGGTAGTAGTTTATCAGGGATTATTTAATAATCTGACCTTTGAAATATTTGGATAAGAAGTAAGCCAGATCTTCCCTGTAGCCAATACCGGATGCTTCAAATTTCCATTTACCATCTTTCAGGTAAAGGCGGCCAAATTCCACGCCTGTTTCAATGGAGAAATCTTCTCCCAGTTCATACTTTGCAATTTCATTGCCGGTGCCTTCATCAACAACACGGATATACGAATCTCTTACCTGTCCGAAGTTTTGTCTTCTGCTGATGGCTTCATGGATGGTTACCACGAATAAGATTTCCCTTACGCGGGGATCTATTTTTGTGAGGTCTACCTGGATGGTTTCATCATCGCCATCGGCGCTGTTGCCGCCGGTAGGGTCATCGCCGGTGTGATGCAGCGCGCCATCGGGAGAATCTGTATTTCCGTAGAAGATAAAATATTCTTCCTGGAGAATGTGCCGGGTTTCATCGATCATAAATGCAGAGGCGTCCAGGTCGAAAGCCGAGCCTGTTCCTTCATTAGGATGCCAGCCTAAACCAATACTGATTTTTGAGAGGCCGATGTCGATCCTTTGCCCCTTTTGTAAGTTAATCGCCATTATTCAAAATTTAAACCAGGGGTAATATAGCATATTTATTTCAGACGATATATAGCGTTAATGTTATCAGCACTTAACCAACTTTTCAAGTATCAAAAAGGAGGCTAATACCGCTTTATTATCTCCACCAGCATATCCGCAATTACGGCAAATCCTTTATCGGAAGGATGCAAACCATCGTACGTCATATCGATGGCGGAAACGGGATAAGGGTATTCGTCGGTGTCCGGATGAAAGGGAATGTCTTTATACTCCGGCCAGTGGTAGTCCTTGTATTCGCCGGTGGCAGGGTCTTTCAGGCGTTTATACTTCACCATATTTTCCAGGGTGATACCGCTGTTATGATACAGATCTAATTTATCGAAGTGCTCGTAGCCGGCAATAGAATCGATGGCAGCCACCACCTGTGAAAGCTGCTGTCCCTTATTTTCTTTGTAGGAACCCCAGGCGTTGTTATGCATATCGGCGATGTATACAAAATCGCCGCGTTGCAGCGGGGTGATCAGGATAATGTGCGCGTTTTTATTCAGCGACTTCAGCTTATCAATGATGGTCCGGAATGCACCGTACACGGTGCTGTTGCCGGTTTTATGAAGATAGTCGGAGAAAGTACCAACCGGACGGCCGCCCCACCAGTCGTTGGTACCGAGGAATACGGAGTATACATCTGCTTTTACGAGATCCAGTTTTTCTATGGCATCAGCGATACCGCCGGAAGTCCAGCCGTTATAGCCTTTATTGATGTACTGTATATCCGGGAGCTTTTCTGTTACGCGGGTCAGGTATCCTTTGGTGATCCTGTTCCCGGTTTCATCGGGGTGTTCATTCAGATACGTAATAGAGTCCCCGATGGCCACCCACGTGATTTTCCGGGGCGTAAAAGCGGTAACGGCCACTATTGCAGCGATGAGCAGGACCGGCAACCATTTCTTCATAATAACATTTTTTTGATCCCTGAAAATAGTAAATAGCGGGGAGATTTACAGACCGGGTAACGATAATGGATATACGGAAGTTAGCTGGACTATCCCCTGATTATAAACTGGACTACCTGCAGCAGCGGAATCTGCGTTATTTTTGCCTGTCAAAAATACCTGGCGATGAATATTAAACAGGATCTCATTCAGCTCTTTTTGCGGGTGGCGTTAGGCGCCAGTTATTTGTGCGCAGGGCTCGACAGGTTCGGCGTGTGGGGCCCTCCGGGTGCGCCTAATATCGGCTGGGGCGACTGGCAGCATTTCATGCAGTATGCACACAAGCTGATGTTCTTTCTCCCCTACTCCGTAGCGGAAATCTTTGCCGCATTGGCATCGGGCTTAGAAATACTTTTTGCCATAATGCTGATCGCAGGCTTTTGGACACGATGGGCGGCCATTGGCAGCGGTGTTTTGTTACTGGGATTTGCACTGGCCATGACTGTAGCGCTGGGTGTAGCCGCGCCATTGAATTATTCTGTATTCACCGCCAGTGCCGGCAGCTTTTTATTATCTACCTTACCTGCATACCGCTGGAGTGTAGATCAGCTGCGGAGATGAATCATTCCCGCTTCCCTTTGAAGTACGCGAATATCGCCATCGCATGACCGTGGCCCAGTTCATATTCTTCTTTCAGCCAGTTTACAATTTCGCCGGCTTTTACTTTTGGATCCAGTTCCCCGTTTTGCAGGAACTTTTTCTTCTCTGCCAGCTTTTTAAAATCGTCACCTGTTTTGCCGGTTTTCGCTTTGATATTGTCTAAATAAGCCTGGAATGACATAATGCCTGTTTTTTGTTTTGAATAATCTTGTAAGATGTATCTCTTAAAACAAAATTATTCATTCCGGAGCATACTCCGGGGGTGTGGTTCCGACAATCCAGGGGGCTATTTGCGGCTTCTTTTCGTCAGGCTTCTTTTTTACAGACCCCATGATCCACCTGGTCAGCCAGTTCATTTTCTTTATGCGGCAATTGTGAAAGGCGGACATCTGCCATTGTCCTTCGGGGCTTTTCACCCATACGGTGGTGTTCACCGACTGACGGCTTTCCGGTACTCTTTTCTGCCAGCGGAAACGGATGGCACCGGTGGCTACCACGATGGCTACATTTTCATTCAGGAAACGTACCTGTTCAATGTGTCCATGTAACCGCGCGCCCCTGAACATAAAGTTGTTCATCAGCCGCTCATGCAGCGTGATGTATTCCTCCCGCCCTTTTAAGTGCATGCCGTTAAAGGTAATGTAGTCGCAATCTTCCGTGAGGTACACGGAAGCCCCGCGGAAATCCAGCGTACGGAAGGAGTGATAGATGGCGTTGTTCGCCTGCGTGATCGCATTAATTTCATATGCCTGGTTCATACGATAGCTGTTTAGATATGAATACGAAAATAGGCAGCCGGGCTACTGCAGCATAGTTAAAATGGGTTAATGACAGTATCATGCCGGTAAAAACAACTTTTTTACCGGTAAAGCGGCAGGTGGGGCAATAAAAAAAGGGCCGCCTGTAAAAGACGACCCTTCTCTATCATTCACTATCTATTTCTTCTGATCCCACCAAACCTTCGACAGATAGGAATCTCCATTGCTTAAACCGGACACGGCAGCCTTATAATTATCTGTATTCAGCAACGCTTCCAGCGATGAGTATACCGCCCTGCGGGGAATGGTGCCATTGGTAGATCCCTGGTTGGGCCCCGGCGTTAAAACGGGGTAGCCCGTGCGGCGCCATTCAGCATAAGCTTCATAGTCGCGGCCAAATAACAGGATCCATTTCTGGGTCATAATCTTCTCCAGCTGTTTTTCTGACGTAAGTCCGGCGAGTGAAAACTCCGCATCAATATACGCCTGCGGAATGGTGGTAATATTGTACGGCTGCATGGCCATTGCCGCCCTGATACCATCCTGGTAAAATTTCTCTGCCTCTGCCGGTGTGGCGCCCCATCCCATCAACGCCGCTTCTGCCTTGAAGAAACACACATCTGCATACGTGAATACATACGCAGGGATAGGCGTAGCCAATGTTTTATTAAAGTAGGTAGTCATGGAAGCGGTAGAGTAATCATCCTTGATGATGCCGGACAACAACGCATCGGTTAATGCCACGCCAATACCTTTGTACACGGGCGTTCCGCTGTTTCTTGAATTTACGGTAGGCGCCGCAATAAAGGTAAGGCGCGGATCATTTTTATCATTGAGCGTAGCCACAAAAGCCGATGCCAGGTAACGCAGATCGGGGCTGCCGCTGATAAACTGCGCCAGGATAGGGTTTGCGTTGGTGGTTTGTGCATCGTTGAAAGTAGGTACGGCGGCATTGTCTTTATTATCTGAAAAAAGCGGCTGACTCATCGCTTCGCGCACTGTTTTTTCTGCCAGTTGCGGCGCAGCATATTTAATGCGCATGCCTAAACGGAGTTTCAGTGAGTTACCGAATTTCTTCCAGTTATCGGTAGCGCCTTTGTAATAGAAATCGGCATTGCCGTACGATACGTCGCTGGCGTTGATACTGGCAATAGCGGCATCGAGGTCGGCAATGAGGTGTTCATAAACCGACTGCTGGCTATCGTACACCGGTTTGTTGTTTACGTCGGTAGCATCTTCTGTTGTTTGCGAAAATGGTACGGCGCCAAAAAGATCCGTTAACCGTTGCCATATAAATATTTCGAGGATGCGGGCAATAGCGAGCTTCGTTCTTCCTGTGGGATCATTTTCTTTTCCTTTCAATGCCTGGTTGCGGATCTGGCCGAGGTTGCGCAGCAAGGTATAATGCGCCGCCCACATGTTATTATCCGGCTGTTGAATGTAGCGGGAAGTAGGCGCCACCAGTCCACCGGCCCAGTATTGCACCCAGGAACCCACCTGTATATTGGCGGTTTCTGTGCCTTCAGAAAAGGCCGCATCTTTCTGTACTTTCGACAACAACAGGGCGGGATCAATGTTGGTAACCGTTGTTGGCGGCGTGTTTAAATCGCTGAAGTTTTTGGTACAGCCGCCCAGTAACAGCCCTGCAGTTAACACCAGCACTTTTCTATATATCGATGATTTGTTTTTCATATGCTTCGTTTTTACAGATTAAAGATCCAGGCTTACGTTCACACCAAAGCTCCGCATCATCGGCAGCGCCGTTGATTCCAGGCCGAGGGAAGAGTTGTTTACGTTGAAGGAAGAGGCTTCGGGAGAGAAGCCATCTGTTTTCCGCTGGAAGTAAAAAAGATTCCTGCCATAAATGCCTACATTCATTCTGCGGATAATTTTACCGGAGAATAATTTCGACGGCAGCGCGTAACTCAAACTGATTTCCCGCATGGCTACATAGCTGGCATCGTTCATCATTTCTTCCGACACCACGTTTTCTTTATCGCTCGCCACTACGTTCCAGTAGTCCTGTGCCAGTACTTTCATGGTATTTTCTTTACCGGTGCTAACCCAGTTGCCGCTGCTGTTTTTCTCTGCAATCATACCGGAAGCCACATAGCTGCCATCCCTGCCGGCCAGCGTTTTCTTTGTGGTGCCATAGATCAGCTCTTCGCGGTTGCTTTGGGAATATACCAGTCCGCCCTGGCGGATATCCACCAATGCTGCTAAGGCAAAGCCTTTGTAACGGAAGGTGTTGGCGAAACCGCCGGTCCAGTCGGGCATGGCATTTCCCAGCTCTGTAAGCTGGCGGCCCTGCGTGCGCAGTGGCAACCCTGTTGCCGGATCTATCAGCCGGTTGCCGGCTTCATCTTTCAGCCAGGCGAAGCCAGTTCCGATCATGGTACCGAAAGGCTTACCTGGTGCAGCAATCACGTTGATCCCCCTGTCGCTGCCCAATACAAATGTTTCCACTCCTTCGGTCAGCGATACCACTTCATTTTTGTTGCGGGAAAAAGTAAAGGTGCTTTCCCAGGTAAATCCATTCGCCAGCTTCACTGGTGTTCCGTTTAACGATAGTTCGATTCCCTTGTTCCGGATTTCACCGGCATTGATCCTGCGCGCTTCGAATTTGCTGGAAGGCGGTAAGGGCACATCCAGGATCTGGTTTTTCGTAGCGGCGTTATAGTAAGTAAAGCTGATGCCCAGGCGATTATTCAGGAGACGTACATCGGTACCAAATTCCACCGAGGTAGTCAGTTCATTTTTCAGGTTAGGGTCCGGGATGATGGAGGTAAACGCGGCCAGCGGCTGACCGCCATGTGTGAACTGATCCAGGCTGTAGGCGCCGGTGAGCTGGTAAGGATTACCGGAGCTGCCGGCCTGTGCCAGTGATCCGCGCAGCTTCCAGAAACTTACGATATTGCTGTTCATCTTCAGCAGATCAGTCATAATTAAACTGGTGCTCACAGAAGGATAAAAGAAAGAATTGTTGCTGGCAGATAAAGTAGATGACCAGTCGTTTCGTGCGGAGAAATCCACAAACCAGTAGTTCCGGAAGGCCAGCTGTCCAAAGCCATATACGGAGTTGATTTCAGATTCCTGTAAGTCGAAAAGATAGGAATTGGTCAGCGTGTTATTGATCACGTGCAGGTCCGGCACAATAAATTCTTTCCCGGTATTGCCGGTCATGCGCATAAACTTTTTCTGGTGACTGGCGCCTGCATTCAGCCCCAGGGTGAAGTCCTTGCTCAGTTCCAGGTTGCCGTTCAGCAATACATCATAGTTATCTTCCCGTACTCTTATTACCCGGTCTTCAATATCACCATTCCTGTTCTGGCTCTGGTAAGTGCCTTTGGCTCTCCAGCGCAGGCGTTCTTCTGTATAAAAATCGGTACCGCCGCGGGCTGTTAATTTCAGCCATTTATTAAAATCATACGACAACCGCAGCATGCCCAGGAGCCTGTCGCGGTGATCAGTATTTTGTGTTTTATGGATGGTCCAGTAAGGATTAGCCGTAGAACTGTTGGTAGCGTATGTTTTCTCCAGCCCGGGTGTTACGCCGCTGTAGCCGAATTGCCGGGCCACGTCCTGGGCGGTCCAGGTGTAATCTGCAAGGATACTCAACGGCATGCTCCGCGGCTGACTGATAAACAGGTAAGCCGGATTATCGGATGCATCGGAAAGTGTAGGCCTGTTTTTACCTTTCTGGGAGATGTAGTTCAGCTTTGCATCCAACTGTAATTTAGGCGTAATAGACGCCTGTGTGCGGAGGGTAAATGTGTTCCTGTCCAGCGTATTGGTGGGTACATATCCGTTTACGTGCGTGTTGGAATAAGAGAAGCGGTAGTTCACTTTATCGTTTCCACCATCCGCGGCGATGTTATTAACGAACTGTTTTTCCTGGTTAAAAAAATCTTTATAGGTATTAGGTTGCGGCGTTAGCTTCAATACGTTTCCCCACTGGTCTTCATACTCCTGCCCTTCCATTTTTGCGCCCCAGCTGCTGCGGGCGATCCTGTCGCGGCCGGCGCTCATTTTAGGCATGCCCTGCAAGCCTTGCGCTTTGGCCTGCGCCATGGTATATACCTTACCATCTGTAGCGCGGAAGTGCGTAAAATCACCGTTCAGGCCCTGTCCGTATTCATCCTGGAAATCGGGTGTTACCAGTGCGTTGCCGATAGCGTAATCGCTGCTGAACTTCAGCCCGATACCTTTGCGGGAGCTGCCGGATTTGGTAGTGATGAGCACTACGCCGTTGCTGCCGCGCTGGCCGTACAATGCCGCAGCATTCGGTCCTTTCAGGATGGAAATGCTTTCAATATCTTCCTGGTTAATATTGGAGATGCCATCGCCATAGTCCACACCGCCGGTGCTGCCGGCAGCGCCGATGTTCTGGTTATCGAGGGGTACTCCGTCTACTACATACAGCGGCTGGCTGTTTCCCTGCAAAGAGTTGTTTCCGCGGATCAGGATCTTGGAAGATCCGCCGGCGCCGGAGGCAGGCTGACTCACCTGTACACCGGCCACTTTACCGGATAAGGCGTTGGCCACATTTACTTCTTTCCCCTCCGACAGGTCGGCGCCTTTCAGCTCTGCTACGGTATATCCGAGCGATTTACTTTCGCGTTTAATACCCAGCGCCGTTACCACTACCTCCGACAAGCCTTTTGAGCTTTCTGTTAATTTTACATCCAGCGTGGTGTTGCCGGCGGTTTCCACACGTTGTTTGTTAAACCCGATAAAGGAGAATAACAATGCATTAGCGCCGGATGGCAGCTGGATGCTGTATTTTCCTGTGGCATCTGTTACAGCGCCTCTTGCGGAACCTTCCACTGTAACGGTTACACCGGGCAGCGGCACGCCTTTTTCATCGGTTACCCTGCCGGTAATCAGTGTATCTGCCACCAATTCCGAAGTAGCTTTTTTCACCGGCACTTCCTTCAGGGTGATGGTGCGGTCGATGATTTTATATTCCAGCGGCTGGCCTGCCAGGCATTGATTCAATACCGCAGTTACTTCCGCATCCTTTACGTTTAAAGAAACGGGCGTAGTGTTTTTCAGGATATCGTTGTTGTACAAAAAGTAATAGCCGGTTTGTTGTTTGATGGCGTCAAACACCTGCTGCAGCGGTACTTTCTTTACCGACAACGTAATTTTCTGCGCGTAAGCAGTGGCTGCGGCACTTAATGCGAAAAGGAAAAGCAGCAGGGTGGTCAGCTTTAAGGCCACCTTCGTTTTTACAGGCAATGGGAGTAGTATACCCCGCCCGAAAGCGGAAATAAATCTTTTCATCATCGGTTTAATTTTAAATTAATAGCGATTGATTCGTTTAAATTCTGGTCTTTGTTTATTACAGGTACTTATATTTCGTGCATCCGTTCCAGTTATAACTGATTTTATTTCGACAGTGTTATAGTTACGTCTTTTCCATTTACCCTGAAGTTGGCGCCGCTCACGAAGTTGAGCATTTCCAGCACCTGCGACAACTTAGCCTGACGGCTGATATTACCGCTGATAAGCTTTGCGGGCAGCGGACCTTCGTAGTGAACATCCAGGTCGTACCATCGTGCCACCTGCTCCATAATTTCCCGGAAATCATCATCTTTAAAAAAGAAAATTCCCTCTTTCCAGGCGATGGCTTTTTCCGTATCTGCTGCGGAGATACGTACCTGGTCGCCCTGTACATTGGCCTGCAGACCTGGCGCCAGCTGCCAGGAGCGTTTATCCTTTACCTGGATTTTTACCGCACCGGTGATCAGCGTGGTTTTCACCACTTTGCTGTAGGCGCCTACGTTAAAGTGGGTGCCCAGTACCAGTACTTCCATGTTCTGCACCATTACCCGGAAAGGTTTATCCGGACTGGCAGCCACTTCAAAATATCCTTCACCGGTGAGTTCCACACGGCGTTCACCATTGGTGAAGTGTACCGGGAATCGCAGGGAGGATGCGGCATTAAGCCATACGCGTGTGCCGTCTTCCAGCGTGAGCTGGTATTGCCCGGCCTTTGCGGTAGACAAGGTATTGAATAACGCAGCCGTGTGCGGTTCATTTGTTTTATTGTATACAAGGCCGCCTGATTGCTGTGCAATAGTGGTTCCATCTTCCTCTTTGATGGCTCCTTCCGGCTGATTGCCCAGGTGTATGGTTTTCCCGTTGCCCAGTTGCAGCGTGGCGTTGTTACTGCCGGGGAGCACGTCGTTTTTTATTGAAGGAGTAGTGGCCGCCATCATTTTTACAGGCTTTGTTTCCGTTGTGCGCCAGTTGTATGCAAGGATCACGCCTCCCAGTATAGCGGCAGCGGCGGCCGTCCATCCGATGAGGCGACGCCATGCTATGCTCTTGCCGGAAGCGGCCGGGGTGGCGCGGGCCAGCACGGACTGCCAGTCGGCATCCACATCGATGGCCTCATGAAACGCCAGTGCATCACGCAGGGTCTCCTGGTCTTTCAGGGACGCCAGCAGCTGCTGATGCCGCACATCCTTTTCCAGCCAGGCTTCCAGATCCCGCTGTTCCGCTGCGGTAGCCTGTTCCCGGAGATATTTTAAAATTAAATCGGCGTATTTATACAGATCCTGGTTTTGCTCCATAAAGGTTGCTTACCAGGTAAAGAAACGCGGGATGAAAAAAGGGGTGAAAGAAATAATAATATTTTTTTTGAGAGAAGGATTTACAGGAATAGCACGGCGTAGATTTCGGGGTTAAGACGTTGTCTTAACAGGTGTAGTCCCCTTTTCTTTTGTGTTTTAACCGTATTAATGCTGATGTTCAGCTGGTCGGCGATTTCCTGGTTTTTGAGCCCGGAGATATAGCCCATCCTGATAATCACCTGGCAGGCTTCCGGCAATGTTTCCAGTGCGCGGTTGATTTCCCCGATCACTTCAGACCGGATCATTGTTAATATAACAGAAGGATCGTTTTCAGACATTCCTTCCTGTGCTGCCGCAAATTTCTCCACTACTTTCTCATGCCGGATAGCATTTAAACAGGCGTTACGCACGGTGCTATACAGGAAATTTTTGATTGCCACGGGATGCGCGGTCACCTGCCCCTGTTGCCCCAGGTAGCTTACAAAGGCCTCCTGGGCAATATCCCTGGCTTTGTCTTTATCACCGGTAAACTGAAAGGCAAAGTAGCAAAGCCGGGTGTAGTAAGTTTTGAAAAGTATGGCTGGCTCCAGTGCTTCGGATGGCGTTGACATAAAATATACCTTTCGTGATCAATTCTGACAATCCGGAAACCATAGATAATGGTATCTCACCGGAAAAAATAAGACATTTATTCCGAAAAAACCAGGAAAACAATATTTGCGCCTGCCAGTGGGCATTGGGCATTAAAAAAGGCCTGCGTATGATGCAGGCCTTCTCATTTATGCTTATGATGATATTAATCACGATTTATCTTCCGGATTATTATCCGCTGGCGGTGCATCTACTGGAGCGTCAGCCACCTGCTCTCCGGCATCATCTGGTGCTGTATGATCATCTGTAACCGTATTAAAAACAACACTTTCCTTCTCTTCTTTCTTCCGGCTGAACATAATTCTTTAATTGCCTCAAGGCTCTCTTATGCCCTTCCTTTCCTGCTTTTTCAAAATAATATTTTGCCCACCGGTCAGACTGTACCACACCATCTCCCCATTTATAACACAGGGCTAAATTGTAAACCGCTTTAAGGTCTTGTTTCCCGGCTGCCATTCGATACCAGTAAACAGCTTTCTGATGATCTTCTGCCACACCCTGACCATAGAAATAACTATACCCTAATTCTCTCCAGGCTTCGATGCCTCCCTGTTTTGCTGAACGCATAAACCATGCTATTGCCTTTCCATAATCCTGGTTCACATATTCTCCTGTCTTAAAAAAGAGCCCCACATTAAACTGTGCATCCATATGTCCCTGCATAGCGGCTTTCAGGTACCAGTAAAATGCCTCCTCCGTATTCTTCTCCACTCCTTTCCCATAATCATAGCAGGTACCCACATAAAACTGTGCTCTTTTATGACCATTTGATGCAGCCGGATACCATAAAGCAAAAATCTTCTTCCAGTTACGCCTTTTGGGCGAACCATCAAAAGCATAGCTGTATCCTGAAAGGAATCTTCTTTGCTGTTCTTTTTTGCTTAATTCTTCAGCCATTTACCGAATATTATTATTTTTTTTTGCTTTCTGAAACAATTACTTAATTTAGTTTACCTGAATATGTGAAACGCCAACTGCGTAACCTGGAAAACCGTAAACCAAAATCTGTCGATTCTTACTGTCTTTGTTAATCAATAAATCCGAACAATGAAAAGGAAAAACCTTCATTCCCTGTTAGCAGGTATGCTATTGCTGCCTACCCTTTTTATGGCCTGTAAACGATCCCCCGGCGGGGAGTTGCAGCCCGTAACAGATAAAACCAAATCCGGCCTGCAAAACTTAGTACCCAGCGCGTACGCCTTAAACGTTGTTTACTTTGTGCCTTCCGATGGCGACACCATCGTGAACTACCGGGCACGGCTAAACGGCATTTTACAACAAGGACAACGCTTCTACGGAAAGTGGATGAACTACTACGGCTATGGCGACCGCTCCTTCGGACTGCCACTGGATTCCACCGGTAAAGTAAAGATCACGGTAGTAAAAGGTGCACTGCCAAAAACCGGCTATCCTTATGAAGGCGGCGGCAACACTGCTATCGGTGAACTGAACACCTGGTTTGCTGCACATCCGGCAGATAAGCACAGTGAACACACGTTGGTTATTATGCCCGCCAGCACCTATGCTTCCGATGGCGATCCCGGCGGCGTACCCTTCTATGGTTTGGGCCGGTGGTGCTTTGCACTGGACTATGCCGAAATGGATACCAGCTATCTCGGTCAGAATACCACGCTGGGCAACCGCGCTACCAAATGGATCGGTGGCCTCATGCACGAACTGGGCCACGGCCTTAACCTGCCGCATAACAAAGAAAAAGTATCCGAAGCCGCAGATCCGGCCAAAGGCACCGCACTCATGGGCAGCGGCAACTACACCTACGGCAAAAGCCCTACCTTTCTTACTGCCGCCAGCGCCGCTATCCTCAACAACTCGCAGGTATTCCGCACCAGCACCGCCACCGGTATTTACGGCGGAGGAAACACTACTATCAATATCATCAAAGCCAGTTATACCGGCGGCAACATTGAACTGAAAGTGAAGTTCTCTTCCACACAAACAGTGAACAATGTAAACGTATATAACGATCCGGAAGGCGGAAATGATTATGATGCCGTACCCTGGGTGGCTGCGCCCTCCGGCGATAGTTTCCAGCTGAGTATGCCCATCAGTGAATTTCATAAGAAGACAGGCAACTACGCCCTGCGTATCCGTTTCCTGTATACCAATGGTTCTTCTACAGAAATCTCTTACCCGTATACTTTTGTAAACAATGAACCCGTACTGGATATCAGCACCAAAGATGAACTGAACAAATCTTCCTGGAGTATCACGTTTGTAAGCAGCCAGGAAGACGATGGCCCCGCCACCAACCTGTTGGACAACGACCAGGCAACAGTATGGCACACGCAGTGGAAAACGGTACAACCCGCGCATCCGCATACGGTGATCGTAAATATGAATGCAATAAAATCCATACAGGGACTGGCATTCCTGCAACGGGCAAATCTGAATGGTTCATTAAAAGATATTTCGGTATTCACCAGTACCGATAATGTAACGTATACATCGAGGGGGAACTATACGCTGACGAATGTAAACAGTAAGCAGTATATCTCTTTCGGGGCTACTATTTCTGCAAAATATATCAAGATCGTAACCGCCTCCAATTACTCGGGCTCGCATTATGCGGTGCTGTCGGAGTTGGGCGCGTGGTAATCATTTCTTTCTAAAAAATAAAAACAGGGTACGGTATTATCGCCGTACCCTGTTCTCTTTATATCTTCTCTGTTAAAAACCGTAACGAAGACCCAGCTGAATCTGCCACGGGTTACCGCCCGGCACTACTACACCTGAGTTCACGTTCACGTTATATTTATAAGTGGAGGTAACAGGATCGAAACCACCTAAAGAATAAATATTCTGTTTGCCCAGTAATTTACTGGTACCCCATTCTTTATTAAACATATTGGCGAGGTTAAAGAAATCGGCAGATGGCTCCAGGTACTGCTTCTTACCAAACCGGATCTTTTTAGCGATCCTCAGATCCCATACACCATAGAAACCATTTACACCACCATTTCTTTCTGCTACTTTCCCGCTGCTTCTGCGAATGTAATCTTTCACGCTTTCATCGGCTAAAGGATTATCTAAAATCGCCTGGAGATCGGTACGGATCTTCTGCGGCACATTGGCATTGTTCACGTCAAATACATAGGCCAGGTCGTTTGAGTTTACGAAGTCGCCATTCACGTTACCGCCTACAGCCAGTGAATAACGTGTACCGCCTATACCGGAATAACGCACACCTACATTAATTCCCCAGAAGGTGGGCAGTGTACCGTATACCACTACCTTATGACGGAACTGGTTATCGGAATAGCTCATGGTGCTGAGATTACGCGGATCGTCTTTTACCATCAGCGACAAAGTAGCGGTGTTGGCTACGTCGCCGTTATAGGAGGTATTATCTTTTGCATCGTTCCAGGTGTAGCTAACGGAAACTTCCCCGTCTCTGAAATAACGGAAAGTACCATCTACCACAAATGCAAACTGGTTCACTTTACCATCGCTGTTCAGTTCCAGCACACGGCCTACATTGGTGCTCTTACGGCCTTTGGTCCAATCGGTAGCGCCATTGGTTACGTTGATCGTAGATGCAGGCACATATACGCCGCGGTTACCTTCATTCGACAAACGGAAGAAAGGCTGATCCGCCATGTTACGATCTACATACATATAGTTGTGACGCGCAATAGTGGTGAAGAAAGTCACGCCCATTTTAAAGCGGTCGGAGAACAGGTGATTATAGGAGATGTTCGCTTTGTACACAACCGGGATCCTGGCATCTTTACCATTCATGTTAATGGTACCCTGGCGTGGCAGTCCGAGCTTATCGAACATTTCCTTACCCGGTGCGGTAGACGGATCTTTGCGGTATGCCGGAAAATCAGGAACGGGTACACCGGCGCCCTGTATATCCACGGTAAGTACTTTTGTACCATCAAACAGCATGTTGTTGATCATGGCATAGTTGTTTATGTCTGATCCGAAGATGGCCGCACCGAAGCGCAGGTAATCTGTATGCTTTTCCTTGATGTCCCAGTTGAACTGGATACGTGGCTGCAGCTGGAAAGTTTTCAGCGAGTTATCAGTGCTCAGTCCCAGCTCGTCATACACGGTTTGATTGAAGTTGGGTTTGTTCAGGTAAGTGGTATAATCGGCACGGAGACCGGCGATCATTTCAAAACCAGGGAACAGGTAGGTTTGCATCTGTGCGTATAAGGCGCCGCTGAGAATGTTCTGGTTCACGCTGGGATCATCTGCCAGTGCTACTTCGCGGGCATAACGGTAAGGTTTCAGGTTATTGAAATTATCCATACCGGTGAAATAAAAACGGCCGTTCATTTCACTGCCATACAGTGAGTTCATGTGACTATACATCACATCAGCGCCAAAAGTATAGTTTGCTTTATTGGTATTGTAATAAAGATTGTCTACCAGCTGGAATACGTTATTGTAGAAATGTTCCGGCGAGTAACGTTGTCCGCCGAGCTGGATGGAGGTAAACACGGATTTATTGTCAATGCTGGACTCCACTCTCTCCACGATAGCACGTGGAATATTCTGTGCAGGCAGCTGGCTGCCGGGTGAGCTTTCTTCAAAAGTATACAGGTGTTGCAGTTTCAGCTCATTCGTAATCCTGGGATTCACTACGGTACGCAGGGTAGCCAGCAAGCTGTTGTTGATGGCATGCGCATCTGCATATACTTCGTAGAGATTGATGGAGGTATTATCGTCACGGCCCAGCGGTGCGCGGTCGTTTACATAGTTATCGCGGATGGTGAGGAGGTTCCGTTCGTTGAGCTGCCAGTCGATACGTGCAAAAGCCGCATCTGTACCGCGTTTCTTATTAAAAGACCCGAACTGCGGCGTGGAGGCTACGCCGTATTTGCTGCGTGCAATACCGAGGTAGGTATCCAGTGTTGACTGTGTAACGTTGAACCGTTTTTCATCTGCCGGTGTTTTGATATCCGCCAGTTGCAGGGGGCGTGAATCGGCCTGGTGATCCCATGCTACGAAGAAGTGCAGTTTATTTTTAATGATAGGGCCGCCTAAAGAGAAGCCATATTGATAGGTGGAGAAGTCGTTCTGGCGCCTGTTACCGCGGGCGTCGTATTTGCTGGATAACGCATCGGCCCTTACGAAGGTGAAGGCGCTACCTGAAAAAGTGTTGGTACCTGATTTGGTTACCGTGCTGATGGTACCACCACCACTGCGGCCAAAGGTAACATCATACTGGTTGGTAACTACTTTAAATTCCCGGATGGCTTCCATTGAAATAGCGTATGGGCCGCCGATACGGGTGTTGGTGCCGCTGCTGGAAGTTGGGTTCTTTGCGGAGGTACCATCGATGGTGATGTTGGTAGAAGAGCCGAGCTGTCCTGCCAGGTTGCTTCCGCTGCTGAGTGGCGAAAGATCTATAAGACTGCTGAAGTTACGGCCATTCACCGGCAGGCGGGCAATATCCCTTGCCGTTACCGTGGTGGCTGCGCCAAAGTTTTCTGTTTTATTGCGAAGCGCTGCGCCCGACACCGTGATTTCCTTCATGGCTACCGCGGTTGTCTGCATCTGGAAGTTGGCGCGGATCACATCGCCCTGGTTGAGTGAGTACCCGGTGCGTTTTTGTTCGGCAAATCCCATCGCTGTTACCTGGATGGTATATGGTCCGCCGAGTGGCAACTCTTTAATAAGGTACTCTCCTTTGGCGTTTGAAATAGTACGGCTGCTAAAGCCGGTTGATTCGTTGCGCACCAGTACAGATGCGCCTGGAATCAGTTGTTTGGTATCATCAGAGACAATCCCTGAAATCGACGCCTGCGTTGTTTGTGCAAGCAATGGCTGCCTGATTATGCAGCATAATAACAGTACTGACAGAAGTGTGAAGATAGGTTTCATGAGCGCGAAAATATTACAGGATAATTTGAATATTAAGTGTTCACTGCATTCGTAACATAAAGTTCATATCCGGGAGGATATGCCTGCATCACACTACTCGGTCAAGTAGTTAATCAATAACGTGGGTCCTGTTCAACTGGTTCTTCTGAATGAGCGATATGGTTAAATGCTGCTCTCTGCAGGAATTAAGATACGCAAATAGTTGGGTATTCACCTAATTGCCAGTACTTTTTTTCGAGGATTTCGTGAACTGGTCCATCAACTCCATTGATAAAATAGCCTGCTCTGCGGAACAGGGATTAGCGCCTTTGCCGAGGAAATAGGCCGTTACCTTTTCTATCATGGGTTGCTGCACATGTTGCAACGGGTCAAAAATAAATTCTTCTGTATGTCCGTCTTTGCTCAATGTTATTTTACTGCCAAACACGGGGAAGCTGATTTTGCCGGATGATCCGGTTATTTCGCAACAGTCCTTCTGATCAGCGGGCGACACCGTAAAGCACCACATGCCATTAAACACTACGCCGTTTTCAAATAAGATATGCCCGGTTACCAGGTCATCAGCCTGGTTGACTCCCGCCTGGTTCGCGGCGATCCCGGCAGCGTGCTTTGGCTTTCCGAAGAAATAGATCATCAGGTCGAGCTGATGCGGGGCCAGGTCGTGAAACAGGCCACCACCGGAAACAGCGGGATCTATCCGCCAGTTGACCTCCGAACCTGCTATCAGGTTAGAAGCCGGCGGCTGCAGCATTTGCAGCGATACAAAACGGATATCACCGATGGCGTTATCCGCCAGCAGCTCTTTTATTTTTAAGAATACCGGCTGCTCGCGCCGGTAGTGTGCCACGCTTAATTTTACGTTGTATTTATCCGATGCGGCTTTCATCCTGATGGCCGATGCGGCATCCAGCGTCATTGGCTTTTCCACGTACACCGGTTTTCCTTTCGACAAAGCAAGGAGGGTATATTCCTCATGTTGCAAAGGCGGTGTGGCAATATATATGGCGTTGATCTCCGGGTCGTTGATCAGCTGTTCAGCATTGCTGTACCATTTGGGCACGCCATGCCGCAGGGCGTAGTCCTGCGCTTTTGCAGCATCTCTGCGCATAACCGCTGCCAGTGATGAATGCGGCACTTTGTTAAAAGCCGGGCCACTTTTGACTTCTGTCACATCTCCACAACCTATGATTCCCCATTTTATTTCTTCCATAATGATGTTTATAATTATGCAAATAACATAAATTCATTTTTTAAAACAGGGATATTTATTTCGATGGCTAAGTTAAAGCATGAATTTTATCAGCAGCACGAGGTGACGACCATTGCGAAACAATTGCTGGGGAAAATACTGGTTACAGATATCAATGGCGTTCGCACCGCTGGTATGATTGTGGAAACAGAAGCCTATGCAGGCAGCGGCGACCGGGCCTCGCATGCCTGGAATAACCGCCGTACCAAACGCACGGAAGTGATGTACAAGCCGGGCGGATTTGCGTATGTGTATTTATGTTATGGTATTCACTATCTTTTTAACGTGGTTACCAACATTGAAGATACGCCGCATGCGGTATTGATCAGGGCGCTGCAGCCTGTTGATGGTATAGAGGTGATGAAGCAGCGTTATAACAACAAGCCCTCCGCCAAACTCACTGCGGGCCCGGGCAGCCTCTGCAAGGCAATGGGCATCGATGCCGGCCTGAACGGGGAAAGCCTTACCGGGAAGAAAGTATGGATTGAATCCGGCAAGGATTTTCCGGAAGATGCGATTACGGTATCTACCCGTGTAGGCGTGCAATACGCCGGGGAAGATGCCTATCTCCCCTATCGTTTCAGTATTAAAAATAATGATTGGGTAAGCAAAGGGAAAGGCTTGTGAAGATCACTGCCCCATCTTCCTGTTAATTTTTCCTTCCAGTGAAGCGATGATATTCACACAATCTCCGAGGCGTGAATAAGCCGTGCTGCCATCCAGTGCCAGGTCTTTTTTAGTGACCTCCAAACCGCCCAGGAATGCTTCCAGGTAAGATAAATACTTAGGCTGGTCGCTGTATAAAGCATTGTAAATTTCTTCGTTGAGTTTATCTCCTTCCGCCTGGAGTTCAGGATTTACCAGGTCAGTTACCCCACGCAGTTTTTCCATCACCGCACTCATTTTTACTTTCAGCGCTTCCAGGTTATAGTCGTCTTTTTTACCGGGGGCAATATTATTCCGGAACAAACTGTCTGAAAGTGTTTTCCTGGCTTTGCGGTAATTATTCAATTCCTGTTTCAGGGCTTCCAGCTGTTGGTTCAGCTGTTCTCCTTTTTCACGTTTAAAATATTTATCGACGTCGTTATCCAGGTGTTTCACCCAGGTGAGCATGTGGAAGGTGATATCTGTAACGCCTGGTTTTCCCGATTGTGCCAGCACGCTGGCAGAAAAGAACAGCATACAGCAAAGCGCTGCCCCGGTGAGTACTTTTCGTAGTTTCATCATAATCGTTTAATGGCCTGTACCATTGAAAATAAGCAATTTTCTTTTATGTCCGGGAAAATGAGGATACTATCCCCCGGCGGCATAAGTTTCTGATTTTATATTATATTCGGTTTCGTGTTGTAAGTAATATATTATATTATACCTGGTGAATGCTTAAGAAGATTTGTTTTCATGCTGCGTTGCTCACTGTTCTTACCGGCTGCCTGTCATCCCCCGCTCCGTTGCGTAAGGGCAAGGTTTACATCGGCAAACAGGGCGACCAATACCAGTTATACCGCGAAGGACAACCCTTTACAATAAAGGGGGCAGCTGGTTTTGAAAATCTCCGGGAACTATCTGCGGCCGGTGGTAATACCATCCGTACCTGGGATACCTTACACCTCGGTAAGATACTGGACGACGCGTACGCCAATCATATAGCAGTGATAGCAGGTTTCCCCATGCCTGTCAGCGGATTTTTACCCTACTATAACGATACGGCTAAAGTAGCCACCCAATACACGGCTTTCAGGAACGTGGTAAACCGGTATAAATCGCATCCCGCATTGCTGATGTGGTGCCTGGGCAATGAAATTGATTTCCCCTACAAACCGCAGTACAACAGCTTTTACACGGCTTATAACCGCCTTTTGAAAATGATCCATACGGAAGATCCCGATCACCCGGTAACTACCGCGCTGATAAATTTCAACAAACGGTGTATTTATAACATCCGGTTAAAAGTGACGGGCCTCGACCTTATTTCGATGAATATTTTTGGTGAGCTGCATGACCTGCAACGCAACCTGGACAACTTTTCGTGGTTCTGGGATGGTCCTTTCCTGATCACAGAATGGGGTATCAACGGCCCGTGGGAGTCGGCGGCGTTCACCACATGGGGAGCGCCGGTTGAGTACAGCAGCACCCAAAAAGCGGAAGAATACCTGCAGCGTTACCAGGAGTACATGCCGGTGAAAGATCCGCGCTTCCTCGGCGCCTGCGTTTTTTACTGGGGCAATAAACAGGAAGTAACACATACCTGGTTCAGCTTATTTACAAAAGAGGGTGAAGCTTCGGAAACCGTAGCCGTGATGGAATACCTGTGGACCGGCAAATGGCCTCCTTACAAGGCTCCGGCATTAAAGTATGTATTACTGAACGGCAAAGGCGCCAGGGACAACATCTTATTAAATCCCAACAGCCTGCAAACCGCGGAAGTACTGTTACGCGACACCGCCGGTGGCCCCTTACGGATTACCTGGGAGATACTGGCGGAAGACTGGCACACCAAAAACCAGGACGAGCCCAACCTGCAGAAACCCGTTGCTTACAACAACCTGTTGCTGCCTCCGCAGGGAAATAAGATCACATTCCGTTCTCCTGTAAAAGAAGGACCTTACAGAATCTTTGCTACCGTTTCCGATAATAAAGGACATTTTGCTACCGCCAATACACCATTTTACGTAGTCAGTCGATGATAGATAGACCATCACCTATTTTACCACCTTCGCGCCGGGAACGCTTTACGCTACGGCTCATGATCCTGCTGGGCGCCTGCAGCATGATTTACCTGCTGTATTGTCTCTTAAACAAGGCGCAGATAGGTTATGCTCCTTTTTACTGGATCCTGATGGCTGGTCTTGTTTTTAACTGCCTCACGATACTCCACGAATGGTATCACTATTTTTCCATTTCAGTACCGGAAACGCCGGAAACGCAACATCCCTTTACGGTTGACATCTTTACAACCTTTTGTCCGGGCGAACCCTATGCCATGATCGTGGAAACGTTAACGGCTATACAGGCCATCACCTACCCGCATACTACCTATCTCTGCGATGAAGCCAACGACCCTTACCTGATTGAAGTATGTAAACAGCTGGGCGTAAAACATGTAACAAGATTTACCCGTGAAGATGCCAAAGCCGGCAACATCAACAATGCCTTGAAACAGGCTACCGGGGAGCTCTGCGTGGTGATGGACCCGGATCATGTTCCTTCGCCGGACTTCCTCGACGTAATTGTATCACATTTCAATAACCCCGAAGTAGGGTTTGTACAGATTGTTCAGGCATACAGCAACCTGGGCGACAGCCTCGTGGCCAAAGGTGCGGCCCAGCAAACCTTCCAGTTCTACGGCCCTATCATGGCCACCATGAATAGTTATGGCACCGTGCTGGCCATCGGCGCTAACTGTACCTTCAGGAGAGCCGCGCTGGATTCTATCGGTGGGCATGCCAGCGGTCTTGCGGAAGACATGCATACCGCTATGCAGCTGCATGCCAAAGGCTGGAAATCGGTGTATGTACCGGCTGTACTCACCAGGGGCCTGGTACCGGCCACCATGTCGGCCTATTACGCCCAACAACTGAAATGGGCGCGTGGCACCCTGGAATTACTGGTTACCTCCTACCCGAAATTATTCCGGTCTTTTACCTGGCGGCAACGCCTGCACTACGGCACCATTCCCTTTCATTATTTATCCGGCATTGTTTTCTTTATAAATTTCCTCATCCCCGTTCTCTCCCTGTTTACCGGGCTGATACCTTTGCGGGTAGACTTTATCAACTTTGCCATGCTGGGATTGCCTACCGTTACGGCAATTATCCTGATCCGTCATTTTGTACAACGATGGGTGATGGAAGAAACAGAAAGAGGCTTTCACGTGGTAGGCGGACTCCTGCTGATCGGTACCTGGTGGATCTATATCCTCGGATTGGTGTATACCGTTATCCGGAAGAAGGTACCGTATATTCCCACTCCTAAAGACGACAGCGGAGCTGATAACTGGCAGCTGAACATACCTAATATATTGGTGCTGCTTACTTCACTGGCGGCGATTGTTTACGGATTGTCGTACGACTGGAATCCCTATTCCCTTGTGATGGCCGGCATCGCTGGCGTGAACTGCCTGATCATGATGTTCAATATTATTGCCAGTCTGCGCCTGCGCCGCCTGGCGGTAAAATATCATTGGCTAAGGATCGTGCTCATATACCCGTTACTGTTAAAGAAGCAATTATGGCTTTTCCGGCATCTTCATTTATATGCTGCCTTCCGTAAGCTGGGGTTGCCCTTACTCCTGGCCATTGTTGTGTTAACGGGGTATATGATTCGAAGCAATCCCGAACCCGCTGCTGTTGTGCATCCGCCAACACAAAAACAAAAAACATTTTACACCGGGATATTCAGTCCGGATGAAGCAAACGGTCTCACTGCCATTCAACAGGTAAAAGACTACCAGCAACAGTTTAACGCCCGCTTCAACATCATATCGTTGTATCTGCCTTGGGGAGATGCGCCGCAATGCAACTTACCCGACTCGCTGATAGCCGCCATTTACAACAACGGATCGCTGCCCATGATCACCTGGGAACCCTGGACCTCCCTGTTTGAAAATGCGGCACTGCATAAAGAACAAAAGGTGTTTGCGCGCATCAGCGCAGGCGCTTTCGATGAATACCTGCTGAGGTTTGCTGCCCGGATTAAATCATTGAACCGGCCGGTGTACCTTCGTTTTGCGCATGAAGCGGATAACCCCGCCTATCCCTGGTCGCAAACCGGTAACAACACACCGGAAGAGTTCAAAGCCGCCTGGAGATATGTATATGACCTCTTTCAACGCAATGGCGCCGGCAATGTTATCTGGGTATGGAACCCCTGGCGCGCTGCTGCGGCAACGGAATATTTTCCCGGAACATCGTATGTCGACTGGATTGGGGTGACGGGGCTTAACTATGGACCGCAAAATGAAAACGGGCAATCCTATGCTTTCCGGGAATTGTATGCGCCGTTTCATCAGCTGCCGGTATTCCGTTCCGGCCTGCCCGTAATGGTAGCTGAAATGGGCTCGCTCGCCGCCGCCGGCAACCAACAGCTATGGCTAAACGATGCCTTTAACGCAATTGATCATTCCTTCAGTGAAATACACGCCTTCATACTATTTAACAGCGACCAGGATAAAAACGTATTACGCCCCGTTGCAGGAGACAAGCTTAACTGGAAATTACAGGAGCCTGGAAAAGTATTTGCTGCAGCAGAAAAGTATACCCGTATCCGTGAGTCCGGGAAAACAATCCCTTACGGCAATATCATCGCAACGCCGCCATCCGGCCGGGTAACGGCTGCCATACCACTGCCGGACAGCATCCGGGGAATAAATTATCAGAAAGGAGAAAACTGGTTCAGGAATTTACACGCGCTTACCCGCCGGGAGATCACCAGAGATTTCGCGGGCATGAAAGCACTTGGCGCCAATACCATACGCCGCTTTGGCCCTGGTGTATACGACAGGAACATCCTGCATGTGGCAAAAGAACTGGATATAAATATTCATTATGGCTTCTGGATTCCTGCCATAACAGATATGGATAAAGATGCGGCCATGCTTTCTGATCTCCGGAAAACCATCCTTCACCGGGTAGCAGCACTGAAACACGACCGCAGCATAGTAGCCTGGAACATCGGCGACACTGTATGGCAGCAGCTTTCAAAAGAGTACTTTAAGCCGGAACTACTTTATCAGCAACAAAACTTTATCACCTGGCTCGGCAACCTGATGACCGCCATTAAGGCCATAGATGCTACCAGGCCACTGACAATAGATGTAGCTATGAACAGCCACATAGCCGGCGACCTGGAAATGCTGCATCAGCAGTTACCACAGGCAGATGCATTCGGCATTGTGATGGGGAACGATACCACCGGTTTGTCGCAACTGGCATCCGTCACCCTTCCCCATTATTTCAGCCAGATACCGGTAGCGGCTTATGCCCACCTGCCAGGGAACCGGCAACCAGCTTTCATTACCAGCTGGCAGGACCTGGAAACACGGGACTACGTGACATTTGATGGCCTCACCGACCATTGGGGAAGATATAAATCATCCTTCTACCAGCTGGGATACTTATGGAGCAACACCTTCCGCGAACCGGCTATTCCGAGAATCCATATACTACGACCGGCCAGAGCCACCTATCCGGACGACCGGCTCACCTATCATGCACTTATTTACAACAACAATGAATGGAAACCCGCTGCTAACAACTCCGGTGTAAAGCTTGAATGGTATCTTGTAAAAACAGATGGTGATGGCAACAACATCTTTTTAAGAAAACTGGGCACGGGCGCCTTCATTACTATCTCCATACCAGAAAATCCGGAACACTACCGGTTGTACCTCGAAGCCGTGAAAGATGATCATGTGGCTACGGTGCAATCAAAGCTGAATACGCCGCTCTAACGTGTAATTATTACCACTTGTAAAGTTTATTATAAATAACATAGTACTATGTATTGAATAGTACCATGTAATAATCTATCTTTGTACCAGACAAGCCGTCATTCTATTACATAAACAATTTCCCTAATGAAAAAACAACTTATAGCCGCCACCCTGGTACTGGTAAGTATGCTCTCCTTCCGCAGCATATCCGTGGCACAGAACAACGATCAACAACTGTCTGCCGTCATACTGCATAACGATAGTCTTTTCTGGCAGGCGTATAATAATTGTGACGTATCAAAAATGATGAGTTACTTCTCGGAAGACATAGAATTCTATCACGACAAAGGAGGCATCACGCTCGGTATACCCGCTTTGGCGCAATCATTTGAAAAAGGAGTTTGCAGCAACAGGGATAGTTTTACTTTAAGAAGAGAAGTGATCGACAGCAGCACCAAAGTATTCCCGCTCAAAAAAGATGGCGTGATATACGGCGCCATACTTACCGGCAGCCACCTGTTTTATGTACAGGAAAAAGGAAAGAAGGAACGTGCAGAGGGACTCGCAAAATTCACTCATCTGTGGCTGCTGAAAAACGGTAGCTGGAAAATGACGCGGGTACTGAGTTACGACCACGGTCCTGCGCCTTATATCAATAAAAGAAAGGCCCTTACATTACCGGCTGATGTACTGCGTAACTACGCCGGTAAATATAAAGGCCCGCAAACCGCTGCTATGTATATAAAGGCGGAAGCCGGATCACTCATTATGCAGATAGGCGATAAAAACTTTTCGCTTTATGCTGAGAAAGAAAATCTCTTCTTTTCGAAAGACCGTGACCTCACTTTTGAGTTTATAAAAAAGGGAAATGAGGTGATGAAACTGATCGTACGTGAACGCGATGAAATAGCGGAAGAATTACAACGGGATAGCCAGGGGACGGACGGGCGCGCCACTGGCGCCTCTCAGCTTTAAAGGCTGCCCGATAAAAACAAACTCCTTTATCTTTGCAACAGACAATTCTTCGAGATACAACAACTCAATAAACATCACGCCTTTTTGTGCGAGCAGGTAAGTATGCCCCGGCAACCAGTTTTTATCGTTGCCGGAAGGCATTACCTCTACGCTCAGGTTATCAGCGCCCAGCGTCATCACCCCTTTTTCTTCTATCAGCCATTTTATGGCTTCCATGCTCATGCCTGGTGTGTTGCTCATGAACCGTTCCGTATCGGTGTAGAAATATTTCATGAGTCCTGTTCTGATCAGCACAATGTCTCCTTTTTGAATGCCGAGGTGTTGCGCTTGTAACAGTTGCCGTAGCTCTGCCAATGTGATCACGTAGTTTCCGGGAAGCACCTCCACGCCTTTCCAGGCGGGAATGTCGATCAGCACAGCCCTTCCGATAATGGGCGGAATATTTTCTGCCCCACCTTTATCCCAGCCACGGTCGCCCAGGTGTTCATCTGCCGTGTATCCGTTCCAGATCCTGCCATTCAAACCAAAGTGGGAAAGTGCGTCGATGTGTGTGCCGGTATGCGTGTACATGGATACGGCATCACCGGTATAGCTTACTTTCCTGTTCATCTCATCGCCCTGTTTGGTAACGTTGCCAACAACAGTACCGCGGGGTGTATGTGTAAGCCAGTATTGATAGGGAGGGTCGCCCAGGGCAGTGAAGCCGGGCATTCCCGTAAAGTATTCCACACCGAGATCATAAACTTTCCCCGTTCTTATCCTGGAGAACAGGGAAAGATTATTACTGTCGCTCATCATATTCAGTGTGCCAATTTCGTCTGATTTTCCCCAGGGACTGATCCCTGCCTGTTCCGTTGCATGCGTGTTTTGTCCTGCTGCGGTGATGGCTCCTGCTAATGGCATTACCAGCAGTAACTGCTTATACCAGCTGTACCTGTTTCGTGTATTCATCTTCGTTAGTTTTTATGTTACTCACACAAAAGTAAAGAGGATGATAACCACGCCACAGGTACAATGCGGGGATTGTGCTGTAATTTCAGGGGTATGTTATTACCAATAATATCCGTGATGATAATAATGATGATGATGACGCGGATAATACCCTGGCCTGTCGCGCACAACCAGGCAACTGCTTAACCCGGATATGAGTATAACTGTAACGATAAGATATTTTAACGTTCTCATAATGACAAAATTTGAATGTGTGATGAATAGATGGAAGTTAAGCGACTGCAGGCGGTTTAAGCTTCTTGTTCATCTACCATAAATGATAAAACTATGCCAGAGTGATGGGAGAACTGTTATCTATTGTTAACGCGTTATTGATACCGGGTTACACGAGGCTGTACAACGCTTCCCTGTTGAATCCCTGCAGTTCGCCCAACCGGTTTTCTTTTACTTTTTGCACCCAGTAAGGATCTGTAAGAATAGACCGTCCTACTGCCACCAGGTCAAATTCGTTATCGTCCATCCTGCGCACCAGGTTTTCGAGAGATGCGGGCGCGGAATCCTCTCCCCGGTGCAATGAAATAATATCTTTATCCAAACCTACAGAACCCACGGTGATAGTGGCTTTGCCGGTAAGCTTTTTTGCCCAGCCGGCGAAGTTCAGTCCTGATCCTTCAAACTCAGGTTCCCAGAAACGGCGTGTAGAACAATGGAAGATATCGATTCCTGCATCTGCCAGTGGCGTTAACCACGCAGCCATTTCCGCCGGCGTTGCGGCGAGTTTACTATGCAGATCTGTAAGATGCCATTGCGATAGCCGCATCATAACAGCAAAATCATCTCCCACCTGCCTGCGTATTTCTTTGGTGACTGCTATGGCAAACCGGCTGCGTTCTGCCAGTGTTTTACCGCCAAAAAAATCGGTCCGTGTATTGGTGTTGCTACGGAAAAACTGGTCGATTAAATAACCATGCGCGCCCTGTACTTCCACGCTGTTAAATCCCATGCGTCTGGCATCGGCGGCGGCGCGGCCAAAGGCCATGATTGTATCTGCAATAGCTGCGTCGGTCATGGCGATACCATTGCCTGCTCCGGAAGGCCCTTCAAACGGCGCCGGCGGCAGCCATCCGGATGCGTGATTTTCCTGGATGCCGCAATGCCAGAGCTGTGGCGCCATCTGGCCACCGGCAGCCAACACACTGTCGATCACCTGCTGCCATCCGGCCAGCGATTCCTCTCCATAAAACCTGGGAACATTGGCTTCATTTGCCGAAGAAGGCCGGTCGATCACCGTGCCTTCCGAGATGATGAGGCCCACTTCTCCTTCGGCCCGCCGTTTATAATAACCCGCTACGTCGGCGGCAGGAACGCCGCCCGGAGAACACGACCGGGTCATCGGGGACATTACAAAGCGATTCTTTGTATGCAATGATTTCAGGGCGAATGGCCTGAATAAGCTGCTGGTATTCATACTGCGTTGTTTATATCCTATGACGATCGACATCGCCGGACGGGGACAACGCGTTTATTCTTCCTGATATAAATCTTATACGTGGTAAGTATGTGCGATGATTCCTTTCGGGAAAACCTTTACCTCTGCCAACTTCAGGTAAACCGGTGTTTTCAGCGCGCTGAAGATGGGCAATCCCGAACCTAGTGCAACGGGATGAACAGCCAGGTGATACTCATAGATGAGCCCTGTTGCTATGAGTTGCTGCATAAATCCTGCGCCGGGCAATTGTTCCGGTCTTTCTGGTTGCGGACTAAAACGCTCAATATTCGCTGAACAGTGTATTGATCTCTCCATAAGGTTTTGCTTCCTCCGCATAAGCGAAGGTGCCTTTATGCAATATTTCCTCCGCGGCCCGGAACATGGCGCCATAGGCAGCTCTTATCAGGGAGGAGCCAAGGCTTACACGTTTTACGCCCAGGTCTTCCAGCTGCTGCAATGAAAAGTTGCCACCGGAAAGTCCCATCACCACGTTTACAGGACGGGGCGCTACGGCTTTTACCACAGCGGTTATCTCCTCCGGCGTTTTCAGTCCGGGGGCAAACAGCACATCGGCACCGGCATCTGCAAAAGCTTCCAGCCGCTTTATGGTGTCTTTAAAATCGGGGCGGCCATAGATGAGGTTCTCTGCTCTTGCGGTGAGTGTAAAAGGATAAGGTAAAGTCCGCGCTGCCGCCACAGCAGCCTTCACGCGCGCTACCGCGAGGTCGAATGGATAGATCGGATCATCCGGCTTACCCGTGGCATCTTCTATAGAACCTCCTGCCAACCCGGCTTTTGCCGCAAGCAGTATCGTTTCGGCGCATACGGATGGATCATCGCCGTAACCATTTTCCAGGTCGGCCGCCACGGGTAACGCAGTGGCGTTAATAATGTCCCGGACGTTTTGCAGCGTTTCCTCCCGGGTAACGGCTGCGTGGCCATCGGGTTTACCCAAAGAAAAAGCGAGGCCGGCGCTGGTGGTAGCCAGCGCTTTGAATCCGAGTGATTCCAATACCCTTGCGGAGCCTGCATCCCAGGGGTTGGGAGCAATAAAAATACCGGAACGCTGGTGGAGCGCCTGAAAGGCTTCGGCCCTGGCGCGTAATGAGTTGTTTGCTGATGGTTTCATATCGGATATTTACGGGGGTAAATATAGTAACTCCTACTCTCCCAGCATGTGTGCTAATATGGCCGCACATTTTTCACGGCAGGGAGCGTAAAAGTGACCATGCTGCCAGTAGTCTGATTTAGGCGATTGCCCCCACCAGAATTCAGCCAGCGCCAGTGGCTCCATTGCATGCCGGAAAGCGTATTGCAGTAACTTCGGCGCTGCGCATTCGCCAGCGCCGGCGGGTGGCTTACCGGAGGGCGTGTGCTCAAAAATCTCGATTAAGCTTTTGGATGTCCCGGCTTTATTCAGGAAATGATACTGTTCAAAAATTTTATGTTGCAGTGCAGTAGAATGATTTTTCCGTAATATTTTGAGAAGACGGACCTGTTCTGCGCTTGCGTCATCATCAAACGCTTCCAGGATGCCGATTTCTTCATTGATTGCTGTGAGTTTCAGCATGCCGGTATTCACAAACCCGCCGGGTTCCAGTCCGTCGAAAATGGGCGGCACAAATTTCGCGTGGTGGTTGCCACCCGCTAATTTGCCGGAGAATGCCGCCAGGTAGCCCAGCTTATTATCTTTCGTTCTTACAATCAATACGCCGAACATCTTCCCGATAATTGTGCCTGCCGCATTACCCGGTAAACCAAAATTATGCTCCCACTCCTGCTGTTGCTGCAAATGTGCCTGTAAATGGCCTGCTGCCAGCAGGCAAAGCGGATGAGGCGCATCGTTCAATGAAAAGGTAAGCCCTGCAGCTAATTCATTAACAGCTGTTGACTCGTCGAAAGGGCTGAACACAGACGGCTCATAAACCACACTATCCATTACCAACGTTGTGAATTTTAATATAAAAAGCTTCAGAAAAAATCTGAAGCTTTTTATTGATGTCCCTGAGGGAATTATATATGTCTTATAATGTGGCTTTCCGGGGATCGTTACCCCGACCGGCTTCACCTGATCAGACCTAAAAAACTTTTAATCGCCGCAAAGGTACTAAAATACTGGTCGTTTCTGCTATTTTGTCACGCCGGGTGGTTACTTCTCCCATACTTCTCCGATACTTCTTGGATACTTAGGAGTCGTCTATGTGTCGTATTCCCTATACAGTTCCCATACAGTCCCTATACTGTCCCCATACTCTCACTATACTGTTCCCATACACTCCCCATACTCTCACCATACACTCACAATACACTCCCCATACACTCCCTATACACTATGCCAACTTTTGGACCGGCGGTCTAGTCCTGGTATAGGTTTACACTTTTGTTAGATAATCCTGTTTGAAGTTTACAATATAAGTTTTTAGTCCTA
>NZ_JBBHLF010000010.1:0-178541 GCF_037483205.1 Chitinophaga sp. CCNWYY40
AGGACTAAAAACTTATATTGTAAACTTCAAACAGGATTATCTAACAAAAGTGTAAACCTATACCAGGACTAGACCCATACCCTCAGCCCGGAATTTTTAGCGACCTCATGTGGACATAGTGCATGGATAGTGCATCAATAGTGCATGAGGAGTGCATGAGGAGTGCATGCGAATAGTATAGATAGTGCATGGATGGTCCATGAGATACCCATGTCCGAAGTATTGGAGAGGCATCCGGGAAGTAACCATTACACCTGTCTTTCAAAGGGAATCGAATTTTCAAGTAGTAGCCGCTGCCGCAGCTTATCCGCGTATTGATGCGCAAATTTCTCTTTCTCATCTTTAGGCAGATGCAGATAGATCTCTTCCCGCTTTTCCTGGTCGTCCTGGTCGTCCTGAAATGGTTTTACCACCTGCAAATAATGCACATAATGACCGAATTCATGAGGCAATGTTCTGTATAATTGGGTGCTTCTTACATTGTCAGCTTCCAGCAATGCAGTATAATTCCTTTTGCTTTCTGTAAAGAAATGTCCGTCGCTGCGAAGCCTGGCTAATTCCTGCTGACCATCAGGATCAAGCTTACGTGACCATTTCAGTTTGCTCTTATAGTCAGCCGCTTCCAGTATAACTGCAGGATAATAGTCATCCTCAAACTCATAGGAGTAAATAAGCCGTCCCCAAACCCCTGAGAGAATTGCCTCTTTTCTTTTGGGCTGACGTAATACAATGAGTTTCAAATTACCATAGTCAGCAGGAGGAATATAACTGATCATCCTTTCGATATCTTTTACAGTACAGGCATGCTTGAAAGAAGTCGTATTTTTTTCGATAACAAAAAGAAATGTATGTCCATTTATAACCCGTTCTTGCTTTTCGTATGTTCCCAGGCGCTCATAAAACATCCGGTAGTCCGCGGACTTTGGTATAGTGAGCGTATTTTGCTGGCCATGTCCTTGTTTGGGAGTACCGATATTCCTGTTTCTCCGGGTGGGATTACGCACAAATTCATTTTTTCCGAAGATATATAAAATAGCGGTATCAGCTTTCAATGATGCTACTCAACAACATCTCTACTTAAACACCTCCCAAATCACCTCCCCGATATTCCCACCCGGCACCTGTATATTCAGCAGCGCCGCCACTGTAGGCGCAATATCCGTCATACCGGTGGTACGGTAGGTTTTCCCGGGCTTAATCCCCCAGCCCATCCATACAAGCGGGATATGCGCATCATATGGATACCACAGGCCATGTGTGGCGCCGCTGCGACCACCATCTTTCCAGCCGGCCTGCATCAGCAGGATCACATCGCCGCCGCGTTGCTTATTGTAGCCATTTATCAGCATGGTGCGTAATGGCTCATGCAAAGCGGCCGTACCGAGGTCGTGTAAACTAACGGCGTCGGCTATACCGGGCGTTGCTTTCAGTTTCTCTGTTACCAGTGTTATTACCTGTTGCAGGGGAATGTTCCGGGCGGCAAAGGCGGGCCGGTTGAGATACAGCTGGTAAGCCGACAAAGCCACTATGCCATTTGCCACACCAAAATGTTCCGCAATAGCGGTGTTGATATCTTTCAATACCGCGTCTGCATCCAGCAAACCGGTTGGCAGCCGGTGTGTTTCAAGGAAGCCGGGCGACTGCGACACGCCATGATCAGCGGTGATAAAATAGAGATAGTTTCCTTTGCCGAATCTTTTATCGAGATAGGTGAAGAATGCTTCCAGGTCTTTATCAAGCCGCAGATAGAGATCTTCTTCTTCAATAGAGTTAGGACCAAACTGGTGGCCAACAGCATCAGGAGAAGAAAAGCTGACGGCCAGAAAATCTGTTTCTGTACCGGCGCCGAGCGCGTACCCCTCTATGGCTGCTTTGGCAAAAGCAAAAGTAAGCGTGTTGCCATAAGGAGTGGTACGTATGGAGTTCTTTTCCCTGCCGGTAAAAGTATGCGGAAACACCGGCGCCTTTTCATGACCAAATGATTTCTCATAGTCTTTATTATCCGCATCACTTTGCGTATAGCTGCTGATGGGATATAATGTTTCCCAGCCTTTGTCCAGGTATTTCACCGGGAGCTGTTGTTCATTGAAGCGTTGCGCCCATTCGGGCAGCGCCTTCATGTAATAGCTGCTGGAAATAAAGTTGCCCGATTTACCATCATACCAGAAAGCCGCATTGGCAGTATGCCCTGCAGGAAGAATAGAGGCCCTGTCTTTCAGCGCTACGCCTACTACTTTGCTTTTGAAATTGGTGGCCAGCCGCAGCTCATCTGTTACGGTAGAAACAAGCAGATTGCGGGGCGACATATTCCCTGCTTTTCCTTCTGCGCCTACCGTGGTTTCGGTGCTGTCTTCCGTGCAGTACATGGATCGCTGTAACTCCCGGCTGTACCAGTCGTTGTCCACGATGCCATGCACTGCCGGGCTGCTGCCGGTATATACGGAAGTATGTCCGCAGGCAGTTACCGTAGGCGCGTAATTGATATACGTTTGCTCGCATTTAAACCCTTCGCGCAACAGGCGTTTAAAGCCGCCATTCCCATATCTTGCGGCGTAGCGGTACAGGTAATCCCAACGCATCTGGTCTACCATCATGCCTACTACAATTTTGGGTTTGGGTGCAGGCGACTGTGCCGCCGCATTCATCGCCAGCATCAACAGGATGCCTGCCGTATAAAGTTGTTTCATACTTTTAAATTATTCTAATACTTTCAGGTAACGCGCCATCCAGTAGGGCAACAAAAATTCATCTCCCGCCAGCTCGGATTCGCCGTTGCTGCCACCATCCAGGGTAAAGGCATTGGCGTTATGACGGTGTACGGGCTGTTCATCCAGTGGCAGCAGCACTTCGGTGTACTGGTGCCGGAAATTTGGCGGAAGGAGGGTAATATCTTTACGGTTAGAATTGGTAATCTTCCAGCTAATCAGGTCCATCGGGAAAGTTTGCAGCCACCAGGTAGTGGCAGATGCGTCGAAGTCTCCTGTGGTGGCCAGTGTAATCAGGTTCCATACGGCGTTCTTCTCCGGTTGCTCCACTTCCCAGTGGTTACGGATAGCGCCTTTGTATTGTGCCTTCAGCTCATCGGTGAATGCGTATTTATACAACACCCAATAAGTAAGAAAAGCCATTTCATCGTCAGAATGATTCCAGTCGCCCATCCCCATATCAATTCCCTGATGCAGGTATCCCGGTGTGGGTTTGATGGTGCGATAGTCGATCTGTATATTTTTCAGATAGCCGTACTTGTTAAGTAGTTTATAGGCTTCTGTTTTATATTTTTCTTTGCCTGTTAATTTATACGCCAGCTGTAAACCCGCAATGATAGTAGTGCTGCCCAGTCGCCGGTCGCCGATGGTAGTCGGGTACCAGTTGATGTACTCCGGATTCCAGCGGGCCCAGAGCGTGGGCTTGTTATCAATGTCCACCATTGTATACTTATGATCTACAATGTGCGTCATGATCTTATCAATAAAAGCAGTGACCCGTTTCTTTTCCTCCGGCGTTTCTGCCACCATCTCGTTTAATACCGCGGTAATCCAGATATAGGCTACATATTCATCGCTGCTGGTATGGCCCTTCCACTCCCATTCGGGATCGGGTGAATCGCGCCATCTTTCAGGGTCAGAATTTTTATAGCCTTTTCTTTCAAATGTCCGGGAAGGAAATCCTGTTAACTGGTTGATGGATAAAATTCTTTCAAATGCTTCAAACGCTTCCCAGGCATATCTTTTAGCCGTTGGATCATGTGTAACCGCATACCGGAAAGCCTGGCTGCCGAGGTAAAAGCTGCTCCACAATCCGTCATTATCAGTATCCGCCATTTCAGCTGATCCTACGTCGCCGGGAGGATTCAGGTGGAGGTTGGCGATGAAGCCATAACGGATGTGCCGCTCACGGATCTTGCGCTCAAAGAAAGCGGTTTTCTGCGCGAGTGTTTGTTGTATAAAAGCAATTTTATTAAGACCGGTACCGGTTAATACATACACATCACCATGACTATCGGCGGCCATACTTTTCACCACATCCTGATCCAGCCAGCGTTTGGAAGCAAAGTAACGGTAGGTGCCGGAATCGGTGTGCATAAAAGCACCAGCACCGGTGCCTGCCCATATATGCCCGTTGGTTACCAATAGCTCACTGATAACGGGAACGGGTACACGCGTTTGCAGCGACATACTCGTATCACCACTGTTGCGGTTAATACCATAGTAGCCATTAGCAGTACCAAGCAGGATATCGTTTCCTTTGAAAGCCATTGCGGTAGCATCTTTCACCATATGTACCGGTACAAACCGGTGGTCCTTCAGCGCATACACGGCTTTATTGGTTAAAATAAAGAAAGTGCCTCCATTGGCTTCCATCCGTTGCACGCCTTCAGGAATAAGCGGCAGCTCCTCCAGTTTTCCGTTGTTACCAATGGCAAGTGCATTGCTGCCAGACAACAACATACGACCGGCAGCATCTACTGCTATCCGGTTAAATTTCCCCTGCGGGAGATTGATATACGGGATGCCTGCATAGCCATTGGTCAGGCATTTATCTGCATAGAGATAATATAAATGACCACTTCCTTCCTGTGTAGTAACATCCACGGGGATCTTCTGCGCCAGCGGGCGGAAACGCAGATCGCGCACCAGGTCATTTCCGCTGAGGCGATAAAAGCCCTGCTTCGTAAGCACCTGTACGTTATCGTTGTAATCGGTGATCACTTTGATCAGCTCCAATCCCTGCGGAACGTTGTACTTAACAGAAACCGCCTGTGTAAAAGGCAGGTCGGACGTGGCACGGGCAGAACACGACAGCAGCAGGGCTGCCGCCAGGTAAGTTATTTTCTTCATCCCAATAATTTTATAATTTAATGAGCCACACTTCTGTGACCCTTGAATGTTGTCGCCAGTTAAGATGTTCTTCGTCGATGTTATCCCATGTCAGCAGCAGGGTACCGCTTTTACTGATAGCTGCGGGTACCGGAAATTCTTTTATTTCTCCTATTCCTTTGTTATAGAGAGATGGCTTGAGCAATACGCCATTCGCGCGCAGCAGGCTTTCGCCATAACCTGTTATTCTCACCACGTAGTGCGCGGTAGTATCGAGGTGATCATAACGCATGGCGGAAGGCCAGCGAAGGCTCACCATCCACGACAACCGTTTACGGCTGTAACCACTCTCCCACCAGTCGAACCCCGGCGTATCACTGCGGCGCATCAGCGGATCGGTGTGCAGGTCCTCTGGCCGGACTACATGCGGTGATTTTGATACATTGCCAATATCATCGTAGAAACTACCTGGCCCCGGATTCTCCCATCTCCCTATAGTATCCAGCGCCTTACGCTGCTCTGCCAACGGAAGCGTTTTGATATAACGGAACTTATCTTCCAGCCACCAGCGGTTATTCAACGGCCGGTCCAGGAAATCCAGCACCGCCCCTCTTTCCGGCCCGGCGGCTTTATACTTTGCCACACTGGTTTGCAGGGATACCGATTTATACAGCTCATCGCACAACGCTACAATACGATCGCGCCATTGCGGCATTACTTTTTTATCTGCCTGTTGCAATATCTTTTCGGCATTGGCGATCTCATTGCCCTTATGCTCGAGCAAGGTGCGGTTCACCTCCGCTTCCAGCGCGGCTTCCCGGATGGCACGCTCACGGGTATACGCATCGTAATAGGCTCTTAACAAACACATCTGCCAGCGCCAGTTGCCGGACAATTCTCCGTGTAGCCGTTCCTGTTGCTGCCACAGTGCAAGCGTGGCCGTTATACCACCATTATCTGCCACCGGTCCCTCCCAGTTCTTTTCCAGCGCAAGGATACCATCTGCTATCAGCTCCGGTGAAGCGGAAGGGAAAAAGTAATTGGCGTACTGGGTCATCATCTCCCGCACATCGGCCTGGCTGTTCCAGCCCAGCATGCTCCAGAGCATTTTATTGATATCATCGTGCGCGCCATCGGAGTAGCTGATAAAGCCATCCATATCGGGCGCAATAAAACGGTAGACGTTTGCATAATATACCGGCTGCGGATTCACCGGCTCACGGCCAAGGCTAAACGCAAATGCCGGGTCCCACCACACTACGGGATAGTCGCAGCGAACGGTATGGGTAATATCCGGGTAATGACGGATCTTGTATTGCGGTGGCAAAGCTGCACGGGTATCTTCCAGCGTAGGACTGGAAGGCCCCACTACTATACCTCCCAGCCACAACGGTTTGTATTGATGGATATAGGAATAAACGAATGCGCACTCCGTGGAATCGTAGCCTTGCAGCGATAACCAGATAGCAGCTTCCGGGTGATACTGTTTTAAGGGAACGGCTAAGTCCTCCAGCAATGGCAGCACCAGCTGCGGCGCATTGTTGCCGGGATCGCCACCGGGGAAGAACACCGCATCCAGCCGCACCGATTCGCGGAACAGCGTATCAAACTGCATCAGGAAATGATGTCTTTTAGCAGTATCCTTCAGGTCAAAAGTAGCGGGTGTCCATACTGAAAAATCCAGGTCGTATTTTTTACAGTACCCGCTGATCCGGCGGGTCATTTCGTTGGAAGAAACGGTGAAATGCGGCGATGCCGGCATAAACGGAATGGCTTCTATACTGTTAGCCCCAAAGATGGCCAGGTCGCGGATATACTGTTCATATTGTTCCGGCGTCCACCCGTCGTAGGAGTTAGCCAGGTTGCGGTAACCGATCTGGTGACCACGGATACCCTTTTCAGGTGTGGCATCTGCATTGATCACCTCCGGTAACACGGCCTCCTTTTGCCGGTACTGCATGATGCGCAGCAGGTAGCCCGCACCATATAACAAACCGCGGGGGCCATCTCCTTCTATGAGAATGGTACGCCCTGTGGTGCGGATATGATAAGACTCCTTATCACATTTCTTTGTTTGAAAGATGATCACCCTCCCTTTTTCCGGCGTCTGCGCTGTAATGGGCCATACGATACCAGTACGGCGTTTCACTTCTTCCTGTAATACCTGTGCGGCGATCTGCTTATCTTTCGATACAATCGTTACCTGTGCTATACAGAGTTGCGGAATGAAAAACAATATGATAAGGAATCCTCTCATTATTTCATAAACTGATTAATATAAAAAAAAGGAATAGCAGGACGGTTATTTCATTTTATTCTTCAGGAGATTTTCTCCGTTGGCTTGTTTCTCCAGGTCAAACGCATCATACAATTCGCCGGTGGTTGTGTAGGCGCGGAACGATACCATCTTTGGTTTCACATCCACTACCTGGAATAGCTGTGTATAGGAGCCGGTGCGGGTCATCCACGGCTGCGGATTTATCTCCGACATTTTGGGTCCGCTTACAGACACCACGTATACCGGTCCCTTGTTGCCATCGCGGCCACGTGCGTAGGTATGGTCATGCCCCTGCAATACGAGGTCTACTTTATACCTGTCGAATAGCGGCTTAAAGTTTTCACGCAGCCGCTCATTGTTGCGGCTCTTCTTGGTGGATAATACCGGGTGATGGAACGTGATGGCCGTCCACCGGTTGGGATTGTTTTTCAGCAACTGTTCCAGCCACACCTTCTGACGGGCCAGTAATGTATCGGATATTTCCACCTCCTGTGAGTTGAGTGAAATAAAACGCATGCCCTGTACATCTGTATAGTAGCAGGTTTCCTCCAATCCCACCGGACCGTTTTCCGGCAAGGTAAACTGTGGCCGCCAGAAAGCAGAAGGAACATCCTGCCCTGCAGCGTTTTCGTAATATTCGTGGTTACCCGTGGTCATCATACCGGGAACGGTGCCATGAATAAAGCCACCTGCCTCAAACCATTGCTGCCATTCGTTGTTATTATTGCCCCTGTTCACGAGGTCGCCCGCATGAATGATGAGGCGCGCATCCGGCGCCACCGACCAGGCTTTGCGGATAGTTCTTGACCACATGGAAAAGATGTTTACCTGCGCATCTCCCAGGTAAATAAATGAAAACGGTTCGCCCGGCAATCCTGCTGTGCGGAAGGAAAACCATTCACTCCAGTTGTCCCCCTGCCCTACGCGGTATACGTAGTTGGTATTGGGTTGGAGGTTGTTGAACGTAAAATGATGATACCGTACCGGTAAGGAATCTGCGAAAGGCGGTGTTGTAACCGCAGTATATCGTACAGCCGTTGCCGTGAAACGCGGATCGGCAGTAGCAGGCGCCAGTTCGGCATAACTGATAGCTGCATCCTCACTGGTTCTCCAGGTAACAGCTGCTGAACGGGAAGGGTCTTCCGTTACATTCAATACAATCCTGTCGGGCCGCAAACGCTGGGCATATGCTTGTTGTAAAAAGCAGGTGGCCAGCAGCCACCCGCTTATCAGTATTTTCTTCATAGCTTTTACTTCAGGTACCACATCAGCGTGGTTTGTTTATCTGCTCCAAATACGGTGAGTGCTTTCTGGTATTGTTCTTCATTGGTATCTCTTTCGCCGGTAGGATAAATATATCGTTTAGGCAGCACCGTAGTGGACGACATAGGACCCAGTACAAATTTAGGCAGGCCGGTGCGGCGGTTATCAAACCACGCTTCCGCGCCTTTCAGGAAACCGGCAATCCACTTCTGACCGATGAGTTGTTCCAGGGTACCATTGTATTTTACAGACGCCTGGTTGAAATAACCGGCATCAATGGCAGCCTGATCTACGCCATAAAATTTCATGTTGGCATGGATGCCATCATAGTAGAGGCTTTCGGCTGTTTTACCCGGCACGGTTACTTTGCCCGCCTGCACACACTCTGCGAGGATGAAACAAACTTCTGCATAGGTAAGCATGCTGGCTTTTAACATATCCGCCTTGCTGCTGCTGAACAAAGAAGAAAGACGGGAGATATTATTCTTACCCCCATTATAATCGTAAGGTGCAGGAATCGCATTAGGTACACCCACATAAGGATTGGGATCTGTTTTCCATCCTGTCAGCGAATCCACGCGCGCTATCCATACTTTCAGGCGGGGGTCATTCCGTTGTAATAATGCATCCACAATTTCCTTGCTGGGCTTGCGCTTATCGAATTCATCATATGAACTCGCCTGCAAACTACCCGGCCAGCTGTTGGCAGCTACAGCGCCCTGGTAAATGATTTCCGCGTTATCTGCATTACTTTCAAAGATGGGATACTTACTTTTATTGTTCAGGATCTCCTGCATTTCTGTGAATGCAGTGGGATAGTTTTTAGAGATACGCAACAACATCCGCAAACGGAGTGAGTTGGCAAACTTCCGCCAGTTCAGCGGCTCTCCTTTGTACATCACATCTGCTTTAGTATCTACCTTATCGGTCATGGTGGACAGCTCGTCATTGGCTTCTTTCAGCGTTTGCAGTAAAGCCGGGTATACCGCCTGTTGCGGATCATACTTCGGATGCGCCAGCGTTTGACTCTTCAGCAACAACGCTTCACTGTATGGAATATCGCCAAACAGGTCAGTGATATATGCAAAGTTAAAAGCTTCCAGCACCTTGCCTACAGATACGTACTGCGGCACATTCAGCTTCTTTGCCAGGTCCATCATTTCCCGGTTGGATGATAACTTTGAATAGTAGCCATCCCAGCTTTGAGGGCCCCAGTCGAACTTATCGTTTCCCTCGTTCCGCACCATCGTGATATAACGACCGGCAGAAGCAGGCTTATCAAAGTAAGCTTCTTTCTGGTAATCATACGCGGTATTGATCAGCACGGAGGACAACAGGAATTCAGGATTGATCACTTCCGACTCGTTCGGATTCACATTGATATCTTCCAGCCCCTTTTCGCAGGATGCAAAGAGAACGCCGAAAATCAGTATCAGGTATTTAAAAGGCATGCGTTGCATAACCATATAATTATTGGTTTAGAAATTGAAACCTACCTTAGCGCCATAAGAACGGGTGTAAGGTAATCCCCAGCTGGCTACGCCCGGAGAGAAACTACCGTTGGAGATCGTCATTGCCGTTTCCGGATCGTACCCTTGTTCTGCAGCAGTCCAGGTAAACAGGTTGCGTGCAATCAGTGATACTGTCAGATTTCCCAGTGGCAGCTTGCCCAGTGTTTTCTTTGAAAAGGTATAGGTGAGAGATGCTTCCCGGAGCTTTACATAACTGGCGTCGAAAGTAGACCGGCCATTGAAACTCCAGTAGTATTCACCATAATAGTTTTCCGGATCGGTAACCTTATCATTGAGTTTGTATTTACCATTTCCGTCATCTATATAACCGAAAAGGATCATGCCATCTGTGCGGTTGTTGCCATCTGCATCTTTCCAGGCCAGGCCACCGGTTTTCGGATCACGACCCGGAACCGTGGTTTGTGTACGGCCATCACTCAACAGGTTCTTTGCCACATAAGAGAAGAAGTTACCGCCCTGGCGCCAATCGATCAGCACATTCAGCGTAAACCCTTTGTAAGTAAAGGTATTATTAATACCGAGCATAAAGTCGGGGTTATAGTTACCTATCTTTACATAATCATTTAACTGCTGGTAACCACCTTCATCACTCAATAAAGGCTGACCTTTAAATTCCCCATCCGGTACGGTAGCCCAGGTTTGCGCATACATGTCGCCCATTTCAGCGCCTTCTTTTACAAGGAAGCGGATCCCTTCTGCACTGCCCAACTGGTAACTGCTCACGCCATCAATCAGCTTCAGCACTTTATTACGGTTACGGGTATAGTTTAATTGCAGATCCCAGCGGAATGGCCCTGCTACCGGTGTTGCATTCAACCCGATCTCAATGCCTTTGTTCCTGATCTTACCGGCGTTGGTTACCATGTTGGAATAACCTGTAGCCATTGTTACCGGTATCCTGATGATCTGGTTACGGTTTACGGTGTTATAATAAGTAAAGTCGATACCGAGTCTTCCTTTCAGGAAACGAACATCTGCCCCAAATTCATGCGAGGTAGCAATCAGTGGTTTCAGCCGGTTATTTTTCAGCACATTGCTGATGTTTGCCAGCTTCACATCGTTCCAGTCCTGGCCAAAGCTGAAGGTATTGTACAAATTATAGGGATCGGTATCACCACCCACCTGTGCCCAGTTGGCACGGATCTTTGCAAAAGACAATGCATCCGATTTAATACCCAGCATATCTGATACAATCAGGCTCAGTGAAGCCGAAGGATAGAAATAGGAATTGTTGCCGGCGGGCAGGGTACTGGACCAGTCGTTACGCGCTGTCAGATCCAGGAATGCATAGTTGCGGAAGCTCACCTGTCCCATGCCGTACACGCTGTTGATCCGTTTGGTATACCTGCTGGAATTATTTACTACCGTACCTGCTTTGGCATTGGAAATATTGTATAATCCTGGAATCACCAGTGCTTCTGATTTCTGGCTGGAGCCCTTGCCGGTTTGGTTCATGCGGTTGGCGCCTGCGGAAACAGATACAAAGAAATCGGAGTTGATATTCTTTTTATAACTCAACAGGAAGTCGGTATTCTGTTCCCTGAAAAATTCTGTTTCAAAAGCATACGCGCCGGTTGGGTTCTTTACTGCACTGAAAGGACGTTTACTTTCGCGTGTTTCAGAGTAGAGATCCATGCCGGTACGGCCCATCAGCGATAAGTCTTTCGTGATCTGGATATTCAGTTCCACGTTACCGGTCATACGGTCACGGTCAAACCCGTTGATGAATTCATATGCCACCAGGTAAGGGTTATCGGTAGATCCGGGTACATGTGAAAACTGCTTCAGTCCTTCTTTACCGGGCAACCAGTAGTTGCGCAGCTGCCTGATATCTACGTTCGGTGTAGTGGTATATACGATGTTACTCACGCTCCCCCGGTTAAAAGTAGGCCGGTTGCCGCTGCTGTTTTTCGTATAGCCGATATTGGTACTCACCCTGATGCTGGAATTCAGATTATATCCTGCTGCTAGGTTGAGCGTATTTCTTTTCAGATCGGTATTTGGAATGATGCCTTCATTTTTCAGGTTGGTAAACGACAGGCGGAAGTTACCATCCTTGTTATTACCGGTGATGGCAATGTTATTGGTGAAGGTAGATCCGGTACGGAAGAAGTCCTTATGCCGGTCGGGGTAAGATACCCAGTCGGTTGGAATAGGCTGTCCGTTTGCATCCAAAGGGCTGTTCCATTGTACATGTTTGGTACCTACGTCCAGCCGCGGTCCCCAGGAAGCGTCAGAAATAGTTTCATCAGAACCTTCACGGTCGCCGGAACCAAATTCATTCTGGAATTTCGGAAACAGCCAGGGCTGATCAAACATGGCGCTGGAGTTAACGGAAACGCCTAAACCTTTAGTGGCGCCTGAGCCGGATTTGGTGGTGATGAGGATCACGCCGTTGATAGCGCGGGAGCCATATAAAGCGGAGGCGCTGGCGCCTTTCAGTACAGAGATGCTGGCGATATCATCCGGGTTAATATCCGAGATGGTGCTGCCATAATCCACTACTACCTGTCCTACGGGTTGTTTCGGGTTACGCACCGCCGGTGCAATGGGGATACCATCCACTACATACAAAGGCTGGTTATAGCCTTCCATGCTGCTTTGGCCGCGAATGGTTACCAGCGAGGTACCGCCCGGATCAGAGCTGGTGCTTCTTACGTTTACACCGGTTACTTTACCGGCTAAGGCGTTGGCAATGTTAACTTCTTTTACGGTGCTTACCTGGTCGCCTTTCAGCGTGGCAATAGAGTAGCCGAGTGCTTTCTCCTGGCGCTTAATACCGAGGGCGGTAACTACCACGTCGTCCAAACTGCGTACGGTAGCCACTAACTGCACCTGCAGGTTACCGTTGCCGGCCACTGCTTCTTTTGATTGGTAACCAACGGAGCGGAATACGAGCACCGCATTGCTGCTTGCTACCTTAATGGTAAACTGTCCGTCTACGTTGGTAGCCGTACCATTCGAGGTTCCTTTTTCATGTACGCTTACACCGGGAAGGGCTACACCGCTTTCATCGGTGACGATGCCTTTTACGGTAACTTCCTGTGCTTTGGTGGTGTTGGCTTCCCCGCCGGAAGGACGGATCGCGTAATCATGATCGCTTAATTTTACTGCCTGTAAACCCAGTGGTGTAAGCATTTTCGTTAGCTGGACTTCCAGGTTACTGTCGGTAACACGGAGTTGTTTTCCTGCTACAAATTTATCCGCTACCTGTGTGGGCGAATAATTAAAGCTGATGTTAAACCTTGTTTCGAGGTTGGTCAGCATCTGCCGGAGTGGGATGGTTCCTGCTTCCCCGGGAGTATTTCCGCTTCTTACCATTAATTGCTGTGCGCTGGTTTCGGTGGTCAGCAGCAGCAACAACAGCAGCATTGCTCTCCAGGGAGAATAAAGCTTCGTAAAGCTCTTTTGCATAACTGTAAATTTTAAAAACCTTATTCAAAAATGATAACTGAATTGCTTTGTTTCATTTTCAGCTGATGTACGGTGGCCATAGCTTTCAACACCATCGAAGGATCGTCAGCAGGACCGGCGCCTGTAAATAACAGGCCTTCCATTTTCTTATTCCTGAACTGAATCTTATAACCGTAAATATCTTCCAGTTGCTGTGCAACGCTTATCAACGGCGTGTCCCTGAACAGGAGCCGGTGTTGCTTCCAGGCGGTAAGCTGCACAGGATCTGCCTGCAGCCGGTGATGTGCTCCCGGCGTAAAAGACATCATGTCGCCAGGCTTCATATCCAGGCTATCGTTCACTACAATCTTTCCTTCTTCCAGTAATACCTTCACCTGGTCGTGACGGTGGTATACATTAAAGGCAGTTCCTTTTACTTCAATGGTGACCTGCGGCATCAGCACCCGGAATTTGGGATGCAATCCGGCGGGCGATTTGGATACATTAAAATAGGCTTCGCCATTCAGCGTTACTGCTCTTACATTTTCTTTTGTCCATTTGCGGGGATAAGAAACAGATGAATTGGCATTTAGCTGTACAATAGAACCGTCGGGCAGTTGCAACGTTTTGGTTTCCCCGAAACCGGTTTGAACAAGAATGTTTTCAATGGGTGGTTCGCTTCCCTGTGCATACCATATACCGGCAAACAGCAACACGGCGGCAGCGGCAGCCAGGGCATAATACCAGGGCCTGCGGGCAGTTCCGTTATTTTTTTTAATAACGGGTTCGTCCAGCAACAGATCTATCTGATCTTTCACCGCATCCATTTCTTCCATGCTTATTTCGTTGGTACGGAACCGTAGTGCCAGCACCAATGCGCGGGCATCCTGCAGTGCCGCTTCCTTTTCGGGATGCGCTGTTATCCAGCCTTCCCAGAAAGCAGCACCTGTTTCTTCCAGCACCCACGCACGGAATAAGTCATCCGCAGCAAAATCTGCTGCGTCGAATTCACTATAGTTCATAAAAAAGTACCTTGTACAATAAGAAGAGTCACGAATCGAAAAAATACCCTCAGGGAAACGGATATTTTTTAAAACTTTTTTTTAACGGAACATCAGGGCTGATTCATCCTGTGCCAGCAGCTCTTTTAATTCTGCTATGGCCCGGTATATCAAGGTCCGGGCATACTTTACTTCTTTCAATACCATAATATCGGCAATCTCCTCGTAGGAAAGACCTTCATAGAAACGCAGGTATACGGCTTCTTTCTGGCGGAGGGTAAGGGCATTCAGTTTTTGTTGCAGCAACCGCGTGGCGTTTTCGGTATGCTGCCGGTTGATGAGGATACTTTCCGGGGAAAGCTCCAGGGCGAAAGTGGAGGCTGTGCCTTCGTCGAGGCTGGCAGGGCCGTGCGCCGACTTATCAAGATACCTGAACAGCTTTCTCCTGGCGGCTACCATCAGGTAACTTTTGAGGCTGACAGGAAGTGAAAGGCCGGCCCTTTGCATAAATAGCTGCGAGAAGAAGTCCTGTAACATATCCTTTACCAATGCACGGTCTGTTGTAAACCGGATGCAGTAGCGGAACAGCAACGGAAAGTAGCGCCGGTATATTTCCCCGAAGGCGTCCCGGTCTCCGTTACGGAGCCGGACCCACAGGAACTGTTCATCTTGCTGAGGATTGTATGGACTGCTTGACATCTATTGTGTGAATTAGCATAAGGATCTTTCTCTAAACTACACATTGGCCGGTTGCCGTCATAACTTCCTGTCAGAAATAACATCGATTTAATGTGAGGGTAAAGGCGCCGACACCACTTCCCAGATCTGTAAACGCTCGCACCAGCCTTTAAAATCACGGTAAATCTGCTGCAAGGTTTCTTTCTGTTCCGGCGTCAGCTCCAGCGCATGGGCGCGGCTGATGGTACGTACAGGAATACCTCTTAACTGCAGAAAATATTTTGCGCTCAGCGGATAAGCTATATGGATCAGCGGGTCTACTCTTTGCAATTCCGATTGTATCCAGCGCACATCTTCCTGCCGGCTTTCATCATTTACATGATTACACAGCCACACCAGTATTTCAGGATAAAAATTTCCGGAGATAGACGACATACCAGCTGCTCCCATTTCCATAGATGCTACCGCATTAGGCGTATGTGCATCGTAGAACTCCAGCCGGCTGCCCGCTGTTACGGCCAGTTTGGCGCGCACGTTTTCTACTTTGCAGGAAGTGTCCTTGTGATAAATGAGTCGGTTGGTAGCCAGTAAGGTTTGCAGGATTTCCGGTGTAATCACTCTTTTATAAGGCGCAGGGCATTCGTATAAGCCTAACGGAATATCGCCGGTCAGCGAAAACAATTCCTCAAATCTTTGCAGCAGCACCGCATCCGGCTCATCTATATTGGCGAAATGACCGGTGATCATGATCACAGAATCCACACCGGTATCATAGATCTTTTGTGTAAACAGCGCTTTGTCTTTGATGGTAAGACCAAACGACCCGGTGGCCACTACCGGCACACGGCCATTCACATAGCGCACTACGTGGCGTGTCAGCTCCAGTCGCTCATCCTCGCTGATACTGTACATTTCGGACGACAGGCAGTTGGCGAAAAAACCTTTTACGCCGGCATCCAGATAAAAATCTACCAGGTGCTCCACCATGTCATGGTCAATCTGCGCTTTCAGATTAAAGGGGGTGATCATCACCGGTACAAATTTCTTTTGCATAACAAACTGGTTTTAATAAATCAGGAAGTTTTAAGACGTTGCAGCCGCGATAGCAGCATTCCCGCCAGGAATATTGATAAAGTTCCCACCACGATGATCATATGCGCATGCAACGGGCTGCGCAGATTTACCCATCCGGCGGGCAGATACTTTGATAACGACATCCACAGGATCACTATAATACCAATGATGGTAGCAGTAACCGCTGTGGCATTTTTTGTTTTGGAGATAATACCCAGCAAAAACAATCCCAGCATGCCTCCCGCAAAAATACCAGACAGCTCCCACCACATGTCAAGAATACTCTTCACGCCTATCATGGAAATACCAAAACCAATAGCCAGCAAACCCGATAAGGTAGTGGCGATATACAATACCCGCATTTCCTTTGCAGGCGTGATTTTCGGATCAACATACCGCTGATAGATATCTTTCAGAAAAACAGTAGCGGTACTGTTCATGCCACTGCTGACGGTACTCATCGCAGCTGAAAGAATGGCTGCTACGATTAAGCCCATAAGTCCTTTAGGCACTTTGGTGACCATAAACCAGGGCAATACTTTATCGCCGTAATCAGCTGGCTGCAGTGATGCAACCGGTACCTGCCTTTCCGCAGCCACCTGTTGTTTCAGCGGCAGCAGCAGTTCCGGATGCTGTTGCGCATACGCATACAAGGCAGTGCCGATAAAAAAGAATACCATGCTCACCGGCACATACCAATACACGCAAAGCCATATACTGCGCGACGCTTCCTTTTCTGAACGGGCCGTATGATAGCGCTGTACATAGTTCTGGTCCATCCCGAAATTATTCAGGTTAATAAAAAAGCCATACAGGAACACCACCCAGAAAGTAGACGTACTGAAATCCCGCAGGGAAAAACTGCCCAGGGAAAATTTCCCATCTGCCATTCCTATCTTCCAGATATCCTTCACGCCATCGTTCATTCCTGTAATCACCAGCCAGAGGATCACGATGGCGCCGGCGGTTTTTACAATCCCCTGCAATACCTCTGTCCAGATCACCGCTTCCATACCGCCCAACACCGTATATATAATGATGCATACGCCGGTAACGGTCATGATAGTACGCATTTCCAACCCCGTAAGCGCCTGCAGCGCCAGCGCCACACCAAAAAAGATGGAGCCCATCCGCGCCAGTTGCATCAGGATAAAACAAACCATCGCATATGTTCTGGCCCACGGGCCAAAGCGGTGTTCCAGGTGTGTGTAGGCGCTCACTTCACCGCTGCGCCGGTAAAACGGCACAAAATATTTTGCCGCAATAAAAGCTGCCAGCGGCATAGATAAACTGAATACAAAAGCATTCCAGTTACTGCCAAATGATTTTCCCGGCACGCCGAGAAAAGTATTACTACTTAAAAACGTGGCATACAAAGAAAGCCCCAAAGCCCAGCCCGGTATAGTTCCTGATGCCGTGGTAAATTGTGCTGCGTTCCTGTTTTTCCGTGAAAACCATACCCCCACTCCAATCATACATAGCAGGTAAATGGCGATTACAGCCAGATCAATTATTGGCAGTTGGTGCATAACGATTCTCCGATTGGTTGATAAAACCAGTTCAATACGTGGATGAATAAATATTACAGTCGTTACACGAAGATTGCTAATTTTTATGGATCAAACAATGTTGAATGTTATGAAAAGAATAGCTTAAATTACTATTGCGATGAACAACCTGGCCGCCAACACACCGACCACCTGGAACTTACCGGACCACCTGAAACGCAAGCTGGAAAAGCATCCGCTTGGCAGGAACCTTTTTATTACCACCATTGGCCTCTATCCTGAAAATGCTGCCCGCGAAATCAGCGAACCAAAGGGCGCTCCGGTATACACCTTATTATATGTAACACATGGAAAAGGATGGCTGGAAACCGGGAAAAAGAAAGTGGCCATCAAATCCAATCAATACCTGCTTTTTCCAAAAGGCGCCGCGTTCCGCTCCGGCCCTTCGGCCGAAGAACCATGGCGCATCTACGCCGTACAGTTTTCCGGCAAGCTCGCTGACGACATCTACAGCTACCTCGGCACCGGCCTGAAACCACATACCATTCCGCCGCTTGTAGGGCGCAATGCGCAGTTCGATGATATCCTCCATCATCTCGACCTCATGAATAATATAGAAAACCTGCTGTATGCCAATTTCCGGTTCTATAGTTTCCTGGGTACCTTCCGGCTTACTGTTTTCAATTATATGAAGAAGGGCGCCGACAATATTATTGAGCAATGTATCCAGCTCATGAAACGAAAGCTGGACCAGCACCTCACCCTGGCCGACCTTTCCAGGGAAACCTGTATTTCCGCCTCATACCTGTCGGCCCTCTTCAAAGAAAAAACACGCTACTCTCCCATCCAGCTGTTTACCTCCCTGCGGATGCAGAAGGCCAGCCAGCTGCTGAAAGATACCCATCTTACCGTAAAAGAAATTGCGCAGGAAATGGGATACCCCGATCAATACACGTTTTCCAGGTCGTTTAAACTGATCATGGGGGTGTCGCCCAAAAAATTCAGGGATAAAGGCTAGTTTATATTAACCAATTGTTAAGCGGTGAGGGATATACCGTTTCAAAACGAATATATAGAAGGAACGAAACTCCTTCCATCATTTAATACCAAAACACATGCACTTTTTTATCCCCCGTTATCTATTTATTGTACTGTCTGTATTTTGTATACTTACAGGCGCCTGTAAAAAAGATAAGCCTGCAACGCCCCAAAAATCGCCTAAGTATGAACTGGTGACGGGTACCTGGAAACAACAGGACATCGTGCTGGCTGTAGCCGTTAAATTGAATAAACAGAACATTCCCGCAGGCACCAGCATCATTGCGCTTGCTCCGCTACTCGGACCGGGCGGCGCCCTGTTCACCTGCACCGTTAACAACACCTACCGGTTTAATGCCGATGGTTCCTTTGCCATTGAGGGCTGCACCACGCTGATCCTGCCTGTTGCGGGCAACAGCGGTACGTGGGACCTGGATGTACATGATTCGGTGTTGAAACTTATTTCTGCCAAAGGAGAAAACGACCCGCACTGGATCGAAAATATCAGCAGCACCAACCTGGATCTTTCCCTCACGGTAACGATCCCCGGTGTAGCTACGGTACCCTTAATATTAAAATTGAAGAAATAAACGAACCGCGGAGATATCGCATGCTATTGTTGAAAATAACAATAATATAATCGGTAATTCCTTGTATCTTGTTTAGGCTGATCAGATATTTGCTGGCAATTATGGAAAGTATTGTACAGGATATTATCAATGGGAATATCGAAAGTTTTAAGATGGTATACCAACAGTACCACACAAAACTTTACTTCTACGTGCTGAAATGTACACACTCCGTTTACATAGCGGAGGAAACTGTGCAACTTACTTTCATACTCCTCTGGGAAAAACGGGAGAAGCTTTCAACAAACTTCAATATCTCCACACAAATTTTTCGTATAGGCAAAAGCGTGATGACCGACCTGCTCCGCAAACAGCAGGTGCGTAACCGTCATACGCAAACACTGGTAAAGGATACCACTACCTGGCATGTGGAAACAGACATCTCTGTAAAGGAAGAACTGAAACGGGTGTACAACAGTATAGAACAACTATCTCCCATCCGGAAAAATGTTTTTAAACTCAGCCGCTTTGAAGGACTTCCGCACAAAGAAATTGCCAGGCAGTTATCCATCTCCCCTAAAACAGTTGAAAACCATATTGTACGGGCTATCCGGCAATTAAAAAATTCCCTGCTGCTACTGCTGCTACTCGTGATCTATTAACTAAATGTTATGCAGTGAGGGATTTACTGTTTTCAAACGAATACTTACTATGAAGCATTCAGCAACACTTATTGAAAAGTTTCTCCGGGATGAATGCAATGAAGCAGAGAAGCAATGGGTAAAAGAATACATTGCGCAGCATCCGGAGGCTTTACAACCTTACTTAACGGAAGAAAGCTGGCATGCTTTCCAGCCCGGCCAGCAATTACCGGAAGCCATTTCCGGTAAAATGATGACGGTGATCGAAGGTCGTACTTTTCAGAAGAAACAAATAAACAGGCGTTGGTATGCAGCGGCAGCAGCTGTTGTACTGATTATTTCCGGCGGACTCCTATGGACTTTGTTACGTCCGTTGCCCGTGAATAAAACAATGGCCGTAAAACTCGCGCAAACAAATGTTGCTCCGGCAACAGCGTTACGTACGGTGATGAACCACACCCGCAAAACAATGCCGCTGCAGCTGAGCGATGGCAGCATTGTTGAACTGTCGCCGCAAAGCGAGGTGAAATACCAGGAGCCGTTTACCGGCAGCCGCAGGGATGTTTATTTAAAAGGACAAGCCCTCTTCCGCGTAACCGGTAATAAAGAGCAACCATTCACCGTATATGCAGGCCAGCTTGGCACCACCGCATTAGGCACCGTGTTTAAAATAACTGCATGGAACGGGAAAGCGATCACACAGGTACAGCTGATCAGCGGCAAGGTAGTGGTAAAGCAGGAGCATGCACAGGCACCCGATGTTTACCTGCTTCCCGGCCAGGCACTGCGCTACGACCGGCAAAAAATGCTGGTAACTGTGAATGCGGCCATCAGCAATAAAAAAGATAAAGCACCTGTACGCATAAACGAAATTATCACGTTCAACAATGAACCGCTGGTGGGCGTTTTCAAACAGATGTCTGAGAAATACCACGTCAGCATACAATATACAGAAAGCAGCCTCACAGGCATGAATTTCACCGGAACATTCGACAGTAGCAAAGAAACATTAAAAGAATTCCTGACGACTATTGGTACGTTAAATAATCTTACTATTAATCAGAAAGATGATGTTATCTACATAGTACAATAATCCCGGAAAACAGTTCCCATACTTACAACACAGGCAGCCTCCATGAGGCTGCACGGACTTCCTTTTGCCTAAAAAACGAACATATTATGTATGTAAAAATCAAACAATCACGCCCCACCACCATTATCTGGCTACTGCTGTTGCTCTGGCAACTGATGGCCGGAAACGCAGTGGCGCAGAATGCACGCCCTGCCGCTATTGGTATGATAAAAAATGAAAGTAATGAAAGCCTGCCCGGTGTAATGGTGAAAATGGAAGACGCAGATAATAAAGTACTGGCCAGCACCGTCACCAACGAAAAAGGCATCTTTACCTTTGCCAAACTCCCTGCAGGTGGTCCGTATCATTTCGTGCTATCACAAATGGGTTACACCACCGATACGCTGCGCGGGTATATGATCAACGACTCCAGCAAATTATCACTATCGGTTGTACTGAAAAAAAAAGTAGAAGAGTTAAGCCAGGTACTGGTTACGGCACTGGGCATTAAAAGAGAAAAGAAAGCGCTGGGCTATTCTGTGGAAGAACTGGGCGGCAAGGAATTTAACCGGGTAGCACAGGAAAACGTGCTCAACTCCATGTCCGGAAAAGTGGCGGGCGTTACTATTAACTCCACCGGCACCACCGGGTCGTCTGTAAGTATGATCATACGCGGCGCTACCTCCCTCAGCAGCGATAACCAGCCGCTGTTTGTAGTAGATGGCGTACCTGTAGCCAACACCGTGAACAACATCAGCCAGATCGGTAAAGATAATATGGTGGACTATGGCAATGCCATTTCCGATATCAACCCCGATAATATTGAAAGCGTTACTATCCTGAAAGGCCCCAGCGCCGCAGCATTGTACGGTTCGCGCGCTGCCAACGGCGTAGTGCTCATCACCACCAAAACAGGCAGAAAAGTAAATAAGGTAACTGTTGATGCGTATGTAAACTCCGTATTCGACATTCCCTACAAATACCTGAAATGGCAAACGAAGTTTGGCTCCGGTCAACTTGCAGGCATTCCATTTTCACGCAGCGGCAACCTGCTCACTAATCCTTTCGGCACCATCATCCAGGAAAATGTAGACGGCACCTTTGGCGCCGAGCTGGATATGGGTTATGAAGAAGTGCAGTGGAACAGCCCGCTCGATGCAAACGGCAAAAAGATCCCCATGCCGCTGGTATCGCATAAAGATAATGTGAAGAATTTTGTCAACACCGGCATCACTACTATCGCCGGCGCTTCGGTAGCCAACAACAATGATAAGATCTCCTATCGTGTTTCCTATGCGAACATGTCCAACAAGGGAATCATCCCGAACACCGATCTCTATAAAAATACATTGAGCCTGAACTCGGGTCTGCAGGTAAACTCAAAGCTCAGCCTAAGCACCAACATCGATTTCAGCCGCAATAACTCCAACAACCGCGCTGCCGGCGATCGTGGCGCTAACCCGCTGCAGGCTGTATACAGCATCTCCCCGCATATTGATGTGCGCGACCTGGCCGACTACTGGATGCCGGGCCAGGAAGGATTACAGCAACGCACCCAATACAATGGCGTATTCAATAATCCTTACTTCCTCGCGTATGAAGTAAAGAACGGGTTTGTGCGGGACCGGCTGTTTGGTAATATCCGGGCCGACTGGAAAATACTGCCATCCCTTACTTTCATGGCGCGGTATGCACTGGATACCTATGGCGAAAAAAGAGAAACCAAAATTTCCAACAGCTACCTGAATAATCCCGGCGGCGCTTATGGTATCATCAACATCGATAACTACGAGCGCAACATGGACGTGTTGCTTACCTATAAAAAAGCCATTCATCATTTCGACATGTCCGTTTCTGCCGGTGGCAATATGCGGTACCAGACAGGCAGCAACGTTACCACGTCTACTAAAGACGGTACCGGTCTTAATACACCCGGTGTGTATACGATTCAGAATATTTCTCCCGCAAACCTCAACTTCTACAGCAGCACCTTTGAAAAAGGCGTGAACAGTATTTATGGTATGCTCAACGTGGGATATAAAGGGATGGCCTATCTTGATGTGACGGGCCGTACCGACTGGTCCAGCACCCTCCCCGACGCGGCTTCTTACTTTTATCCGTCGGCCTCGCTGAGTGTACTTCTGAATGAAATGGCGCACATCACCTCTTCCAATATCAACATGATCAAGTTAAGAGGCGGTGCAGCACAGGTAGGTAACGATGCTTCGCCATACCAGCTGGTAGCTACGCTAGGCAGCGTGGGCGCCTGGGGAAATATACCGCGGCTCACCACTTTCGGCACCTTGCTGAATCCTTTCCTGAAGCCGGAAATCGCCACTTCGTATGAAGGCGGTGTTGATATCAACCTGTTTCAGAACCGCCTGCATTTTTCAGGCACTTACTATATTGTTGAAAACAAGAACCAGATCTTCAGTCCTAAAACACCTCCTTCTTCGGGCTACTCTTCCCGCAGTATCAACGCCGGTTTGCTCAGGAGCAGGGGCATTGAATTAACGCTTGGCGGCACACCTGTGCAAACAAGAAACTGGAAATGGGATGTGAACTTTAACTTCACCCGAAACAGAACCCGCATCATTTCCCTGCCGGATGATATGCCTTATTATACCCTTTGGGAAGAAGGAAAAGGCGGCGCCTGGACTTATGTGGGAGAAGATATCGGCGACATCTACGATGCACAGCTGGTAACAGTTACAGACAAATCCTCCCCTTACTATGGCTACCCCATATTGGATAACACCGGTAAATGGCAAAGTATAGATGCTATCAATACAAAAAATAAGATTGGCAATTTTAACCCTGATTTCATCATGGGTTTCCAGACATCCATCTCTTATAAAAACTTTACACTGAACATGACCTTCGACTGGAGGAATGGCGGTGATTTTGTATCGCAAACTTATCGTTATGGAGAAGAACATGGCAACTCGCAGCTGTTCCTCGATAAACTCACGGACCCCGGTACTATGAAAGGGCAGGAACTGCGCGACTATCTCGTAAGTCACCAGGATCAGCTGGTAATCCCTACCGGCAACAACTTCCCGCTGGTAGGTGGTCCTACGCCTGAATACAACAGCTTTCCTTTTACTTATGGCCCGTATGTGCTGCCTTATGGCGGCGTATTTATTCCGGGTGTAAGAGCAAAAGGATATGATAGCAATGGCAACCCTACCGGCTATCTCGAAAATCTTGGTAACGATGGCACCCTCACGCTTCCTTATGCAGGTAGTACTGCCTGGTCGTTTACCAGGGCGTTCTTATTTCCTGCATCATACCTGAAGCTGAGAGAAGTGTCGCTTACTTATGAGCTGCCGCAGCGACTGATCAGTACCGCCAGGTTGCAACGCGCCAGCTTCTCGGTATACAGCAGGAATATTATCCTGTGGACAGCTGCCAAGATCGGCATCGATCCGGAAAATGCCTATCAGCCTTCTACCGCTGTACAGGGCTCTGGTATGCAGTTTAAGCAGGGTATTGAAAGATACAATGTTACTCCCTGGGCTATCCCGGTGGGCGCAAAACTGAACGTCACCTTTTAAGTGTTCCTTTAACTCTGATATATGAAAACAGTGCGTAAATCTATTATACTCAGTATCGGGCTCCTTTGTTTATCTGTTGCGTCCTGTAAAAAGGACCTGATCAACATGAACGAAAATCCCAACGGCGGCAATCCGGCTACCGTCAATCCCAACCTGGTGTTATCTACTGTGCTCACCACCACAGGGTACCAGCTGGTATTCCTGGGTTACCAGGATATGGCCGGGGTGATGCAGCACACGCAAAAAGATGGCTGGACCACCACTCACAACGAATACGACTGGTCCGGTTCCAACAGCTGGACCGGCTATTACGACGTACTGAGAAACAACCAGCTGGTATATAAACGTGGAGTGGAACTGAACAGTGAACTGCACCAGGGCGTTGCGCTGGTAATGAAGTCGCTGCTCTTTGGCCTGATCACGGATCTCTGGGGCGATGCGCCTTACACCTACGCCCTGCAGGGTGAAAATGGTACGCCCGAAACCACGCTGCCGGTATTTGATCCGCAGCAAACTATTTACGCCGGCATCCTCGCTGATCTTGAAAAAGCAAACGCCCTGCTTTCAAAGCCTAAAAGCGCTTATGCCAACCCGATTGACGCCGTGGATGTGTACTACCAGGGCGACCCCGTGAAATGGCGTAAAATGGCTAATTCCCTCGCATTACGGTATTATATGCGCCTGTCTGAGAAGCTGCCGGCGATCGCAAAAGCCGGTATTGAAAAAATAGTAGCCGATCCTGCGCAATATCCGCTTATCCTCAACATCGATGGCTCGGAAGATGCCACCATGTCGTTCCCCGGCAACAGCAATGCGGATTCCTGGCCCATGAATGTGGCCTACGATACCGACAGCAGCAACTACCGCCGGTTAAAAATGTGCAGCACGTTTGTAAATGCGCTGCAATCAAGACACGATCCCAGGCTGGGCGTATGGGCCAGTAAAGTACAGTGTTTTTTATTGGTAGATGATACCAAACCAGCCGGCACCGGCAACGTGTATAAAGCCACAGACACCGTGATAGCAGGAGAACCGCGGAAGGTAAGATACATCTCGCCCGATGTGCTGGCCTCCAAAGGACTTACCATCAATGATATTAACCAGGATGAAAATTACGTGGGACTTCCCCCGGCTATTTCCGGCCCGGCGGTATATAACCTCAGTCCCGATGCCAGCCAGGCATCAAGGAACCCGCATGTTTCGTGGCTCAACGATATCTATAAACAACCGAAAGGACCGTTGTTGAAGTCGAGGATCATTTCCGCATCGGAAGTACATTTTATTCTTTCGGAAGCTGCAGCGGTGAAAGGATGGGCGGCCGGTGATGCGGAAGCGCATTACAACGCAGGCGTTCAGGCATCGCTGAATGTATGGGGAGTGGCCGGCAGCAGCGCAGCTTATCTTGCGCAGCCTGCCGTGAAATTTAATCATACACAGGAACAGATCATCCTGCAAAAATGGATCGCCAGCTGGACTGCCGCTACCGAAGCATGGGCCGATTATAAAAGAACAGGCTACCCGGTGTTGCAGGCCGGTCCCTATGCGAAAGCGCCCGTAGTACCTGTACGTTTGTACTATATGCTGGAAGAACGTAACCTGAACAAAGCCAATATGGAAGTGGCTGCAGGCCGACTGGAAGTAACCACTTACTCGTCTTTTGGCGCCAATGGCAGCAAAAATAGTCCGTGGTCAAAACCCTGGATTATTCAGGGCACCGGAAAACCCTGGTAATTTCTTATATTTCATCAACCCTTAAAACAATGCTACCTGGATATGAAGCAACTCTTTTTACATGCTGCCACCGCGTTTGCTCTCCTGTTAAGCCAGGCGAACGCCTTTGCACAGCAAACCGTAACACCTGCCAATGCGCTGAAAAGCTACCTGAACAACGGAGATACTTCGTTCAAATGGGAACTGAAAGATTCTTTCAACGTTACTAACGGCAAAGGCTATAACGTACTCCTTACCTCGCAAAAGTGGCGGGAATACACCTGGAAACACCAGCTCACCATTTTTGTGCCCGACGAAATTAAATACGACGGCGCATTGCTGTTTATTACCGGTGGCTCCGTGAAAGAAGGACTCCCTAACTGGAACGGCCCTACGGATGAACTGTACCAGCAAATGGGAAAAATAGCTGCAGTGAATCACGCCGTAACAGCCGTATTACGGCAAACACCCAACCAGCCGCTCTTTGGTAAGCTAACGGAAGATGCGCTGATCTCTTACACCCTTCACCAGTTTAAGAAAGATGGTGATTACAACTGGCCACTGCTGTTTCCAATGGTAAAGAGTGCCGTACGTGCAATGGATGTGATCCAGGAATTTGCGAACAAACAACTGAACCGTAAAGTGAATGGCTTTGTGGTATCCGGCGCTTCCAAACGCGGCTGGACTACCTGGCTCACCGGCGCCAACGATAACCGTGTGGTGGCCATTGCGCCAATGGTGATCGATGTGCTCAATATGCCTGTAAGCCTGGATTACCAGATCAAAACCTGGAAAGAATATAGTGTGCAGATAGAAGATTACGTGAAACTGGGCATCCCCCAAACGGCTCATACCACCGAAGGCATGGCTATCAACACCATGATTGATCCTTACTCCTACAGAAGCAGCCTGTCTATACCCAAAATGATATTCATGGGCACCAACGATGAATACTGGGTAGTGGATAATATCAAGAATTACATCGACAGCATTCCCGGTAAAAACCTGATCAACTACGTACCCAATGCCGGTCATAACCTCGGCGATAAAGTACAGGCTTTCCAGGGACTCAGCGCTTTCTTCGGGATGACACTGAGCAAGCAGTCGTACCCCGATTGCAGCTGGACTACCCGTACGCACAGCGGAAAAGTACGGCTTACTGCCAAAGCCACCTCCGACCGTTTACTGGATGTAGTCCTGTGGTCGGCCAACTCTTCGGACCTGGACTTCCGCAATGATAAATGGGAGTCCAAAAGCCTGGGACTGGCGCATCAGTCGAAAGTAAAAGTGACCACCACCCTGCCTCCTAACGGATACCGTGCCTTTTACGTTGACCTGAAATACCAGAACGCCACCGGCGGCACCTACACCGTTAGTACACGTGTATTCGTTACCGATACTAAAGCCATCCTTTGATGAAGTCAACGTTATTACTGGCCGCTACCTGCTGCCTCGCCATTACCGCCTTCGCCCAAACGCTGCCGGCTACACGAAATAAATTTGTTGTGGTAGCGCATCGCGGCAACCACGTAAGTGTACCTGAAAACACCGTGGCGGCTATAGAAGAAACCATCCGCTGCGGCGCTGATTACGCCGAGCTGGACCTCCGCACCACTAAAGACGGGCAGCTGATCCTCATGCACAACGCCACCGTAGATAAAATGACGAATGGTACCGGCAATGTAACAGACCTCACGCTGGCGGACATCAAAAAACTACAGGTACGCAGTACTGATGGAAAAGTATACCGCGTGCCCACCTTCGCAGAAGCGTTGCAGGCATGCAAAGGTAAACTGAACATCTACCTCGATTTTAAAGCCGCCGATGTACCGGAAACCTGGAAACAACTACAGGCCGCCGGCATGGAAAAACAGGTAGTAGTTTATCTCAATGAAAAAGACCAATACAAAGCCTGGAAGAAAACAGCCCCGGAAGCGCCGCTGATGACCAGTCTGCCGGACGAAGTAAAAACGCCGGAGCAACTGGAATTCTTCCTGAAAAATATTCGTATAGCCGTACTAGATAATATTACCGATCCGGCAATGCTGGCCGTTGCGCGTAAGCAGAACACCGCAGTATGGCTGGATGTACAGTCGCCCGATGAAGGGCCGGACAGCTGGAAGACCGCGATGAACAAAGGCATTCAGGGCGTACAAACAGACCATCCGGAAGCGCTGATCAGTTATCTCAACACACAACATCTCCGGGATGGCATAGCGGCTGGCAACACCATCACCGAAGCGACGCCTACCTACCGCACCTTACGCAACGTGTCCTATGGCGACGCCGGGGACGATAACACACTGGACGCCTACATGCCGGACAACCACAAAGCCGGCACTAAAATTATTGTGTACCTGCATGGCGGCGGCTGGACCGGCGGCGACAAAAAAGAACTGCCCAAAGAACTCATCGACGAACTGGTTGGACGGTTGCATTATGGCGTAGTATCCATGAACTACCGCCTTATCCGCGATGGTAAAGACCGCTACCCTGCCCAACTTGAAGATGTACGTAAGGCATTGGAGTTTATATCTTCCAAGGCTAAAAAACTACAATTCGATGGCAGCCAGTTTGCCCTCATGGGTGGCAGCGCCGGCGGCTACCTCGCTTTGCAATACGCTTATGCAATGGATAGTTTGCGCCAGGTAAAAACCGTGGTGGACCTCTGGGGCCCTACCGATTTCACCGACAAAAAAGTAAGGCAGGAAAATAAAGACGCCGATGAAAAGGTAGTACGCTTACTCGGTGAGCCTGACCCTGCGGCTAAAATTGCTGCTGATGCCAGCCCTTATTACCGGCTTACAAAAGAAAGCGGCGTACCTACTATTTTATTTCATGGCGGTGAAGATCCGCTGGTACATGTAAGTCAGGCGGTGAAGCTGCACGACAAGCTCATTGCACTGGGCATCCCCACACAGCTGGAACTATACCCGCAGGAGAAACATGGTGTTGGCGGCACTGCTGCGATAGATGTATTCTCCAAGCTGGTCACCTGGCTGAAGCAGTATTATCCTGCAGAATAAAAAAATCAGTGGTAATCTTTTCCCATAAAAGACTACCACTGATTTTTTTTTGAAAGAACGCTACCTTTGATTTCTTATTCTACAGAAATCATGGCTGCACCTTTCAGAAGTATATCACTACCTATTCACCTGCAACTACCACTGGGAGAAAACCCGGCGGGCATCACCACTTTAACAAACGGCGGATATCTCCTCAATTTCAGTGCGCGCCCGGAAGTGATGCTGCTGGATGCCTCGCTGCGCGAAGTATGGCGTAAAGACCTCCAGGCGCAAACCACGCATTACGTTACCTGCGAAACAGCAGTTTCCCCGGATGGTAAGCTAATAGCGCTTTCCGGTGAAACGGCTGTAAGGATAACAGATAATAACGGTCAGTTGCTGTGGCAATACGAACATGCACCCTGGTATCATTTCCTGGGGTCCGGTTGCTTCTTTTCTGCGGATACACGATATATGTGGTTTGTATCTCCCGGCGATCAGGATACTTTGCAGATGCTCCGCCTCTCTGATTTTACGATCATAAATAGCCTCCCGCTGGAAGCCAGCCAGGAACGCAGCTATGTTTTTCATGCTACACCGGATAAAGAAAAGTTCCTCATCGAAACGCCTGCCGGTCAGGACGACATCACCTTGTATCTTGTTCAATTCAGCGATGATAAAATGATGCTGGAAGAATTGACGCAGTGCAACGACAGCGTGGCCGGCAATTTTTCGCCCGATGGAAAAGCCTTTGTTACAGGACCACATTACGAGGAAGCCATACAATTGTTTTCCTTTCCCGGCATGGAAAAAACGGCGGAGCTATCGCAGGAAGCGCTGTTCAATATCAACGACCGCTACAAAGCTGCGGAAGATCCCGACAATGTCAATTACACGGTGCTGTTTATTAACAACGATACTTTAGTGGCCTTTACCCGCTTTGGAAGATTGCTGCTGATCGACCGGCACACCTTCACCTGTTTTGGCGAGCTGTTGCCGGAAGGCTGCGATATCAGGGCGTATGATGCGGACGGAAGGCCCACCACCAACCCGGCAGCTATTGTTGATTACGGCGGGGATATTGTAACCCTGCTGTTAAATAAACGGGGGCAGCTGGTCGTTACGCATAGCGCCGGCGAGATCAGGGTATATGAACTACCGGAAATAAAAGCAACGGACACTACTCTTTAAAAGAAAATATCTACATAGTCCACTACATTATTTCCTTCGCAGTTATCCATTTCCTGCAGGCGCCAGTATTTACGCGCACCTTTGGCCAGGAAATGATAAGTGCCTGTTTTGTCGCATACCTTTCCGCCGTTCAGTGATTTATCCATCGTTTGGATGGTGCCTTCAAAAGTCAGTTCGCGGGGAGACACTACTTTTAATACGCCGTCGATGGTAACGAAGCCGCCATTCTGCGTGTCGCGTTGTTCCCCTTTCACGGTGTAGTTACCGTCCTTGTTTTTCTTTATCTGTACTTTACCGGGGTTATCCCAGCCTATCCACTGGAGCGTAAAGTTATGGGTACCTTCCCGCAGTTGGTTTGTGGGGGGTGTTTGTTGCGCATAAGCGCCATATCCTGTGAGGAGCATGCTGCACAATAACAAACGGATTTTCTTCATGATGATATCGTTTAATTAATGCCGGGGAAGTTCTTCAGATTCCTGGCGAATACCTTTGAATTTTCTTTACTGTCTGATACGGCCCATACAGCCATTGCATATAAAACAGGTTTTAAGTTAGCGCCTGTTTTTGTTAAGCTGTAGGTAACATGTGGCGGCACTACGGGTTTGGCTATACGTACTACCAGGTTATCTGCCTCCAGTTGTTTCAGGTGTTGGATCAGCATTTTTTCGGTGATAGCGGGAATGGCCTTTCTCAGGTCGCTGTAGCGTTTACTGCCCGACAGCAACTGGAACAGGATAATGGGTTTCCAGTATCCGCCAATCTTCTCCATTACATAAGTAACGGGGCATTCGTTAAATGCCGCCTGTTTGTTTGCCTGTATTACAGAGGTTTCTTTTACTTTGGTCATGATACATACTATAGGGTAAGTACTTGTACAAAAGTAAGTACAATTTTACTTTTGTGCAAGCATTACATAAACAAACAAATCATGAACATTACACTTACAGGATCATTAGGAAATATCAGTCTGCCGCTGGCGCAGCAGTTAATCAGTAAAGGACATACCGTTACAGTGGTGAGTCACAGCCCGGAGCGGGCAAGCGCCATAACAGCTATACAAGCCATCCCGGCAATCGGATCTGTAGACGATCCCGGCTTTCTGCGCGAAGCCTTTAAAGGCGCCGATGCCGTATATACGATGATACCGCCCGGTTTCCAGGCTGCTGATATCAGGCAGTATATGCGGTCGGTGGGCGACGGCTATGCCAACGCTATCGCTGACAACGGCGTAAAGTATGTGGTAAATCTCAGCAGTGTGGGCGCGCATCTGCCCGATGGTCCCGGGCCTGCCGGCGCTAATCACTATGTAGAGGCGAGGTTGAACGAACTAACGGATACGCATGTACTCCATCTTCGTCCCGGTATGTTTTACACCAATTTTTTTGGCAGCATCCCTATGATAAAACAGCAGCATATCATCGGCAATAATTTTGATGCCGGTGTAAACATGGTGCTTACGCATCCCCGCGATATTGCGGCTGTTGCCGCGGAAGCGCTGGATACCTTATCATTCACGGGCAAGCATATACGTTATATAGGCCATGAAATAACCGGCGGCGAAGTAGCCGCTGTACTGGGCAAAGCGATTGGCCAGCCGGACCTTGCCTGGATTGGTTTCTCTGACAACGACCTGCTATATGGTATGATGCAGAACGGACTAACAGAGCAAATGGCCCAAGTATATGTAATAGAAATAGGAGTGGCATTAAGAGAAGGCAACCTGCTCGATAGTTACCGGGAACACAGGAGCAGTGCGGCCGGCAGCATTCATTCCTTCCATCATTTTGCAGAAGAGTTTGCGGCTGTTTACCTGCAAGGTGTTGAATAAAAAAACAGGGGCGCATTCATTGCGCCCCTGTAATTATTTTAGTACTCCGCTTCCGCGAGTGCCGGTTCTCCTATTACTTTCATAAACAACTCTTCATCCAGCAAATCCTTTACTGATTTGATAATAAAATCAGGCGAATAGCCAAAATGTGCGAGGTCGCTTTCATGTGTTACGCCTGATAAGGTGAGCACTGTGGTAAAGCCCATAGAGCCTGCACCGAGGATATCCGTTCCCATTGTATCGCCTATCATCACGGTTTCATCAGTTGTGAGTTGTAGTGCTTTGCGTGCCATGCGCATCATTACCGGGCTGGGTTTCCCTACGCTAAAGGCTTTGATGCCGCTGGCAAATTCCAGCATCGCTACCAGCGCGCCGCAACCTGCCCTGTATTTACCATCGCCCATCGGGCAGTTAGGATCGAGATTAGTGGCTATCAATTTCGCGCCTTTCATGATCATGTTGATCGCTTTATCAACGGATTCCAGCATGATGGTTCTTCCTTCTCCTATAATCACATAATCCGGCTGATCATCTACAATAGAATAGCCGGCATTGTAAAGCTCTGTCAGCAAACCGCCTTCTCCGATTACATAGGCGGTACCATTTTCTTTTTTGGACGCCAGGTATCTTGCGGTAGCCATTGCACAGGTAAAAATATCTGTATCGTTTACCTTAAAGCCCATCTTATTCAGCTTATAACATACATCCCTGCTGGTTCTTTGGCTATTGTTGGTGAGGAACAGGAAAGGAAGGCCTTTGTCTCTCAGACCATTAATAAATTCTACAGCACCGGGAATAGGTTCGCTGCCTTTGTAGATTACGCCATCCATGTCGATTAAAAATCCCTTTTTTTTCATAGCAATCAGATGTTTGTTAATGAACTGGTTTGTGATTCAATAAAATTCATGGAATGAATAAAGGCAGGAAGCGGTATAGTCGCAGTGAAGCATCCGTAGAATTGGATATTCTTCCCCCTAAAGATAATAAAATAAATTAAAAACTTTTTTCTTTTTGTGAGAAGAACAACGGATCTATTTAATTCCCTGTAAAAATAATTCCAGGTGGCGATTAAAAATCTCCGGCTGTTCCATATTGGGCATATGCGAAGCGTCCTTTATTACAACGAGTTGTGCATGTTTGATGTGTTCCTGCATTCCTTTTGCTACGGCCACGGGGGTAAAGCCGTCTTCTTCTCCCACAACAATCAATACCGGGCAATGAATATCCGGCAACATCAAAGTATGATCCCTTCGCTCTGCCCTGCCCCGCTGTACCAAAGAGGCCCCCAACGGGTTGGTGGTCACCATCATATGCCGCAAATCCGCTACTACGGCCGGTTTCTCTGCCATCGTAGTTTTGCCGAGAAACTGATGCAGGTGTCGATCAGTATAAAAGGACATCCCTTTCTCCACTAAATCCTTTGATAACTGCAACCGCGCCTGGTAACTTTGTGCACTCTCCGACTTTGCATCGGTATCTGCCAGCACCAGGGCGTTGCACAAATGCGGCGCTAACCGGTACAATTCAAAAACCACCTGCCCGCCCATCGACAGCCCCACAAACGTGGCCTTTGTTATTTTCAGGGCCTCCAGCAAATGAATAATATCCAGCGCCAGTTCATCCAATAATGTAATCCCCGCAGGAATTTCACTTTCGCCATATCCCCTCAAATCGGGCACTATCAACCGGTAGCCGCTTTTAAAGGCTGCCACCTGCGGGTCCCACATACTGCGGTTAAATGGCTGCCCGTGGATAAATACAATCGTTTCCCCACTACCATAATCATCGTATACTACATTGATTCCCCTTATCTTCATATGCTGTTTCATAATTAATGATACTTTAGTCTCACGAAAGTAATACCTTTATATCTAAAATCAAACTTTAAAAACCGCATGGCGAAATTATCATTGGACGGGGGCAGGATTGCGCAGAAATTAAAAACACGGGAAACGCTGATAGCAGTGGCCAACACTCTCCTGTTACAGGGAAAGGACATCAGCGTGGAACTGGTAGCCAAAGAAGCCGGTATCTCCAAAGCCACGGCCTACCGCTATTTTACAGGAACAGAAGTATTAAGAAGGGAAGCCTCCCTGCAGCTCAAAGCCAAAACAAGCGACGACTTATTTGCCAACATCCCCGAAAAAGACCTGAAAGCGCGGGTCAATAAACTGATCGATTATCATTTTGAACTCTTTACAAAAAATGAAACGGAATTCAGACTGTTCCTCAGTTCTGTAATATCGGAATCCATTCATCCTAAAAGTGGCTACTCCAGGGCCGGCCGGCGTATTGTGCTGATAGAAGAAGCGCTGAAGCCATTGCGGAAAACAACCGATCCTGCAACCTTTAAACACATGGTAAATGCGTTGAGTATATTTTTCGGGATAGAATCTATTACGGTGCTGAAGGATTTGTGTAAGCTGGATAATGAAGCGATATTGGAAACCTGGCGCTGGTCGGTGCACCGGATTGTATTTGGGTGAGATTAAACTTGCCGCTTCTCCGCGGCAATCACCAGCAAAGCTACAATAAGTATAAAACTATACTCACACCCGCCGGTACCATGCTCCCCTACAAACCATCCCAGGGAGGCGTGAATCAATACAATGCCCACCAGCAACAAAATGATAAACCCCGCTGCGAGCAATCGCGTATACATTCCCAGCAGCAGCAACAGGCCGCCTGCAATTTCATAGACAGTGATGGCCCATACCCATGCCTCGCCAAAAGGCAGTCCTTTACTTTCCATAAACGCCGCAAACTGGGGAATGGTGCCATTACAGATCCTCACCACCGCATGCGCGAGGAATATAACGGCCACAGCTATACGTAATATCAGTAACGATTGCTTCAGGGTCAGGAAAGGGAATTTTTGCATCAGGAGTAGTTATTATACAAATATAGAAAAGCCGCGTCCGGAAACAATACCTGTAAACCGGTATTTCTATTGCCCTGCTGGAGGCGCTGCAGCCGGCCGTTTACGGATAAAAAGAAAACCCATCAGGCCGCCCATAAAGCCCAATCCTGCGGACAACCGCATAATATTTCCATAAGCCGCAATAAAGCCATCTTTATATACTTTGCGGATGGCATCCTGATGCGCGCTGTCGATACCCGCAGGCACAGAGGCATTGCCCAGGTTCACGGTTTGCGCGATCACCGCTTCCTGCTGTGAGCTATTCAGCGGCAGCTTACTAACTTCCCGCTGCACTGCTCCCGAAAAAAACAATACTGCCAGCGCACCAAAAATAGCATTGGCAAAAACACCGGCAATACGTGTAATGGCATTGTTTACACCGGAGGCTGTGCCGGATAAATGATCACTCACAGAACCCATTACGGCAGCAGTTAACGGCGCCACGGTGATAGACATGCCCAATCCCAAAGCTACCAGGCCGGGGAAAAAGGTAGTCCAGTAATCAGCTGCGCCCTGCGTTTGCTTTACAAAAGATAGCAGCAGTAAACCACCACCGGCAACACACGGACCCACCACCAGGAATAAACGGGGACCGTATTTATCAGCAAGACTCCCGGCAAAACGCGCAATAGTGATCATTAATACCGTAAAGGGTAAAAAGGTAAGTCCGGACTGAAGCTGGGTGTAACCCTGTACCTGCACCATGTCCAGCGAAAGGAACAACATTCCTGCACCAAGACCTGCATATAAAAAGAACGTCAGCAGGTTGGTACCGGTGAAGGTTAAATTCTTAAACAGGTGCACCGGCAGCATGGGGTGGCGACTTTTATTTTCCACCACTATAAAAACAATCAGCAATATTACACCGCCGGCAATGGTACCGTATACTTCCGGATTACGGAAGCCCAGCAACGGCATCCGCAGAAACCCAAACGTGAGCAGGGCCAGTCCTGCTGCAGTAAGCACCGCGCCCGGATAATCCAGCCGCTGATCCCCTTCCGTTTCCCTGCTCTCCCTTACTTTCAATGCCAGGAATACCAGGGCGGCCACACCAATCGGCACGTTGATGAAAAAGATATATCGCCACAGCCCGGCATCGGCAAGTGCGCCGCCGAGTATGGGCCCACCCATTGTCACCAGCGTGGTGATGGCCGACCAGGTGCCGATAGCCTTCCCTCTTTCATTTTCATTGATGGAAGAGGTAATTAAAGAAAGACTTCCGGGAATCATCAGCGCGCCGCCGATACCCTGTATCATGCGGAAAATGATCAGCAATGTGGCAGTGCCGGCAAACCCGCAGGCGGCAGAACCCAGGATGAATACGAAGATGCCGGCCATAAAAATTTTCTTTCGGCCCAGCCTGTCGCCCAATGTACCGCCTATCAATATGAGCGAAGCCAGCATGAGCAGATAGGCGTTTAATACCCAGAACAGGTCTGTCGCAGAGGCGTTCAGGTTATGTTGCAGTGCAGGCAACACCACGTTCAATGCGGTGCCATCTATAAAAGCCATAGCAGAGGCGAGAATGGTGGTTGCCATTACCCATCTGCCTTCGGAACTGCGGAGTGCTACGGTTGTCATGATAATCATTAACGTTCAACTGCTTAAAATGTTCCCTTCATTACCTGTTCATTTCCGGACACACCGGTTGCACAAGCGGACATTTAACATGATAATAAGAAATCATAACGTTATCAATATCAGTGCTTGTTATTATTGGCATATTTTTCATTCTTTAGCTGTCAATCCCACACTTCCTGTTATGCTCAAAAGTTATATAAAAATAGCCTGGAGAAATTTGCTCCGCAACAAAGTGTATGCTGCCATCAATGTGATTGGCCTCGCGCTTGGCATCAGTGCCTGCCTCGTGATTTTTCTCAGTGTTCATTTTGAACTGAGTTATGATAATTTTCATCCCGGCAAAGAAAATATTTACCGGATTGTATCGCAGCTCAATTCTCCGGACCGCGGCATCAGTAAAATGTCCCGTGTACCGGATTCGGCCCCGGAGACTTTATCCAACAAATTTGCAGGGGTTCAGACGCTGGCGGCTATCCATCCTATCCGTCCCAAAGTAGCTGTTTCCGGCAGCAACGGCGTGGTGAAGAAATTTGAAAGCGGCAGTAAACCTGATGTGGTGATTGCCTCCCCTGAATACTTCAGCATATTTCAATATACCTGGCTGGCCGGTAAGCCCGGCACTGCTTTACAGGAGCCCTTCAAAGTAGTACTAACAGCCAGCAAAGCGGTTAAATACTTCGGCGATCTGCCCGCAGAAAAGTACCTCGGGAAAATCGTCTACTATAACGACTCTATCCCGTTAACAATAGCTGGTATTGTGAAAGACCTTCCACAAAACAGTGATTTCCTCTTCAACGATTTTATCTCCTTTGCCTCGGTAAAAAACAGTCCGTTCGAAAATGAATTCGGGTTCGGTCAATGGGGCATGTTCGGCGGCACACAGGCATATGTAAAGCTAAACCCGGGCGCTGATACAGTATTGCTGAACAGGCAGCTGGCGGCCTTCGCCAACGAACGGGTATTAGGGCAAGACGGTGTAAGCAAAGCCTTCCGCCTGCAACCATTGGCAGATATCCATTTCAACGGCGACTATACGGATGAATTCGGGCATAAGGCACATCTTCCTACCATGTATGGCCTCATGGCCATCGCGTTATTTATACTGATCATTGCGGCCATCAACTTTATAAATCTCTCCACTGCCCAATCAGTGGAGCGCTCCAAAGAAATAGGGATCAGGAAAGTGCTGGGCAGCAACAAACGGAGCCTGGTGGTATATTTCCTTACGGAAACATTCCTTCTTACGACATCAGCGGTGTTGTTGTCGCTTTTAGCAGTAAAACCTTTACTGGAACTTTTCAGTTCGTTTATGCCCGACGGTGTGTCGCTGCATTTATTCAGCTGGCCTACCCTCCTGTTCCTGTTGCTCCTCACGCTGTTTACCACGCTGCTGTCCGGCTTATACCCGGCAAAAATATTGTCTTCGTTTAAACCGGTACAAAGTCTCAAAGGCAGCACCGGTGTGAAAGGAAACCAACGGGGATATCTTCGTATAGGCCTGGTCGTTTTCCAGTTTACCATCTCCCTGGTATTTATTATAGGCTCGCTGGTGATCAATAACCAGATCAGGTATATGCTGAACAAAGATCTTGGATTTACGAAAGATGCGATCATCACCTTTGATACCAACCGCGCATATGCCAAAACCCTTCCCGGTGTATTGGCAGAGAAGATCCGGTTGCTGCCGCAGGTGGAAATGGTGAGCTTAAGCCAGGGGCCACCGTCCGACAATGGCCACTGGGGCACAGATCTTAAATACACAGACAAAACCGAACTGCGGGCAAACTGCCACCTCGAATTCGGCGATGAAAATTATCTGCCTTTGTACCAGCTGAAACTGGTAGCCGGCAGAAACCTGCGCACTTCCGATACCATCAGCGAAGTGCTGATCAATGAAACCTGCGCCAAAGCGTTAGGATTTAAAAACCCGGCAGATGCGGTCGGCAAATTTGTAGAGTCGGGCATGAGCGACCGGCCGTCCCGGAAAATCATACCCGTTGTTGGTGTGCTGGCCGATTTTCATACCGTTGCGCTCCGCGATCAGATCAAGCCTGTTTTCATCGCTTCTTCCCAGGATATCTGCCGGTTTGTAAATGTAAAGCTGTCGCTGGCCGGTTTTACCGGCGAACAACTGCAACGTACCATTGCCGGCATCCGGAAAGCATATGCGTCGGTATACCCCGGCGAAAAATTCGACTACCACTTTTATGACGATACCATCCGCAAATTTTACGAACGGGAACGACAAATGGAACAACTCATGAACACCGGCATGACCATCGCCATCGTTATTTCGTGTCTTGGTTTATTTGGCCTCGCCGCCTTTACTGCCCGCCAGCGTACCAAAGAAATCGGTATCCGCAAAGTGCTGGGCGCCAGCGTGAGTAATATTGCGGCCCTGCTGAGCAAAGACTTTCTCCGGTACGTTTTCATTGCGGCCGTGCTGGCCTCTCCCATTGCCTGGTATGCCATGCACAAGTGGCTGCAGGGCTTTGCTTACAGCGCGCCTATCTCCTGGTGGATGTTTGTACTGGCCGGCATCATTGCCATGTTCATCGCACTGGTAACGGTCAGCTTCCAGTCGGTAAAAGCAGCTCTTGCTAATCCTGTGAAAAGCTTGAAAGCAGAATAGTCATATTATCTTTACATGATCATTTCAGATAAAAAAGCCGGTTGACAGATAACCGGCTTTTTTACCAATTATTCCGATAGATCGACCATCTTTATTTATCTTCATTGTCCGATCTTTGCAAAGATGTCAGGCGCCAGATGAAAAAGACGATCTTATCAGTATTAATTTACTGCGGTATAATAGGCACACCCTGGAATGATCTGAGAGCACAGGCTTCCACTGAAAATACGCGGTTGTTCCGCTTTTACGAAGACAACGACTTCATTAACCTGAATGGTAATGGAACGGACCAGGCATATACCAATGGTACCCGGTTCGATTTGTTTTATACCAGGCAGCACCCTCCGCATTCCTTTCCCGACCGCTGGATGCCAAAAGCAGGTAAAGAAAGCATCAATACCTATGGCTGGGGATTTATGCAGGTAATGTTTACCCCCCAGGACCTCCGGAAAGTGGTGCCTGTACCGGGCGACTTTGCCTATGCCGGCGGATTGTTTATCACCCATACCCTTCACTCTTCCAACCCCATTCATAAATACAACCTCCAAACGGAATGGTTTGCAGGTGTAATGGGGCCGTGGGCGCTGGCAAAAGAAACACAAACCCTTGCCCACCGCATTCTTGGCTATACAAGACCCCGGGGATGGCGTAACCAGATCGGGAACAAATTACTCCTCAATCTCAATCTCACTGCAGAAAAACAGGTAGCAGCGTATAAAAAAATAGCAGAAATAACAGCAGGCGGTCAGTTATACGCCGGCACCATGCTGAATGGTTTCGCCGTGTACTCCCTGATCAGGATTGGTAAAATGCTTCCTTACTATAACGGCTATATTTCCCAATACGCCACCACAAAGCGCTGGCAGCTTTACGCCACCATCCGGCCCAGTGTGGAGCTGATGTTCACCAACGCACTCGTGAAAGGCGTAGCTCCCCCCGAAGATCCGCAACAACCGCCCAAGCCAGGCAACCGCCCAACATTTGCCAATAATAAACTGTTAACTGGTATAGACTGCGGACTGGTGGCCGTATACGGAAAGGTTGGATTTTCTCTCACCCAGAGAACCATGTCGCCGGTGATCAACGGATTATCGCACCACGAAGTTGGCAATATTTCTTTCTATCTTGCATGGTAAACGGGCAACCGACTTTTTGACCAATATTGCCGACTTATTAACCTTTGAAGGCAACTCAGATCAATGAAACTTTGCAATATGAAACAGGGACGGGGCGAGCTATACAAACACGCGGAATTTTTGCGTGAAAACGGGTTGCCGGAAATACCGTACAACTTTGGTATCTCTATCTTTAATGATATGAGCCTTGCTGATTTTGACAATATCAGAACAAACTTCAGGTCCGATTTCACTACCATACTACTGGTAAAAAAAGGAAAAATCATAGGTTCCTTAAATCGCGAGGAGTATACCATGGGCGCCAACAGCCTGTTGCTGGCGTCGCCCAGCAGCACCAAAAAAATGATCTCCGTGGATAAAACAGCCGTGGTTTCTGTAGTGAGTTTCACACTGGACTTCCTGGTGGCCATTGGAATGCCTCCTGCTAAAATGGAGCTGTATGATTATTTCACTACCCGGTACTCCCCGCACTGGCAGCTCAATAAAGAAGATGCGAATACGATAGCGGAACACCTGAACCAACTGGCCATCCGCTCCGATAACCTGATGCAGAAATTACCTTTTGCAAAAGAGCTGCTGCATCATACCTTCTTCCTGTTGCTCTATGAACTGGCATCGCTGAGTACAAAATACCAGCAACAAAAAGCGTCCAATATTTCAAGAAAGGAAAGCCTGGTGATCAGCTTCACCAACCTGGTACAGCTGCAGTTCAGGCACCAGCGCAACCTGCAGCAATATGCAGAACAGTTATTTGTAACGCCTAAATACCTGACAGAAACCGTTAAAGAAATGACGGGCAAAAATGCAGGAGAAGTGATCGACGATTTCGTGATGCTGGAAGCCAAACTCCTGCTCGACGATCCGAAACTCAGCATCTCACAGGTAGCAGAGCTCCTGCATTTCAGCGACCAGTCTTTCTTTGGTAAATTCTTCAAACGACATACAGGCTACTCCCCTAAAGAGTTCCGCGCTGTTCATCAATAAAGATTATTGTTACGACTAACAGTGTAACAGTTGTAGGTTTAAGGTACAGGCCGGGATACTCTTACCCGGCCTCTTTTTTTTCGTATGGCCATTACCGTATGTAGCTAAAAAACAAACCGACTTTCAGACCAGCTTACCCGATTTATCAACCTTTTCCCACGCAATCATCTCCCCTAATTTTGTGCGCACAATACTTGTATTTCATCATAGTAATAAAATCTGTTTATGTCAACGACGTTTAAACCAGTTTCCTTTTTTATCATGGCGGCAGCACTTACCGCCTGTGGCAGCAATGAAATAAAACAACCGCAGCAATCTCCGGTGAAAGTGAACGTGTTTAAAGTTCAGAAAAGTGATATCGCCCGGGAGCTGGTTTACTCCGGCACCATAGAACCTGATAATACCGCGGAGATAGGATTTGCAGTACCCGGCGTGGTAAATAATATTGCTGTGGAAGAAGGACAGCTGGTGAAACAGGGACAATTGCTGGCATCGCTCGACGCCACCGAATACAGCAATTCACTTGCCATTGCCAACGCATCACTCGACCAGGCAGAAGACCTGTATGGCCGTTTGAATGCACTCTATGAAAAAGGTAGCTTGCCCGCGAAAGATTATATCGACATAAAAACAAAACTGGCACAAGCCAAAGCCAATAAACTGATCAGCGCCAAACATATCGCCGACAGCCGCCTTTATGCGCCCATCACCGGCATCATTACCGCCCGGAAAATTGAAAGAGGCAGCGCAGCCGCTCCCGGCGTTCCGGCGTTTACCATCATCAAAACAGATATGGTATACGCAAAAGTAACCGTGCCTGAAAGCGAAGTAGGCGCATTGAAACAAGGCGCCGGTGCAATGGTATTTATTCCCACGCTGAACGACAGCACCGCCGGGAAGATCACTATCATCAACCCCCAGGCCGATGCCACCTCACGTACTTACAGCGTCAAAATAAAACTGAATAATCAACACGGACAGCTTCTTCCCGGCATGCTGGCCACCATTAAAATGAATACCGGCAGCACCGTGAACGCACTTACCATCCCGGCCACCGCAGTAGTAAGGGATGCAGACGATATTACCTACGTGTTTATCACCAACGCGCAAAATAAAGCCGTACGTAAACGTATCACTGTAGGCGCACTCACCGGAAAAAATGAAGTAGTGGTAACAACCGGATTAAATGGCGGCGAACAGGTAGTTACCGCAGGACATTCCAACCTGAAAGACGGTACCGCCATCAGCCTGTAGCATTAAACAATTTTTACTTAGTCCGACAATCCTGGAAGAATGAAAAAAAGAAAGATCAGCTTCATTGAAGCTGCCATGCGATATAAACAGGTGACCATCGTGGTAACGGCATTGCTGCTACTGCTGGGCACCTACTCACTGCTCAATATGCCGCGGTCCGAGAACCCGAAGATAGATATGCCCGTAGCAATGGTATACGCATTTTACCCCGGTGCAGATGAAGTACAAATGGAAAAACAGGTAACCAATAAAATAGAACAATACCTGTTTTCCTTTGAAGAAGTAAATAAAGCGAAAACCAAATCACAGACAAAAGACGGCCAGGTTTTCATCACCGTGGAATTACACACCAGTATCAAAGACCGGAAAAAATTCTGGAGCACCCTGCAACACGGCCTCAATACCGTAGCCAGGCAATCGCTTCCCTCCGGTGTAATTGGTCCGGTAGTGAACAGTAATTTTGGAGATGTAACCGCACAAATCATTACGGTATCCTCTAATCAACGCAGTTATGCCGAGATAGAAAAGTACCTGGATAAAATAGAAGACGGGCTCAAAATCATTCCGGAAGTGTCCAAAATAAACAGGTCCGGCGGCCAGAAGCAACAACTATATGTTACCATCGATGATCAGAAGATGCAGCAGTATGGTTTTGACCTGTCAACTATTATCCGCACCCTGCAAATGCAGAACGTAACCGGCTATTCAGGAGAAATGACCATCAGCTCCAATACCTTCCCGGTGTTCACCAACAGCCAGTATAAAACCGAAGCGGACATCGCATCACAGATTATTTACACCACGCCGCAAGGCACAGTAGTACGATTGAAAGATGTAGCGAAAATTGAACGCCGCTTTGAAGAGCCATCTTCGTTTATCCGTATAGGTGACGACAAGGTAATGATGCTCGCCATTGAAATGCAGCCCGGCAACAACATCGTACAGTTCGGGCATATTGTACAGGATAAGCTGAAAGAGATCCAACAGGATTTTCCGGAAGATGTAAAAATAACCACCATCGTAAACCAGCCGGAAGTAGTGGATGAAAGCATCCGTCACTTTATGAAGGAGTTTGGTTTAGCCATCGCCTCCGTAATCATAGTGGTGATGCTGCTGTTACCTGTACGCGTGGCAGCCGTATCCTCCCTCGCCGCACCGATCTCTATTCTCATCACGTTTGGCCTGATCAATATCATGGGCATAGAACTGCACCAGGTAACCCTCGCCGCACTGATTATTGTATTGGGAATGGTGGTGGATAATGCGATTGTAGTGGTAGACAATTATATTGAAAAGCTGGACGAAGACATCACGCCGTGGACCGCTGCCTGGCAGGCGGCCAAACAGTTGTCGCTCCCCATTTTCACCGCAACGCTGGCTATCATCTTTGCCTTCGCGCCACTGGCCTTGTTCATGAACGGCATCTCCAAAGATTTCATCGCCGCTCTCCCGGTAACCATAGCAGTGGCATTGATCACCTCAATGGCGGTGGCTTTGCTGTTAACGCCATACACCTGTTATGTATTTATCAAGAAAGGGCTGAAGCATAAAGTAAGTACCACCAAACAAAGAAAAAGCCTGCTGGATCGTTTACAGAACACCTTTAACAAAGGCATTGAGCTGGCTTTCCGCTTCCCGAAAACAACCGTGGGCATTGCCGCAGGCGCCGTCGTACTGGCACTGGTGCTGGCAGGAAAAGTGAAACAGGAGTTCTTCCCGCTGAGCGAAAGCAAACAGTTTAACGCCGAAATATGGATGGCCAACGGCACCTCCCTCGAAGAAACAGAACGGGTGGTGAAGCTCGTGGAACAGGAACTGCAAAAAGACAAGCGCGTAACCAGCATCGCCAGCTTTGTAGGTACCAGCTCTCCCCGGTTCAACGTTACCTATGCACCGGAGATGCCCCGCAGGAACTTCGCACAGGTATTTATTACCACTTCCGGCAACGACGCTACCAACGACCTCGTAAAGGAATACCTGCCAAAGTTTGAAGGGTTTGTACCCAACGGCTATATCCGCCTGCGGCAACTGAGCATGCAGGAAGGTTCTCCGCTGGCTATACGCATCATCGGCGAAGATCTCCATGATCAGAAGCGCGTTGCCGCACAGGTCACAGAGATCCTCCGGCATACGCACGGCGCCAACTGGGTACGCTCCGATTATGAAGACGATTACCTCGGCGTAAGCCTCAAAATAAAAGAAGATGCGGCCGCCAGATTGGGTGTTTCCAACCAGCTGATCACACAAACCATCGGCGCCGGCCTGAAAGGCTATGCCGTATCCCAGATCTGGGAGGGCGACAAACCCATAGACATCTTCCTCCGGCTGGATGCCAATAACAGGAAAGAGTTCAGTGACCTCAGCAATCTTCATCTCATCAGCATGTATGGCAGCAAGGTGCCGTTGAAAGAAGTAGCGGAACTCACGCCTTCGTGGCATACGGGCGTAATAGCCCACAGGAACGGTATCCGTACCCTCACGGTATTGTCTGAAGCACAAATGGGCGTAATGGCCTCCGAAATACTGAAGAAAGCGCAGCCTGAAATTGAGAAGCTGCAGCTGCCACCGGGCATCAGTATACAATACGGCGGTGATGCGGAATCGTCCGGCGAAAATGCGCCGGGCATGGGTTTAGCATTGGGCACCAGCCTGATCCTGATCCTGCTTACGTTGCTGTTCCAGTTTAAAACCTTCGGGAAAACGCTGATCATCCTGGCCACTTTCCCGCTCAGCTTACTGGGCGCCTTCCTCGGCCTGTATGTAACCGGTAATCCGATGGGCATGACCGCCTTCATGGGTATCATCAGCCTGATAGGTATCGTGGTGCGTAATGGTATTATCCTCGTGGACTATGCCGATGAACTGATACGGGACCACGGCTATACGATAAAAGCCGCTGCACTCGGCGCCGCCAAACGGCGTATGCGTCCCATCTTCCTCACATCGGCAGCAGCAGCCATTGGCGTGTTGCCCATGATCATCGGGAAATCACCGTTGTGGGCGCCGCTGGGCAGCGTACTGGCGTCGGGGTTAATTGTATCGATGATACTCACCCTGTTTGTGATTCCCGTGCTTTACTACCTTTTTGTAAGACCCGCACCGGAAGCTGCGGAAGCGCCTGATGCGACCGTGGAAATCATGTATAAACCGGCGCATTAATTTATCCATACTGCCCGTGGCAGGAATATTTATAAAACAACAGCAATGAAATTAAGATCCATATTTATTATAATGGCGGTGCTGGCAGGGAATGTGACAATGGCACAAACGCCGGTGCTATCCATCGCCGATTGCCAGCGGATGGCACTGGAACAGAATAAAAAAATAAAGGCCGCACAATTTGAAATCAACGCGGCGCAGGCAGCGCTCAAATCGGCGGAAGCCAATGCCTACCCTTCTATCGACGGGTCGGTACTGGGTGCATACCTCGGCAAACCTATTGGCGGCGCATTAAACGGCGCCATCCCGGAATACTTTGCCACTGCTTCTGTTACGGCTACACAACCCATTTATGCAGGCGGAAAAATCCGCGCGGGCAAAGCCGCCGCTGCAAAAGGTATCAGCATCCGGGAAAATCAGAAAGCCCTTACTTCCGCAGAAGTGCTGCTGAATGTAAATAAAGCATACTGGCAGATTGTACAGGCCAACGAAAAAATAATCCTCGCCCGCAGGTACCAGGAGATGCTGACGTCTTTACAAAAAGAATTAAAGAATTCCTTCGACGCAGGACTCATCTACAAAAATGACCTGCTCCGCGTGGAGGTAAATCTGAATGAAGCCGCGGTGAATCTTTCGCAGGCAGAAGATGGCTTTGTGCTCGCAAAACTTTACCTGGCGCAGATCACAGGCATGCCCGGCAACACGGCTTTTGCAGTAGCGGATTCGGTTACGGGCGACTTTAATGAGCTTACCCTCAAAGAATGGCAAAACGCCGCAGACAACCGCCCGGAAATAAAGCTCCTGAAAAACTCGCTGGAAGCAGAAGCGCTACAGAAGAAAATACTGAAAGGCGATCTGCTCCCGACCATCGGTGTAAGCGCCGCGGGCCTCGCCACCGCCGGAAAAGGCGTGAATATCAGCAACGGCAATGATTTCATGGGATCATATTACGGTCTTGCCAGTATCAGCATCCCCATCTTCGACTGGGGCAAAAAGGCCAATAAAATAAAAGAACAATCTTTTAAGATCTCAGCACAGCAGCAACAGCTGGAGGAAACAAAGGAACTGATCAGCATTGAAGTACAACAGGCCTATCTCGCCCTTAATCAATCTGTCAGAAAAATAAATAAATCACTCCTGTCGCTGACACAGGCGGAGGAAAACCTCAAACTGGCCAACGACCGGCTCAAAGCCGGCACCATCACCGGTAAAGACGTGCAGGAAGCGCAGGCCATCTGGCAACAGGCATACAGCAGCATTATCGACAGTAAAGTGGAATATAAGATCAACGAAGCGGCTTATAAAAAAGCAACCGGCACCCTGCAATAATCAATTCCTGTAACAGCAAAAACTGCATTGTATGAAAAAAGAAAAAGAGAAGATAATGGCCACCGCATCGGCATTATTCTGCCACAGCGGTATCAGGAGCATTACCGTGGAAGATATCATGAAAAACTGCAGCATGTCTAAAAGAACCTTCTATGAATACTTCAACAGTAAAGATCAACTGGTGGATTTCATCATAGAGCAATGGACCGCGAAGTCCGCCAGGTACCTGTCGCTGAACCGGTATGTGTCGGTGAATGCCATCTCAGAAATGAGTAACTTTTTCCGCATCACCGAAAATATTCTCCGGCGCATGAAGCCCATCTTTTTTCATGAACTCAGGAAGTACTATGCAGACAGCTGGAAAAAACTTGACCAGTTCAGGGATGACGCCCTTATTCCTTTCCTGGTGCAAAATATTGACCGCGGACATAAGGAAGAAATTTACCGCAGCAACATCGACCGGGGCCTCATCGGGGAAATACACTTTACCTGTTTGCAGATTATCCTGGAAGACATCTGGATGCCAGGCGTTAACCCGGAAAGGGTTTATCGTGAAATGAATATGATATTTCTACACGGACTGGTAAATATAAAAGGCATGAAACTAATGGACGAAAGGCGGGATGATGATTAAACAGCTCCGGTACTGAACAGGCGGGTGCGTCTGTTCAGTACCGGATATATCAAACTTACTTCCCGCTGAAAAGCATTGCTGCCGGAAGGGGGAAATCATCCTGCCCTTCTGTTTTAAGATAAACGGGCTGCAAATCATTTCCATTCTTTTTATGAAAATAGTTGATCCGAAACGGGTAAAATCCTTTCTCCAGCGGCACCATAAAGCTCTCCCCTTCATCTGTTTTGAAATGCACACCAAGAATTAACCGGTTATTCAAATACACCTTTGTATGCTCATTGCCGGTTCCCATCTCAAAAATATAATATCCCGGTTCACTGATCTTAATATACCCTTCCTGCACCAGTGCATAATTATTTTTCTTTGAAGTTTTATTAAGATTAAAATCTGTCGTGGCAATACCTGTTTCACCCGGCTTTAATTTCCTGAAATCCGGTATGGTATCCCAGTTGCCTTCATAATATTTATACCGCAGTCCTCCCGGCTTCGATCCTGCCGGCATTGCCACAGCCGGAAACACTTCTCCCACCTGGAAAAAAGCGCTGGCTGATTTATTGTATTCTTTTCGTTTACCCATAGAGGTAACGGTTATTTTTGCATCCTTATCGATCGTAATGAGCGTTTCTTCGCCTGTTATCCGGGGAGAATAAATACCGGGTGTTGTACCATCAGTTGTATAATGGAGATATGCATCTGCTGCCAGGTTATAGCATATTAATTTAAAAGGCTTGTTGCGCAATACGATGCCGTTATCCGGCTTGATAGCAATTTTCCGGGACGTAGGATACCCTCCTGTAGACGCATAGAACCCGCCATAAGAAAATTTCAGTCCTTCCCAGAAGCCTTTAAAATTTGTTGAATAATGGGTTTCATTGCTATACTGCGCACATTTCCAGTCGAGGCCGGCGGGAGCTTTTGCTTTGAGAATGGAATCCATTCCCGCCACGCCCATGAATTGATAAGCCGCACCTTCGCGGCCGGCAATAAAAAGCGTGTTGTTCAAAGTATCACTGTGAGCAAATTTTTCAGCGGCCAGTTTATGCAGGTAAAAATTATCCCACCATAAACTCGGATCAATGGCTACATAGGAAGTAAACAAATCGGGCGCCGTTAAAAATGTATACATTACAAACAGTCCACCCATTGAACCGCCATACAACGTATGCCCACCTGGTTTTGCGTGATACTGCCTGTTGATATAGGGCATCAGTTCATTCCGGAAAAACAACAGGAACCGGTTGGCCTCCCCTGTATTGGCCGATGTTTTTGTTGGCGCCAGATCTCTTTCCCGCATATTCACGCCATCCCGTATAAAGTCCGGAATGCCCACCAGGATAGTGTTTTTGGGAATAAAGCCTTCCCATTGCAAAAGGCTCCATTCCACAGTCAGAAAGTCCGGGATGTCGCCCAGGCAATATATTACTTCGTATTGGATGGCGGGATCGTAATTCTTCGGGAGCACCACATTCACGGGCCTGGTTTCCTTTAGTATAGTGGAAAAAAGGGAATCTTTCACCGGGGAAATATCCTGCGATCTGGCGGTAATGCTGACCAGTAGCAGGATGAGCAGCTGAACTTTAGCGATGGTAAATGCTTTCATTGATAAGGTATCTTATAAAAATAAGGGTTTTCGGCCAGTGATGGTAATCCTTCGCAGGCCGTCAATAAAATTTGTCTTTTTGTAAAGTATACTTTACTTTTATAATAGAAAATATCTTCCCTATGTTTACAGCCACAAAATATTTTGGCATCGCACTGGTGCTTGCAGGCATCCCGCTTTTCTGGATGAACCATGCGCAAACCGGGTCCGAACTGCCGCTCATCACCGGGTTATTCCTGGTACTTTTTACCCGTGAAAAAACAGAAGACGAAAGGGCGCAGAGCCTGCGCGCCAATGCACTGATGATCAGCTTTGCAATAGGCTATATCATTGAAGTGGGAACTACCTATCTTCATAGCAAAGGCGTACTGGCCTTTCAGCTGTCTACTCCCCGCTACTTTATCATGCTGGTGCTCACCCTGGGTATCCTGATATTTTACACCAGGTTGCTCTTCACCGGCAGCTACAGCAAGTAAGGCGATATGAAAAACACGATTAAAGTGGAAAGGGCCAAACAAAATATCACGCAGGGGGAACTGGCGGAGAAAGCGAATGTATCCAGGCAAACCATTAACGCCATAGAACTGGGTAAGTTTATTCCCTCTACATTACTGGCGTTAAAAATAGCGCGCATCTTTGGGACTACCGTGGAACAGCTGTTTATACTGGAACCGCATGATGAATAAGAAAGCTTAACCTTGCGGTAACAATGAGTAGCTATTTTGTGCCTTATTTACATTGCCTTCCACTACTTTATATATCGCCTATCCCAATGGGGGTAATGAACAGCAATTGTTCACGGACCTGTTCCGTAAGCATGGGGCGAAGATCTTCTTCTATTTTAAAAAATATGTAAAACGGGATGAGATCGCAGAAGATCTTTTGCAGGAAGTATTCGCCAATCTATGGAGTAAAAGGGATCGCCTGCAACAGGAAAAAAATATCACCGCCTATTTATTTGTAAGTGCCCGGAACCAGCTGTACAATCACCTCAAACAAGCGGTAGCCACTGCTACCACTACCCTTCCTGAAGATACGCTGCCACTGTCATATGAGCATGTGGAAGAAGCGATCCGATACAAAGAAACAAAAGCCACGTATTACGAAGCGCTTTCCACTCTTCCTCCCCAACGCCGCAAAGCGTTTATCCTCAGCCGCGAAAAGGGATTGTCGTACCAGGAAATTGCCACAGAAATGGGTATTTCTTCCCGCACAGTTGAAAAACATATTTCGGCTACGCTCCACTTATTAAGAGGTAAAATGAACGATCCGTATGTCCTCTGCCTTTTGTTCATAATTTGGTAACACTGCGGCATACGGGTAGGGAAACAAAATTTTGTACCTGTTGGTATAAAGTATTGTCAACGTGAATTTACAACAAGCAAAACGCCTCGCACATAAAGTCCTGGCCAATGAGGCCAACCCGGAAGAGAAGGCCGCTTTACAGCAATATATCAAAGACAACGCCCACCTTCCCGGTTTGGAAGAACAGCTGTTCCCGTTACAGGAACTCATGTCAGTACCAGATAGTATGTTGCCTGCCGGTATGGAAGAAAGAATCCTTACCCCGCTGACCGGTGTAACCACTCCTGCAATTCCCACACGCCGGCCTGTACTACGCAAACTGCTGCGCATCAGTGCAGCAGCTGCTGTGCTGCTAACGGTATGCCTGGCCTCTTATCGCCTCTTTAATACTTATCGCACACCGGTGGCTACGCTCCAAACGCTGGTTACCCCCAATGGCCGCCAGGGTAATATTACACTGGCAGATGGTACCCGGATCCGGCTCAATGGCGGCACCACACTGCGCTATCCATCTTCCTTTACCGGTAAAACCCGGGAAATATACCTCGATGGCGAAGCCTTCTTTGAGGTAAGCAAAGATTCCACTCACCCGTTTATCATCCACGCGCCTGCTTTTACAACTACCGTGCTGGGTACCTCTTTTAATATCAAATCGGCTGCCGGGCAGCAATTATCCGAAGTAGCCGTAGCCACCGGTAAAGTTCGTGTAGCCGCCACCGTGGCAGGCACCGCAGATTCGGTCGCTTACCTCATACCGGGCGAAGTTGTTTATTACCGCCTCAAAGATCCGGCAGGCATACACAAAAGCAGCATTGCGCTCCATACTATCGGAGCATGGAAAGACCGGCGTTTCCATTACGACCAAACACCGCTGTACAGCATCCTTCACGACATGGAAAGTGCATATGGCGTACGTTTCCGGGTAATAAACCCCGCCGTATTGTCCTGTACCTTCAGCGCCACTTTTAGTAGCATGACGGCAACAGAGATCCTCCAGACACTGGCACTCATGAGCCAGGTGAAATTCCAGGCAAAAGACAGTCTGACCGAAGTATCTGGTCAGGCCTGCAACTAATAAAAAAACCGCCCTGTTTGCGGCAGGGCGGCGAAGTCCATCATAAATTATCATGAACATCAAAATCAATTTCAAAAGTATGTATTTTATCAGAGAGTTTTTGTCACTTCTAAAAAACAGGATACTACTGCAAAAATCAGGTGCCGTGTTGTTGCTATGCTTTATCTGCCTTTCCGGTTATAGTCAGCAACCCATTAAAACACCCGTTACCATTATTGCCAGCAACAAAACATTAAAAGAGATCTTTAAAGAATTAGAACAGAAAACAGGCTACACCATTAACTTCCAGGACAACGTGATCAATGCCCTGCAAAAAGTGACGATCGAAGCCCGCCAGCAACCACTGAACATGGTTTTACAACAACTGTTACAGGGCTCCGGGGCGAACTTCAGGCAACAGGGCAATATGATCCTACTGTTTAAACAACCGGCAGAAAACAGCCCTCCCAAAAAAGGGCCCGGCAAATTAACCGGCAAAATCATCGATGAGGAAAATGGTCAGCCCGTTGTGGGAGCCACTATCAGGATTGGCAACACGGGCACCACCAGTAATACCGACGGTGCTTTTAGTCTTTCCCTGCCCGCTGGTACTTATGTAGCCACAGTAAGTTTCATCGGATACGGCACAAAAGAAATCAATAAAATTGAATTGAAAGATAATCAACCCCTTCCTTTAAATCTCACCTTAAAAAGAGCAAAAGGTCAGCTGGCAGGAATTGTGGTAAAATCCAGCGCCGGTAAAGAAAGCACCGCTTCCTTTTATACCAGGCAAAAAAATGCCGCCACAGTAACCGATGGGATCTCTTTTGAACAACTCAACAAACTCCCGGATAATAATGTGGGTGCAGCCCTGAAAAGAATCAGCGGCGTATCGGTGGTTGACAATAAATATGTAGTGGTGCGCGGCATGACGGAACGCTACAACCAGGCCATGCTGGACGGGATGATACTCCCCAGCACTGATGCCAATAAAAGAAACTTTGCCTTCGACCTTATCCCCAATGAAATGGTAGGTGAAATACTGGTTAACAAAACCGCTACCTCCGATGCCAGCGCCGAATTTGTAGGTGGCCAGGTGATGGTAAAAACACTGGATATCCCTTCCCGGAATTTCACCACCATCAGCATTGGCGAAAGCATCAATACCCAAACAACCGGTAAAGATTTTTATAGCCTCGGCAAAAGACAAACAGGCGACTATTTCGCAGTGGAAGGCGGTCAACGTACCATCCCCGGCAATACCGTTTCCTGGGCGCTCTACAACCAACAGGAAGATCCAACAAAAATAGTTACCGACGCCAACGGGTATAAATATGGATTTGAAGGGGCCATAGACCAAAGTAAACGGTTTAACCCGGATGGCTTCCGGCTCTATCAAACCACCGTTTATCCAAATCTCAATTTCAAATATATTATGGGCAGGGTGTATCAACTGGATACCGCCGCCAACAGGAAGATCGGGTTCACCGGCGGGATCACTTACCGCAACCGGAATCAAACGGATGAATTCAGCACTACCCGCGGACTCGATCTTTCGCGGGATTACTTCGTTACTGATACCGCAGGAAAAGGGAAAATATACAGTTTCAGCACTATTGCCACGGCCTTACTGAACGTTGGCTATAGCACCCGGAAAAATAAAATCACATTGCGGAACCTCTATAGCCGGAGTTTTGCGGAAGACTACTACCGCTCGCTGGAGTTCACTGATGATATGAGTCACGGCCGGCAGCGGACTTCCCTGGTAATGCCGGTATCTACTTCCATACAACAACATAAACTGGAAGGCGAACACCGTATCACCCCTGGTGGACTCACCCTCAACTGGATGGCCGGCTATGCCGCCATGAACCAGGCGTATAATGATGTGCGCAGCTTTCAGTATGGCCCCACCAATAATACCTTTGGAGATATTTACCAGGCCAGCAATCCCTCCAGCAATGCGGCTACACAGGCAAGCTGGTCGTGGCCCTACCGGCTGTGGTCTAATGTGGAGCAAAAGGATTATACCTGGGGCATGGATGTCAGTCAGCCTTTCCATTTCCTCCGTGGTAACAGCATCGTGAAAGCCGGGTACAATGGCTGGGACAAAAAACGCCGCCAGTCGATGGATATCTTTAAAATCTATACCGCTTACCGCGGCATAGATGTTGAATTCCTGCCTTATCATATCCAGATGGACGCAGATCATGTAGGCGTGGGAAAAGGACAAACCTATTATTGGGGCGATCTGGAAAATGGCGACCAGGCAGCATCAGGCTCCCGGTACCACGCGATATACGCTATGCTGGATCAGCGCATTCTTCAAAAACTACGGTTGGTGTATGGTCTGAGAGCAGAGCACTTCGGACTGGCCAATCAGCAGCTTGCTGAACTCAGAAGGATAGAGCAATTTAAAAGAGAACATCCCGATCTTGCCTATAACGGCACACTCCCGGTGCTTACCGGCGAAAAGAACTGGAACTTCCTTCCCGCTGTCAATCTCACTTACAGCATTACCAGTAAAATAAACGGGAGAGCCGCTTACAGTAAAACAATGATACGCCCCACCTTCCGCGAAACATCCGTTACGTCTTTCCCCGACCCGGCTATGAGCGCACTTATCAGTGGTGGTAATATCAGCAGCACTAAAATAGATAATAAAGATCTGCGCTTTGAATGGTACCCGCAACCCGGTGATATGCTGTCTGTTTCTGCCTTCCATAAAAAACTCGATAAACCCGTGGAACTGGTGGTGAATTCACTCAACAGCACTCCTATCGGCATGGCTTATCAAAACCAGCATTCTGCCACCAGCAAAGGACTGGAAATGGAATTCAGAAAGAACCTGACCTTTATTTCAGGGCTGTTGAAAAACATTACCATCTATGGTAATGGCGCCTGGTTTGCCTCGAAAGTAAATACAATCAACCGGGTAGATGATCCGGCCGACCCAGGAAAGAAAATAGAAATACTGAAGGAACTCGACCGGCCCCTGATGGGCCAATCCCCCTATCTTATAAATCTTGGATTACTATATGAAGAAGACGGCTTTAGCGGTAACATTGTTTTTAACCGCACCGGCTACCGTCCCAACTTTGCAGTAGATGGGCAACCCGGCGCTTCAGAATTCCGTGCCGCCTATAGTCAGCTGGATCTGCAATTCTCCAAAAAATTATTTCATAATAAAGCAGAATTCAAACTGAATGTTACCAACCTGCTCAACCAGGAAGAATTTTATTACCGCAATATCAAAGGTTATGAAACAGGTTTTATAAATGGAAAATACCAGATCATTAAATTGAAATACTATGTTCCTGCCGATAGCTATTTCCCGCCAGCCAATGGAAACCCTGACTACCGCTATGGTGATTTTGTAAAATTAACAGACAACTACAGCGCAAAACAAGGCGATCAGAAAACTTACAGCATCAAAAGAGGGATCAACATGAACCTGTCTTTCTCTTATAATTTTTAATACCATCTGCTATGAAACAATTTCTTCATTATACTATATTGATAGTCATTTTACTTACCGGCGCTACTTCCTGCAAAAAGGAAACACCGGCAGATGATTTTATCGTATTCGGACAGCTGAAGATAAATAACGCTACTTCCTATAGCGCGCTCCGCTTCGGACTGGAAGGCTATCCAAAGCAAATGCAAACGACCGGCTTCATGAAACTGGAACCAGGCGCCAATCATCTGCAGATATGGGGACTTACAGAAGACCCGGCAGATAAACCTGTTTTTCTTTTCGACAGCCTCTTGCGGGTGGAAGCCTCACAAACCCATGAGTTCACCCTATTTCAGCCGGATGAAGTTACCGCTCCCATTGCGTTAGTTAACACCCAGGCGTCTGAATCCAAGCCGCCTGCAGGTTTTATGAAAGTGAAGGCAGCCAATTTTGCTACTCATTGCTTTCCCGGTGAAGTGGACCTGCAATTGTTAATGATGGACTTCAGCCTGGGCGACATCGCAAATGTAGCCACCATCCCGCAGTTAAAAGCCGCTTTTGACTCCTACGGATTATATCGGACACTGGATGCCACCAATACAGATGGCTATACGATCTTTTATATCCTGGACCCGGTTACACATGAACGGCTACATACCGATTTCATTTTCGGCATTGATCTCATGAATTACACCACCGGCAAACTTTATGAAGTAGTTACCCTATTTATCTATGAAAAACAGAACAGCGCAGGATTGTTCACCGGCGCAGACGGCAATAAATATGACATAGCTGTAAAGACCCTGTACCTCGACTAACCACTGTTGCTGCAAAGCCCTGCCCCGTACAGGCAGGGCTTTAATAATTTTTATTAACCTTCCTTAACATTAATGCAAGGCTTGTTAACCTGCTTTTGCTGCACGCGGACCTACTTTCGGTAACAAAGTAAATGTCCGCTATGCAAAAATGTTACCTGTGGCTTCTTATCTGTTGTTTATCACTTGCTGCCAACGCACAAAAGAATGGCGTAATCAAAGGTGTCGTGTCCGATACCAGCGCCGGGCGACCAGTGGCATCGGCCACCATCACCCTGCTGAAGAAAAAAGACTCCTCGCTGGTATCCTTTACCATGACCAACGAGAAAGGATCTTTTGAAATCACCGGAATACCCGCCGGCGAGTACCGCCTGCTCATCACGCATGTAAAATATCATTCCCTACAACGTACAGTGACTATCAGCGCTACCGCGCCGGTAGTAAACTTCCCCGCGCTGATCCTCCACGATCTAAGTGTTCAGCTTAATGAAGTGGAGATAACCGGCGAGGCGCCACCAGTAACGCTCATCGGCGATACCATCCAATATAACGCTGGCTCTTTTAAAACACCGCCCAACTCCAGCGTGGAACAACTGCTGAAAAAACTACCCGGCGTGCAGGTGGCTAAAGATGGCTCCGTAAAAGCACAGGGCCAGAAAGTGAACCGCGTACTGGTTGATGGCAAAGAGTTTTTTGGCAACGATCCCAAAATGGCTACCAAAAATCTTCCTGCCGATGCGGTAGACAAAGTGCAGGTATACGACCGTCTCAGCGATGCCGCACAACTCACCGGCTTTGATGATGGTAACAGCGAAAAAACCATCAACCTGAAACTAAAACAGGATAAAAAGAAAGGCATGTTCGGAAAAGCAATGGCCGGCGCAGGCACCAGCGACCGTTACGAAGGACGATTCAACATCAACGCCTTTAAAGGCGCCCGCCAGTTTTCCGCTGTCGGCATGGCCAACAACACCAATGCGGAAGGCTTTTCCTTTATGGATATGATGAGCTTCAGCGGGGAACTGAACCGCATGCGGCAAAGCGGCAGCGGCAATGCCAGCTTCACCATGAGTTCTGATAATCCGGCTGCTGCGCTCATGGGTGGCAACAGTGGCAATGGCATCACAACTGCATGGGGTGGCGGGATCAATTATAATAACATCATCGGGAAGAAAACAGACTTTACCAGCAGCTACTTCTATAACCGCTACAACCCTTACCAGGAAAGCGAAATACAGCGCCAGTATTTTCTGCCCGACTCTTCTTATTTCTATAAGCAGCGTGCTACCAGTGACAACCTCAATAATAGCCACCGCCTCAACCTCGGCGCCGACATCCAGATCGATTCCTTACACTCGGTTAAAATATCCTCGTCTTTCGGCTACCAGGAAAACCGCAGCAAAAGCTTCAGCAAATATGAAACCCTATCGGAAGATCAGCAGCTGGCCAACGAAGGCTTCAGCAACAACTATTCAACCGGTCATGGTTCCAATTTCCGTAATGATGTATTGTTCCGTAAAAAATTCCGGCGCAAAGGGAGAACATTTTCGCTCAACCTGCAAAATAGTTCCAATAACAGCGAAAGCAATGGTAGCCTGCTTTCTGTCAACCATTTTTATAACCGCCCTGCATCGCAACCCAATTACGATTCCATTCATCAGCGCAATACCATATCCGGCAATATGAACAGCTACAACGCACGCGCCGTATATACGGAACCGTTATTCAAACATTCGCTTATAGAGTTTAGTATCGGTAACAGCTATACGAAAACTACTTCCGATAAAATCACTTATGATTATAACGGTGATAATGGAAAGTTCGACCAACCGAATCCCGCGCTGACAAACAACTTCGAAAATGCCTATAGCTATACCAATGCAGGCATCCGTCTGCGTACAAAACAAAAAAAATACAGTATCGCTGCGGGCCTCAACTGGCAGGATGCTTCCCTGAAAGGCACTATTATCGCCGGCACCAAAGACTCAGTGATCCGTCAAACGTTTTATAACCTGTTGCCGTCGCTGCGTTTTCAATACGACTTTACCCGTTACCGCAACCTCAGCATCAACTATGCGGCCATCACCAACCAGCCTAATATGTCGCAGCTGCAGCCCGTTCCGGATATCAGCGATCCGCTCAACATCCGCGAAGGAAACCCCGACCTGAAGCCGGAGTTAACACATGCGGTACAGCTGAACTTCATCTCGGTAAATCCTTTCAGAAATAAAAACCTGTTTGCTTTTTTCAACATCCAGGAAACGCAGAACAAGATCGTGGATGCTGATGTAGTGGATAGTCTTGGTATCAAATACAGCCGGCCGGTGAATGTAAACGGCGTGTTTAACATGACCGGCAGCATCAACCTGGGACTACCCCTGCGTGCATTGAAAGGCACGCTTAACTTCAGCAGCAATGTGGGTTACAGCAAAACCAAACAGTTTATCAATAACGTGTCTAACAGTATCAGTACGGTTACGCTGGGGCCTTCTGTACGCTTTGACCTGAATCCTGCGGATAAGCTGGACATCTCGTTCAGCGCGGGTTTCAATTACTACAAAACGGCTTACTCTCTGCAGCCAGCCCTTAACACGGGCTATTTTCTGCAGCAATATGAAGGAGAAGTAAACTGGCAGCTGCCTGCAAATTTTTATGTCAGCACCAGTTTTAACTATGCTATTAACAGTCGCCGTACCGATGGATTTAATGCAAAGGTGCCGTTATGGAATGCGGCTGTCAGTCGCCAGTTCCTCCGTTTTAACCGTGGGGAACTGAAGCTGAGCGCGTTTGATATCCTGAATGAAAATGTGGGCATCAACCGCAGTACTAACCAGAATTATATTGAAGACAGCCGCACCAAAAACCTGCAACGCTTTTTCCTGCTGAGCTTTACTTATAGTCTTAGTAAGAATGGCCTTGTCACCGCCGCTGCGCCGGGTATCAGGATGATCCGGCGTTAAAGAGTGAGGTATATATAAAAGGGGCCGGAATATCATCCAGGCCCCTTTTCTTATTGTCCTATTCTGATAGTCCGGGTAGCTCCGCCGCCATTGCGTTGCATGTCTTTCATCAGCTTTTCGCGTGTTTTATTAAATTCTTCTTCCGTTACTTTTTTCCCTTTGGAGGGTTCGCGGATGGCGGCAAGATCTGTTTGTGCCGATACTTCCAGCGCCTGGTACACCATTTCGCCGTTGTTGATATCTACAGCCAGGATAAGACCAGGGAGCTGTCCCTGGTAATCCGGCCCGGCTGGTACGGGGATAGCCAGTGTAAACCAGACCGTGATATTGGCAGTATCGGCCACCTCGCTGGTTTTCATCTGCCCGTTTTCCATGGAGGTCATGGCGCGCTTGCCAATACGCTGTGTTACGGCCTGCTGGCAGGGATAATTGAGAATGGTGCGGGTTTCGCCGGTGATCTTCCAGTTGAGTTTATGGATACTGTCTGTAATAATATAACTCTTTGCGGCAAACTCACGTTGTTCTACTACGCGATCGTTTGAAAAACTGGTGTAGGTGATGTCGTTGTCGCCTGCTACCATCATGCGGATGTGCATGCCGCCTTCAGCGGCAAATTCTTCGGGCGCATCTTCTTCCACGGCGCGGCGGAGCGACTGCCCGTTGCCAAACAATACTTCGATCTTATCTTTCCTGGAATGCGGCAGCAGGTTATCGGGTTCTGCGCTGTCGTCTGCACCGGCGGTCATTCCCATCATACGCATCTTCATCTGTATAGTGCGTTCGTAAAGTACGCGCCCCTGCTGCTGCTGGCCACTGGCGGTTAACAGGCACCCGCTGATGGCCAGCGTAAAAATTATCTTCTTCATGTTAAATACATTTAAGAAAATAAAGCTATTTCCTTCCCGCCGGAACAGAGGTTAATGTCACTTGATTTAATGTTAATTTAGGTTAATGTTTCCGCGTTGGGAAGCAGGAAATGATACATTTGCGGTAGTATTGTTATTTCTGACCATTCAATCAACATAGTGCGATATAAACTTTCCACACCGGCTACTGTTTTCCTGATTGCGTTGACCATCCTGCTGATCACCGCTTTCCAGGCATACTGGCTGAGTAATAACTACCGGGAAGAAAAAAGACTGTTTACCGTCCGCACCAATATTCTTTTCCGGGAAACGATTTTTCGCCTGCAGGCCGTAAAGCTCAACCTCGATTCCAATATCAGCCTGCGGGTACACGACCGCGCAGGGATGACGGGCATCACCAATGTGCTGCAGGAAAGAATGAGAGATTCTACCATGGCAGCTCCTGCTATGCCTATGCGTGGCGTAAAACGGACGATGTTCGTGTCTGTAGACGCCGCATCGATGCCTGAAGACGACTCCGTGAATGTGCGGTATGGCGTTGCCAAAGCAGTTCCCGCTACAACGGTATTCCAGTTCCTGGCCGGTGTAGATTCCCTCCGGGATTCCATTACTGTAAAGGAAGTCACCGACCGTTACCAACGGGCACTGGAACGGGAAAACATTGACGTTTCCTTTATGATCAATACCATCCCGGTAGATACCAGCAACGATATGTTCAATACCTTCCCGGACGACCTGGAAGGCAATACGGTGACCATCGGTTTTACCAAACCCATGAGCTACCAGGTTTTATTTGAAAACAATACCTGGTACCTGCTGAAACGTATCAGTCAGCCTATACTGGTATCATTCTTTCTCCTGGCTGTCACCATCTTCTCTTTCCTCCTGCTTTACCGGAACCTGAAACAACAACAACGGCTGGCGCAACTGAAAAATGATTTTATCAGCAACATGACGCATGAGCTGAAAACGCCTATCGCCACCGTAAGCGTGGCTATTGAAGCATTGAGAAATTTTGATGCGCTGGAAGATCTGCAAACAACACTCGAATATCTCGATATATCGGCCAATGAAATGAACCGGCTCGCGTTACTGGTAGATAAAGTGCTGAAACTATCGATGTTTGAAAACAGGGAAATTCCTTTAAACAAAGAACCCTTCGATCTTACAGACCTTACCCGGAGCGTAATGATTTCCATGAAACTCCAGTTTGAAAAACAACGGGCTGTTACCACGCTGAAAAGAACCGGGCATAACTTTATCATCACCGCCGATAAACTGCATATGACCAGCGTACTATACAACCTGCTGGATAATGCGTTAAAGTACAGTACCGAGGATCCTGATATCCTGATCCATATCATTGATCACAAACAATACCTGGAACTACGTGTAACCGACAACGGTATAGGTATTGCACGCGAATACAAAAGCAGGATCTTTGAGAAATTTTTCCGGGTGCCCAGCGGCAACCGGCATAATATCAAAGGATATGGACTGGGATTAAGCTATGTATCTCACATTGTACAATCACATATGGGCTTTATTGAAGTGGAAAGTGAACTGCATAAAGGCAGCACCTTTTCCATCAAGCTGCCTTTTGCAGAAGCGCCGGTAATTCGATACGACAAAGGCCGCCGGGTTATAAAGCTTAAAATAGGATGAAATGAGTATTAAAATTTTATATATTGAAGATGAACTGTCGCTGGGCAAAATAGTGAAAGAAAGTTTGCAGCGGCGGGGATACGAAGTAATACTGGAAAGCGATGGCGCCAACGTAATGCAATTGTTCAAACAGGTAAATCCTGCCGTATGCGTGCTGGATATTATGCTGCCTAACAAAGACGGGTTTGAGATTGCCGCCGAAATACGCGCTATCAACCAGGAGGTGCCCATCCTGTTTCTCACCGCCAAAACACAAACCAACGACCTCGTAAAAGGCTTTACGCTGGGAGGCAACGACTATATCCGGAAACCTTTCAGTATGGAAGAACTGATTGTACGCATAGAAAACGTATTGCGTAAATCGGATAAAACACCCGCCCCATCCACCAACCACATCAAAATCGGCAAGTTCCGGTTTTATACCAACCGCCAGGTACTGGCCAACGACATAGAAGAAAAAAAACTGTCGTACAAAGAAAGCGAACTACTCAAACTACTATACGAAAACCGCGATGGCATCATCGACCGGAAAAATATCCTCGACCTGCTCTGGGGACATGATTCCTTTTTCAACAGCCGCAACCTGGATGTGTATATCACACGGCTGCGTGTACACCTGAAAGAGGATGACAACCTGCAGATCCTTACTATAAAAGGCGTTGGATACCGGTTTGTGCTGGGTTGATTTTTTTATTGCAGATAATGCATCTGCACTTCTTCTTAAAAAAACACCCGCATAAAAAAGCCTGCCGGCATTACGCCGGCAGACCTCAAACCCATTAATTAATTGATCTTATGAATGCTCAGGTTATCATAATAAATATAACCTACGGTAGATGATTCCCAGTAAGACTGGCTGCCACCGCGGAACGTATGAAACGTAACGCCCCTGATCAGCCGCTTGCTATCGTTGGTCGTCCACCGGATATCCCGGTCGAGCAGCACGCTGCCGTTGATCACGATCTGTACGTGGCCATCGGTATTACTGCCGGTATTGCTTTTAATGTACAGGTGTACGTGATAGGTGGTGCCTTTCTGGATGCTGCCACTGGCGGGATAAGTGAGCCCGAAGTCGTCGCCATACTGGCCCGGCTGGTCCCTGTAGTAGAGGTAAGGCTGAAAGTACACCCTGTTGGCATCATTGCGGTACCACATGAGCCGGAGGGTGCCGCCGTTCCCATCCCAGGCGGGGTCGCCGCCGGTGTTGCCATCACCGATGGAAAAGCCGAAACCTACTTTACCGCCGCGGCTCCAGTCGAACTGGCTGTGAAAACGGATATCATAATCCATTTCATAAGCGGCGCCGTCAGATACATCGATGTTGGCCACTACCCCGCCGGCAGCAGAAAGCGCGTTCGGATCCAGCTGGATGCGGAGGTTGCCGTTGGAGATGTACCCGCGGTTGTTGTTCCAGCCGGTTACATTCCCAAAATCATTGGCCGCATTCGTGGAAGTGTAGATGGTGCCATTGGCGTAATTGTCCCAGTTAACAGACCAGGTGCTGTTAATGGCATTAATCCCTATGGCTGCATCAGCAGCAGCCAGGGATGGGTTATCCGGCAGATTGGATTTGGCCAGCTCCTTCTTACAGGAAATAAAACTGATGCCTAACAACAGCAGTCCCGCTGCTGCAACAGTACGTGAGAAAACAGTGGAATTCATGAATGTGTAATTGTGGGTGAGAAAATAGGTTTATCATCAGGAGGGTTTACTGGATAATGATTTTCTTCACGAGCCGTTTATTGTCGTGCATCACTTCCAGGATATAAGTGCCACCGGCTATGCTGCCGGTATTTACGGTGAAGGTTTTTGCATTGGGTTGTTGCACGGCAACAGGCTGCATTCCTGCACTGATAAGCGTGGCCCTTACCGGCGCCTTCGGGTTATAGTGCTGCAGGGTAACGGTAAATGCGCCGCCCGAGCGGATGGGATTGGGATATACATTGATAGCAGTGGCGGCAGTTTCTTCCGGAATGGCGCCATGCGTTTCTGCTACCGCTGCGGTAGTGCTGCTGATGGCTGCCAGTGCGCTCACCACTCCATAGTTGAACGATTCCCAGGTACCGATAGTAGTTCTCCAGGAGCTCATTGCCTGCGTGCCATTTTCGGAACAGATGTAACCACCATTGTTGCATAGCAATGAAATGGTACCGTTGCTGTTATTGATCCAGGTAAACTTTTCCCAGTCCTGGATACTGGTACGGTTACAGGTGATGGCCTGTGCCCCGTTTTCGGAGGATACATACTTGCCCTGGCTGCGCAAAGCAATTTTGCCGCCACCGGCATCTACTACGGTAAACTGCTCCCATCCCTGCGCGCTGGTGCGGTTACAATTCATCGCCTGGGTGCCGTTTTCACCGCTAACATACAGGTTGTTGTTGCCACGCAGCCAGATAGTTTGCCCGACAGGTGCGTTGCCACCGGGGTTGCCGGTCCGTGTCAGCACCACTTCATGAATGGCCGATAGCAGTGAATTGGCCCCGGTGGCGTCCTGCGACAGCTCCCAGATCATTACGCCACTTCCCTGGTCAAAAGCAAGATTGGTTTTTTGCCTGATGGTGGTAATCCCGTTGTAGCCTACATTATCAAATACATCAGCATAAGGATTGGCGCCCCGTGCCACCAGCTGGGCAAATGACTCCCAGGTAGGGCGTCCGTAAAAAGGTACGCCCAGCACTGTTTTGGAAGCCGGCAGTCCGCGGCCGCGCCAGTAGTTCACCGACTGGGTAGCATAACTGTAAGTGGAGTGGTCGAAGTTATTGTAGTCGTAGGCCATGAGGTTATAAAAATCTACCAGCGCAAAGGCGCTGTTTAAGATACTGGCGCCGCCGGTACCTACAATGGCGCCGGTGAGGAGTTTGCCCCTGTTATGCATTTCGGTGCTGAGCTGCGTCATCAACGTGATATAGTTGTTGGCTGATGCGCCGGGGTCGGGATATTCCCAGTCGATATCTACTCCATCAAGACCATACTGGTTCACGAAATTGATCATATTGGTCACGAAATTATTGCGGTAGGTGCTGTTGGCGGCCAGCGATTCAAAGCCGCTGTCGTTGCCATCGTTCCAGCCGCCAACAGATATCAGCACCTTTACATTATTGGCATGCGCAGTGCTCACCAGGCTTTGTAACTTCGCGGGATTGTCGATCGCCTGCAGGCCACCGGTACTGGTAGGCAGCAGGAATGCGTAATTGATATGAGTAAGCTTACTATACTGCACCTGGTTTACATCGCCGGCCCAGGAAGGCATATATCCAATAACGCGGAAAGGGGTTTGGGCAATAGTGTTAAACGCACAAACAAGGAGGATAGCTAACAGCTTTAGAAATGGTTTCATACGGGTAGTTTTTTGGTTGAAAAGAAATGTGGATTAATCCTTTCAAAAGTAGGGGTTCGCATAAAAGAACCGGCATCCGGCACTACGGCATTACTACGTCACGCGGAATATTTTTTTGTATTTCGCCGGTAATCTGCAAACGGAAGAAGAACTTCCTTATCTTTTCATCTAAATAACACCCGTGATAAACGATCCAAAGAAAGCGCTGCTGTTTCCCCTGTTCATCCTGCTCACCTTCATCTGCCAGGCACAGGACAACCGCATCCCTGCCCTGCCTCCTGCGCTTGAAATAAAAGTTCTTCAGGATCCCAAACCGGTAGTAACCAGTGGTCATCCTGCACTCTTCTACGAAATTCATCTTACTAACTTCTCTCCCGGACCTTTGCTCCTCACAAAAGTGGAAGCACAGGATGCGGCGAATACCAATACCCTGACAGTAATAAAAGAGAACGATCTGTTACAACGGATTGCTGCTCCCGGCGGCGCCACCATACCACCGGGCAATGTAGCGGTGCTGTTTGTGGAATACACATCTGCCGCTGGTCAATTCCCTGCTGAAATTATTCACCGGGTATCTTTCAAAAATACCCTTCGTGATACCACAACGGTATACACCATCACCGGCGCCAAAACAAAACCTGTAACCGGGCCTGCCATTGTACTTGGTGCGCCGCTGAAAGGAGGCCCGTGGACGGCCATCTACAACCCTGCCTGGGCACGGGGACATCGCCGCGTGATCTTTGTAAAAGATGGCGTAGCGCGCATCCCCGGAAGATTTGCCATTGATTTTATAAAACTCGATAGCACCGGCAAAGTCGCCGCCGGCGATGACGACAGGATCACTAACTGGTACGGCTATGGCGCAGGTATACTGGCTGTAGCAGACGGCGTTGTCAGTTCCACAAGAAACGATTTCCCGGAAAGCAACACATTATCCGGTCACCCGGATTATGCCGCCCACCTGGCCACAGGTAACTATATCTCTTTAAAAATAGCGGAAAACACCTACGTGTTTTATGAGCACCTGCAACCGGCAAGCATCGTAGTAAAAGCAGGTCAGCGGGTAAAGAAAGGAGATGTGATTGCCCGGCTGGGATTTACGGGACAGTCGACCGGGCCGCACCTTCACCTGCACGTGGCCAACACCGATGCACCACTGGGTGCAGAAGGACTTCCTTTTGTATTTGAAAGATTTACTTTATCAGGCACTATTCCCGACTTTAACCAATTCGGCAACATTCCCTATATCAAACTTACGCAACCCGTACATCATGAGCTTCCTGCTTCCAATAGTGTTATCACTTTTCCCTGAAGCTATTTACGGTATTCCCTGGGCGTAATGCCTTCTGCCCTCTTAAACAATTTAATAAAGTAATTCAGGTTATTAAAACCCGACTGGTAGCACACATCCGTGATACTCAACGCCGGATCGGCCATGATCTGTTTTGCCTGCCTGATCCGCTCCCGCAGGATATACTCCAGCGGTGAAATACCATATTGCTCTTTAAACGCCTGGAAAAAAACAGAGCGGCTCATACAGGATACTTTTGCCAACGCATCAATAGTGATTTTTTGGGTAAGATGTTCCTTGATATATTGCAACGCGGGTGTAAACCGGTGATCGCTCACTCCCACATCATTAATGGCTACCAGGTTTTGTGTTTGTATAATACGTAACAATAAAAATTTCAGGGAGAGATCTGCCAGCGCATCCTTTGCAGGATCACTCTCCATGCTGATCCCGATCAGTTTATTCATACTGGCCGCCAGCTCTTTGTTATTTAAAAAGTGATACCGGCTGAAATTAAGCTGCCACTCAAATGGTGCTTCCCTGTTGGGATACTGCTCATTCAGAAAAGCCAGGTTCTTATTCACCATATCCCAGTCGAGCGCCAGGGTGGCGCACTGCACGGGATGCCGCTCATCCGCTTCCGGGAAATCCACTTTCATTGATACCCCTTCCGGCAGGATCACACTTTCTCCCGGCAAAAAAAAGAACTCTTCAGATCCGGATAACGACATGATCTTTTTGCCCCGCATCATACTGGACACTACCAGCCCGTTATACGACAATGCCACATTACTGCAGCGGTGAAAGGTTTCAAAGATGTTCAGCTCGCAGTGCTGTAAATTAAATACCCTGCGATGCTCTACCATCGTATCCAGCGAGGTGGCATCACTCAGGTTAATGGGAGAAAGATGGCATATCTGGTTCATGGTGGAATTTTTTTATCATCACGTGCGCTTCCGCCTTATAAATTTATCGATAAATTCCCGTTGGTTGAATGATCAATGAAATAAAAAATAGCATCGTTCTATCAATCAGGATAATCGTTCAATTTCCCCACCACCAATATGCTTAATATTGGTAATTCCTTCACCCAAAAATCCTGTTATGAATATTACGCTAAAACAGGCGGAAGCTGTTATTGCTGCCGCTAAAGCAAAAGCCACAGAAATTAAAACACTGATGAACATTGCGGTAGTGGATGCAGGTACCAACCTCATCGCCTTTGCTCATATGGATGATGCCTGGCTGGGCTCAATAGATATCGCGCAGAAAAAAGCCCGCACTGCACGTTACTTCAATATGCCTACCGGCGAAATCGGTAAGCTGTCACAACCGGGCGGCTCCCTGTATAATATAGAACACTCCAACGGAGGACTCATCACCTTTCCCGGCGGCGTACTAATCCGTAATGCAAAAAACGAAATCATTGGCGCCGTAGGCGTATCCGGCGATTCGGTGGAAAACGATCATTTAGTGGCGCAGGCTGGTGCAGATGCAATTAAATAACTTCTAAAAAGATACAGTATGTGTAAAAATCATGGCGTTGCTTATATAGAACCCGGCGTGGTGGAAGTACGGGAAATTGAATACCCCAAACTGGCTTTGGGCGACCGTAAATGCGAACATGGCGTGATCCTGAAAATAGTATCCACCAATATCTGCGGAAGCGATCAGCACATGGTGCGGGGACGCACCACCGCTCCTGCCGGGCTGGTACTCGGACATGAAATTACCGGCCTCGTCATTGAAGCCGGCAGGGACGTGGAATTTATTAAGGTAGGCGACCTCGTTTCGGTGCCTTTCAATATTGCCTGCGGACGATGCCGCAACTGCAAAGCAGGACAAACAGGCATCTGCCTGAATGTAAACCCTGCCCGCCCCGGCGCAGCCTATGGCTACGTGGACATGGGCGGATGGGTAGGCGGCCAGGCAGAATACGTAATGGTGCCGTACGCCGATTTTAACCTGCTTAAATTCCCCGACAGCGACCAGGCAATGGAAAAGATCAGGGACCTCACCCTGCTGACGGATATTTTCCCGACCGGTTTTCATGGCGCCGTTACCGCAGGCGTTGGCCCCGGCAGTATTGTGTATATCGCCGGCGCCGGTCCGGTAGGACTGGCATGCGCCGCCTCCTGTCACCTGCTGGGAGCGGCCGTAGTGATTGTGGGAGATATGATCGATGAACGGCTGGCACAGGCCAGGAGCTTTGGCTGCGAAACCATCGACCTGAAAAAAGAAGCTTCCCTCGCCGACCAGATTGCCGCTATCACCGGCACACCGGAAGTGGATTCCGCCGTGGATTGCGTAGGCTTTGAAGCCAAAGGACATGGACATAACAGCAATGTGGAACAACCTGCTACGGTGCTGAATTCAATTATGGAAATTACCCGCGCAGGCGGACAACTGGGCGTACCCGGACTATACGTTACCGGCGATCCCGGCGCAGTAGATGAAGCCGCCAAAAAAGGCAGCCTGAGCATCCGCATCGGGCTGGGCTGGGCAAAATCACACTCCATTCATACCGGTCAGTGCCCTGTGATGAAATACCACCGCCAGCTCATGAATGCCATCCTGTATGATAAGGTAAAAATAGCAGCGGCGGTGAATGTGGAAGTGATCACCCTCAACGACTCCGTAAGAGGCTACCACGATTTTGATAAAGGCGCAGCGAAAAAGTTTGTGATTGATCCGCACGGCATGATTAGGGCGTAGTAAACGGGAACATGTAACAATGGCCGCCTGTAAGAGGCGGCCATTGCTGTTTTATAAAGATGCTTTAAAATAGTATATCCCTTCCCGTTAGTGCATGGGCGTACTGCTCAGGTCTTTGCTGCCGATCACCTCTGCTAACTCCGGATGCTCCTTCTTTTCGCGGCTCAGCACCTTATGGATAATAACGATACTGAGTAAAATACATACGGCGCCTATCAGGAAATGTACGCCAGGCAAATGGAACGGCGCCCGGGCTGACGTAAAATACGCAAAGGTGCCATTCATGATCAGTGGACCGATAATAGTGGTAAGACTCATCAAACTGGTCAGCGCGCCTTGCAGTTCCCCCTGCTGGTTAGCCGGTACATGACCCGATATCACCGACTGTAACGAAGGTCCGCAAATCCCGCCCAAACAATATGGAATCAGGAAAACAAACATCATCCATCCCTGCGTGGCAAAGCCAAACAATACCAATCCAACGGCGTAAAGCGCCAGCCCGAGATAAATACTTTTTTCATTACCGATTCTCGGGTTAATCACTCTTGTTAATCCCGCCTGTACGGCTCCTACCAGTACTCCCACTACTGCAAGGGAAATACCCACCATTTCTTTGCTCCATTTAAAATTATAGATGGTAAAGAAATTCCAGTTACTCTGTACCGCCTGTGCGCCCAGGTAAATAAGAAAAAAGCCAAATGCCAGTCCGCCTATTTCCGGGTGCGTGGTTAAAAATTTCAGTGAACCAAAGGGATTAGCCCTTTTCCAGTCGAATGGCCGGCGGTTTTCTTTGCTCAAAGATTCCGGCAGGAAAAAGTACCCCCATAAACAGTTCAATAAACACAATGCAGCCGCCGCATAAAATGGCGCCCGGATGCCCCACTTAGCCAACAATCCACCCAGCGCCGGCCCCAGCACAAATCCCAATCCGAAGGCGGCGCCTATCAGTCCAAAGTTTTTTGCCCTGGAAGTTTCGTCGGTACTTACGTCGGCAATGTAAGCTGTGGCGGTGGTGAAGCTGGCGCCTGTAATACCGGCTATTACACGGCCTGCAAATAACCATCCATATGCAGGGGCTAATGCGAGGATAATATAATCGATCCCAAAACCCAACAGGGAAAGTAACAATACAGGCCGGCGGCCGTATTTATCACTCAGGTTACCGATCACCGGGGAAAATAAAAACTGCGTGATCGCAAAAACGGATAACAACAACGCGCCATAAGTACTGGCCTCGTTTTCTGGGATGTGTTTTAACTGTGCAATGAGTTCTGGCATTACGGGGATAATCAATCCCCATCCCATTACATCAATTAATAGCGTAATAAAAATAAAGCTGATAGCGGCCTTTCTGGATGTGTGCATATTGGTGATTTTGTATAATAACCGATAGATCTCTGGCGGATGTTTTTTCTTTCTCACAACGGGTATCCTCATCCGGGTTCAAATATAGATACCCCTGTTTTTTTATAGAAAAACTTTCCGGTCAGGATCATCATTCTACCGGTAAAACACTTGATTTTACCGGTAGAAATGTATAGGCACAAAGATATTTAGTTCATTGTCAAATGAAAGGGCGAAATAAGACAATAAAGGGGGAGTTTGCGACAGAAATAAATGTTACCACGTTAGTTGGAGCAACGATACTCCTTGTCCGGGTAAATCATTTGGCACTACTATTTCACCATTTTCCGGTTGCAGCCATGCGGGTGATGACAGCAACTCTAGCTGTCCTGCGTTTTCCAGCTGTGCGATTTGCGAAGCATCCGGGTGCTGAGGCGATCCCATTTTCTTCCAGGCTTCGTATGCATTGCTATGTGCGGCATCAATCCGGTAATGCTTTAGTAATACGCGGGTGGCGGGCAGTCCTTTTATTTTTATTTTTACGGGAGATGATTGTGCAGGAATAATGTTGTCGTCATGATAGTTCCACACCATTACGCTAACACTATGCTCATCACCGGCGGCCAACGCATTAATATCCCGCTTTGCCCCCCGTACGCTGCTGTCGAGGATTTGCCGGTAATCATAATTGGTGGCCCCGCTCACCTCCAGCCTGTTGCCCTGCATCAGGCCAAACATCCTGAATACATTTAAAACGGGTTTATCCACGCCGTTGGTAGCCAGGTCGCGGAAACCCGCAAACCAGGGCTGGTCTTCAAATTCAAAGGCCCAGGTAACAGCGCCTGCCAGGTTTACGCCACGGGCAGCCGCCAGGTCGTACTTACGCGCAAAAGAGGCGGCAGTATAACTTGAATACATAGTACCATTACGATACGCATTGGCAGGGTGAAATGCTTCTGAACACGCGGCGCATCCTTCCGGATCGGATTCACCGATAATGATAGGCAGCTTCTTCAGCGATGGATAAGAGGCCACTATTTCAAACCCTTTATCGATATCACGCAGTTGTGCAGCCATGTTCATCTGTACCATTCCATTCACCACTTTGGGCGCACCTTTCGCGTGAAAGGTGATTACGTCCAGCGGCGCGCCGGTTTTGCCGGTAGCATAGTTCTTACCGCTCACCACGTGATCCAGGAACGTTTTAAAAAACTTTGCAGATACATCCCAGTTAGGCCCTGTTACCTCCGGACCGCCAATCCTGGCAGTGGGCAATGCCCGCTTCACGGCATCTGCCGTGTAATCATACAGCTTAATATATTCTTCGGTAGTGCCTTTCCAGTAACCGATATTAGGTTCATTCCACAACTCCCAGTACCAGCTTTCCACCTCTGCTTTTCCATAACGCGCTACGGAATGCTTTACCCACTCATATACCAGTGTTGCAAATTTCTGATAGTCTTTCGGAGGATAGGCCCAGCCGGTAAATATATCGCCATACTTATTATCCGGCTGCCAATGGTGCCGGTAAGGCGACGGCTTCACAGATAATGCCTCCGGCATAAACCCGATCTGTGCAATCGGCTTCATGCCGCGTTCTATAAACGTATCAAAGATCTTATCAATGATCGTCCAGCTGTACACGGGGTTCCCGCTGGCGTCTTCGGTATAGGCATTGGTGGAGCCCCATTTCAGCGCAGCTGTACCATCGCCGGTTACCAGCAGGCTATGTACCCGTACGTATACCGGTACTTTACTCAATGCGGCAATTTCTGTCAGTAATTTTTTACCGTCTTTCATATAAGTATAGTTGGGCTCATCGTAGCCAAACCAGGCCCATATGGGTTTCAGGGGCCCTTTATTTTTGCGGGCATCTACTCCTATCACCAGGGTATCCTGCTGCGCATTAGCCGGCAATGCCGGTAAAAGCAACAAGAGCATAAACAGGCGTAACAGGTATTTCTGCATGATCAGTTATTTTCTTGTTATATAAAAACTACGGTAAACGGGAACCGCGGTATTAATACTATCCTTTATCCCATACTGCCACGCGCCAATGGTTACCTTAACGGGAAACCTGCTGCGGTACGGTATCGCGGTTGTATAAACACGGCTATCCCGGATACGGGCAGGCCCTTCCAGCACAAAATAATGTACCGGTAAACCGGCATCAGACGTCGCCTTTAACCGAACATTCTTTTTGCTGTATGGAATGTCCGGCATGGAGTCAAAACTGATCCGCTGTGGCCGTCCACCGGTAAGCGTAGCCGGTACTACCATCCGGGCTTGTTGCACCGATGGTTTAAACGCAGCATCTCCCGGGTGAACCGCTGCCAGCCAGATATCATAATGGCCTGTTGTATCCGGCAACATGCCAGGGCGGAACTGCAGCCGGAACTGGTTTGCCCCGGTAGCCACTGCAGGGCCGCATATCACGCGTACTTTTATATCAGCAGCGGCCGCGTGTTTTAACGGGGCCCCCACGGGCAGCTCTGTCCAGGCGGTCAGCCGCGGACTTCCACCCGGCACGGTATCCATAAAAACCGTTCCCACGGAAAAATGAATGCCGTCCTTTTCGGGGATAAACCGTAAGTCTGCCTGCTGATGCGTATTGTGCTGCGGCGTCACTACGCCCAACTGCACAAAGCCCGCCAATTGAGGCTGCTTACCACGGAAACGCGCACCATAGGCTACAGTGGCCCTGGCTGTTTCCTCATCAAAAAACCAGAACGCTTCCGCAGCATTGCCGGTATAGCCGGCTACCGCAGCGGCTGGCCACCGCGAACCGGCATGCTTCGCCCACCTGTCTGCCAGCCAGCCGGTATGGGTGGGATCCACTTGTTTTAATTGCGGATAGCCTTTACCGTTATAGTCCTGCGGCAAACGGTACTGCACCGCTTTGCCAATATAAAAAGCAATATACGCGGCTTTTTCAGCCGTTGATGCAAAATGCCCTTCCGCCGGGCAGGCCAGCATACTCAATGGCAGATAAGGATGCGCAGCTCTTTCCTTTAATCCTTCTATACTCCACGTATCGGCCTCTTCGTACTCTCCCATCGTTTCCAGGCAAGGCACAAAATCAATGTTACGATTGCCCCATATATCAGGCGCAAAGGTAGCATCGCGGAAATAAGGCCATTGCCCGCTTACAGAAACGGCGGCTAAAGTCCGCTCCGGCTTCCATGCTGCAAAATAGTATGGCCAACTGGCAGCCGCCGAATGACCCATTGGCACTACCGGCGCATAAATCAGCTCCTCATATCCTGACACTGATGCGAGATGCAGTAACATGGAATCAAACACTTCACCGGCACCTTCATTAAAACAAAAAAGATGATCAAACGGCGGCGACACCCATATCTCTGCAAAATTCAATGCAGCCATCTTCTCCCTGAAAACTACATCTTCCAGGATAGATACTTCTTCCATATTGTGCTGTGCCACTACCACTCCCTTTACCTGCTTACAGCCGGGAGGAATCCATAGCCAGGCACGCGGGTTATTTTTTCGTATGCCCGTTACCGGTACACTCCACTGCCATTCCTGCGCTTTTAACTCCGTAAATAAAAAAACAAGGCATATAATCATCAACCCACTTCTTTTCATAATCCCTGCTTTATGGTTCCTTCAATAAAAATGTAAGCTGCGGATGCGCATAGCTTATAGCAGTTTTCTTTCCATTCAGGGAAAAAGCAGCAGGCCGGCGCGCACTGTATATACCCACCCGTGCATACGGCTGCCCGCTGAAACGCGCATCTATATTATCTTTCCCATAACTAACAATACCGGATAGTTTCGACAGCGATTCATAAATAACTTTTTGTTCCTTTCTTACATAACTGCCATATCCTACAAAAAGATCCTGCAGTTCTTCCGGGTTACCATTGTCTTTATTTTCCGGCCAGGTAAAAGCAAGCAGGTAAGCATCCGTATCCCACCCATTGATGGTATTACAGCTGTTCAAATGCATTTTTCTCCCATCGGCCAACAGGTTCAGGTACACGTCTGTTACTTTTCCATGCTGACGGATACGCACACCAAGATAGTCTTTAGCCTCCATACGTTCTATCTGCGGAATATTGTTATCATTTACAGAATCCTTCAGGATAATAGCGGTTATGAATTTTGTTTGCTTTACTTCTTCAGGATATTGTATAGAGAAATAAGTTTCTGTTTTAGTAAGATCTTTTGCCTGTGGACCGGTTTTCTCCACCAGTTTCATCTTCTCCGGGAAATCATGATTGTATCCTGTTTGTATGAGCGTTTCCGGGAACAGCGGCCGCACCAGCACAGCAGAGTTATGCTGTTGTATACTGATATCCATACCTGTTTTACGCGCCGTTCCGCCAGGATGCAGGAGCCATTCAAACTTACCGGTATCATATGTTTTCACATCATCGATGATCAGGATCACTTTATCCAGCCATAAATAATGTCTGAAATTACGGGTGAAATTACGCGACGTTGGCCCGGTGGCATCCGACAAAATATACTTGATATGGCCTCCATCCAGCAAGTTACTAAGATGTCCTTTCTCCGGAGAGCCGTAGTACTGCTGCTCCGTGGGCTGCGCCTGACCATTAAACAGGATCACATTGTGCGCCTGGCTTTGAAAGAAATAATCCGCATATTCGTTTGATCCATACCCGCTGTTACCCGGATCCTTGATGATGGCTTCTCCCTTGTGAAATAAAATAAAGGAGTTCGCATCCGCATGAGAATGGTTCCAGGTAAAGCCGGATTTAACACCCAGCATAGTCGCGTTCTTTTTCCATGAATCACGCAGGGTAGCCCAGCCAATGGTGCTGAATATTTCAGAAGTGGGCAAATCAGGCAGCGCAGGCGCTTTCCGCATATCCGGCTGATAGGTAATGCCGATAGGCGTATTTACAAACAAGCCTTCGCGGTGCTGGAATTTTTCTATCAGCGATAAATACCAGAGATTATTGGCACGATGATCTCCCATCGCATATAATAACTTCACAGGCCGTTCACCAGCAGCACTCAAACCGCCATCACCAAAATTCAACGAATACAACATGCCATCACGGGGATACGCCACATGCATAAAATAACCCGGCACGTTATCCAGCACAGGTATAACAGGCGCCTGTTTACCCGGATAGGTATTTTCCCAGGCCAAACGGAAAAACAGGTATTCAGATACGCCAAAAGCAGCATAGTTCACACTCTCATACATGGCCCCTTTTTCATCCCAACTTTTGGGTTTAAACTGCAGCTCATCTCCATTAAAGGAAAACCATGCTATCATGGACTGGTTCACCGTTTCCACCCAGCCGGCAGCACGCGGTTCCTCATCAAGAATAGCCAGTGCCGCTACACCCGCCATTCCCACGCAGGCCGACCACCAGTTGTGACCCATAGAGTTAAGCGAATGAATCCTCTTCTCCGGGAAAATCCAGTCGTTCAACGCAGGCAGAATGCCCATGCGAACAACACCACCGGTGATGACTTTCCTTTCCTCCTTTGTAAGCTCACTCCGTATAGCATCATACCCGATGGCAGTTACCCAGCAATTATCTGCCGTTCCCAGATCGGAGGTCCAGGGCGGGTTCCGCTGCATCATCGAGGCATCCGTCCACGATGGCCGGGAGCATAACTGCAACAGGTATTCTTTTATCTTTCCCGCATATTCCTTTTTCCCGGTTACCAGGTAACTCAATGCCAGGTAATCAATTTTTCCTTTGGCATTGCCGCCCTGCAACACGGCATCCGCCTGTTGCAAAATCTCCTGCCAGTTGGCCGCAATAAAAGTATCGGTTTGGATACGTTGTTTCAGCAACGCCACTTTCTCTTCCGTAAAAAACAAATGCGGATGTTGTTTGCCCGGCTGCGCAAACGCAGGGACACAGGAAACAATAATACCAATAATCAGCAGGTTCATTCTTAGTTTATTCATGCGCAGTTATTATTTTTTGAATGTCAGTCCTTCTACAAAACCACCTACCTTGATACGCCCGGAATCGGCATCCATTACCAGTTTGCCATTGATCCGCAGGTTTTCAAAAGTTACGCCTTTTATGCGGTGATCTTTATCCAGCCCGTGTATCACTGACAGACTGCTGCTACCATTGTAACTGATATTTTTAAAAAGAATATTTTCAATTCCCCGGCCCGGACCGGTGTTGTACTTTTTATTAAATACCACACGCAAATTGAGCAGCTGTCCTTCTTCAAAATCTTCTACCCGGATATCTTCAAACCTGATATTTCTTACCAGGTTCAAATCACCATTGCTGATAGCCATACAACCCTCGTAATCCGGATCATCCTCATCCTGTTCCAGGATGTCGATATTCTTAAACAGGATATGCTCAATAGTATCTCCTGCCGCATTAGTATTGCCATGCAAACCAATATTTATGGGGTGCGCGATATCCGCCCACAACGTTGAATTAGTGATAGCGCAGTTACGCACGTTCCCGTAATAATCCCAACGGTGGCCATAAATGGCGATACAGTCGTCCGAGTTACGCATAAACACATCATCGATCACTACGTCTTCACAGCAAAACAAATCAATACCATCGCCCCAGCCCCTGCTGCTGAACGACTTTAAGTTACGGATGGTCAGGTGTTTCGACTCGCCACCCGTAACGGAGTAATGTTTGGGATTAACAACAATGATTCCGTCCAATTCCACGTAATCGGAATATTTTATCAGCACGCCCTCCGGGGCCTGATCAATAATACCTCTGCCAATAATTTTTACCTGCTTCACTTTATCACACAGGAATGCCCCTCTCACAATAGCGCCACCGGCAATGTACACCGTTTTACCACTGGCAATTTTATACGTTTTGGTAACACTGTCTGCAGTATGTACACCCGGACCAAAATATACCACATTCGGATCTGCACTGTCAGGCTTGTTGGTTTCAATAGGATTGGCAAATACATGCAGGTTGCTGCGGGTATCGCCGTTAAACTCTACCGAAATTTTGCGTGGCTGTGATATCGAAAAAGTGATGGTATTACCATTTACAACCGGCTTAATGCCATAAGACAGCGGCCGCACTTTCACCGATTGTACGTTCATATTATTTTTACGTACAGATACTTCCACGGTTCCGGAGCAGTCGAAATACACCATAGAAGCGTCTTTCACATTATCCAGGTCTACTTTTACATTATACTCAAACAAGTCCTGCCACTCCCCGCCTGGCTTACGTACCCGCACGGTATAGTCGTCGTTGTGCATAGAATATATAACCGCTTTTGGAGCCGGGTAAGTAACCAGTTCCTGGGCATCTGCATAAAAACAACAGGCAACAGCAAACAGGAAAAGTATCTTTCCTTTGATCGTATTCATCTTTTACAAACTTTTAGTTTTAAGTACTTCCCTCACCATCATTGGCAATACATAGCTGGCATAGAAAGAAGAAAAATGATGTTTCGCCGCCGTAACAGGATTTACATGCGCAATAAAAAAGCCGCAGACGTTGTTCCGGCAGTCTATCCACGGATAGGCGCCTGCCCAGGAAGGACTTGTAATCAGCGTTGCGGCGCCGCTGCTATCCACTTCTTCGCGCCATAATCCCAGGCCATAAACACCGGGATATGGAACGCCACGGGCAAGCCGCAGAAAATTATCCGCGGGCACAAAAGCATGGCCTGTCTGGCTGGCCGTCATTTCCTGAACAGATTGTTCCGACAGTACCCGTTTACCTTTGTACATGCCTCTGTTAGCAAACATTTCAAGGAAGCGGATATAATCACCCAGCGTGGTGCGGGCGCCACCACCCAGCATGGGACTATGCCCCGGCGTAGTATCCACCGGTGTAAAAAAAGTATGCGTCATGCCCAGCGGGCCGGCTATCTTCTCCTGGAATATAGTTTCCCAATCCTTACCGGTAGCCACTTCCGCCATACGGCCCGCCACCTGCATTCCCAAACCACCATAATGGAAAACCCTTCCCGGCATAGTATCAGCCGGCAAGGGTTGTATAAAAGATACGGATACACGTAGTGATGAGTAGTTGTCCGGTGGCCGGTTAGCCGGTTGATAACCCGGGAAGCCGGAGGTGTGGGAAAACAGTTGCCGCAGTGTAGCCGTACCTTTTATATCCGTAAATTCCGGCAGCCATTTATTTACCGGGTCGTCCCAGGAAAGACGGCCGTCTTCCGTTACGGCAGCCAGTGCTGCTGCCGCGAGCCATTTCCCCGCAGAGGCAATGTATACCTCTGTTTCCGGGGTATACTGTCCATAGCATTTTTCAAAAATAACCCGCCCGTCTTTTACAATCATCAGCGCTGCACCCGGGTAGTACGCCGAATCCAGCCAGCCATTTATTTTATTATTCACAGGCGAGAAGTCATACTTCACTTGTGCATAACCGTTAGGAGGCAACGCGCAAAGCATAGTAATAATACCAATGATAACAACACGATTCATATAAATCATTTATGCAGGACGGATCCATATGGCCTGTCCGCCGGAAGCCAATAAACGTATATCCAGCACCGTAGCCGCCGTTACCTTCATCGTTTTCACGCTTACTTTTGTTTTCGTTCCAACAGCAGGGTCATCCGCGTATATAGTAGCCAGGTATTTTTTTCCGGTTGTTAAAAAAGATAAGGGTACCTTCTGCGTACGTGCGTTATTGTTAGTAACAGCCCCTATAAACCAATCGGTTCCCTTTCTCCGGGCCGTGGTAATAAATTGCCCTGGCTCGCCGTTCAGTATTTTTGTTTCATCCCAGCTGGTGGGTACCTGTTCAAAGAAAGCGATCTCCGGTTCATTTTCATACAATGCCGGTTTATCGTACCAGAACAGGGTTTGCAAAGGGCTATACATTACCACACTCAGCGCCAGCTGATGCGCATGAGTGGTCTTTAACCTCTTATCATAGTAACAAATGGTATAATCGCCCGGTCCGGCAATCATGCGGGTAAAGGGCAACACGGTGTTATGCGTGGCGTCCGGAAACTCCTCGTTGCCCCGGATACCTTCCGCAGTAAGGAAATTAGGCCAGGTGCGCTGTTCACCGGTAGGGCGGTATTCATCATGAATATTCACCATGATGTTATTCTCCGCTGCCTTCTGCAACTCCTTCTGGATCCAGGTGGTCCAGCGATGCGACCCTACCTGTACAAACCCAAACTTAACGCCTGCTACGCCCCAGTTATGATACACTTTATACAGGGAATCCGACTGCGCCAGCAATGCCTGCTGATTTACATACAACCATACCCCTACATTTTTCCCCTTGCCATAAGCAATAATACGGGGCATATCCAGCGGCGCCACTACTTTGGTAGCATCCGATTCAAAGGTGAATGCAGGGCCGTACCATTTCCAGTCGAACAGGATATACTGCAAATGATGGGCAGCGGCAAAGTCGATGTACGCCAGTGCATCTGCCGTCGTTTGGGTCATCACGCGGATAATCTTTCCCGGCCTGATCCAGCTGGCATCCTTTACCTGGGAAGGCTTATTAAGATTTAAAACGATGAAATTATTTTCGATGATATCACCGGCCTTCTCTCCAGCCATGATCACGCGCCAGGGTGTACCCACCGGCGATACCAGGTCGGCAGGATCATGCAGGCTGGTTACAATGGTATTCGGTTTGCTTTTATCCAGTGTAAACTTTGTGCGGGAGTAATCTGTCATCTGCGCTTCCGCGAGACATACAAATTTCCCATCGGGCAACTGCAGGGTTAAGGGGCGCTCGCTGTTGCCGGGCCAGTTGCGCAGCGGCAGCAGGCGATAAGGCGCCTGTGCCCAGCTGGCGTGCCATGCCTGCGTGCCTTCCGGCAAAGTAAAGTTGGTGTTCTCCCCGGTAACCCGGTAATAAGTTCCTTTTTCATTTTCCGGGAAGAAGTAACGTAAGGCAATACCTTCATTGTACGCTCTTATCTCCACATCCATATTATACATGGCGTTATCCTCCTTTACCAGGTGAACCACCGTTTCATTGAAATGATCCCTGATCAGTTCCTGTTCGCCATACACCGGCTTCCAGGTGGTGTCCCGCGCGCTCCGGCTGATCCCCTTTACTACCAGGTTCTCACACCAGTTAGCATGCTGGTCTACTTTCAGCGCCATTGCCTGCTCACTGAGATGGTTATCCAGCTGGATATCCAGCAACGACTCCAGGATTACCGGCGTGTGCTTGTAACTCACGGTATAATACATCTGCCGCCGTTGCTGCACATCCTGGCGCTGATAAAACTGCAGTTCGTAGTTTTTATCGGGCGACTGTAACACCACGCGGCTTTGTTCGATAATAGCATCCTGCGCAATGGCTACTGCTGTGGAAAGCAGGCACAGTCCCAGGCTAATGATTTTCTTATACATCTTTCGTTAAGGATTTATTACAATTCTCGTAGCCGGCTGTTTATTCAGCTGCACCATATATACGCCGGCAGCCACCTGTTTGTCCAGTTGTACGGTTACCACGCCGGAGGTATTCTTCTGGAACAGCTGATCATGCACGCTTTTCCCGTTCATATCATATACGACTATACGCAGATCCCGCTGCAACAGTTGTTTATCTACCCGTACATAAAATTCACGGCCGGTAAGCGGGTTAGGATACAGCAGGGTTGTGTTCAGCTCCTCCGCCGGCGCATACGCAACCATGTTCTTCAAACTCGCCGCCGGAAAGGGTTCTGTTCCATATATCAGCTGATCTTTATAGTAAACAGTTACCCGTTCATTCTCTCCGAAAGCACCCGCCGGTTTATAGGAATAGTCATTTAACTCATTGAATTTACTCCAGTCGGATTTGGAGATCCGGTATTGAATATTACCGGTATTGGCTAAAGGATAAAGGATGCCTGCTGCGCTGTCTGTTTGCAGGTCAAAATAAGTATCGGCACTGTCGGCGGCAGGGTTCACGGCAACAAACCTGCGTGTCACATTGCCGGTGCCAATAGCAGCGTATTCAATCGAGCTGTTCAAAGCGGCATTGCCATCTTTGGTAAACCAATAGCGAAAGGAAAGGTCTTTATACGCCAGTGGCACATTACCCGTATTATTTACCCGGATGTAATGGCTGATGGTATTGGTGTTAGCCACCGTGTTCCGGTTCTGAAAATACACTTTTACCTGCAGGGAATCAGGTATTATTTCCGGCTCGGCGCCTTGTACCAGGATGCCATTCCTGTACAGCGTGAAATGATTGTTCACCGCATAAGCCGCCTGCGCCTGGTAGGAATAATCGTCCGACTCATTCAATACAGGCCAGCCGGCAACGCCAAACCGGGATTTTATTTCACCGGAAGTATGGTTGGGCAGCAGGTTTCCGGCGGTGCTGTCAAAACTGTATTCAATATAGCCATAAGCGCCGTGGTGCGGATTGGGCAAAGCGGCATATTTCATTTTCACCTTACCGCTACCCAACTGCGTATAGTCGACCAGGTTATTAACCGCGCCATTGTAATTTTCAGCCGTAAGCCAGTAACGGGCAGTTAGCTCCCCGTATGGAAAACCAACAGAATCAGCATTAATGATTTTGAAAAAAGGTTTGATCATATTGTTGGTGAGATGCTGGTCATCTCCATCTTTATACTGCACCTGTAACTGCAGTGGCTTGCTTTCCAGCAGCTGCGATACGGTATCGGCAGCGGCATACAGGCTATCACCCGGTTGCGTGGCAACAATCGTACAACTGCCTGCTCCTTTCACCTGTATTTTACCGGCGATGATGGTGGCAATAGTGGTATCTGTACTACTGTAACTAACGGGCAGGCCTGCACTGCTCACGGCGCCGGCATCAAAGGCAGTATCGCCGGGCCTTTTGGCCGGCAGTGCATTAAAGCTGATCGATTGCCCTAACACTACAGACACGTTATCGAAAGTAGAAGTATTGAGAGCAGTGGCGCTGCCGGAGCTTACTGCTACGCCTATGTAGTAGCTGTTACTCATACTGGTAGTAGCTGTGCCTACCATCAGCCAGTTCACGCCATCGGTAGATTCATAGGCGGTAAAAGTACTGCCATTGCGCGTGAGCCGGAACCATGCGGGCAGCCAGGTGTAATCATTGCCGCCGGTCCAGGTCATGCTGCCGGCAGTAGCCGTGCGTGCGCCGAAAGCGGCCTGCCGCCAGCCGGCGTCTCCAAGTTTCATAAAGAATGTTTTCGCATCAGGCGCCAGCGACTCCCGGATCATAATACCCGCTTTACGCAGCGATCCGCTGATAGCAGAAAGCCTGGTGGTGATGGTGGCGTTGCCGGTTACATTTTTACAGGTAAATGCAAAAGCATCGGCAGTGCCGCTGATATCTGTTCCGGCGCCGGTAACCACAAAGCTGTTCCCTGCTACCGCTGCAAAGCTGCTGGTACCCGCGGTAGTTACGCTGCCAATGTCCTGCCGGCTCCAGCCTGTGGGCAGTGTGTCCGAAGCCGCCTGTGGCCGGGCATTTACCGCTGCCGTTTCACTGCTGCTGCCCGACTGGTTCACCGCCGACACCACGTAGTAATAGGTATTGCCGTTGGTAACGGTACCATCCACATAGCTGGAAGTCGTATTATCTGTCCACGACGCAATCGTCGTATAGGGGCCACCGTTAGCATCCGCTCTTTTTACTATATAGCCCTGCGCTGTATTACCCGGAGGCGCTGTCCATTTCAGCCATACCCGCGAAATACCCGCGGTGGCTGTTAAGCCGGCAGGAGCCGCCGGCGTGGGCAATGGCGGATAAGGGGATGCAGCGGCATCCAGCGTAAAGGCCAGGGTACCATAACCAAAATGATCGGCACTGCCATGCTCCGGCCGCATCAGCTGCGCCATCGCCTGTGTATTGGGCGCACTCAATCCTTTCCTCACTACATAATGATTATAGATCATCTCCCATATGGGACGGTCATCGAGCCGGCCGCGCCCATTGATAGATACCCATCGCTGGTTGGCATTCTTACAGTTATTATAAGCTGTATAGGGTACCTCATTCCAGAGATTTGTTTTGGCTACGTATTCCGCACCTGCGAGCAGGCGGTTATTATCATAACTATAAAGATCCAGTCCCTGGTTCCATGCCACCTCGCAAACGCTGGCCAGCAGCCCTACTCCCAGTTGCGCATGCTCCTGGTCACGACCGCTTTCCTGCCACTGTCCCAGGCCGCCGGGATGCAGCACGTATACCGCATTGGCAATGCTTCCAGCGCCGGGCCCGGTTTTGTAGTAGGTGATTGCTTCATTATATTTTGCGGTATCATCGCATAATACGCCTATCGTAAGGATAGCGCCTATGTTACACGCATCCCAGTTGGCCCAGTAGTTAGTGATACAGGCGCCGTTATGATTGGTAAGAAAGTTATGGCACACGGGGTACCAGTAAGTGATCATCATATCTTTAAACTGCGTAAAATCAGCAGGCGCCCAGCGCGGGCTGATACGCAGCAACTCTGCTGCCAGTGCAAATTCAAATATGGGAATACCACTCAGCCCCGGGATATCGGTACCGGTAGGCACCTGGTTCACGGCTGCCGACCATGCATTACAGATCCTGATGGCACAATCAGCATAACTGGTGTCGCCGGAAATATACCAGCGAAGCGCATTCAGGTAAGCAGCATGCGCATCGGCGGAAGCGCGTTGCCTGCTCCCGCCCATATTGGCGCGGGGTGCAGGCGTATAAGTATTCCGTGCCTGGGGATCTGCAATCAGCCGGTTCCAGTCGTCAATCCAGGGATGAGCCCCGGCGGCTACTTTAGCTTTCATCCGGTCGAGGTCTGCCTGTGTATGCAAACCACCCGGATGAACAAACGACTGGGCTTTCACCTGGGTGTATGTGCTGGTTAACAGCAACAATGAACAAAGAATATACTTGTGCATAACTGTGGAATTAAAGGGTTATTCCCATCCCGGGTTTTGTTTAAGTTGAGGGTTTAGCTGGATCTGGTTCGTAGGTATGGGGATCAGGTAATTCTTTTCTGTAAACTTTCTTTCGCTCACAGGATCGGCGAGTACGTCTCCATCAGCGGTAAGCGGCGGCGCCTTCGTATACTTAGTGGCAAACTCGGTGCCTGCCCAGCGTACGCCCAGCAATGGTTTCGTCAGTTCAATATGCGCAATATGCCAGCGTTTCAGGTCGTCCATCCGCTGACCTTCTCCCTGTAATTCCACGGCTCTTTCTCTTCTTATTTCCTCCCGCATATCCAGACCATGAAGCGCTGCAAAACTATTGCTCAGTTTGGGCATGGCATTGCTGGTATTGATACGCAGCCGCACCAGGTTTAAAGAGCGGTCCAGGTCTGCATCTGTGATCAGGCCATTGCGTTCGTATACAGCTTCGGCATAGTTAAGATATACTTCTGCCAGCCGCAATACCGGGTAATCATATCCCTCCTGGCTGTTGGGCACCTTTCTTTCAGCAGCCCATTGCTGGTTGTTATACGCGGTAATATCATTGGCCCAGGGATCAAACAGCGGGCGGGCATTAGCGATATCGGCGGGGCTCCAGTCCCAGTTGATATGCCAGTTGGTGGCATTCTGCCAGTATAAATACCCGGGTACCATCATGAAGTAACGCATGCGGTTATCGCGTTGCTGGTATTCGGAATTCATTTTAGCGCGACTGAAAGCCGTTGCCGTTTTGCTGATCGGCAGGCCATCGCTGCACAGGTACATATCGGCCATTTTACGGCTCATATCTGCCCCCAGCGCTCCAAAGGAAATCTGGTTGGGAATTGTTTTCAGCAGGTTATTCGATTCATAGCGTACAGCCAGGATATATTCATTGTTTAATGCTTTGGTAACGCCTGCCGGGTTGGATTTCTGGTTCTCCAGGATAAACAGGTACTTCAGCGCAGAATCACCGAGTACCGCAGGTTTAAACAAAGAGAACTGCGCACTGGAAATCACTGCGTCTGAATTGGCGATCGACTTACTCAGCAAAGCATTATACCGGCTGGCATCTCCATTCCGGTACTTCTGCCAGGTGCCTTCGTATAAACAAACCCTTCCCAGGAAAGCCTGTGCGGCCTGTTTACTGATGCGGCCTTTATCGGCATCGCCTATAGCGCCCTCCAGTGGCAGGTCCGGAATAGCCGCCTCCAGGTCTGCAATAATGAAATCGATGGTTTCATCACGGGTATTGCGTGCAGCGGTCAATTCAGGAGATGTTGTAGTTAACACATCTTCCACCAGGATTACGCCGCCATAGGAAGTGAGCAGTTTATCAAAGTACACATAAGCGCGGAAAAATTTTGCTTCCGCTACATATTGTTTCAGCTCCGCCGGGTTTGCATACCCACTTGCTTTCGCCAGCAGGTAATTGATATTGCGGATCCATTTATAGGCATCGTTATAGTTGTTATCATTAGACACAATGGTGTTGGTGCCGCGGGCAATAGCGCCACGATCGGCCGCCAGGTCGGACCCGGTATGACCATCGCCGTTACCATTGCTGAAAGAACGCAGGTAATTATAAAAAGTATTGGCCGCCAGTTTAAAATCATTGGGCTTCCTGTAAAAATTGGTGTCCTGCACTGCATCCTTTGGTTTCAGGTCCAGTGCGCTTTTACAACCATAAGGTGTTATTGCAAACAGGTAAGCTGCCAATATCAGCGGAGTATATTTCAAAATCTTTTTCATGTGAATGCTTTTTTGTTGGAAACTAGAAAGTAACGTTTACGCCAAAGGTGATCAGGCGGAAGAAAGGATAGCGTTGCGCTCCGCCAATTACGTCGGAAGTTTGTTCCGGATCCCATTTGTCTTCCACTTTGGTGAACTCCCAGATGTCGTTGGCAGACACGTATACCCGTAACCGTTGCATCTTTATCCGTTTGGATAATTCAGGCGAAAGCGTATAGCCGAGCACGATATTCTTCAAACGGATGTAAGCGCCGTTTTGCATAGACCAGTCGGAGATCTGGTAATTATAAGCCGCATAGTTACCAAACCCTTTATTGGTAGCAGTAGTCAAAATAGGCAACTCCGCATTGGGATTATCGGGTGTCCATGTTTTACCTACCCACCAGTCGCCATGTCCCTGCCAGATGGTACCAAACGGCGTACTCCAGTCGGAGCGACGATAAATCTGTTGTTTGGCAACGCCCTGGAATACGGCGCTGAAATCAAACCCATTCCATTCACCGCCAAAGTTTACAGCATATACATACCGTGGATCGCTTCTGCCCAGGTACACTACATCGCCATCAGGGATAGGATTGCCATTAGCATCTTTCTTTCCAAGTAAATACTGGTTGGCGCCCGCATTGGTGAGCCTTCCATCTCCGTTAATATCTTTATAACGGTTAATTCCTTTGATCATCTGCGTAGCGCCGGGCATATTGGGAATACTGCTTCCGGGCACCAGGCTGGCATAATCTGCCGCTTCTTTATCTGTCTGAATACGGCCATCATACTTAAATCCAAAATAAGAATTCAGTGCATACCCTTCTAAGTTCTGTTTACCCGCAGCAACAATATTGGCGCCACCAAAATTCACCAGCTTATTGCTGTTGTCGGTGAGCGTTCCGTTAATATAGTAAGATACCTTGCCTATCTGATCTCTCCAGCCTATGGACATTTCCCATCCCCATACCTTCAGTGCGCCAATGTTGGCTGATGGCGCCACAGCGCCTAATACAGCGGAGTATACCTGCGGCAGGAGCATGTTATTATTCTGCTTCCAGAAGTAATCGAATGTACCGTACAAATGACTGTTCAGTACCGTAAAGTCCACACCGATGTTCTGGTTATGCACTTTCTCCCAGGTTCTGTTCAGGCTTACCAGCGTATCTCTCGGACCAGCCATCACGGAGCGGGAACTGTAATTGCCGAGTACCGCGCCCTGGCCGAAATTTACCCGGGAAATATAATCGTATAGTCCTATACCCGACTGGTTACCTACCGTACCTGCGGAGCCGCGCAGTTTTAATTCGTTTACAAATTTTATGTTGCGCATAAAGTTCTCCTGCGAAATACGCCAGCCTGCAGAAAGACCGGAATAAAATTTCCAGCGGTGATCTGCATCAAACCGGGAACTGCCATCGTAACGACCGTTGGCTTCAAAAAGATATTTATCCTTATAAGCGTAGTTAAAACGACCAAATGCAGACCCGATGGCCCATTCGGAGATATTTTCCGCATTGGAGCGGGTGGTGTTATCACCCAACCCAAGACCTAAAGCCGGCACATCATTGCTGGCCAGGTTGGTAGTAGTGGTGGAGAAAAAGTTGTTCTGATCACGTTCATAGTTAATACCTGCCACCACCGAAAAATTGTGTACGGTTTTTATATTCTTTTTATACTCGAGATAAGCATTGGTATTAAAATAAACATCCCTTAACTCTCCCCTGGTGTAGGAAGACTGATCCTGTGAAGGATTATCGAGGTATTGGTAACTTTCTGAATAATTGTAGATGCCGGATATTGATTTATACTGGTTCTTCGTACCTATAGACGTCCAGTTATAACCTACTGATCCTATCAGCTTCAGATCTTTAGCGAGGGTGAAGTCGAGCCGTGTATTGGCAAACACGCGGCTGTTGTATGTTTTCGACTCTCCGCCCAGCTCCAGCAACCAGTTGCGTGCAGGTTGCGTACCCCAGGCATAAGGCTTGCCGTGGATAGTAGCCACGGGAAAACCAGGTTGCGAACCATAATTGATTTCACCCTGCCGGGTAGGTACTACCACATCATTTTTCTCCATTGAGATATTGGTATACATTTTAAACCAGGGCGCAAAAGTATAATCGTGCGTAAAGCGTACGTTATAGCGTTTGTTGGAGTTCTGGCCCCATTTGAGCATACTGCCGTCGTCCATATAACCGAGCGATAAACGGTACCCCATTTTGTCTGTGGCCGCAGATATACTCAGGTCGTGCTGTGTAGAGGTAGCCCTTCCGTTGCCCCACAGGATATCTATCGGGTTGGTATCAAAAAAAGTATAGTCCTTTACATCTGTAAAACCAATGGTTTCGCCTCCTGCCTGGTAAGCCGGTGTGTTTTTATCGATATACAAACTATCGGGGCGGTTGATCCATGCCCGTGCATATTTGGTCCAGATCCAGTTTTCATCGGGTACGCCACCGGTAGAAGCGTTGGAGATCGCCTGGAGCATATATTGCCCATACTGATCACTGCCCAGGAAGGATGGTTTTAAACCCATTCTTTTTTGTGACACCGAGCCGTTGTACTGGATAGAAGGCAGTCCGGCTTTTGCTCTTTTAGTGGTGATCAGCACCACGCCCCCTGCTGCACGTGCACCGTAAATGGCTGCTGCCGCATCTTTCAGGAACGACATATTATCTATATCCGATGGATTGATAGAATTGAGTACGCCCACGCCCTGCATCGGAATGCCGTCTATTACCACCAGCGGTTCTGTACCATTGGTAGAAGTGGCGCCTCTCATCTGGAAGTTCCAGCCCTCCTGCCCGGGGGCTGCGGCCCTGCGGGTAACGATCACACCGGGTACCTGGCCCTGCAGTGATGCCAGTGGATTGGATACCACGCCGCGGTCCTGGAATACCTTTGAGTCTACTGTGGCAATAGCGCCGGTGAGGGTGGCTTTCTTCTGCTGACCGTACCCCACTACCACTACTTCATTCATGTCCGCATTATTAATCTCCAGTTTAATGGTGATGGCGGTTCTGTTGCCCACAGGCAGTTCCAGCGCTTTAAACCCGATGCTGCTGATCACCAGTATATCGGTGGGTGCTGCTTTAACACTAAAGCGACCGTTGGCATCTGTGGCGGCGCCGGTATTAGCGCCTTTTACGCGAACGGTGGCGCCTATCACGGGCTCATTCTTCGTGGCGTCCGATACCGTGCCTGTTACCGTTTTTAAGTCTTGTGAATAAACAGCTGACGGCATGCCCAGGAGAAAAATGCAGGGCAGCACACAGCGATAAACGACATGGTTGTACAATCGTTTCATAACGGGATAATTTTATGTTTTAATAAATGAATGGTTGTTGTGCGGGCAGCTGTTGCGCCTGGCTTAATTGAAAAGGAAACCATTCCATACATCGTGGATTAAATCCTGGTTGCATTGTTTTAATTTTTATCAGTAACGTGAATAATTCCGGGATGCCGGTTAATCGATTAAGTTATATTCTCAAGCAAACGTTTGCATGTAATTATGAAGATGAATACTTTTTGCTGTTTGTCCGCAAAGACGACTCCCGGATGATCAGCCGGGTGGGCAATACAACGGTTGAAGCGCGGGAAATATCTGCTGTATCCGCCATGCAGGCAATGAGCTTTTTCATCACCTGTTCTGATATTTCCTGCATCGGTTGTGCAACAGCGGTGATAGCAGGAGAAAACAGGGAGAAATGTGTGTTATCATCAAAGCCCACAATAGCCATATCGGTAGGAACCTTTTTGTGCAGGTTGTTAATAGCATCCAGTCCGCTGATGGCGAGGTAGTTGGTGGCAAATAGTACACCGTTCATGTCCTTATTCTTTTTGATAAACAGTTTGACTTTCTCCGCAATCTTGTCCGGGTGAAGCCGGTAAGGGATCTTCAATACCCGGAGCTGTATGCCTGCTTCCTGCAGGGCTGCTGTATAACCGGCCAGGCGGTCGCTCATCTGGACCTGCGTTGAATCCAGTGTAACAAAGCCGATGTGCCGCGAGCCCTGTTCCAGCATATGCCGCGTAGCCTGGTAGGCGCCATTGAAATTGTCCACTACCACGTTCACGGTGGGCAGCCCGGGGAAATACCGGTCGAAAAGGATCACCGGCAGGTGATCATCTATCAAAGCCTTTACCTCCTGCTCAATACCCGGCGCCGGTGCAATAATATAACCATCTACCTGTGCATCGCGGAACACTTTGATCAGTGCCTGCGTAATACGCGTATCGTTTTCTGTACTGGAATAAAAGATCTTATAGTCAAGCCGGCTGGCTATTTTTTCTACCTCCCTGGCAATACTTGAAAAGAAAGGATCGGCGATATCTTCCACCAGCATGCCAATGGTTTTGCTTTTACCGGTACGCAGGCTTTTAGCCACCATGTTAGGCCGGTAGCCCGCCTGCCGCGCAAAAGCCAGGATCCTCTTTTCCTGTACGGCGCTGATGCGTTTCTCCTGTGCCTTTCCGTTCAGCACATAGGAAACCGTGGCAGAGGACACATTTAATTGCCGGGCAATGTCATGAATAGATATCTTCTTATACACGTGGATTGAGCTTAATCGATTATGCCGTAGATCTGAAAAAAATAAAATTCTCCCCCGGCAGACTGTAAAAAGTAGCCCGCAAACATTGAATTTCTAATTAATTGTCAAATTAACACTTATATTTGAACTACTGCCATCAGCCGGACTATTTATTAGGGCAAACGTTTGCATAAATATGGGCTTCTATCTTTTAAATATTTTTTAATAGCCATGTTATGATAAAGCAACCAATCACAATTAAAGACATTGCCAGATCACTGGGCCTCTCCTTTTCCACGGTATCCAGGGCATTGAAAGGAAGTTACAAGATCAGCGACGCCACACAACAGCTGGTAAAGGAATATGCTGCCAAACATAACTACCGCCCCAACCTCATGGCCCAGAGCCTGAAGAACAAAAAAAGCCGCTGCCTGGGCATCGCCCTCAGCAGTATCCCCAATAATTTTTATGCGGAAGTAATCAGCGGCATAGAATCGGCCGCTTATAATAAGGACTACCTGGTGATGATCACCCAAAACGATGAATCTTATGAAAGAGAGATAAAAAACCTGGAAAATCTTTCCTGGCGGGCCATCGACGGACTACTCCTTTCCTTATCCGCCGGCACTACCGATGTAGGGCATATACAGCAACTACATGAACAGGGACTGCCCATCGTATTATTCGACCGTGTTACGGATGCCATCAACACCCACCAGGTGATTGCCGATAATAAAGGCGGCGCCTTTAATGCCACCACACACCTGCTGGAATGCGGCTACCGGCATATTGCACACATCACCGGCGCCGCTGGTCTTTCTATTACAAAAGAACGCCTGCAGGGTTACCAGGATGCATTGCTGGCCCATCACCTGCCTGTGCGCGACAGCTACATCAAATACTGCGATGCCTGCGGCAACAATATTCCCGAAGCCGAAAACGCTATCCGCGAACTGCTGTCGCTGGAAACGCCGCCGGATGCATTGCTGGTAGGATCAGACCGGCTTACCATGCGCTGCTTTTCCCTCCTGCACGAACAAGGTATACGCATCCCCCAACAAATGGCCCTCGCCGGGTTCAGCAATTTCAGCTCCCCGGAACTCCTGTCGCCCTCCCTCACCACCATCCGGCAATCTGCCTTTGAAATGGGAAAAATCGCCGCGGAACTGCTGATAGACCTGATAGAAAGGAAACGGCCGCTCACCACTTTTGAAACAAGGGTCCTGCCTACTCATCTCTGCATCCGGAACTCCACTATTGGCCATCCCCTATCGCCTTCCGCTTCCGGTACAACAGGAACACGCGGTACATCACCAATGCACTCGCAAGGATCAGGAGTACATAGCTAAACGACAAATGCCTGCCATCTTCGGCAGGCAACACATATATCAATCCATAACTCAGCATGGAAACAATTACATAACACAACCCACCCGTGAGCCCGCCGGCTATCCCCGCATTTTTGGGAAATATCTGCAAACAAAAAGTAAAGTAATTATTGTAGGTAAACCCTGCGCCCACATGCACCAGGAAAGCAAACGCCAGTATGGTCCACAACCCGCCATACAGGGAAAACATCACCAGCAAGAGCAACGCCGCTGCCAATTGCAACACCACGTTGATGCTCATCTTCTTCACAAAAGGTTTATTGATCATCCCCTTCCCTAAAAATCCGCCCACCATCCAGGCAAAACCCAGGAACAGCGAACAGTAACCAGTGATCACGGGCGACAGGTTAAAATAATGCTCAATAATAAAAGGACCGGACATGTTATATACCATCACCATCGAATAGGCGAGCCCCAGCATCACTATACCCAGTATAAAACTGCCGGTACGGATCATCCCGTAATAAATAGACAGGATCTTTGCCGGGTGAAACGGCGTGGTATGCTGGATGGTTTCCCCGCTGAAGATCAACTCCATCAATAATAACACAGCGGCAAAACCACCCAGGAAATAAAAGTTGGATTCCCAGCCAAAGTTCACTTCAAGATATCCGCCGATAAAAGGCGCTACAATAGGGCCGGTAGACCAGATAATCGTAAAAAGACTCAGGTAATGCTTCAACTGCTCGCCCTTGTAGAGGTCTACAATAAAGGCGCGTTTGCTTACCACCATCGCTGCTATGGTAATACCATGCAGCACCCTCATGGCGTAAATCACATAAATATTGTGCGTGTTGGCAATGGTAACACAGGATGCACAAAAGATCAGCATCGCCACCAATGCAATCCGGTACCGGCCAAAACTATCCAGCAGGCCACCTATAAAAAGCTGCGATAAACCGTAGCTGATCAGGAAAAGACTCAGCGTAAGCTGGGCCTGGCTGTTGGAAATACTGAGGGCATGCGTCATGCCCGGCAGCGACGGGATGTATATGTCCGTGGCAAACCCCGACATGGGAATCATGGCAAAAGCCAACAGCGTGGCTATTCCTATATTCTTATCTTTTATTCTTTGTTGCTTAACGTTGCCGGTGGTCATATTACAGTTGCTGGTGATTCATTCACCGCAAAATTACTGCATCTGGTCAACTTTACCACCCGATTTGATCAGCTCAAGCGTATACGCGATCTCTGGGTCCTTACCCGACTGGATATACGTAGTAAATTTTGTCAGCGGAATTTCCCTGTCAGGGATAATACCACGGCCATTGTCGGCGCTGGCATTAAAGAAATACAACTCCGATAACGGCACGGTTAACACGCAATTAGTTTTTGGCAACAGGTATTTCAGAAACCACGCGGCTGTAGTAGCGGCCACCCCACTGCCTGTTTCCTTCCCGATGATCTCGCCCCGTTTGTTTTTCTGCACAAGCGAAGCAAAGTAAGTAGCCGCAGAAACAGTGCCACCGCCCGTCAGCACATATACGTTCCCATGAAACGCATCTTTATCGGGCGGAAAATTTTCCAGTAACCCTTCTTTCAAACGGGCATTACCCACATAAAATCCGGAAGAGTCTTTATCAAACCGCTGGTAAAGAAAATTTTTATGCCCCTGGATATCTTCGTCAGATAACCGCCTGCCATTATCCGCCACCGCATATTCCGGGTAGGCCAGGTCTATGGTACGGGTGCGGTAATTATAAACATTCCGGAAAGGCGCATCTACCAGGAAAGAATAAAGTAATGCAGAGATAGCCGGATTCCCACCGCCGTTACTACGGATATCTATAATCACCTGCTTGTATTTCCGTTTGTTTACTTCCCGGAAAAATTCACTGAACTCTTTATAAGCGTCCGCTTCATTTAACGCAAAGGTATTTACGGTGAGCAGCCCCGTTTGTGTATCATCAAAATAATTATTGTAGATGTAATACGCCCGTTGCAAAAGGTTCACCGGGAATACCGACTGCCGCCCTGCATGATAAGCTTGTGTAGGATCTGCAGCAGGAAGCGTAATCCGTTTCACCTCCCTGCTCCCCGGCGCCAGAAAAGCTACCTGGTAACTTTTAAGCCGCGGGCTACGCAAACTGAAAATTACCTGGAAATTAGGGTACAGCCTGTCCATCCCGGTAGTAATGTAGCCATCGCTGTAAGCCGGCGCCGATAAGGCCCCGAGAATCTCTTTCGCCGGCACGTTGTTAATACTCACCAGCTCCGCCCCGAAAGGAATACTGCCGCCTTTGAGGTTTACGAATATCTTCTCCCGTTCTATCACCACCGGAAACGGAAAAAAATTGATCATGCTGTACAACTCCTTCCCGTTGTTATTTGAAAACGCCAGGTTGGTGTGTACATCCTTTACCAGGTAAATAGGCGAATACTGCACGCCCGACAATACATCCGGCTGCTGCGCTACCTTATTCAGTAATGAATCCACTTTACGCGCAAAGGTGACGGAGTCTATAAACTTATACGGATTGGGATGTTGTTTTTTTAAGATCTCCACCGCCAGTTTAAAATCTGAAATAAGATCTTCCTTTGTCAGGTTCGATAATTTTTTTTCCTGTGCGGCTGTGTTCAGGCAATAGAAAGCCTGTATGGCGGTTACGCCAAATATCAACAGTTGCTTCATATGATGTTATTGTTTTTCTGTGTTAAGAACCGATCAGCTCCAGGATGCCTTCATTCCGGATGATCATCATTCCCTGACGGTCTTCCGTAATGCCTTCCTGCAACCGGTAAGTATAACGCGGACGGTTGCCATCCATAATAGTTGGTAAATAAACGAATTGTACATTACTGCTGCCTCTTAATGCCTCCCCCACTTCAATGATATGCGTTGATACAATAAAGAGGCAGTCGTGGTACTCCGCAAAAGCGGCCGTCACCGCCAGCGTACCATCGTACGCATCTTTTACGTTGGTACCTTTGAACAGCTCATCAAACATCAGCAGTAAGCGCTGCCCGCTGGCGGCGGCTTCTGCAGCGTGTTTCACGCGTACCACTTCTGCGTAGAAATGGCTGTAGCCAAGACTGATATTATCCGCCACATTGATAGAAGAATATATTCCCTCCCGCACAGAAAACTGCATATGCGCCGCCGCCACCGGGAATCCCATGTGCGCCAGGTACATCCCGATGCCTACAGATTTCATCAGGGTGGATTTACCGGCCATATTGGCGCCGGTTAAAAACAACACATTGCTGTGTTCATGCATCTGCACAATGTTTCCTACGGCGCCGTCGATACATGGGTGGGCCAGTTCTTCCGCGGACAACATATTTTCCGTGGGCGGCAACGCATCCGCATAGGTAAATCCCCTGGCGCGCGCCACATCACTCACCGCGATGTTTACATCCAGCTCATAAATAAATGACAGCACTTCTTCCATCTCTTTCCGGAACCTGCTCTTCAGCAGGTGATCATAAAAGGCCAGGGTTTTCACCGGCAACGCCTGGTAGATATCCATATTCAGCAGGCGCTCCAGCAGCTTATCGGAGAGGATGGTTTTTACCGCCTTTAAACGGGCGGCATAAGCCCCCATATCGGGCGGCACCATTTCGAGAAAAGAATAACATCGCTTCAACGTAACAATCGTTGCCTGCAATCCCTGCACTTTTTTCTTGTAGCGTTCGTCGCGGGTAAGACCGGAAAGCCATTTTTTTAAGAGGGTATCCGCCAGCGTCAGCAACCCGTTGGCCAGCATGCCTGCATCCAGGTACTCGCGCATTAAATTCAGCTGCGATATATCAAAAGGAAAATTCAGTTTTGCCCGCTGAAAACTCCGGAAAACACTGCTGCGGTCATTGATGGCGCCGGCCTCCTCCAGCGGGTGACGAAACATATCGTCGAGCAACTGTTCCCCTCCTCTCGTTTTTACGTGGTTGAACAAATGATATACGGAGCCCTGCCGGTACTTGCCCAGCAGGTTCAGTTCATCCATCGTTTGCCTGTCTGTATTAAAACCCATAATGATTATTTTTTTATTTCACAAGATGTGCAACGCTACGCTTCTTCCCGTTCTTCAATGTTTCCAGGATCCCTTCGTTCCGGATAATGATCATACCATGCCGGTCGTCGGTGATCCCCCGCTCCAGTGTGTAGGTATACTCCGGCGTATGGCCGTTCATGCGCGTAGGTAAATACAGGAACCCGATACTGCCCCGTTGCTTTAACTCTTCCCCGGCCTCCACAATGTGCGAGGAAATGATGAACATACTTTTCTTTTTCCCTGCAAAGGCACTGGTAATAGCTACAGTGGCTTCATGCGCATCTTTTACGTTGGTGCCGCGGAACAGCTCATCAAATATTACCAGCAACGATTTTCCGGCGCTTAGTTCTGTTGCTATTTTTTTTACACGCAGCACTTCCGCATAAAAGTGACTGGCGCCAATACCCAGGTTATCCGGCAGGTTGATGGTAGTATAAATACCATCCATTACAGAAAACTCCATGAACGCCGCGGCTACGGGAAAGCCCATGTGCGCCACATAAACCGCGGTGCTTAAAGAACGCAGAAAGGTAGACTTGCCCGCCATATTGGCCCCGGTTAAAAAGATCAGGTTCTGACTGGCATTCATCTCCAGGTTGTTGCCCACAGGCTGTTTCAGCCCCGGATGATATACCCCTTCCAGCTTCAGCGCAGCAGTACCTTTGTCCAGCGCTTTTGGAAAAACGAATTGCCTGTCTACCGCTACTTTTGCCACGGAGAGATACACATCCAGGTAATAGATATAGCCCATCAGTTTCTCTATCTTATACCGCTCGCGGGTCCGGAACAGCAGATCATAGGCGGTTACGGCCGCATAGGATAACTTCCCTTTCCCGCTTTCTTTCAGCGCCGGTTCAAAAGCGGCATCCGTGAGTAATACGGCAATGCGTTCCCGTTCCCGTGCATAGGCAATGATACCGGTTACTGCTTCTTCTTCTATAAAATTTTTTATAAGATGAATAAGCGATATCACGGCGCTTACCCCGTTGGCAATATCTTTTTCACTCAGTACCGTTTGTTTTTCGCCGGTATTTGCCAGGTACTTCTCGGCCATATCAAACAAGGCCGCATCAAAGGGGAAGGCCAGCTTCAGGCGGGCAAAATGCGCAATTACGTTGCTCCGCCTGTTGATCTCCTCCCGGTCCGACAGTGGATTACGGAACATCTCTTCCAGTACCTTTTCGCCGCCGCGGGTGTGGGTATGATTGTACAGGTCGTAGATGCCGCTCACATCACGTTTACCAAATATCCGGAGGTCTTCTATCGTTTGATCATCTGTTTGTAAGAACATAGTTTCCGTTTTATTTTCTCTTACGCCTTATCAATAATATGATGGCGAATAGCAGTACTGCGCCCGGCAGTATCCATACGTATAAAATCTTCAACATTGCTGCTGTGGCCGACGAAACGGTGAACAGGCTATCCAGTGGCCGGGGCCGGGGTGTATAGATAGGATAGTGATTGAAGTCGAGCCAGCTGTAAAAACCCTTGCTAACGAAGCCGCCGCCCTGGCGCAGGTTGCTGAACACATCTGCATCGCCGCCTAAAACAATCCGTTGTTCCTTGTTGTTCACCTTTCTTTCCAGGGAGATGAAGGTGGCATAAGCTTTCGCCTGGCTATCGCCTTCCGCGGGGTTAAATACCGGCGGTGTGGAATCGGTTACCAGTGCGCCGGCTTTCAGCCATGCCCTGTTTTCTATTGTTTGCAGTAAAGGCTTTATCACAAAGGCGCCGGTATCTGCATAAGCAAAAGCGGTAGTTCCCGGCGTGGTGATGAACATGCTGTCGCCATGTTCTTTATACGCTTCCCTCAGCAGGATGAGGGCCGGTTCATCGGCCAGGTAAGCCGTGGTATGTGTAAGAAATGGCGTCGCCATATGCGGCATTTCATCCCTCGAAAGCTGTACCAGGGTACCGTCCATTAACCGCACGCCCAGCTGTGCCAGTAAAGGGTTGAGCAGCTGTTGCTTGCCTGGTTCACCTACTATGAACAGGTTGCCGCCTTCATCGATATACTGTTTCAGTTTACTCATTGTGGTGGCGCTCAGTGCTGTTTTTGGATCTGCCAGCACCAGCGTGGTGGTATTGGCAGGAATATCGGCGTTGTCCAGCGAAAGCGTGTCCGATTCAAAGCCTGCATTGATCAGCGCATTGCGGTTCGTTTTATCAATGGTATGAAGCCTGAATTCCCGCTCCCCTCTTTTGGTAATACTCCGTTCCAGGTTTCCTGTCAGGAAGATGTTTCTTGGCAGATCGGCTTTTAAAAGCCGTTTCAAGGCCGGCGCCACCTGCTCTTCCTGGGGCCAGAATACGTTGTCGTCGAAAGTCCGCACGAAAGCAGTTTCACCTTTGTACTTCAGCTGCATTACCAGCCGGTAATTTTCCGGTCCCAGGTCTATCTTCTTACGGATCTCTTCCCGCGGCATAAACATGGAAGCATTCAAATCATATCCATCTGCTACCTGCGCTGCAATTTCTTTCAGATTTTTACCGGGCCAGTTTCTGTAAATGGAACTGTCGTTATCATCCGTATCATAGTAGTACACGTACTTAAAAGTGATATCCGGCTTAAAGCGCTGGTAACGCTCCCAGAGAGCGGCCAGGTAATCGTTGCGGGTTTCGGGAAAACCGCGGTTGGCGCCGTTACCCAGCAGGTTGGTATAAAGCGTGATCTCCAATGGTTCTTTGCCAAGTTCTTTGATGATCTTTTGCGTATTCGGATGCAGGGTATTAATATCGCCCACGGTAGTATCCCAATAGCCGGTTAAAGCCGGGCGTGACGATACATAACCAATCGTCAGCACCAGTATCATTACCGCTGCATATCTTGCTGCCTTCACAAACCAGGGCTTTGATTCCCGGCCACCTTTCAGTTTGATCATCGTAAAAGACACAAACATGTAAATGATCAGTACAAAGTAGATAACATCCTTTGTGGTAATGAGTCCCTGCAACATTTTCCCGGTGCGGCCGGAGAGAGAAAGGAAATAGGTCAGGTCTCTCACAAAATCATACTTCTGCCATAAACTGCCGATACGGCCCAGGATAAAAACAATCAGGAAGCTGCCAATAGCGGATACAATCTGGTAGGTAGTAAGACTGGACATAAACAACCCGATGGCGGTATAGCTGCACATCAACAGGTAAAAACCCAGCATAGCAGATAGCAACATGCCATAATCTGCCGACCGGATATTAAAGAGACCCGTTACAATAAAGATCGCTACAATACCTACCAGCAACAGGTTATACAGCATGATGGCGAAGTATTTGCCAAAAACAATTTCGCGCAACTTCACCGGGGAAGAATAGAGTAACTTGATGGTGCCATTGTTAATTTCGCGGCTGATCAATCCCATCGTAAGCAATGGAACAAACAGGTAAAGGTTTTGCAGCACATTGGCAAACATACCCGCCGGATCTAAAAAAATTCCGGACGTCAGCGAAACATTAAAGTCTTTAAACTTCGGATTATTTTTCTCAAAGATCTCCTGCCATTTGGTAAACGGATATAATGTGTAGGTATAAAAAAACGCACATTGCACCATAAACGCAATCGTCAGGAACCAGGCTACAGGAGAATAAAAGAGGTTTCGAAGCTCTGTTTTCGCAACTTTAAATATCATCTTCATGTCGTGAGTTTATTGGTGGGATTGAATAGTTAATTGCTTGAAAATATCGTCGAGCAGTCCTTTGTCAAGACTGATCTCCTGGAGCCGCCATTCATGCTGTACACTGGCCGCAATAATCCTTTCCGTGATATCCTTCTCTCCGTCGAAATAAATACGCGCCTGTTTTTCGGTGAGCACCTCTACTTTGGAAACTCCCCTGATCTTCATCAGCTCGGCTACAGGCGGCATATTTTCCATCCCCACCAGTACTGTATGCGGCTGCACATAGTTGTTGAAGGCGTCCATTGTATCGGAGAAAATGATCCGTCCTCCTTCAATCATGATCACCTCTTTACAGAGCAGGTGTATTTCAGACAAAATATGCGACGACAATAACACCGTATGATCCAGGGCTATTTCCCTGATCAGTTTACGGGCTTCAATCAGCTGGTTAGGATCGAGCCCGTTGGTGGGCTCGTCCATTACTACCAGTTTCGGTTTATGGATGATGGCCTGTGCAATGCCAACCCGCTGGCGGTATCCGCCGGAGAGGTTGCGGATCAGCCTTGTGCTGAAGTGTGCAATGCCGCAACGTTCCTTGGCTTCGTTCACCGCCGCTTTGATGCGGTGCTTTTCTATTAAGCGCAACTCCGCGCAATAAGTGAGGTATTCATCTACCGTAAGATCTGTATACAATGGAGGATTCTGCGGTAAAAAGCCGATCTCTTTTTTTGCCAGCTCCGGCTGCTGCCTGATATCGATCCCGTTGATATAAACACGGCCTTCCGTTTGGTTCAGCACACCGCACATAATATTCATGGTGGTAGACTTCCCTGCCCCGTTGGACCCCAGCAATCCTACTACGCCGGTTTGCTGTATTTCCAGGTTGATATCACGTATTGCCCAGGATGTGCTGTACCTGTGTGAGAGCCCCTCAATTTTCAGTATAGTGCTCATAGTGCGTTTTTAATAAATAAATATTGATGAATGAATTCAGTACCTGACCAACATTACTGCGGGTGCGTTTACACCTGTACCACCGGGAATTCCCACCAGTGCCAGGGTAAAATTCTTATACATCCAGGGATGCGCATAAATAGTATTCTGATGATAGATGCCCTCTGTGATATAGCTTCCCAGCAATGCGCCGCTGACCGCATCGCGGAACTCAAATTCATAGTCGTGTACCTCAAATCCGGCGGCATACTTCTTAAAAACAGTGCTGCCTTTATAGGGCAGGCGTGCTACTTCCGGCGCGCCTGTTTGCCCTTTGATGCTGACGCTGATATCGCTGCTGCCGGGGGAAAGGTTTACAAACCTCATTCCCATTGAGCTGTCGGCATGATACGGCAGGTCATCCTTCACCAGCATAGTATCCGGCGCCGACACCGTACCGGTTAAAAACAACGTTTGAACAGAACCAACGGGCAGGTCCAGCACCAGGTTAAAAAGAGGAACACTTTTCTCCGTCGTATCGGGATACTGGTACAGGGCTACCGGTTGGGTGCCGCTAAACTGTGCATAGCGGTTACTATTATTATTAAATGTTTTATAGATCAGCTGGGTGGCGTGATAGTACTCAAACGGGTTACCTCCCTTGAAATTAGTGACCAGCGGGCTACTGCCCACTACTGCGTTAATCAGGGTGAGTGATGCGGCGCCGGGCGCCACCGTTTGTTTGGCGCAGGAGGCCAGTATCAGCATCAGCAGCGGGGCTGTTATCAACCTGCTGCGAAGCAGCTGCCATGCGGTTGCGTAGCGGGGAAATATCTGCTGCATATTAATAACCGGGATTTTGAGTGAGGAAATGATTGACAATAATTTCCGATACCGGAACAGGATAAAGCAATTGATAATCGCCTGACCAGGGTTGCTTCAGCGGCATGGCCGACAGCACATCATGCGCCATACCGGTACGCTTCAGATCAAACCAGCGGTGGCCCCATTCTGCGAACAACTCTATTTGCCGCTCCTTTGCCACTGCAGCCTTTATTTGTGGCGCCGTGAGCGTAGCCGGCAGATCACCTAACCCTGCCCGGCGGCGGAGTACATTCAAATCAGCAATAGCTGCAGCGGCGCCTCCGGGGCCTCCGTTGGCAGCGGCTTCTGCACGTACCAGGTACATCTCGGCAAGACGGAATACTACATAGTATTCTTTTGCTTCTGCGCCGAAAACCCCGTTGCTGATCCCGATCCTGTACTTAGCCGGGTAATGGGTGGTCTCCCCGGGGGTACCTTGTGAGCCGGTGTTATTGGTGCTGTCGGTCCATGCTACAAAGCGCTGGTCCCCTTCTTCAAAACTGTTCAGTAATTCATCGGATAAAACAAACTTTGCGATGCCGGTGACGGGCACACCAGGCAGCATCTGGTATCCTTCCGGGGTAGCATTCTTCAGCGTATTATCCGTATTGGTTTGTTTCAACTGCCAGATAGCCTCGCGGCTCTCCTTCAGGAAAACACGTGTCAGATCAGTTTCCAGGCCATACGATGCTACGTTGTCAATCACTGTGGTGGCGGCAGCGGCGGCATTGCCATACTCGCCCAGGTAGAGATATACTCTTGCCAGCAAAGCATTGGCGGTGGCTTTGTTGGCACGCACCCTTTCCCCGTTACCGGTAGGATAGCTCTCCGGTAAATTATCCGCAGCATCCTTTAAGTCGGATACGATCTGCTGATACACCTGTTGCTGTGGTGTTCTGGGCATGCTGCTGGTCTGGTTAAAATCTACCGTGAGTGCAAGGGGTACATCGCCAAATAAATTGGTGAGATAGAAGTAAGCAAAGGCGCGGATAAATTTTGCTTCGCCGGTGAGCGCTTTGCGTGTACTGTCTTTGATCGTTACCGCCGTAGATGCCGCAATACCTTCTATTACCGAGTTGGCTGCATAGATGGTTTTATAGGCCGTTTCCCAGGCCAGTATTGGCCTGTCGGTATTATAGATGTTAACCTTGTTGGTACTCAGTACATATAACGCCTGGTCGTTGGCGCCGGAATAGGAATACATCTCACCGGACGACAATCCGCCCATTATGGTAACCAGCCCGGCACTGAAAACGCTTTGTGCGGACGACCATGTACTAAACGATTTATCTCCATTAATCATAATGCTGTATATGCCGGCCATTGCAGCATTGGCCTTTGCTTCCGTGCTGAATACCTGCGTGGTGGTAATGGTATTCACCGGCGCGGGAATAGCGATCAGCTTTCTGCAGGATGAATGTATCATGCTCCAAAAAAGACTACTGATAACGACGAGTATTGTTCTTTGATAGATCCGCATCACTGGTATTTTAAAGCGTAAATGATAAGGCGCCGGAAAAGGTGCGGCCGGCCGGAACAGCTGAATAGTTCTGTATCTCCGGATCTAAACCCGGATAATTGGAAATCGTGAAAATATTCTGCAACCGGAACGACAGGGTACATCCTTTCAATCCTGCTTTCTTTGATAATTTATCGGAGAAGGAATAGCCAATGGCCACCGACCGGAGACGCAGGTAGGACGCGTCTGTGATACCTGCATCGGAAGCGTTTATATCTCCTACAAAATAAGTGGAATAGCGGGCGTACCGCGCGTTATCACCCGGCTTTTGCCAATGGTCACGGAGTGCTTCTACAGGAAAATTATTCATCTGCCCTTTTACGTTAGTGATAAACGGATCCTGTCCCAACTGCTTCTTGAAATCAAATAAGAGATTAACGGAAAGCCCCTTATAGTTCACAGTGCTGCCAATACCGCCAAAATATTTCGGGGTCCTGTTGATGGCGATGTACCGGTCGTCATCCCCGGTACCGGCAGGAATATTGTAATTGTATTTTGCGAGGCCGTCTTTGTTATAATCAACAAAACTGTATCCACCCGTTTGCGGATCTATCCCCTGGTAATGCAGTAGATATTCTGCATTCAGCGACTGCCCCACTTTATACCGGGTGAAGTAAGGCGATAATTCAATACCCGGATAAGACACCAGCAGGTTGCGGTTGGTAGCAATATTGAAATTCACGTTCCACATTATATCCTTTTTCCGGATCAGCGTAGCAGAGATCATTCCTTCCCATCCGCTGTTTTGTATCAGTGCCGGCCAGTTGCCCGTCACAGATTTGAAGCCTGTATAAGCAGGCGTGGGCAGGCCGGTGATCTGATCCCCGGAACGGTTCCTGTATGTGGATACCTCCACACTAATGCGTTCTTCCAGGAAGCTGGCGCTGAAGCCTGCCTCAAATTTTTTATTTGTTTCCCAGTGATAATCCTGGTTAACGGCATGTATCGGCACAAAAGGCTGCACACCATTGTAGCCGGGAAGCGGCGCAATATCGCCAGGTGCTATTGCCGCCCATTGCGACAGGTACTGGTAATCCGATGGCGCATTTCCCCCAACGATACCGTAGCTGACTCTTAACTTCATAAAGGTTACCCACGACGGCAGGAAACGTTTGATCCATTTTTCTTCTGAGAAGTTCCACGCCACAGCTGCCGATCCGAAATTCCCGAACTGCCTGCCGGGTGCAAAACGTGAAGACCCATCCCGCCTGGCAGTCATATTCAGGATATACTTGTGCTCCCAGTCATAATTGATACGCGCCAGAAAACCTATATACTTATACTTACTGTACCCTTCACTGGTTTGTGAAAAAGGCGCGCTGCCCACAGTATGAATCAGGTCATCATCGCCGTAACCGGCGGCAAATGTGGTGGTGCCGTTTGTCATGGTGGATTGATACGTACCACCCACCAGGACGCTCAGATCGCCCCGGCCTATAAAGCGGCTGTATGTGAGCTGCGGCTCAACGGTCAGGTTTGAATTTTTCGATGTACCGAAAACAGCTGACCCGGTGGGATTACCAATCGGGTTCTGCGACGCGATGGGCATGAGATAGTTGTTTGCCCCCATCATATAGGAGTAGCCCCCGGTAGTAACAAATTTTAATCCTCTTGCCAGCTCATAGCCCATCCTCATACTGCTGCTGAACTGGTTGGTTTGCGCATTATTTGTCCGTAGGAGATCCGCAAAAGGAAACTGAGCTCCTATACCGGCGGCATTCCACTCTGCATAGTTTAGCTCACCTTTGCTGTCGTATACCGGTGGCGCATTGGGAGCCAGCGTTATTACGGAGGCGTTGGCAAAAACTGCATCTACGTTTGTATAGCTGTAACCAAGCGTCAGTCCAAGTGAAAACTTCTGGTTAACGCTGCGTACATCAACACTGGATGTTATGGACGCCTGCTGATTAAGACCGCTGTTCTTCACCACATCTTCCTGCCGCGCATAATTCGCACTGATGCGGTACATGGCCAGGTTATCGCCGCCCGTTAAACTGGTTACCACTGCACTCTGCTTACCGGTTCCCAGCAGTACTTTTTGCCAGTCGGTATACCGGGTGCTATCCCACAATACCAGGTCCGGTGCGGTAGTCAATGTTGGAATTATACCATCGTTCCGGAACGCCTCCCGCCGCATCTGTAAATACTGCGGGGTGTTCAGCATCTGGTAGCGTTTGGGCACATCAATAATTCCCTGGTTAACTTCCATGTTGAAGGTAGTTTTTCCCGGCTTGCCTTTTTTGGTGGTAATTAATATCACACCATTCGCAGCGCGGGAGCCATATATAGCCGTGGCATCTGCGTCTTTCAATACTTCTATACTGGCAATATCCCTTGGATTCATGCTGAACAAGGGGCTTTGCCCGCCGGTAACTGAAAGCCCTCCCTGGATATATCCCGGCGATGCACCGCCTTCATACCTCACAGAACCACTTACATCCAATACCGTTAGCGGAACCCCGTCTATTACATATAACGGATCAGACAACATATCGGGGCTTAGTGAATTACGCCCCCTTATTTCTACTTTCACGGGCGAAGCAGCGTAGCCGCTGGTTTGTGTAACCAGTAAACCTGGTACTCTCCCCTGCAATGCCAGCAATGGATTCATCACCGGCTGTCTTTCTATTTCTTCCGCCGTTACCCTGCTGATATTCCCGGTAGCCAACCGTTTGCTGGTAATACCATACGCCTGCACTACTGCCTGGTCTAACACGCTGGTAGCCGTTTTCATGGTTACATAGAGCAGCGACTGCCCTATTGGAACGGTTACATTCACTTTTTCAAAGCCGATACAGGTAATCGTGAGCTGCTCATTATCCTTTAACTTTCTTAAAACAAAAGATCCCTTTTCATCCGTTTGCGTTCCTTTGGCAGAACCATTCACAATAACGCTGGCGCCTATTACCGGGGCGCCGGTTTTTTCGTCATACACCAGCCCGGAAATATCATGTACAACCGGCTCCAGAGTAAACTTCACCGAATCCGGCATATTATCCACCCTGGGGAAAACAACAATAGTAGTCCCTACAATGGTATAGCTCAAAGGTTGTTTAGCCAATATCGATTTCATAAATACTTCCAGCGGCTGCTTTTTTGCATTCACAGAAATGGCCACGTTTACATTGATCAGCTCGGGATTAAAGATCACCGCGTAATTGGCCTGTTTCTTTATTTCGGTAAAAGCCTGTTGCAACGGTACCTGTTTGCCGCTGAAGGTGATGGTCTGGGATAATACGTCGACTGGCAAACCCAGTGCAGCAGTGATAAGAAAACAAATCATCAGCCTGCTGAACACCCGGTCCCTCCTGCCCAACCGCTTGTAAAGTCTGGATTTTAGCATAACAATTTTTTGGTTGATTTAAATAACTACTTCTTTCCTGTGGAGCATACCGCTCCCGGAGGAGTCACTTTTGCTGTGATCATTCCCCGCTTCAAATGCATGTAATTTTCAGTTTGGACAAAGCTCCGCCTGCAGCGTTACCGCTTTGCTTTTAAACATACCGGACAGCTATCGTTCCGGACTGGCATACCCCTTAAATTGATGTTGATTGATACTACGCCTAAGCTATGGCATTACTATTATTTTCTTTCCTTCGATCCTGTAATGAACGCCCATCTTTTCCAGCACAACAAGTGCCTGCGATAAATTCAGATCTCTTTTTATTTCCCCGCTGAATATGATATCCGGTACCCCGTTTTCATAAACAACCCCTACGTCGTACCACCGCGACATTTGCCGCAACACTTCGTCGAGATGCGCATGATCAAACCGGAATAACCCATTCTTCCAGGCTACTACCATTTCCACATCCGCGTTGTTAATGATATTCATCTTCAGTTCATTGTTGATCTGCGCCTGCTGCCCCGGCCGAAGCATGGCAGTTTGCTGATCATGAATCATCATGATGCTTCCTTCCAGTAAGGTAGTCCGGATATTTTGTTCATCCGTATAGGCGTTCACGTTAAAGCTGGTACCTAAAACAGCTACAGTGGCTTTACTATTAACATCTACCATAAATGGCTGATCCTTATTTTTTGCCACCTCAAAATAAACTTCTCCCATTACCTTTACCTTCCGGTAGTTATCTGTGAAAACAGTTGGATAAGTGATGCTGGATTCCGCATTAAGCCAAACCGCAGTACCATCCGGTAACAGCAGCCGGTACTGGCCGCCACGGGGTGTGGTAAGCGTGTGATATTCCATCTTGCCGGCCTTTCCTTCATAATCCAGTTTGCCGCTGTCATTGTTCACTTTAAAATTTCCATTCCGTACAATATTGCCCTGCGTGCTGTCCAGCAATATTTCTTCTCCATCGCCCAGTTTCAGCACCGCACGACTGGAACCCGAAACAATTTCCCCGGAAGGAGATACATTCCCCGCCAGCGATGGTACGCTTTTTTTATAGTTGCTGATAAACCATACCGCCATAGTGGCCACCGCAGCAATCAATACCGCTGCCGCCGCGTAACGCCACCAGGAAGGGATACGGCGAACGGGTACTTCCTTATTATTATCTTCCACTGCTGCCAGTAACCGGTGCAGGATCCGCTGACTGGCATCGCCCGAAAGCGCTGGCGGCTCGGCAAACGACTGGTCGTATACCTGCTGTAATAAGGCTTCCAGGGCTGCATTGTCTTCAATATCCTTCTTCTTCAGCAATTCAAACAACGCTGTGCCTTCGGCCTCCGTAATGGTGCCGTCCAGGTACTTTTGAAGCAAGTCAGTTTCGGAAAATTTGTTCAGCTCCATATCAATAAGACTAATGAATAAAACAAATGGGTGGATGCGGAGGGAAAAAAATTATTTCAGTGACACCAGAAGTATCAGCAATGAAATATCGCCATGTTCCAGCAGGTACTCTTTTATCGACTTCACTGCCAGCGACAGGTGCTGTTTAAAGGTATTACGGGAGATGTCCATCAGTGCAGCGGCTTCTTCATATGTTTTGCCCTGCTGCCGGCAAAGGATAAATGCCTCGCGGCGTTGCGGAGGCAGGCTGGCTACCGCTTTCTGCAGCAGCTCTTCATACTGCTTTGCTTCCACGGCGTTCATTAAGGCCTGGTCGTTGATACCCAGCGAAACCCGGTGCAGTACCTCATCCCGGATCGTATCGTACAGGGAGATACGGTTTAACTGCGTTAATGCCGTATTCCTCGCCAACCGGTACAGGTAAGCCTGGAACGACGATTTAATATCCAGCTGCCCCCTTACCTCCCATATCTTCAGGAAAACATCATGTACCAGGTCTTCAGTAAGTATGGGATTCTTGGTAAATTTCAGCAGGTAATTATATATACCGCCGTGGTATTGTAAATAGATAGCTGTAAACGCCTCCTGGTTGCCAAGAGCAAGTTGGTTTAGTAATTCCTGTTCATTCATTATGCTGTGATAATATCGTTCAATCAGAAGACCGTTCACATGACGCCAGGTAAATTAAACATTAATTATCAGATTTAATAGCAGGACAGGTGATCTATTGTTTTACCCGTTTTGAACTTAACCAGATACCCGCCAGCACCAGCAGGCCGCCGGCCATCTGCCAGGGCGTAAAGGTATCTTTCAGGAAAATCACCGCAATCAACGCGCCAATCACCGGGTTTAAGTTCAGGAAGTTACCTACCTGGGCAGCCGGTAAACTTTCCAATGCCCTGTTGTAAAGAAAATAGGCCAGCGCAGAAGCAAACGCCCCCAGGTAAATAATCCCGGCCCAGGCCCTCCCGGATATTTCAGGTATGCCATGCTGATACAATTCCACAGCAGCTATAGGTATTAAAAAAGTCGAGCCAATAAAAGTACTGACAGACGTGGCTAAGATGGTATCTGTATCTTTTAAACTCCTCGATAATAACGTGTATGCACTCCAGCAACAAACCGCCAGCAGCATCAATATACTCCCCCGCAAGGTGTGCCCCCCCGCCGGACTCCCCACAAAACCCACCAGCACTACGCCCGTTACACATAATATAATACCGGCAATACTTCTGCCGCCGATATGTTCTTTCAGCAGCAATGCGGCCGGAATAGCTATGGCTACCGGTATCAAGCCCTCTACCAGCGCACCGGTAGACGCCGGGATATAAAGCATGGCAAAGTTGAAAAGGCCATAGTATACCGTAATGCCCAGGATACCCATTAACGCCAGCCTTTTATAAGGTAGCTGTTGTTTTACCTTTTTACGCTGACGAAGATAAAACGGTAAAAGCAACCCGCAGGCAATGATATGCCGCAGCGTGGCAAACAGGTAAGGAGATACTTCCTGCACCACCGTTTTGGTAACAGTAAAGGAACTGCCCCATATGAGCATAACAAACACGATACTGATAAATCCTTTTGCACGGTCAGTAATAACAATTTTTCCCACGCGTCAGTTTTTCATTTTTATCATCATCTGCCTGGAAGCCCACAGCCAGGCAACTACTACACCCATTCGCCAGGTCCTGTCCGGCTTCTTCAAAAAACCATAACAACTCCAGGATAATTATCGTCACCAGTTGAGCGGCAACCGCGTATTTTCTACCAATTTGTCTTGCTGTATATAATGTCATCTTATGTGAAAATAAAAATCATATTCCTATCCAATGTATGTGAGCTACGGTTTACCTGCCACGTTATCCTGATCCACCTCATCTTTGGGTTCCCAAAGCTCAATAATATTTCCTTCCGGATCAAGTACATGAACAAATTTACCATAGTCATACTCCGCAATCTCATCAACAATGGTTACGTTTTCTTTTTTTAGTTCCTCTACCAGCGCAACGATATTTTCCACCCGGTAATTAATCATAAATGGCTTGGCAGACGGATTGAAGTATTGGGTATCCTGCGGAAACGTACACCAGGCAGTAGCTCCTTTTTTCAACGGATCATCGGCCTGCCGCCACTCAAACGTTGCACCGTATTCACTGGTAGCCAATCCGAGGTTTTTGGCGTACCATTCGTTCATACCTTGCGGATTTTCGCATTTAAAGAATACGCCACCGAGGCCCGTTACTTTTTTCATATTTAAATGTGTTGTACGATTAAATGAATGATATAAAAACCTGGCAAGTTCCTATCAGGTATTGTGAATTTACACTTTTTCCTTTTACCTGCTTTCAAAAGCCCGCTTGTAGATTGTCATTATAAAGAAAGCCTTCAAATCAATTGATTTGAAGGCTCATCAGCTTTACTTATTTGCTCACCCTAAAACGTATATCTCATCCCCAGTTGCAGCTGCGCCCTGGAGCCGAAATAGTCAATGCTGTACGACTGCCCCGGCTCATCGAACGTGAATACCGGATAGTTCCCCGGATTCTGTTGTGTTGGAAACAGCACAGGCGTTAGCCCCACGCTGCTGGTTGAGTTGAATGTATTCGGTGAAAAATATTGTATCCCCCACTTCTTATAAAGCAGGTTGGTGAGGTTCATTACATCTGCCGTAATGGTGATGTACCGGCGTTTACCTTTATCCAGGTACAAATCATGCCCCAGGTGCAGATCTGCCTGGAAGTTCCACGGCGTTCTGCCGGTGTTCCGTTCTGTGAAGTTTCCTCTCCTGCCAGAGAGATATTTGTTGCCGTCGATAAAGGCATTAAAAGCCGCCGCCTGCTGTGCAGCCGTCAGGTTTTCCTGGTCTTTGAAATACCTGTACGCTTCATCACGGGCAGGAATATATGCCAGCGACACTTGCTGCGGAAGCCCCTGGATACTGTTATTTACAATGCCATAGGTAAACGGACTGCCCGACTGCGCACTAAAGAACAGGCTGACAGTGGTGCTGCCCGCCGCATTCCAGCTGTGATTGTAACTGATGTTGGTTACGATGCGATGGCGGATATCAAAATTGCTGTACGCCAGGGTTGGACTATTGGGCGTTAGCGACTGGTTCAGTTGCCAGTTAGACTCCATCGAGTTACGCACCCCGTTACTCAGATCTTTTGCTTCTCCGTAAGTATAGCTCACACTCACATTCAGCAGCCGGGCTATTGCACCCGATGCTGTTCCCGTGATACTGTAGCGGTATCCCTGGTTGGTATTGCTCAACAGGTAAACGTTGGTGAACTGTGGATTTACGGTACCGCTGTAAACAGGTTGCTGCCGGTTTATATCATATCCATACCAGTGCGGATTATCACTGGTATTCAATTGCTGAAACAGTACATCACTGATATTCTTTGTATACAGTCCTTCTACGGTGAATTTCCAATCGTTCTGCAAAGTATAATCGATGCCCAGGCTGGAACGGAATACCTGTGGAAATACGAAGTCGTTATCCACCAGGTCAATCTGTGTTTTCCCGCTGTTGGGATTATTGATCACGGCGCCGTTCTGTTCAATGAAGTTGCCGATACCATTGGGACCGGGTTTGATGGCATCGCTTCCGGGTGCAAAGGGTTTCTGGTCAACACGCTGATCAAAGGCCCCGTAGCTGTTGCCGGTATTGTAATAGGCGTATGCCAGCCATGCGAAAGGAATGCGTCCGGTAAACAGGCCCGCACCTCCGCGGAAGAGCAGGCGCTGATTACCGAGTGCATCATAGCGGAAACCCACTCTGGGAGATAGTTGTACCCTATTCAGGAATTTATTCCTGATACGGTTTAAAGGTGTATAGGTATAGGTGTTGCCGAAGTACGGATCGGCGGCCGCCTGGCTCATTTTATCGCTCAACACAGGTGTTTGCGGCAGGCTGGTATAGTCGGCACGCAAGCCCGGCGTAATGCGGAACTTTTCGCTCACACGGATCTCGTCCTGCACATATAAACTGTACATATTTACATTGAACTTCGCTGCAGGATTGGCCTGTATGTATTCCCTGGTATTGTTGACGTAATTATAGCTTCCCCTTACCCGGTAAGGATTATTGTCGAGAAAATCGGCGATGCTCAGGTAATCCACCCGGCCATTCCAGCTGTTCACAAACCCATAGCTGATATCATACAATTCATTGTGGGTACCCAGCAATATTTTGTGCCTGCCTTTGGTCCAGTTGAGATTCGCTGTCAGCTCCCAGGTCTTCTGCCGCATGTTAAAAATGCTGGCTTCCCTGTCGGTACCCAGATAAATAGTAGTACCGGGCGTATTACCCTGGATTTGCACCTGTGGCAGCGTGGGGTCACTCAGCGGATCACGCTTGTCGTTTACTACAGTGTAGCCCACTACCAGGTTCCCGGAAAGTTGATTATTAAAACGGCTTTTCAGCTCGGCTACGGTACTGCTCTGGTTATTTGTTTGCTCAAAGGCCATGCTGCTGAACCGGAAGTCCTGCTGGTCGCGGTCCATATGCGTAGCCTTGCTGAAGATGGTGTTGTTGCGCACCGCGAGCTGATGCCGGTCGTCAATATTCCAATCCAGCCGGTTAAAGAATTTTTGCGACTTGCTCCAGTTGGTATATACCCCGGCCGTTCCGGCGTCAAAAATATCTCCATACCGGCTTTTCACAGCGCCCGCAATAGAAGCGGCATCTGCTTCGCTGAGGATATGTGCGGTTTCCTGCTGACCAGCTGCCAGCTGGGTAGGATCCTGCCTGCGGGTAATTTCTTCATTACTGAAGAAGAACAATTTATTTTTTATAATAGGGAAACCGATACGGACGCCTGCCTGGTGATCGTAAAAATCATTCGACATCTTACCCAATGTGCCTACCCTATCCTTGCCGGTGATAGCGGCGTTACGGCCATAGCCATACACTGAGCCACTTAATGTATTAGTACCACTCCTGGTTACAGCATTTACGCTGCCTCCGGTGAAGTTACCGATCTTCACATCATAAGGCGCCAGGTATACCTGCATATCTTCTATAGCATCCAGGGAGATAGGATTGGTGCGGGTACTGCTGCCAGCCATACCGGAGGTGCCGGTTTGTCCGCCGAGTGAAGGACTGAAACCGATCACATCATTGTTAATGGCGCCATCGATAGTAACGTTGTTATAGCGGAAGTTGGTACCACCAAAACTATTGTCGCGGCTCCCCTGTGGCACCAGCCGGGTAATATCGGTAATGCTGCGGTTAGCGGTGGGCAGGTTTTTTATCTGGCTGGCAGAAATATTCTTTCCTGCGCCATAACTATCCGCACGTTGCCCGGTGGCGCGCGCCTGGATGGTTACCTGTCCCAGTTGCTGCACATTATTCTGTAAAGTAAAATCCAGTTGCTGCGCCGCTCCCAGTCTTACCATAATATTTTCCCTTGTAACCGTTGTCATTCCCATTGCGGAAACGCTCACGGTATAAGGACCTCCGATGCGCAGGTTTCCCAGGTAGTATTGTCCGTCTGCCGCCGCTGCCAGTCCATAGCGTGTACCGGAAGGCGTATGAACAGCGGTGATTACAGCGCCGGGAAATGCCTGCCCGGAGGCATCTGTAACACGGCCCGCCAATGCCCCGCTGGTTTCCTGTGAAAAAAGGAGATGCGGGAAAAGTAACATCATGATCCCGGCCAGTATAACGGAGAAGGACAAACGAATAGTAGTGTAGTTTTTACTCATGTTGATCAGGCTCTTTTCATGCTTAAAATATCTTTCTAAAAAAATCATGGTGCTGCCAGCAATACGCCATTCAGGATATGCAGTACACCATTACCTGCCGCCATATCCTGTTTTTGCAGATACACATTATCCGTATTAACGGCACCTTTCAGGGAAATACCGCCGAAACCTCCCGGCTCAGCGGGGTCCTGTAATAACACGATCTCTGTTTTATTGCCATCCAGCATTACCTGTTCATTGGTGTCTGCCGGGCCGGCGCTCAGGATATAGTCAGAGATAAATCGCCTGTTACGGAGTATATGATAGCTCAGCAACTTTTTCAGGACGGCGGGTGCGGTTTCATTTATTTGTTGAACTGTAGCATAGCCCTGGGCTACCATAGCTGCATTATTGGGCGCAAAAATGGTATAAAGTCCTTTACTGGCCACTGTATCCAGCAAACCGGAAACCTTCATGGCCTGTGCAAAAAGCGTCAGGTTTTCATCGGATGCCACCGCTTCGGCCAGCGTACTATGTACAGCAGGTTGTAACACCCGGTTGAGTACTTGTATATTGCCATTGGAAGCAGCGATATTGCTGCGCATAACTCTCGCACCATTTATGGTGATGGCAGTATCCAGTCCCCTGATCCAGTGGGTGACATATAGTTTTCCACCGCGGGAGGTTAATTCCTGGTTGAAACCATACGGCAATTTTTCCAGCTCAATACGGCCATCTATCACGTGATAACGGACCAACGACGACACAACGTCTGCATTGGTAGTAATAATACCGGGGATATCGCTATAGCCAGCCAACGCAAAGGCGGCATCGGAAGGCGCCAGCACAGTGAAGGGGCCGTCTTCCAGCAGGGTTTTGTCCATGATCCCGTGCTTCACAGCCGTACTGAACAACGACAGGTTGAAGTTATCTGCCAATACTTTTGTGATGCGGCTGTTATCTGTTTGCGGCCCCTCTGGTTTTTCTTTCCCGCAGGCAAACGAAAGCAGCAACACAAATACGATCAGCGGCGTAAACGTGAATGGACATTTATAAAAATGGTAAGTATGTTTCTTCATGATCAGTCTATTTTAAACCCTTTGGGAAGCAACAGCCGGTCTACTACATGAATGGGCCCCATCAGCGTGTTGATGTCGGCGTCAATAATGGTAGCAGCGGGCGCCTCCCCATTTTTTACATGCAGCTGGATTTTACCAGCGGCATCTTCCCTGAAAACATAGGGCATATAATAAGCCCCGTCCGGCTCTGACCCGTTTGGATCCCCCAGCTTGGGCATAATCGGATAATTAGCAACGGTACTGCTGGTGAGCATGTTGCTGTAAAAAACAATAGTGCTGTTAAGATATATGGGATAAACATTGTTAACAACAAGACCCCAATTCAGATGATAGTCGAGCATTTGGCTGGTAGCAATTGATCCCGCCATCGTGTAAGTATTCCAATCAAAGTAAGGCAACCCCCTGCGCCGGTTAAATGCCATCAGGTCTGCCACACTGTTAAATCCCGCTGCCCGGAAAGCATCATCCGTAGGTAAAAAAAAGGTGGAAAAAGTGATGTTGGGACCGGTATTAGTTCCAAACTCCTCATCTGGCGTAATCATCCAGCCATAGGACAAATAAAAATCCGCGTTGGTTGGATTTTCGTTGGGTGGGGCTCCCCATGCCGCGTTGTAGATACTATCATTAAGCTTCCATGCTTCGCGGATGATCTCCAGCATCATGGTAAAACGACCATCCATTTCTATTGTTTCCAGCACAGTTTTTTCCGGCTTTACTATCATTTGATCCAATAACCAGATGTATCCATCCCGTGCCGTTATGGAAAGGCCGCTACCCGCAACTTTGCCATTTACAATCGTTCTACCATTCTTCACCTGGAGACGCTGCCGGTAATAATAGGGATCAGCGTCAAATGTCCCGGGGATGCCATTGAGAAACCTGGCAGCACGTATACCTGGTTTATTCAGCAAACTGATGGCAGTGTAATCATCCTGCCTGTTGGTCAGGTCTTCTTTGGTAATCCGCTGGTGAAGCGTGTAGTACATCAGCAGGCTATCCAGTTCAGGGATGTCCATCGTCATCAGCACCTGTTCCGTATAGCCTTTCTGATCCAGTGCTGCATCGCTGAGCGCCAATATGGTGAACATGTTCTTTCCGGCGCTGAGCGAGTCCAGCAGATGCTGCATATGACTGCGCTGCCACGCCTTGTAAAATCGATGAGCACCGGATTGTTTCAGCGCATCGGTGAGTGATACTGTCAGTGTGTCCTCAAAGGGTATTTGTTTTCCTTCAGCCGGCAGTGTAAACTCATTCTTCTTACAGCCTCCACACATGATCGCAAACAAACAAATAAGTATATAATATTTCATTTTCAAAATACTTTATGGTGATTACTTTTTAACAGCCCATTCCGGTTTCACCAGCAAGCCTGTCATATCATGCAGTACGCCGTTTTCGCAGAGATGATCCATGTTGGCAAAATCCTTTATACTTCCGCTTACCTGCTGATAAACCTGGTTGCCCGAAGGATCTTTAGGAGATGACCAGGTGATTAAATAGTAAGGGATGCGATTGGGGTATATTCCTTCTTCATAGGCTATCAAACTAAATGAGCTGCTATCATTCCTTACAAAGGTATTATAGCTCGACTCACTATTAATGATTTCAAAGACAACCTTATCTGAAAGAAAATAGCGCTTATTGTAGAGGATATAAGCTCCAAAAAGGCGGGCGCCAATGTATTTACCGGCTTCCAGCGTATCTATATCACTTTGGCCAAGACCAGCATCCGCAAATGCTTTATTGTTGGGAGCAAATATGGTAAAAGGACCAGCTCCTGCCAGTTCATCCCATAAGCCAAATTTCTTCAGACCAGATACGAAGATGCTGTAATCAGCATGAGCGGACAGCCAATCCTGTACTGTTTTACCGGGATAAAATTTCATCACTTTATTCAGCACGTGCAGTATACCATTAGCCAGCGGTACATCCTTCCGGTAGGCCATGCTACCGCCGAAATACAGTTTATTATACGGGTATGCAGCATTACCGGGGGCATAAGTAGCGAAAGAAGTGTACAGTTCGGTACCTGCCAGTGTCATATAACGTACATCCACTCCATTCACCGGCACTTCTGCCTCTGTTAAACGCCTGGGAAGCATATGGTAGCTCATCATCTGCCGCAGGCTATCTTTGTTCATTCTTTTAAAATCGTCCGGAAATTGTATGCCCAGTTCATTGAAAGCCTGGTTGTAAGGCGCCAGTATGGTAAAGGGCCCTTTACCATTAAGTGTTTCAGTAAGACCCGTATATTCCAGCGCTGCATAAAACAGGCTAAAATCATAATTATTCTTTAAGAAATCGCCCGCAGGGCGCATGTTATCATTTGGCTTAGGCAAAGTAAGATCTGCATGCTTACAGGAAGAAATCGTAAAAGTGCAGAGGACAAACAATGCGCAATAAGCTATCATCCCAAGTATTTTATCCTGATATCTGATACTCATATCTTATTTTTTATGTTCATAGCTGATGACTAATATACCGGGGCCGGATACTTCCGTTGCACAGTAGTGAGATAAACCCGGCTGTTCACTACCTCGATAGTGCTCACCGTAGCAAACGTGCGGGGATTGTACACCCCCGAATGAATGTTGACCAGCAGATTAGGCAAATTCATCCCATTATTTTTAAAGGAAACTCCCATGTTGGCAGGACTTCCATTAACAAGGCAATTAATGGCGGCGAAATTTCCATAAGTCTGGAACGTGCCATTGCCCGACGAGTTGTAAGGATTGTCGGCTATATCCAGGCCCGGCAACAGGAACTCAAAACGCTCCCAGATATCCGTACGGATACCATCAGCTGCCACATCGGCCCACAACGGAAAGCTGTAATAGGGGCTTACAATATTGCTGCCGCTGTCCCGTTGCAATGCACCCAGGAATTTGCCCCTGTAGTTACTTAGAAACGGAGCCGTTGCCGGTTCCTGTTGATTTTTGAAGAGTGTCAGGTAGATGTTCATGTTGTCTTTGATACCACTCCTGAAAGATCTCAGTTCAGCTCCTGAAGGCTTTAAACTATTATCCGCCTGCCAAAAACCTTTGGCGCTGTAGTTATAAAAATTGACATACACCAGCGAGTCGGACAGTGGCAGTTTATAAAAATTTTCCTGACGCAAAACCATTCCCACTCTCTTTGCATTAAAATCCTTTTGCAGTATATGAAGCGTATACACTTCCCTGGCGGTAAGCTCGATAGTAGTGTCAAGTAATACATCACGCTTTAGCTTATCGTCCAGTTGAAAGAAAGGAACTTCATTACGTGGACGATAGAGGAACATGATTCTTAATCTTCCCGACGGAACCTGCGCCCAGCTGCTGAGATCAAACCCGTTCAACACCGGTCCGGCCAGTACATCCCGTTTGCCCGGATATTCAGGATTATTTACCGATGTGCTGTTACCTATCTGGGAAGGATATGGCGGAGAGTAGGAGTCGCGCTGATCCAGGAAATTTTCTACCACCTCACCTCCTACCGGCATCCCGGTGGCATCCAGTGTTGGATTGATGATCATGCATAGAAATGGTACCTTATTGTCCTTTTCTGACATGCTCAGGATATAGTTAAGATTATTAAATACCCGCAGATAAGCAGGCTCCTTAATTTGCGTATATTCCGACTTGCTGCAGCCATATATTAAAAACAACAGGCAGAGCACTGATAGCTTTGTCTTCATATTTATCTCGTGTGTTTTACAATGATCATTCTGGCTTTATCTGATAACTCCACATTGGTTCCCGACCGGCCAATCAGCGCAATGGTGTATACACCCGGCTCCTGGTCGGGCAAGTCGCGTCCGGCATTTTCATAAAGCGCTTTGCGCATAATAAAGTCCTGGCTTTTCAGCACGGGAATATCTGAAGCCCAGATACCCGGTACTATCCCAGGTGCAGAACGGTAGGCCATCATCTCAAATGCAGTTTGCCAGTAAATTCCAATTGAATAGGGCTGTTGTAATAATGGCAGGCCAGGTTGCAGGTTAATACCCTCTGTTATCAACTTTCCATTATCCTGCGTAAAAGTGGTGTAAGGATTATCCGGCGACAGGTTAAGAAAACGCCTGCTGAAGAAGAAGCCCGACTGCAGGATGTTCCCACTGGGATCATCCACATTGCCGTTACCGGTGTATTGGGTTCCACTAAGATCATTAGCCACTAACACTAAAGATGCAGTACCTGTTGTAGTTGGATATAACCAGGCGGTATAATTTTGTGCCGGGCGGAGCACCTGTTCCGTTTTGGCGATCACCTTACCTGATGCATCCGTTGCTTCGATAACATGTTGCCCCTGTACATAATTGCCATAAGCGGACGTTTGCCCGAATGAAAGTGCTTTTGCCAGATCGATACCATCGATGCGGAAACCTATCGTTTGCCTGCCTGTAAATGCATTCACACCCTGCAAACGGCTATAGGTAATATTGCCGCCCGGACTCACATCTGTAATGACCCGGAACGCATTCTGAACGGCGCCGCTTTGTACTTCCCACGGCGAAGCATCAAAATTGAAATCATAAGGCGCTACTACAATGGTATAAACTCCGCCGGGCTGAAAAGTAGTGACCGGTGCATAAGTGAGGTTGGTAGAAGCAATTTCGTTGTTCCTGATGGCAGTTATAGTAGAAGTAGGCGGATCAATGGTTATTTCGGTAGTACCGGGAACCTGGCGGCCATCAGGCGTGAGCACCCGGAACTGGTAAGTGCCATAAGGCAATTCCACATATCCGGATACCCGTTTCTCCAGGGTAACATTACTGGTTTCAGGGGCTACCAGTGTACCATCAGCATAAGCAAGACTTAAAGGCCCTATAAGATCCTCCATTTGTCCACGGGGAGAAATAACCCCATATTTATACTTCGCGCATAAATTAATAATGCGGATCTTAAAATGATCTGGCTTCGATGGCTGTGCTATTCCCCGCTCTACCGTTACATATTCGGGCTGGCCGCTGATATCCATATTTGTCAACAAATAGTAATCCAATGGCTGCACACGATCTCCCTTCAGGTTCAATTCCGGGTTATGAATACCTTCACCGGGAACCGTAAATTTCAATTGTAATGATCCGTCTGCACCAAACAAATCCTGTGGCACCTGCCAGGTAGCGCCCATACGGCCATCCTTTGGGAAGTAGTCCGTGCCCGGGTATTTACCCGCATCCGGATCATTTGCCTCCCGCTCAATAAAATTAGTCAGCTTATTTCCATTGGCAATTACCTGGTTATATCCCCCAAGATTCACAATACGCAGATTGGAAAGCGTACGGTTATTAACCTCTGTCCGGTTATCCCGTTCCACATTCATTTTTTCCTTTTTACAGGAAAACAGAATGACAAAAAGAAGCAACAACAAACTTAATTTCTTCTTCATAAATTAAAACAGATTATAGGTGAAACCCAACATCACTTCGCTGCCACGCTTATAGCTGCGGTTTACATATTCATTCCCATACCATTTGCCACCGGTATAAGGATTGGCATAAACAGTTTTGATAGCGGGGTTGAGAATATTTTTGGCATATCCTTTAAACAGCAGGCGCCTGTTGATATGCTGGCTGAATACAAAATCCAGTACCGCCACAGGGCGGGTATACAAGTCAGGTTCGCCGGTGAGGTTAATCTGTACAAGACGCTCTCCCACCATATTAAAAGTCATGGTAAGATCTGTTCCCCAACGTTTATTATTATAATTCAGCCAGGCATTCACGGAGTAAGGCGCCTGTTCAAACAACGGACTGTTTTTTGGCGTATAGCGGTCGAGCGACTTATTTGCGGCATACCGTTCCGGGCTTTTGCGGATGTTACTCTGTGCCAGCAATAAATTGGAGCCCAGGAAAAAATGACGCGCCGGTTCCCACAACATGCCCAGGTCTTTCACCACTTCCAGTTCAACACCCCAAACAGAACCGGTGTTGGGATCGTTCTGAAACTGAATGGTAGGGAACTCCGGGTAAGTAGCTGCCAACCCATCCGTTTTAAGATTAAACACTTTCACTAACTGGTTCTTTATCTGTTTCCCAAACACAGATACCGCCAGTACTTCACCCGGATTGGGGAACCACTCCCAGCGGAAGTCCGCATTCTTCGACTCCTGGTTAATCAGATTCGGATTTCCTACCACCAGGCCCATCTGAAAGGCATCAAACTCAAACACGTTGGTAATTTCACGCAACTCAGGACGCGCCAGCGCTGTATTGAAAGCGCCGCGGAAATTCATTTTACCGTTTAGCGTATAAACAGCATTCACAGAATAATAAGGCTTGTAACTGGTTTTGTACACCGAGTTGGGTTCGGTAGGCACCAAGGGAACACCTTTGCCCGGCACCGTAAGGGCAGGATCCAGGAATACACCGGATGTATCTACTGCAGAACCAATGTCGGTCATCTCAAAACGCACCCCGCCGGCTATACGAAAACTGTTCGTTAACTTCAGCGCGAGCATGCCATAAAAAGCATTGGTAGCATAATAGCCGTCGTAGTTATTGGGTGATTTCTGACTGTTATACAGAAAGCCGCCAACAGGCATCATACCTTCGTTTTGCCCGGCAGTGGGCAGCTTCACACCAATAACGCTATTGCCCACCAGGCGGTTGAGGTCTCCTTCCACATCGTATAACGACAACGCCCCTCTGCTGGAAAAATTAGACCCCGGCAAAAAAAGCTGGTTCTCCGCAAACGTGCGTTCACGAAAAAGATAGTTCGCCCCAACTTTCAACTCCTGGTGCTGACCCAAAAAAGGAAAGGGTATAGAGAGATCTGCTTTGTAGTTATAATTCTTTTCATCCAGGTTGCGCCAGCGACGGCCATTAGGCTCTGCCTGTATGATGCCATAAGAGCCAAAACCGTTCACATAGCCGGAAGTGAGTGCATACAGATGTTTGGAATAAACAAACTGCGACAAATTGTTCTGATAATACCCACCGCCTCTCGGCGTATAATCCGCCAGTGAAACAAAACGATAATCCGGGTCCTGCTGGGTTGATCTGGAACTCGCCATGTTATAGCTGAGTCGTGGTGAGTATTCACCCGCAACAAACTTGTGCTCCCCCTGCAAATTAAAAATATGAAGCGTGCGGTACGTTTGCCGGAGCGAATAAGTAGTACTCGCCACATCGCCCGGAAGACCGGTATACTCATAATGTCCGGACAAATGCGTAGCCTGCGTTTCACCACCCCAGCTACCTAAATACTGCGCACTGATTTCATGACGCGGGGAGAAACGGTAAGTTAAACCTGCCAGCACACCATAGTTCAGGGTTTGCGTGCCTGTGTTTTCTTTATAGGTGAGGTACTTCCCCATCTGCAGGTTATTGGGCGTAATGTAATTGGGGATGTTACGCGGACTGTAAACATCCCTGTTCCCCGTTACTACTCCCTGGTAAATACTATACCTGGTAAGGTCTCCGCCGGTAATGTCCGTGGTGCGGCTGTAATAATTTCCTCCCAGGATCACACCTATTTTATGCTTCCTGAATACATTATAGCTGTTACCAAAAGTGGCAGAATAAAGCTGGTTCATCGGGGCCTTCCGGTACTGCGTAGTCATTACCGGGTCAAAGCTTTGCATGATGCCATTAATGCGGTCCACCTCTTTATAAGCGGTGGTGCTGAAATTGCTGTTGGCAATCATTTTATGAATGCTCCCCACTCCTTCCGGATATTGCCTGGCAAGATCTTTAAAGTCGGCCGATAATTTTTTATTCGTGACGCGCTTACCGAGAAATCCCATCTCACTATTCCAAAAGCTATTATAACTGCCTCCCATACCAATGTTCGAGTTAACGCCTGTTTGCGCAATCACTTCCACAATAAGGCTGTCCGGAACTGATTTTGTTTTCAGTTCCACGATGCCTGCGGCAGCATCCGCCGGTTTGTCCGGCGTCATGGTTTTATAAATGGTAATGTTATCCAATAAGGAAGCCGGTACCAGGTCCAATGGTATCGTACTGCGATCAGGATCGGAAGATGCCAGCCGCACGCCGTTCAGCTGCCCGATCACGCTCCGGTCGCCCAATCCGCGAATAGCCACATATTTATCGTCCGTAACAGTTACACCGGATACCCGCTGTAGCGCCTGCGTAGTAGTAATACTCCCTGTTCGCTCAATTTGCTGGGCAGAGATGGCATCCTGGATAATGAAAGCATTTTTACGTTCGTTCAGCACGGCAATTTCTGTGCGGGTATTACGACGGGCCTGCACCGTTACTTCTCCCAATGTTTTTGAAGTATTGTTAAGGGTCACCCTGATATTACTACTCAACGCATTTACACGTACTTCATGGGTTTGATAGCCCAGGTAGCTGAATACCAGTGTAGCGCCTCCATCGGGAATGGGTATGGAAAAATTGCCATTGCCATCGGTAGCGGCGCCGGTGTTGCTATCCTTTACCTTAACTGATACACCGGGCAAAGCAGTTTTTCCATCTGTGTCAAACACCGCCCCACTCAGGCGTGCTTTTGGAGGAAGAGAAAGAATAATATAGCTGTCTTTGTCCTGGAACATCACGCCTACATCTGCCTTCATCCACTCCAAAGCCTCCCGGACACCGGCTTCCGGCTTTCGCAGACGTATAGTGCCGGCTAACCGTTTGCTGGTTGCTTCGTCGAAGGTGACTACAGCGCCGGTTTGCGCTTTTATTAAATTAATCAGTTGTAACCCGGTAATTTCCTTTTGCGGGAATTTTAATTTCTTTAGTAAAACCTGGGCTGTTGCCGCATTTATAAACAATACAAATACCAGAAATGGAATTAATAAAATTTTTCGCATGTGTCTGTTTTATACATCAAAGTGGTGTACTTAAAATTGTTTTATAGGCTATGTTCTGATACTGCAGAAAACACCGATGGAGTCATTACATTTCTCTAAAATCAGCATGACATTTAATCAGGAATCCTATTAATAAATAATGACCGATCTGTTATTTACTTTATACTTAAAGGCGCCTGTTCTTGATAAGATATCCAGTACAGTAGATAGCGGTTGCTTTGTAAAGCTGGCGGTCAGCTTTTTATTTCCAATGGCCGGTTGGCTGATCCTAATTTTAACGTCATACCAATACTCCAGCTCCTGGCAGATATCTGCCAGCGGAGTCAATTCATATGCTAATTGTTCACGCACCCAGGCAATATGCTGCAGGGTATTAATTTTCCGGATGGTAAAATCGCCCATGGCGGAAATGGTCATCTGCTCATCTGGCGCCAGTAAGCCTAACTGATGGGCGCCATACTCCACACTTACCTTACCGGTATGCAGTGTAACAGTTTGCTGGTTGGCCGCCGCAGGGGCGTTGATTTCAAATGAGGTACCCAATACCCTGGTGGTCAGTTCGCCACTGCTTACATAAAATGGTTTGTTCTCCGCAGGTTTAACATCGAAATAAGCTCTTCCTGTTACCGTCAGCGAGCGGTCGGTTTGGTTATAGGTGTCGGGATACCTGAGCCTGGTACCTGGAAACAGTGTAACCGTACTACCATCCGACAGGGTGATTTTTTTGAGACTTCCTTTGGGTGCTTCAACTTCCTGGTAAGAGGTAACAACCGCTAACTGGTTTTTTGTATTTACAGCTGCCTGTTTTTCAAAATAAATGCTGGCTACACTAATACAAAGCACCGCCACAGCAGCCGCCACCGCGTATTTCCAGTAACGCCTGTTGGGCGCAATACTGTTTACAGGATGTTTGCGGGACTGGAATTCATTCCATGCGACATTCAATTTTTCCTGGCCGGGGTGCAGTGCAGCATCGTCGTCAAAACTACTTTGCGCTTCCTTTAAACATTGCGTTACAAACTCCTGGTCTACGTCCAGTGCCAGGTACAATTCAATCAATGCTGATTCTTCAGGAGTGCTTTCCGCTTTAAAATAACGGATAAGTAAATTTCTATCCGGACGATGTAATGCTGCCATTATTGTTTGTTTAAGCATCCTCTATTAAGGACCCTACACAAAGAACAATGCTTATCAGGCGAACAACAGCTATCCGGAAAACAAACTTAATATTCCGTTAACATTGGGGCTAACGGCGCCACACACACGTTATTAAACGAGGGAGAGTGTTGGTGAGACTACTATTAAGAAACTAATGATTTCAATATTTTCATGAAACTCGTCTCTCATTACTTTAAGAGAGGCTTTGATATGGTTGTTAACCGTATTTACAGAAAGACCTGTACGGTTGGCTATTTCCTGGTGACTCAATTGTTCTTCCCGGCTCATCAAAAAAATCTTTTTCCGCTGACTGGATAACTTAAGCAATGCTACTCGGTACCGTTCCCGGATCTCCTTCATGGTAATTTCAGACTCAGGCATCACGCCTAATTTCATCAACGGAACATCATCAATCGGTTGAGATACAAGTACTTTCTTTCTCATAAAGCCAGCAATCTGCTGACGCATAATACCAAAAATGTAGTCATCAAACTGTTCTACGCCGGCAATACGCGCCCTGAACTGCCAGGTTTTCAGCAGTACATTCATTACCAGCTCTTCTGCATCTTCATTATTCTGCACTATTCTCAGTGCGGCAGCCAACAGCCGCGGGTAGAAATGATCAAATACGGGTCTGAAGGCCTGTTCATCCCCCTCTGCCCAGGCAGCTATTTTTTCTTTTATCTGAAAATTTGTCGCCATCACAAGTATTTGCGGTCTAAATGTAATACTCGTGTGTTAACTAACTATTAATAAGTTTCACCCCCGATCAGTAACATTCGCAGTCTTCATCCGTTAAATTAAACAAACCTCGATTATGAAAGCAAACATTTACTTCTTTCTACTTCTAATCTTATTTACATCTTGTAAAAAGGACAATATTGCTTATAAAAGCGATTTCAATAAGAGTTATCAGGCATGGATAAACTTCAAAGAATCGTCTGGTAATTCTTATCGTTATGCAATTGCTACCTCTTCATGGACAGGATCCAGTTCAGAGACTATTATTACCGTAAAAGAAGGGAAAGTCATTCAGCGTTCGTACATCGCTAAAAACCTTATTCCTGCAACTAATCAGTTGGAGATAATCGAAGAATGGATGGAAGATGAAAGCAAACTGGGCTCTCATGAACGAGGAGCCACTTTCAGAACTTTAGATGAGATTTACAAAGAAGTAAAAGACAAATGGTTGTTGAAAAGGGACCATGCAGACACCTACTTTGAATCAGGAAATAACGGGATGATATCCACTTGTGGATTTGTTGAAAAGGGTTGTCAGGACGATTGTTTCCAGGGCGTTCACATAAATTTTATTGAAAAGATCTAGTTTAACAAAAGATAAACAATCGGGGATACGAATTATAAGGGATATTTTTTAAAGGAGCTTACCATTGCAAATGGCACATACAGAAGAGGGCGTCTCATGAGACGCTTTGGGGTAATAGCTATCCACTTAAAATATTGAGGTATTCTGAATCAATATAAAGATATGAAAATTAATGCTTACCGGATCATTGTACCTACTATTGGAAATTTAGCCAGCAAAGCAAGAGAGAATCAAAAAAGCCTTCAGGTCGCCAGTGTTGCATTGTTGGTAATCAAAGCCAGATTAACAGGCACGGGTATTCCTAGAACATCAAGATATACAGTAATATCGATAGTGACTGCGCTACTTTTAGCCTTTAAATCAAAATTTCTTCCATGTTCCGTATGAATCGTGCCTGCACTTTCCTTTGCAAATAACAGCATTGTTAAAATGCCAGATAATAATAAGAGCTTTCTCATTTTTTTAAATTTTAGTGGTTAAAAAAAATTAACGAAGGTTTTGATCATTAGTCAGGCTACCTGCATAACCTGCGCCTGAGAAGCCAGGCGTAAAAAGGTGGCGACGCACAGCTGTGGAGGGCTTAAAATGTAAATTGCTTTCATTGGATACGTTTTTGGTAAGAAGAATCTGTTATTCATACAGCGAAATTTCCTGGAAATCTTACTGGTTGTAAGGTTATTATCTTCACTGGATTAATACATTCAAAATACTATTACAATTGTGGGTTTGAAGATTACACAAAAAAGGGTTCGGATTAAAAAAATCGGGTCTATTAACAAAATGCCAGATAACTATTGCAATACCTGTTCAAGAAAGGGGCAAGCCGTTGATTTACACATGAATTTACTGCCTTCTTTAAAATGAACCAAATTTACTATGTTAATGGGACCAGATCATGTTCCGTTTCTCCTGTGGCAGAAATATAAAGTACGTTATCAGGTATAACGAAAAGAAATAGAGCAGCCACAGGAAATAATCCTGTGGCTGCTCTATTTTATGCACTCATACCGTCAGGCGGTTTTTAGAAACCATACCGCAACCCAAACTGCATCTGCCAGCGCGACGCCATTAAATCGGTGGAATAAGGCTTTCCCGGATCCCTGAACTTGTACACCGGATACCCCTCCGATTCCACTCCGGGGATGTAAGGTACCAGTCCTACGCTGGAAGTGGAGTTATAGGTATTGGAAGCAAAATAAGACAGGCCCCATTGTTTCGAGATCAGGTTCGTCAGGTTCAGGATATCCCAGGTAAAACTTATTACATGGTTCTCTCCACTCGTAGTGCGCTTAATAATAAGATCCTGCTGGAAATGAAAATCTACGCTATAGTTCCAGGGCGTACGTGCCATATTGCGTTCTGTGAACATGCCCCTGCGGGAGCTCAGGTATTCATTATTATCAATAAACCGGTTAAAGGCATCCGCTTGTTGCTGGGCGGAAACAGGCTGCCCCTGTTCATCCACGTAGCTCTTAAAGAAGCTGATGGCCTGTCCTGCATAAGGAATGTAAGCGAGGCTCACCTGCTGCGGCGTACCCTGGGCGGTATAATTTACAAAGCCATACGTAAAGGGGCTGCCGGACTGTACACTGCCGAACAGGGAAAAGGTACTGGCTGTTACCCTGTTCCAGGCGTGCATATACCTTACCTGTGCAATAATGCGGTGACGCAGGTCAAAATTTGAATAGGCCAAACCGGGGTTGTTAGGATTTAATGCCTGGTTCAGCTGCCAGTTACTTTCCATAGAGTTACGGATACCATTCGACACATCTTTTGATTTACCGTAGGTGTATGCCACAGAAAAATTGAGCCCCATGTTAAATGTTCTGCTTACCTGCCCGGTGATGCTGTATTTATATCCCTTACTGGCATTAGACAATTCATAGGCATTGGCAAGCCAGGGATTTACGCTGCCGGAATACACGGGTTGGTTACGCCTGCCAGTGGCCGTATCATAGGCATAATAAGTGGGGTTATCCTTCAGGTTCACCTGCTGAAACAGTACGTCCTTAATAGTTTTAGTAAAAAGCCCTTCCAGGAGGTATTTAAATCCGGCGCCGTCGGTATACTCTACCGCAACGCTGCTGCGCAATACCTGCGGCATTACAAAACGGTTATCGATTACATCTACCTGTGTGGTACCTGCATTGGCATCATTCACCGTTTTTCCCTGGCTACTCACAAAACCCGCAATGCCGGGATGAGGATTATTGGGATCGCGTTTTAACGGATCGGTGCCGGGTACAAAAGGCGACGCTTCACTACCGGTGGCCTTTTGATCGTACGACCCATAAGTATCGCCGGTATTATAAAAAGCATACCCCAGCCATGCAAAAGGAATACGCCCGGTAAACAGACCGCTTCCACCGCGGATGATCAGGCGCTGATTGCCCAGCGGATCACCCCGGAAACCAATACGGAAAGAGGCTTGTGGTTTATTCAGGAATTCTTCGTTGATCTGGTTCAGCGGTGTGTATGTATAGCTACGACCAAAAGTAGGATCGGTTTCCGCTTGCTTTACTTTCCAGCTCAGATCCGGTTTTTCAGGCAGTAACGTTTTATCGAGCCGCACACCCAGCGTAAGCTTAAACCGGTCGCTGATCTGCAGTTCATCCTGTACATATCCACTCAAAAAATTAATGTTGAACACCGCTTCAGGATGATCGAGTATATAATCGCGGTCGTTGTTTTTATAGTTAAAACTGCCTTGTACACGGGCTACTTTACCTGCCAGGTAATCCGCGATACTCTGATAGGTAACACGGCCATTCCAGCTATTCACAAAACCGTAATTTACTTTATACAACTCGTTATGTGTGCCCAGTGTGAGCGTATGTTTTCCCAACCGCCAAAACACATTGTCGCTGATCTCGAACGTACGTTGCTTCATATTAAAGATAGCGGCTTCGCGGTCGGTACCCAGGAAGATGGTCGAACCAGGATCCTTACCTACAATCTGTACCTGCGGAAAATCGGCGCTACTCAGCGGATCACGGCCGTCGTGAATAAACGAGGCGCCCAGGATCAGGCTATTGGACAAACGGTCGGTAAATCTTGTTTTAATCTCCCCTACCGTTGAACTTTGATTATTCTTTTGCTTATAAGCAATGCTGGAGAAGCGGAAGTTAAACTGATCCCTTTCCATATTAATGGCTTCGGAAAGAATGGTATTGTTGCGGATGGTTATCTGCGTTTTGCTGTTTACGTTCCAGTCAAGCCGGTTAAAGAATTTCTTCGACCGGGAATAGGCATTCACCACGCCATAAGACCCCGGATCGAAATTATAATTGTGAACAGTGTAATTGCGGATGGCCTCTGCATCCGCCTGGCTCAGGATCGTAGCGGAAGCGTTGCTGCCGACTACCTGCTGGATAACGTCCTGCCGCTCGGTCACTTCCTCATTGGTAAAGAAGAACAATTTGTTTTTAATAATCGGGAACCCCACCCTGAACCCCGTCTGGTACTCGTGAAAACCAGCATCCATTTTAGCGTTCTGTTCCTGGCCGGTACGGTCGGGGCCTGTCACCGCAGCATTGCGGCCATAAGCATATATAGATCCGGTAACAATATTGGTACCACTGCGGGTTACGGCGTTGATACTGCCTCCTGTGAAATTACCGATTTTGATATCGTAGGGCGCCAGGTATACCTGCATGTCTTCTATGGCATCAAGCGAAATAGAATTTGTACGGGTAGATGATCCGGGCATGTTGGAAGTACCTGTCTGACCGCCAGCCGAAGCGCTGAAACCAATGGCATCGTTATTCACGGCTCCATCCACCGTTACGTTGTTATACCGGAAGTTACTCCCGGCAAAAGAGTTATCCCTGGAACCCTGCGGTACCATTTTCGTAATATCGGTGATGCTGCGGCTGATAGAAGGAACCGATGCAATCTGATCGCGGCCAATATTTAACCCTGTGCCATAGGTATTGGCCTTTGCTTTACTTCTTCCCGTGCCCTTAACAGTTACCGTACCCAGTTGCGTAGTGGCGGCGCTCAATGCAAAATTAAGGGTCAAAGGCTCTCCCAGCCGGATCTGCGCCACCTGCTGTCCCTGGGCTTGCATACCAATGCTGTTCACGGAAATCAGATAAGGGCCGCCCACACGGATGCCGGGAATGCTGTAACGCCCGTCGGCCGTGGTAACAGCGGTATACTTCGTACCGGAAGGTAAGTGAATAACGGTAATGATTGCCCCGGCAACCCGGTGTTGGAGCGTATCAGTAATACTACCGTTAATGCCGGTACTTGTTTCCTGCGCCTTCAGCACGAAGGAGGAAAAAAGCAGCAACAGCATATAAAAGGCGGATTGTATAATTTTCATCATTTTCATGGTATGCTTATAAAGCTTGAAAGTTATTTTAACAGGAGCACCTGGTTTACCTCCTGCACAATGCCATCCACGGCCAGTAAATCAGTTTTACTAATCTGCACATCCGGATAATTAGCCAGCGTTTTGATAGTCAGCCCGCTTTCCCTTACGGAAGGCGATGTTAAATAATCGCTGCCGCCCATGCCGTTCAGTACAAAGCCACCGGTAAAATCGGATACCGTACGGGAGTAAGTGGAATTATCAATTGCACCAGGGTCTTCAACAAGATAACTGCCAATGTATGCATGGGATCTTACGAGTACCGCAAGCGTTTCTATATCCGTCATCGTTTCTACGTAATCAACAGAGGGAATACCATAGCGGATAAAGGCATCATTATCCGGAGCGAAAACAGTTTTACCATTGGTACGGAACAGGTAATGCACGGTGCCGAAATAATTCGGAAACCTCACATCCAAACAACGGTTGATTACCGCATTAAAGATGGAAAGTTCCGGCGTATTGGCAATGAGTGCCAGCACGCTATCTTTGGGAGCAAACGCGCACCTGTTCATCTTATGTACTACCGCATCACCAAGATTAATATTGGGTTCTTTCATGGCAATACCATTAAAAAAAATACCATAGTAGTTTTTAGTAAGAATGGGGCGTTTGTCAGAAAGCGTCAATGCACTTTGACGGAAAAACCCGGCCAGCGTGGAGCTGGATATACGGCCTTTCACCACCATATATTTCAGCATGGCCAGCAAAGAGTCCTTGTTCATGGCATTGATCACGGCAGGCGACATACCCTGCGCCATAAAAGCTGAATCTACCGGTACAAAAAAAGTATAGGGGCCACCGGATAAGTAAGCGCTATCCTGCTGCAAGCCGGACCGCTGCAGCGCGGCATTGAAAATAGCGGTATTTTTTTCTGCCGCTATATATTGCTGCAAAGACAAACTGCTGGTATCTTCACCCGGCGGAGTGGTATCCTTTTTACAACCGGCCATGATCAGTACTCCCAGTGTAATAAGCCTAAAAAAATGTATCCTGCGATGTAACATATCTTCCTGGTTTTGTATTTATAGAGCAAGTATCTCTGTGATCCTGTTAACCACACTTTTCCCTGCCACTTCGTTATTGATCGGTTGATTCTGTGTATTGGTGAACTTAATCTGCGCGGGCTGAAACGGATTAATGCCATTACTGTAGAAATAATAATAGTACTTTATATCGTGGCCGCTGAGCGTAGGATAGCACACCGTATCGTTATTATTCTTCTTGAAATCATCCTGCATATCGCTGCTGAAATACTTGCCTTTGATGATATGGTTTTGCACCAGCGCTTTCAACATAACGGGATCGGCCCGCAACAAGCTGTCCATTGTGCTGATGCCCAGTCCCAGGGCAGCCGTATTGGCATTCGTAAACGCTGCATTCAGCGGAGCCATCACCGTGACGGTGTCTTTCTCAAGGGCCGCATCTATCCCTGCCCTTGCAATCGCTGCGGAGAACATAGACAGATCAGGATCTCCAGAAATACGTCGTGACAACGATGAATACAGCGCCGGTGGAATAATAGTGCTGATGACCTGGAGGGTACCATTGGTGGCCTCATTGTCGGCGGAGGTGATATTCGTGCCATTGATGGTCATCACCGTATCGGAGCCATTCACATATTTACTGAAATAAAGATCGGGCCCCAGCAGCGTTTTCAGCGGTTGGTTCCTGCCCGCCGGCCATGTTTTAAACACCTGCTTTCCGGGGATGATGAGGTAATTCATCAGGCCCACTGCATAGTCAACATCCCAGTAACTGTAATAAAACAACTGGTCAGATTTCATCACCAGCAAGGTATACGGTCCGTCTGCACGAAGTGTATCCTTCAGCCAGGGAGCATCATCGGTCTGCATTTTGGTGTAGTAAAAAAAATTATAGTTCGCTTCTAACTGGTATTGTATCCGGCCGGTGTAACCTTCCGGGTAATTGATCACCGGCGCCTGTTCAGCTTCCCTGGTGCAGGCGGTCAACGCATATAACGCAAGCATGCTGATGACACCACATTGTTTGATAAAGTTCATGGTACTGGCGTTTATTTAATTCCTGATAAAAAGTGTATTCACTTTATACACCACTCCGTTCCTGCCAAAAAAATGATGGGGATACTGCGCGGATGGATCTTCTGCCGGCACTGGCGTCCGTGGCTTTCCCGGATCTACACTCCATTGGATGTAAGGAATGTTATTCACCGCACTGAATACCAGTGACGGAAGTTTCATAAAATTCCCTCCATCATAACCCTTAAAAGAGGATTTCACATACACGTTCATACCGGTGTTATTCACCATCATGCTGTTGTAAGCCAGGTCTGCATATAATAGAATTGCTTTTGCCGGGTTGGTATTGAGATAATCAAAAACCACATGTCTGCGCAAAACACTATCCATGGGAGATTGATAGGTAAAAGACGTGGACCCATCCACAAAAGCATAATCAAGGATATCACTAACCGTATGCAGGCCGGCTGCTTCAAAAGCCGCGTTGGTGGGGGCAAAAACAGTGAGGCAGTTACCGGGTGTCCATGTATTCAGATTATTGTAGTTGTAGATACCTTGTTTCTGAAAAATAAGAGTGTCTTCATACTCCCCATATTCAATATTGTAAAGAGAACGATTGATGCTATCCACTATTTTCAGTGCATTATAGTACAGACTGAGGTCTGGTTGCGACCGGATAAAATCCATAATGGTGTGACCGAAAGGTGGAATAATTACTTTACGGGAGGTAAATATATAGCCGTTTGCCGCTCTGATGAGCGAGGTAGTATCGCCTACTCTTTCATCATTTACGTACAGGCCATGACCAGCATAATACTTCACAAAAACCGGCAGGGGCTGACCTGGCATGTTAGTCCAGTTACCGTACTGGCCCGGATAAGGCGGTACGTTCACCAAAGTAGGCGCTTTTATAGGGAGCACCGCACTCCCCATATCCTCCGCACTCAATGCGCCTGTTATGATGTGATAGCCAATCAGTTTTTTCAGCGAGTCAACCGAAAGCGTATTAATCACCTCCTTTGTAAACCCGGCTGCCAGCATCGCTGAATCCGACGGCGCCAGTACCGTGTAATTCACAACAGCAGAATAGAGGTCGCTATCCAGCCCGCTGCGGGTTACTGCCTGGAAAAACAAAGATGCTTTGCCGGCCTTCAGCGCATCCCCCACATTAGCAAAGGGAGCAGTCTTTAAGGGCAATGAGGCTTCCAAAGAAGTGTCGAGATTTTTTACACAGGACAACAACAAACCCGGCAACCAGGCAATCGCCACTATCCACCCGGTAGTCTTTCTGAAACGTAAACAGTTCATAAACTCAATATTTTATCTGATGTTATTTTCTAGCGTTATCGGGATATACCAAAGGCGAATAGCAATCAATCAGTACCCCGTTACCTGTAAGTGCGCCCGGGGTTTCCGGGTTCATGTATATCTGATCGCCAAGGCCCCATACGTAGTAATCAGGATTGGCGCCGGCATTCAGCGGCACCGCATACACTACGGTTTGTGCATTATCAAATACCACTGCTCCCTCCGGTTTAATGTAATACTGTATACTGTTTGGACTACCCCAGGAAGCAGGACGAAGCTGGAAATCACTGAAGAAAAAGAGCCTGTCTTCAAATATCTGTGCATCGAATAAAAACTTTTTGTGGGTCAGCGTATCCAATTCGTTCAAACTTTCCTCGCTCATAAAATAATCGTCGCTGATCGCCAGCACTACGAAAGGCCCCTTACCATCCAGTTTGTCGAGCAGTCCGAATTTGCGGAGCGCTGCTGCAAACCGGCTATATGCAGGATTGTTCACCAGCATTTCTTTCAGGTTAGCAGGAGGCAGCGCCAGTACTTTAGCTAAGAGGTGCACGATGCCATTCGCTACCTCCACATCCCGGGAACTCCCAAACGATAACATAAATACGCCATTCACCGTTACCATTCCCTGCAATTGCTTGCTGATATATAACTCACGGTTGCTGATGCTCAGGAATTTATTATTGAGCGCCACCGGAATAGATGTTTCAGGAAGTTTTCCCGGCAAAATATGATAGGATAGCAGTTCTTTGAGATAGGCCACGTCCATTTTTCCGAGGCTATCCGACGTAATACCAGATGCTGCAAAAGCGGCATTATCCGGTGCCATTATTGTAAAAGGTTTACTGGTGTCTTTAAGGGTTTCTGCCAACCCTGTTCTCAGCAGTGCATCATACAGCATACTGAAACTGTAATTATACTTCAGGTAATCCATCATCGAGGGCCGGGGCGCCACAGGCACTTCTACTGTAACATCTTTCAGGAAATCATCTTTACAGGCACTGAATGATAACAGTACCAGGGAAAGAAAAATAAACACCATTCTGGAAAATTTCATTATTATCATTTTAGGATTAAACATTTTAACCGCCCGGTATTTACTGCGGCACTTCATTAAAGGCCCGCTGCATCTGCATCATATAGATCCGGTCATAACATATTTCCAGGATAGCTACCGTAGGGTAAACATGAATGCGGTTTTTACTATTCACAATTAAATTCAGGTTGGGCAAATACCTCCGTACATAAGGGTTGCTCTGATCATAATATTGCAGGGTAACCGGACTGGCAGAACAATTCAAACTGAATACCTTCGTTTGACTGGCGTTATAATTGTAAAAATCAAAGCGCACAAACGGCAGGTCTTCATCCTTCTGAACGCCGTTGGTAAAGTGGTTATCCTGCTGCAGGTTGCTGGGAAATGTTTTGAGGGTGCTATCTTTATAAAAGAAGTAAGACCGGGGCAATAAAGGCAGCGACAAATAAGATGTAACCCGGCCCTGCCTTTTACTGGAAATGGTGGTAAAGAAAAGATCCTTCATATTCATCACCGTCAGCACATTGCTATAAATGCCGGTTGGCGGAACCACCACTACATCCCTCATTAAATACGAGTAGTAAATATTCATCGTATCGGCAAACAGGTTAAGGAAGCCATGTTGTGCCGCCAGTGGATAATTCCCGGAGATATTATCGAATCCCACATAGATCTTGTCCGCTTCAAAAGACTGCTTATAAAAGTTTTCCGTTCTCATATAAAGTCCGTATTGCACAGGACTTTCCCGGTTGGTTTGGATCGCTTCCAGGGTGTATACTTCTCCGGGTTTTAATTCCACCACCGTATCAATCAGTATATTTTTTCGTACTCTTTCATCCTGTTCCGAAAAGGGTACATCATTTTTAGGACGCACCACAAAAACGATCCGGTGCCTGCCTGGTTTTACCTGCGCCCAGGACGACATGTCGAAACCATTCATTGCCGGAGCAGCAGGTACATGTGCTTTGCCGGGATATTCAAAATTGAGGATGCCTGTATAAACCGGCGCGCCGTTCGGACTGCCAATCACCGTAACCGGCGCCGAAGGGTCAGTATCTGCATCTGTAGGGTAAGACTGGCTCGCCAGCCGGCGGGTATTCAGATAATCACACATCACCGGTGCGCCAATAAACGCGCTATCGGCCGCCTTTTCCGGGTCCATTAAAAAAGTAAGAAAAGGGTTAATCCCACCGATATCAGTTGGCTCCACACCGGAAGCAATACTGTTGAATACCCGGATATACGCGGCATCTTTTATCGGTTCTTCCGGGCTGTACTTTGTGCAGCCCGAAAGGATCACGCACAACAGGATGATGCAAAGCAACCTGTTTTTTGTCAGAAAGTTTTTTGATACCATACTTGTAATTATTAGTGATGAACCGTATTGCCGCAACTATTTATTATGCTTGATGACTATCATACGGGCCTTTTCCGTGGCCGGTACGCCTGTACCTGTTCTGCCAATGAGGGCCACGGTGTATACGCCCAATTCTGCCCAGGGTTTCAGGCTTTCTGAGGTATACAACGCTTTGTTGGCAATGAACTGGTCTTTCACATTCACCGGCGTTACATTCATCAGCAGCCTGCCCGGCAGCTCAGGATACTTACCTGGCGTACTCTCATAGGCCCGGATCGTTGTGATGCTACCCTGCCCTATGTTCGCAGGATTAGCGGTTCCCAGTGTTTTTTTACCAATGCCGTAACTCAAAAAAGGATCTATGTCAGGCGCCTTATTAGACAGGATATTATAAGTAGCAGGAGCAGGCAGATTGTGGTAATAAGCATCATAGTCTATCAACAACGCATTATCATTTGTAAAGGTGGCTGCGGGCACATCGGGCGAGAGATTTAAGAACCGGGTGCTCCAGGTATAAAACTGCTTTCTCAGCAGGCCGCTTCCATCTCCGCCCGTATTATTTCCATAATTATCGAATGAAGTGGCGGTCATGTTTACGGCGGAGAACAATATACCGGCGCTTCCATCCGCCTGCAGAGTGGCCCATACCGTATAGTTATCATAAGGGTATAACGTGAGCGGTTTCTCCGCCAGTTTTTTCCCCGCAGCATTTGTAATGCTCACTGTATGTTCGCCCCGAGTAAGAATACTATATCCGCTGTTTTTCCCAAAATCAAGTTGCTCTCCCACCGGTGTTCCATCTATCAACACGTTTACAACAGCGCCTGGAAGCGCATTTGCAGCCTGTACCCTGGCAAATGAAAAATTCACGTCGGGATTGATATCCGTTACCACCCGGTAAACATTCATGTTAACACCTATCTTCTGCACATCGCCGGCGCCGTCGTCGTACTTATCATTATAGATCATGGCGGCTGGTGATAACAGCATTGTGTAGGCGCCACCTGGTTTATATGTCCTCACCGGAACAATAATGCCTTCCTGTGGCTGTGGCAGTGGTTTCTGGGATTGAAAATCGGGTTGTACCGGCAGTTCCGTTAATTGTTTGGTGACGTCGATAGAAGCGCCATCAGCGCCAAACAATTTGAACTGGTAAGCGCCGTATGGCAATTCCACATAGGCGCTCGCCGTATTCGGGGCAATATTACTGAGCAGGGGGCTTACGGGAGTGCCATCGGCAAAGGTAAGTGTTACAGGCCCTGTAAGACCCAGTGGGTCCTGGTTCTGCTGGTAATTAAGAATGCGGATTTTGAAATTCTGCGCTACTGCAGGCGGGTTGGCCTCCCGGTTGAGGATAACGAAATTAAAGGCATCCTTTTCACCTACCACCCGGCGGAAAAGATAGTAGTCCTTCGGTTGCAGTGTATTATTCAGGATCGTTGTATCGATGGTCTTCTGGTTAATCGTTAAGCGAATCTGTGCGTTACCATTTTTATCCAGCAGGAAAGTAGGTAATATAAAAGGGCTGCCACCTGCGGCTGCTTTCCAGGCTTCTTTCGGAAAGTATTGCAGGCCCAGTTTTGTGACGTTACCAGTACCCGCTATTACGGAGCCAAATCCATCTTTCACGCCGTAAGCCGTGAGCGGAATATTATTGATGGCCATGTCCACATCGTAATCCGTGAAATTGAACAGGCGGATATTGGAATTGGATACTTTGAGCGCGTCCTGTGACGAAGGATTTACATTATCGGCTTTTTCCTTTTTACAGGCTGTTGCCAGCAGCACGGTAATGAAGGCTATTCCATTTATAATTGATCTTATGCTCATGTTAAAATGCATTTTATATGTCAATGTTGCTATCATGGCCGTTGCTTAAAATATGCTATAGGTGATGCCCAGGGCTAACTCCATTCCTTTGTAGTATTTGCGGCGCACATAGGTTTCCCCGTGGTATTTCCCTTCGCTTCCCGGCGTGGTATAAACTTCCATGAAGGCGGGGTCCAATATATTTTTCGCAAAACCTTTTGCGGAGAAATGTTTATTCAACCGTTGGCTGAATACGAAATCCAGTACCGGGGCGGGCCGGTCGAAAATGTCGGGGGCGCCATCCAGCTGCACCTGTATCAGGCGGGAGCCTACCATATTGAAGCTGGTGGTGATATTGGTACCTGTTTTTGCGCCAACGAAATCGAGGTATACGTTAATGGAATAAGGGGCCTGTTCAAACACCTGCGTTTTTTCCGGTGAATAGCGGTCTATCGTCCTGGAAGCATTCAGCCTCGCAGCGTTCTTGGTAATGTAACTGGCAGCCAGTAAAAAGTTAGATCCAACATACAGGTTCTTCAGGCGGGGGCTGAAAAGACTGAGATTCTTTTTTACTTCCAGTTCTATGCCGTATACCTTTCCCTGGTTGGGATCGTTCTGGAATTGTATAGCCGGAAATTCTGTGTTCACTGCCTGTGAACCTTGAGACGTGTATAAAAAAACTTTGTTCAGTTGATGGTCGATGATCTTTCCAAACACGGAAACCGCGATCACTTCACCAGGGTTCGGAAACCATTCCCAACGGAAATCGGCACTTTTTGTTTCCTGATTCTTTAATGCCGGGTTACCGATAACAACGGCAAACTGGAAGGGGTCGAATTGGGAAATGCTGGTAATCTCCCTCAGTTCAGGCCTTGCCAGCGCCGTGCTGTATGCGAGGCGGAAATTCATATCCTCCTGTAGCGTGTAAGTAAGGTTGGCCGAGTAATAAGGCTTGTACCCAATATTTAAGCCGGTACCGGGCCGGGATGTTTTGAAGGTAAATCCCTGGCCGCCTGCATTTACGTTAGTGGTATCTACCTGCGCCCGGATGTCGGTTGACTCGAAACGTACCCCACCTGTAAGCCGCAACTGCGGCACCAGGTGCAGGTCTACCATTCCGTAAAAGGCTTGTGTTTCGTAAGTTCCCCGGTAATTATTGGGCGACTTCTGAATCTGGTACAGGAAGCCACCGAGGCGGGGCGCGCCTTCATCATCGAACGTGCCGGATGGCTGCAGGCCTATATTCTGGTAAGACACCAGTTGGTTCATATCTCCCTGAAACGCACTGCCGGTTACCGGTGGCAGTCCCAGGATATTTTCTCCATAACTTCTTTCTCTTCTTAAAAAATTATATCCTGCTTTAAAAAGCTGTTGCTGTCCTTTTATTGTAAAAGGTTGCGTCAAATCTCCTTTAAAATTATAGTTATGTTCCTCCAGGTTGCGGAAGCTGCGCCCATTGGGGTTAGTTGCCAGTGCAGCGCCATCTTTTCCGATGCCATGCACGGTTCCAAACACCAGTGCATAAATATCGGAGCCCAGCCCTATCCCGCTCTCATCGATATAACGTGTGGTGCTTAAATGCGCCAGGTTACTAAAGCGATAGTCAGGATTATTTTGCCGGGAAGTAGACGTACTCAGGTTATAACTGATACGTGTTGAATTTTCCCTGTTGAGCAATTTGTGCTCTCCCTGGAAGTTGAACGTATTGAATTTTCTATAGGTTTGCTTCAACTGGTTGATAACGTTGTATACCGGAAATGTGAGCCCGGTATTGGTCCAGGCGCCATCCAGGTTAGACCCAATGGACTCTGCCCCACTGCTGCCGATATATTGCGCCTGTATTTCATGACGGGTGTTGAACTTATAGGTAAGCCCTACCAGTGAGCCGTAGTTAAGTTGTTGCTTACCGGTATTTTCTTTATAGCTCAGGTATTTTTCCAAACGCGGAAAATCGGGTGTAATGTAACTCGGAATGTGCAGGGGGCTGAAAATCCTGGAATCGCCGGTTACCACTCCCTGGTAAATGCTGTATTGATTCAGTTCTCCCTGGTAAATGTCTTCAGTACGGTTGTAATAGCTGGCACTCAGGATGACGCCTAATTTGTGGCCGTGGAATACATCAAAACTATTACCGAAAGCAATACTGTAAATCTGGTTAGGCTTCGCGTTCCGGTAGCTGGTACTTAACACCGGATCGAAAGACCGCATGAGGCCATTCACGCGATAGGCCTCAGCGGCGGCTTCCTGGCTATAGCGGCTCTCAATGAATAGTTTCTGAATCTGTGGCAAACCACCCGGATACTGGTCCTTTAAAGCATTGAAACCCGGCGTAAGATCGTGCTCTTTCACCCGCTGCCCGAAAAAGCCCAGGTCATCATGATAAAAGCCATTCACTTTCCCACCCAGCCCTACGTTCGTATTAAAGCCGCCCTGTGCCACCAGTTGGATGGTCAACTCCGTGGGTACCGACTTGGTTTTAAGTTCCACGATACCAGCGGATGCATCCGCCGGATGATCCGGTGACGCCGTTTTGTATACCGTAATATTATCCAGCAGGTTTGCAGGAATAAGGTCCAGCGGTACCGTGCTTCTATCCGGATCGGAGGAAGAAAGGCGGGCGCCGTTCAATTCGCCAACCACGCTCCTGTCGCCCAGGCCACGAATAGCTACATATTTATCATCTGTAATAGTAACGCCTGTTACACGCTGCAGCGCCTGTGCGGTAGTGATACTGGCTGTTTTTTCAATGTTCTGGGCGCTGATACCATCTGATACGATGGCTGAATTTTTCCGCTCTTTTAGCAACTCATTTTCCGTACTCACTTTACGCCGGGCAGATACCGTTACTTCTGCCAGTGATTTTACATCTAACTCCAACACTACTTTAAAAGTGGTCCGGTTTCCTACCCGGATCTCCTTTTTAGTGTAGCCGATATAACTTACTACCAGTACTGCATTCTGGTCCGGCACCTTGATCTTAAAGTTACCGTTAGCATCCGTGAGCACATTGGTACGGGTGCCTTTCAGGTAAATGATTACGCCCGGAATGGGGGCATTATTTTTCCCGTCTGTTACCTGTCCGGTGATCAGCATTTCCTGTTGACCTGCAGCCGGATGCACATCCGTTTCTGTTTTACGCACCACTACCTTTCCTTCCATCAGCTGCCAGGAAAATCCTGACCCATTCAACACCTGGTTCAGGATGGCCGACAAAGGCTGTCCTGCGAATGAACCGGTAACCGTGGTATACACCTGCCGCAGATCACTGGGCTGGTAAACGAAAGTAATGGCACTTGCCGTTTGCAACCTTTTAAGGCAGGTAATAAGGTCTTCTTCCCGGAAACTGATCCTTATTTTTTTGTCCGTAAGTTGTTGTGCAAATGCACACACAGAGCAGATAACGCAAGCGGTAGCTATAAACAGTACCCGGCTGTGTTTTCGCTTCCAGTTTCTATGTAACCCCAATAATTTTCGTAAAAAATTTTGCATTTATATTTAAATTTTAGACATAAGAATCCTTGTTCATTGCGTTGCAATGAAAATTTAAGACCTGACAGAAATGCTGATACTATCTCTTAATGATGACGGTGCTGTCTTTCAGAAGGGAATAGCTTAACCCTGATGAAAAGCAGATCACTTCCAGTACTTTCTTCCTGGTTTCGTTGCGGTTGAAAGAACCGCTGAATGTGTCACTTTCTTTTAATGTGCCGTTGGCTACCGTTATTCTCATGCCATAATATACCTGCAACGTTTTCATGACAACCGTTAGTGGTACTTCTTCAAACACCAGTTGTTGCTGCGTCCATGAGGTAGCTGCTATCGCATCCATATCATATTTTATATTCGACTGCCGGGAAAATTTATCGTATTTCACCTGCTGGTTGCCACTTAAGATGGCCAGTTTTTGTGCGCCCTGGTTTACCTGTACTTTTCCCGTTAATACGGTTACACTTGCCTCATAGCCGCTTTTAGGATCGGCCACTTCAAAGGATGTCCCCAAAACCTGGATATCCAGGTCCCCGCTTTGTACACTGAAGGGCGCTGTTGCATCCTGTTTAATGTCAAAAAAAGCGGTGCCGTTTAACAAGGCATTGCGGCGACTTCCGCGGTAGCGTACGGGGAAACTGATACGGCTGTTTTGCGCCAGCGTTACCTGGCTGCCATCGGGCAATGTGAGTTGTTTGATTTCATAGGGACCGGTTTCCATCGTTTTGATGGCCAGCGGACTTATATGATCCAGGAGTGGCTCCCGCAGTAAATACCCCGTGATAGCTGTACCTATCAGCAATGCCCACAGCGCCGCCACTTTCATCCACCGGATGCCTGGCTTGCGCAGCGACACGGGTACGGGCTTAATGGCCGCCCAGATCCGCTCTTTGATAACCGTTTTTTCTTCGTCGAAAAAATTAGCTTTTTCCGCTTCTCCTATCAGCATATAAGCATCGACCATGCGTTTTTCACGTGGCGTGGCTGTACCCTGCTGATATCTTGAAAACATTTCCCTGATTTGGCTCTTATCCATACTTTTTTAGTTGCGGCTTTTATCCTCATAAAAAAAGGCGCTTTAAGATAAGCGCCTAAAAAAGAGATTTGGTACCGGTGTTCAATGTTACCGTAGTGTTATCTCCTGTAATACTGCCAGCAATAAGGTTTGCATAATGGGTTTCCGCAACCTGGAAAGGGCTATTGTCAGTTGATTCTTAACGGTTTGTTCAGAAATTTGGAGTTTGCTGGCAATTTCCCTGGTAGACAGATCTTCTTCCCTGCTCAGGCGGTAAATCTGCTGCATGCGGTCGGGAAGCCGCTTAATTTCCCGGTCAATTAATTCGTTCAGTTCCTCGAGGCTTAGTTTATCCAGCACGTCGCTGAATACCGGCACTACATATTCATTAGCCCCCTCAAGGTCTACCGTGCGCCCCGTCATATTTTTCAGGGCATCAATCACTTCATAAGAAGCCGATTTATACAGATAAGCCTGCAGTGAGGCTTTGATATTCCGGGAGGCACGGTGTTCCCATATTTTCATGAACAGCCGCTGCACAACGTCTTCCGCATCCTGCCTGGAGCGAAGCCGTTTCCAGGCGAACAGGTAGAGGCCTTCCCAGTACCGGTCGAAAAGGACCTTAAAGGCTTCAGTATCGTCCTGTTTCAGCCGTTCCAGCAGTTCTATGTCATTGGGTAAGGAGTTCTCCATACGGTGCAGGGCTTGACAAATAATAAGTAATAAGTGTACCTGATCTTTGTTTACACAGGTACCACACGCCTGCAAATGTAGAACGCCCTTTCCTGAATCAAAGCATTATCAAATTGTTAACGCCCTCCTTACTCTCGGCATGCCCCATTATAGGATAACCTATAGATAAGTCATAGATGAGTCATAGTTAAACCATAGATAACCCATACCTATAAGATACAGGTTATCTATGGGTAAACATTGTTTTATTTCCGGGTAAAATATGAATATACCTGGAATGTACCCAGAGAAATAAATGTATCAATTATGGCTTATTTTACTAATGGTATCACCTTCGTAGGCGCAATAGGTAATATGACGGCCTATAAAATGAGGGGATCTGACAAAGTTATTATCCGCGGCAAGGGAGGCGCCTCCAAAGAGCAGATCAGGCATTCCCCGCGGTTTGAACGGACCCGGGAAAACAATGCCGAATTCGGTGGTTGCAGCTATGCGTCCAAAGCGATCAGGCACACATTATTTCCGGTAAAGCACCTGGCCGATTACAATTTCACGCCTACCATGAATAAACTGGCGAAAAGTATCCAGTTACTGGATAAAGTGGGCGAACGGGGCAAAAGGGACATACAGCTATCCCGGCATGGTTATTTGCTGGATGGGTTTCAATTAAATAAAAAGACCCCATTTGATAGTGTGCTTCGCCGTCCCATCAGTTGTTCTATTGAAAGAGAAACAGGAAGTGCGGTGATACAACTTCCATACCTTAAACCCGGATCAAATTTAATGATGCCCTGGCAATATCCTTTTTTCCGGATTATCATTACGTTCGGAATGGTGGCAGACGTTGTATACAACGAAAACGGTTACCAAAACCGGGAAGAGCTACCGGTGCCAACAACGGTATACACGGAGTGGCAACCGGTAAAGCAGGATTTTAAGGCGCAAAACATTGCATTGCAACTCACGGACCTGGAAGGATTGGATGACACCAAAATGCTGTTAGTTGGCATTGGTATTGAAATAGGGATGCCCATCACCAACGAAGTGATTGATGTGGTTAAATATGCAGGTTGTGCAAAGATCCTGGCAACAGGGTGATCTGCCTAATACTGCAACCTGAACTCATTGGCCCTAATCAGGACTATGGAAGTGTGACATGGCAGGAGCCAGTAAGTGATAGTGTTTATCATTCAGCTATTCCCTGATATACATTTCATAAGTGTAGGTGAATGATTTTTTTGCGCCTGCATCTACGGCCAGTTCAAAATCCAGTTGTCGCCCCTGGTTGATATCGTTTTTGTATTCAAGATTCAGTGACTGGCTATATTTGGTACTGGCCGAAGTAATAGCACCGCTGATCGTTTTCTGCACCTGTATATCCGCCAATCTGCTTTTGCTGTTAATAACAGTAATGGTACCTTTTACTGTAGCTAAGGTGTATTTATACCCATTATATGTTTTGGCTTCTTTTTTCACCGAAACAAGCGCTTCTTTTTCCCGTACCAGGATATCCGGCGCAGTGGTAATAAATATGGGCGTAGAGGAGCCTTTGGCTGTAAACTTAAGCACATCCTGTGCAATGGGCTTTTGTGTATTTTTTTGTAAGATTAAAACAGCGCCTGATGTAAATGGATTGTCGGTGTTATTATAGATTTCAACAAAGTGGTTCACTTTGTTGGGCGTGGCGCCACGCCCTGCATGATTCGCGGCTTCCATTTCTTCTGATGCCGTCCCCTCTTCGCCGTTTACCTGATAGGTACTCATGACAGATGCGGGCAATACTGTTTTATAAAAATGGTGGATTTTTACGGGTTTATTAAAAACAGGATATTGCGCCCTTTCCCCTTTGCTGAGGCTGATGTTTTTTAGTGTATAAAAATAAAGGTCTTCGTTTTCTACGGCGGTATTATCAGGCGATGACGCCTGTTCCGGCATTACAATAGATTCTGCAGCTCTGTCCCTGGCATAATCCGCCCTCATTTGTATGGCATTGCTGTATATATTGGCGTTTTCTACATTCCCGGTACTGCTGAAATTGAGCAGGGTAGCCAGCGTGATAGCTTGCGAAAAATTGGGTACCCCCATCACAAAATCAACATCTGTATTTTTAATATCTTCTACATTGTTATTTACTTCTGCCTGCAGGTTAAGCGTGGCTTCTGTTTCAGACACCAGTTGCAATTGATAAACGGGTGTCCAGCTCAACCCGTTTTGCAGGTACATCATGGTAAAAGATTGCTGCCCGCTTTTGGCAAAATGTACCGTAACTATAGGTTTTTGAACGGCAATGCGTGCTGTGGTAGTGCGGCTGGGCTTATCTTCAAATGTAATTGTTTTGATGGTGGCAGGTTCTATGCCTATCCATTTACCATTCATCTTTAGTAAAAGAACGGGGTTGGCAGGGGCATATATCCGGTCGAACTGGTATTGCCCACGATATACATTAGTCAATTGCATTTGCTGCAACTGCAGCCTGCTGTTAATTTCTTCGGGCAGGTCAAAGTCTTCCACACTGCCTTTGTAAGTATTATTATCGGTGGTAACAATCGTAATATTTTTGCCTTTGTTGGCATGCAGCAACTCTAAAAAGCTGTTGGCTTTTCTTTCCTGTATTTCATTTACCTGCTCTACCCGGCTGCTCACGCGGCTTACAGGGTTGGTGGAACCGGCAAACCAATAAGTGCCAAATAATGCCACCGGAAGATTGTTGAGCCTAAAGCCACTGTCGGCCACCTGGGCTTTTATTTCTTTTACTACAAAGGACTGCCCGTTTTTAAATACCGATAATGATTTGGTTACTGCATTTTCCTGTGCTACAAGCGTTGTACCTGTAGCAAGTAACAAAGCCAATAAAATAAATTTCATGTACATAGTTGCTGTTTACTTCCTGTAAAGCTAAGGTTCTATAACGATACACAATGATAAGCACAATTGCTTCATAATAACATCCCTGGAAACAGGTATAATAACTTGTGCATATTCTCTTTAATTTCGGGGTTTAGTACAGGGCGTAAGCATCAAACAAGAAAAGAATATGATTATTAACTCCGGCTGTCAGGCGCTTAGTCCGGAAGATGAAAAACTGGTACGTTGGTGGCGTAAAAAGTATAGCAGGCAAGTCAGGCTATGGGCCAGCCTTCTCGTACTCCCTCTCCTGTTGTTAGCCTTGTTTTTTATTTTTTTCAACCAGGAAGAAAAGCTGCCGGCCTATATATTTATGCTTTCCTTTATGCCATTTGCCTCATTCTTTGTTTATAAGCTGGTGGGCGTTTTTGGTAAAATGAGGCAAACCCATACTGTTCTGCGCAGGGGACTGAAACAGGTGACCACGGGTACACTATTGGAGGTGAGAGCAGATAAACATCTGCTCACTTATACCGTAGACAATAACACCATAAAGGTAGTTGCGCCGGGACCTTTAGAGCACGTTAGCGACAGCCTTTTTTTGCCGCGGGCATTAATAGTATTGGAATGGCTTCCCATAACCGTACAACATAATATACTACTGGGCGTACAATATAAAGATGTGCCCGGGGCGACCAGCATCGCCGAACCCACAAGCGCAGCAGAAAAAGCGCCCCTGATGATGCGCTGGAACCGCCGCACCATCAAAATACTATTCTTCACATTCGCAGGTCCGTGGGCAATCTGCCTGATGTTTTCTGAAAGGGCGCGCGAACCTGAAATAATGTTCGGCATGCTGCTTTTCTTTGCAGCGATTGTTATTTTTCTGGCAGGGTTCGCCCTGATTTTCAATCGCCGTGTACAAAACGCTGAACAAAAAATAGCCCTTACCGGTGTCATTACAGAAGTTTTTGTTTCCCGTTATGATAACGAAGGCAGTGGATATACCAGGGTATATTGGTACCGTATTGGTAAGCAAATTGTATCGGGATACCTGGATGATGACCGCTTCCTGCCCGGTGATAAAGTTTGCTGTATTTATCTGGCCGATAAAAAAGGTACGCAGCATGGGCTGTTCAGCATGGCGTTGCTATAGAGCGGCTATTTCGTTTTCAGATCGATGGTGATAAACTCCGAATCCGGCAAAATGATGTTTAGCTGCTCATACTCCTTTTTGTATGTCACCTTCGCACCTTTGGGCAACTGGTGGCCCCATGCCACATGATCTTTGGCCAGTATTCCCGAAACAAACGTACTATCGGTAGCGATGACCGCCTTGCCTGTACAGGGCCAGCCAAACACCAGCTGATCATGCGTAAGTGTAACGTTCCATGTATCGGGGTCATTGATAACAACCCCTATGTAATCTTTCACCTGCAGATTGAAAAAATAGGTGGGCTTTGTCAAATGAACCGAGTCAACATCCATCAATTGCGCCTGGTTCCTGTAGTTCATATCAAAATCAGTTTGGTAATAAACCGTATCGTTTGTTGAAAGGGCAATACCTGCTATGGTTTCGGGCTGTTTTAAGATAAAGGTATGGAGCGCCTTTTTCTGCCTGAATTCCCGGCGGCTTTTTCCGTCTTCAATCGATCCGCTCACCAGTACCCACATCATTACTACCACGGGAAACAGTAATACGGCGGCGCCGATGCCGGAAATCCATCTTAGCACGCGGGGGTTTTTCCTGCGAAGGCAAACCCACAGGAACAAACAAGCTAAAGGCATGGTAACATACCAAAAGTAAATCGTGTATATTAAATATTCTCCGAAGGGGCCGTAATGAAAGTCCATCAGTTTGTTTTAACCAGTATTACCATTCACCGGATTACTTTTTTATCCGCTACAAAGATAGCCCTCACATTATGATTGCATATACCAGGAAACAGGGAGTTATTTTATCGGGGGTAACAATGATCACTCACCGGTTGGGTTACTCTATAATATAACGTAATCCCTCCTCAAAGCCCTGTTCATTTTATTCATTTTGATCACTTCGTATCCATTTCATCCTTTATCCATGCTAACCTTGTAACTATCAGTATTATAATTAAATTACTATTGTGGAAATGATCGTAGATACCGTCAATTGATCATATTGCTATCGAAATACCCTAATGACTTCTAACCAAAATCCTCCTCAGCATTTTTACGCTCTTGACGCTATCAGAGGTATTGCAGCTATGATAGTGGTTTTATACCACTGGCAATTCTTTTATTATGCAAACGACATCTATGTACAGAACGGGTACGAGAAAACAGCGCTCCCGTGGTACAAGTACCTCTCTGTTTTCTACACCGATGGGATGGTAGCCGTGGATCTGTTCTTCCTGTTATCGGGATTTATATTCTTCTGGCTGTATGCAGAGCGGATTGCCACCCGGCAAATCAGCTTCCGCAAGTTCATCGTTTACAGGGTGAGCAGGCTCTACCCCATCCATTTTGTCACATTAGTGCTGGTAGCGGTGCTGCAATGGCTGATGCTGAGAAATGTAGGGCATTACTTCATCATACAATATAATGATAGCTATCATTTCCTGCTTAACCTCCTCTTCATTCAAAACTGGGGATTTGAGAAAGGCCCTTCCTTTAACGGCCCCTCCTGGTCTGTTTCCGTAGAAGTATTCCTGTATTTCCTGTTCTTTATCATTTGTTACCTGAAACTGGAAAAGAAAAAACTGCTGCTCTTTTTACTGATTCCCGTGGGCGCATTTTTACAATATTATTATAGCCTCATCGGAAAAGGTATGTTTACCTTTTTCCTCGGTGGCCTGGTTTACTACCTGTATGTGTGGATGATGAAAGAAAACAGGGCCAGAAAATATTTACCGGCCCTCACCGTTGTCACCCTGGTACTATGGGCAGCCATGCTTGCCGAATACCAATTCTCTTTCTTACAGGGAATATGGATAAAACTATTTCACCAGGCGATGCCGGACAAAAGCACCGAAACCGCATTGAGCCTCTTTGGCCAGCTCAGAAACTTTTTCTTCCGCATCGCCGTTTCTCCCTTCACCATTCTCACCCTGGCACTGTGGGAAACAACCAAAGGCATGCTCAACAGGAAGTGGGCGCTGCTCGGCAATTGCAGCTATGCGATGTACCTGATCCATTACCCGTTACAAATAATATTCGTTCTCGTAGTTGACCGGTTTCACATGAGCCGTCTTGTATTAAGATCACCAGGTACATTATTGCTGTTTTTCCTGTTACTGATCCCGTTAAGCATGGCCACTTATTATTATTTCGAACTTCCCGCTCAGGACAAGCTCAGAGCCCGGTTTTCCAAAGCAAACAAGACCCGTGTAAAGATAGCTGATGTTAATATAACGACTTAAAAGTTCCGTAGTGAAGGAGGTCCGTCACCTCCCTGTTAAAAAGAAAAACCTTTGTGTAGTAAATAATTACCGGATAAACTCCTGTATTCACACGTCATTTATTACACAATACCAGCATTGAAAAATTAATCACTAAATATGGGATTGAAATTTAGCTTACCCCTGATCCTGGCGTTAGTTATAGTTTCCGGATGCGCGAGCACCCAAAAACTGACCTATTTTAATGACATTGCAGCAGCGGCGGGCGCCGATTCCCTCAGCCGCATGCAGCAACTCAAAATACAACCCGGCGATATCCTGCAAATCACTATTACCACCCTCGATAAGGAAGTATCGCAGATCTTTAATCCCAACATCGCCGTTTCCGGCCCCGCAGCAGGCAATGGCATGGAACAGGGATACCTGGTAGACAGCACCGGTAATATTTCCCTGCCGGTGATCGGGAAAATAAATGTAAAAGACAAAACGACCGCCGCCATCAACGACCTCGTATCACAGGAACTGGAAAAAACAGTGCGTAACGCTTATGTATCTACCCGCCTGGTTAATTTCAGGATCTCGGTGCTGGGCGACGTGGCACGCCCCGGCTCCTTCAGGATCGGCGCTGAAAGGGCCTCTTTGCTGGATGCATTAAGTATGGCCGGCGACCTCAACGTAACGGCTAAACGTGATGATATCATGATCATCCGGGAAGTAAATGGCATCAAAACATATGCTTCCATTAACCTGAACGACAGCAAAACCCTTTCCTCACCTTACTATTATCTCAGCAATAACGATGTTATATACGTAAAGCCCGGACCCGACCGCAAGTTTGCCACGTCCAAAACAATACAGTTGCTACCAGCCATCATCGGCGTTATATCACTCATTACCACGATTGTCATTTTAAGTAAATGATCCGCGATATGAATCAACCAAAACCTACAAACAACAGGAACTCCGTTATAGATCTCAATGATCTTTTCCAGAAAATAGTGTTTCACTGGCCATTATACCTGTTAGTACTGATGGCGATGGTGACCGGCGCCATGCTGTACCTGAAGTACAAAAAACCAATCTATATGTCGAGCGCCAAACTATACCTGAAAGATGAAAAAAAAGGTGGTGGAGAAGAAATGGATGCACTCAAATCACTGGCGCTTTTTAACAACGGTAAAAATATTGAAAATGAGATGGAGGTGCTGAAATCCCCTATCCTGGTGGAAAAAGTAATCGCCGGCAATGGTTTCAACATCCGTTACTATATAAAAGGAACCGTAAAGAATGAAGAGATCTATAACCACCCGCCACTCCACCTCCGCGTGCTGGGCGACAGCTCAAAAGTAGGCAACTATACTTTTGATGTAACACGCGAAAATGACCTGCTGAAAATAAAACAGGTGAACTATACCACCGATACCAGTCTGCAGCTTACCGCACGGACCGGCGAACCATTCACCGTAGGGAAAGATAAATTCGTGATCACCTTCCCGCCACTAACCACAGGTACGCCCACCAATACGTTCCGCATCCGGGTAGATTCCGTACCGGAATACGCCTACGAAAAAATAGAGGAAATAGGCACCGCCCTTGTTAACCGCGATGCCACCGTGATACTGGTAAGCTACAAAGACCCCGTTCCTGAAAGAACGGCCGACTTCCTCAACTCCCTGCTGGAAGCCTATAATGACTATACCCTCGATGATAAAAACAAAGTAGCATTCAAAACCATTCACTTCCTGGCAGTAAGGATCGATTCATTAAAAGAAGAACTGGGACTGCTGGAAAAACAGGAAGAGAATTTTAAAATACAAAGAGGCATCACAGATATTGACGCCAGTTCCAAACTGGCACTGGAACAGGTAAAGGAAGCGGATATCCGGCTCAGTGAAGCCAACCTGCAGCTTTCTGTATTTGACCAGGTAGACGGCTATATCAGCAACCCTTCCAGCGATTACCCCTTTGCACCCGTGCTTGGCAACATCGATCAAACGCTCACCTCCATGATCAACCGGTATGAAGAAGCGCTCAGGGAAAAGAAACGGCTCTCTCTTTCGCTGAAACCTACCAGCGATATCCTGCAAAACGTGGAATCGCAAATCACCGACACGCGAAAAACCATCAAAGATTATATTGCCGGCTACCGGCGCAATGCAGACGTGGTGCAAAGAAAAACACAGGCCAAGGTAAACCAGATACAAGGCAAAATAGCGAACATTCCTACCTACGCAAAGGAATACATCAACATCAAAAGACAACAAGGCGTTAAGGAAAACCTGTATCTCTATCTGCTGAAAAAGAAAGAAGAAGCATCGGTGGCTTACGCCAGCAACGTGGTAGATAATAAGGTGATTGCTCCCGCGTTTGTACCCGACAAACCCATCACCCCCAAAAAATCACTGGTGTTCATCGGCTTTATTGCAGCAGGACTGGTACTTACCAGCGCCTATATCTATCTTAAATATTTCCTGAACCCAAGTGTACTCAGCAAAAAAGAAATAGAACAGGTATTCGACCTGCCGGTGATCGCAGAAATTTACCAGCAGGAAGAAGGCGCGCGCGATATGTCGCTCCAGAACCGGTCCGTACTGGTGGAACAGGTTTTTAATATGCGTACCAACCTGAAGTTCCTCCTCACCGGCATAACCAGCACGCCCACCATCCTGCTTACATCCAGTATATCGGGCGAAGGGAAAACGTTCCTGTCGGCCCACCTGGGCAACTCCTTAACCGTAAGCAATAAAAAAGTAGTGCTGCTTGAACTGGATCTCCGGAAACCGAAACTCTCCCAATTCCTCGGACTGGATCACAACGTGGGGGTTACCAACTATATCATCGGTAATAAAACCATTGAGGAGATCATCAAAAAAGTACCCGGTACCGATGGCCTCTACCTGGTTTCCTCCGGCCCCATTCCACCCAATCCTATAGAGCTGATCGAAGGAGAACGCATGGCCGATTTGCTGGCGCAGCTGAAAGACCTGTTCGATTACGTGGTGATTGATATGTCGCCCATCGGTATCGTATCTGACGCAAAAAGTATTTCGCACCAGGTGGATTGTGCGCTGTTTGTAGTGCGGTACAATTTCACGCTCAAATCCAAACTGATACCCGTATCAGAAAACATAAGGAAAGGGTTCTTCAAAAAAACCGGGATCATCTTTAACGGTATAGAACAGGATACTTTCTACCCTTATTATTACTACGATCATTATTCATACACAGAAAATAAACAACATAATCATACCTGGTTATCATTGATGAAAAAAATAAAACAGCGCATTGCATAAACTATTTGAAAATAGCGGTTGGCTCCTGGTTGATAAGCTCAGTAAACTTTTCCCGGGCATTATCATTATGGCGCTTATTGCCAGGCACCTGGGTCCGGAAGAATTCGGGATCTGGAACTATGCGCTGGCCCTTACCACTATTATTGGCAGCGTGGCCATATTGGGAATGGATAAACTCGCCGTGAAAGAGCTGATCAATAACGAGCAAAAACAGGGCACTATTGTGGCTACCATTATCCTGATGAGGATTGTTGCCGGCGCTCTGTGTATGGCAGTAAGCACCGGCATTGTACTGCTTACGGAAAAACACCGGCAGCTTTATCTTTACTGTACCATTTTTTCCGCACTTATCATCCTGCTACAGTCTTTTGATGTACTGGATTATTTCTACCAGGCAAAGAACAATGTTAAAAGGGTCATTATTCCTAAAGTAGCGGTATTCCTTGCTTTCTGCGGGATAAAGCTGCTCATCATATACTTTGATGGCACCCTCATCACATTCCTGTGGGCTTCTGTTATAGAATTAGTGGTTACCTATTTTATCATCATCGTAGTATATATATCCGGTAACACGCACGTTTTTACCTGGCGTATTGATACATCGTTGGCGCAAACGCTGCTGGTGCAAAGCTGGCCGCTGATGCTTTCCAACCTGGTAGTGGTGCTGTTTATGAAGATTGACCTGGTGCTGCTGGAGACGCTCGCCACCCCGGCGGAGCTGGGAAAATATGTAGGTGCTGCCCGGATCTCCGAGCTATGGTATGCCATCCCCTCTGTGATATCTGTAGCGGTATTGCCGGGGCTCATACAAAAGAAAAAGATCAGCCGGCAGGCATACCTCGTGATGCTGGAAAAATGGCTGCGGTTGTCCTTCTGGCTGAGTGTTGCCATTGCCTTGGTGGTTACTTCAACAGCGCATATCATTATTCCATTCCTCTATGGTCCGGGTTACGTGGCAGCGTCGTGGATGCTGATGATCCATATATGGGCGGGTATTCCGGTATTCCTGAGCATCGTTATGGTGCAGTACCTGTTTGTAGAAGGAGAATACAAAATTTACCTCTATGGCAATCTTTCCGGCCTGGTGGTGAATGCGGGTATCAATTTTTTCCTGATCCCTCTTTATGGTGGAACCGGCGCCGCCATTGCCACGGTAGCAGCGTATACCACCGTTTATGGCATGTTGCTGCTGCTCGACAAAAGCGGCCAGGGATACCTCCTTACCAAAAAAATGTTCCATCCCTTACTGGTATTTTCTGATATAAGACAAGTATACAACAGCCTGAGGATTTTCACCGCCAGCCTGGTTACCCTAAATCAAAAACACTATACCAAATGAACAGCATGAAAAATATCGCGGTAAAGTTAGTTACCACCTTATTTCCCCGGCTCAGTTACGGTGTGCGTGCTTACAGTTCAGAAGGAGAAGACCTCATTCTGAAAAGGATCTTCGACCAGAAAAAGAAAGGGGTGTATATAGATGTAGGTGCACATCATCCGTTCAGGGTATCCAATACCTACCTGCTTTACAAAAGAAACTGGACCGGCATCAACATAGATCCGCTGCCCGGCTCAAAGGCATTATTCAATAAACACCGGCCCAAAGATATTAACCTCGAAATAGGTGTGTCCGTAGTAAAACAACAACTTACTTATTTCATCTTTAACGAACCTGCTTTAAGCACTTTTTCTCCTGAAAAAGTAAAAGAATATACACAAATACCGAAGTACCGGGTGATCAGGGAAAAGAAGGTAGATACGTGGCCACTGGCAGATATTCTCGATACTTATCTGCCAAAAGATGTTACCATAGATTTTATCACTATCGACGCCGAAGGGCTTGATATGGAAGTACTGCGCTCCAATAACTGGGATAAATACAGACCCGCATATGTACTGGCAGAATCATCACCATTTGAGGTACTTCAAACAGACCGCAGTGAGTTATGCCAGTTTATGCAACAGGTAGGATATAGCATGTTCGCCAAAACCTATTACACTTACTTCTTTAAAAACATGAACACGTAAAATGTCCGGAAGCAGGTTATATGTACAATATGGTTGCGGCCCTTTTTCGGCGCCCGCCGGCTGGAAAAACTACGACTCCTCGCCCACGCTCAGGATTCAGCAAATTCCCGTGATAGGGAAACTGCTGAAACCTGTGATGCACGTGTCCTTTCATAAAGATGTATTGCCGGGCGATATACTGAAAGGTTTGCCTGGTATTAAGGAAAGCTCCTGTGATGGCATCTATTGTTCGCATGTGCTGGAGCATCTTTCTTATAACGACTGCCTCCTGGCAATCCGGAATACCTTTCATATCCTGAAGCCCGGCGGATACTTCCGGTGTGTGCTGCCCGACCTGGAAGGCGCTGCCAGGAGATATATTGATCAGCTGAGGAATAACGACCCGAAAGCAAACACCGGGTTTATGGAAGAAACGCTGCTGGGAAAAGAAAACCGGATTCGTGGCATGAAACAGCTGGTACAGCTGGCCCTGGGTAACCGGGAACATTTATACATGTGGGATCACCTGTCGCTATCACACCAGCTGGCCGCAGCAGGATTTAAAAACATACGGCACTGTGGTTTTAACGACAGCAGTGACACGATGTTTAAACTGGTGGAAGAAGAAATCAGATTTAATAACGCCGTTGCATTGGAGGCAACAAAATGATGTTACACACGCCGGTCTTATTACTGGTATTTAACCGCCCTGAACAGGCATTGCTTGTATTCAGGCAAATCAGGCTACAGCAGCCGGAGCAACTGTTTATTGCCGCCGATGGCCCGCGGCCGGACAGGCCTGAAGACGCTGCGCTGTGCGAGGATACAAGAATGGCTGTTTTAAAAAGTATCGACTGGCCCTGTAAAGTAGAAACCCTGTTCCGCCCGCACAACCTGGGTTGTGGCAAGGCGGTTAGTTCGGCGATCGACTGGTTCTTCAGCCATGTTGAGGAAGGTATTATACTGGAAGATGATTGTGTGCCTGATCCCTCCTTCTTCCCATTCTGCACCACGCTGCTGGAGAAATACCGGTTCAATGACACCATTATGCATATTCACGGCGGCAATTACCAGGCGGGCATCCTGCGGGGAAATGCTTCCTACTACTACTCCCGCTATGCGCATATATGGGGATGGGCTACCTGGCGACGCGCGTGGCAATATTACGATTTTACCCTTCAGCGGTACCGGCATGTATCCCGGGAAGGGCTCAACACTTTCCTGCAATCAGAACTGCAATCTATATACGACAAGCGGGTTGATACCTGGGATATCCAATGGTTTATGACTGTATGGTTTAATAAAGGATGGGTAATTACGCCCAATATAAGTCTTGTTAAAAATATTGGTTATGGCAAAGATGCCACCCACACCCGTGTTATCCCACGGTGGTTTAAAAGGATACAATACGGCACCATAGCGGATATCATTCATCCCGGCAGCAGTAACATCAACGAGGAAGCAGACAGGTATACCATCAACACCCTGTACAGTCCAGGCAGGTTATTCGTCAAACTAAAAAAAATAGTAAAAAACAATACACTGTTGTACAACCTGTACAAACGTATTTCCTGATCAGTAAATTTATATGGAAACCGGATACAGTAATCTTCAAAGTAGCAATTTTTTTGTGGAATGTTTCAGGGAAAGCATGCCCCTGATCATTGCGGCAATTTTACTATACCTGTATTACAACAAGCGGATCTCTATTATAGACGCGCTGCTCTATGCTTTTGCATCAGAAGCTTATACGATGCTGGCTATCGGGCCTACATTTACCGCTACTTTTTTTGTGGGCATGTTTATCTTCCTTGAACAGGCGCATCAGCTCTTTACAGGAAAGCAATTCATCCGGAGGGAATATCTTTTCCTGCTGCTGTTACCATTGATATCAAATATCACGGTATTCCTGATCACACAACTTTATAAAGATCCTTTCAGTTATCCCGATGGTAAACTCTTTGTTTTCTATACAAAGCCTCTTTACTTCTACCTGAAAACCTATCTTCCCTGGTTTGCTATTGGCGCCAGGATAGTACAGGACCGGCAGCAGCTTTCATTCGGGCAGTTTGCTGCCACCATCAAGAAGATTGCTGGTATATCCTGTATCATTGCCCTTATCCAGATTTCCGTACAGCTTATTTTCCGGAATGTGGCATTAAGTGAGCTGCTTGGGCTGCAAAGCCGTTACCTGATGCAGGAAATCAATGGCCCGCTGGGATTGCGGGTACAGGCATTATTCGGGGAACCTAAAATATTCAGCGCCTTCCTTTCTTTAGCAATCCCTTTGTTTATAAAAGACCGGAATTACAAGGCCACAGCGGTAATGATGGTAGCAGGCATACTCACTTCTTCCCAAACGTTCTGGGTCAATATCCTGGGTGGCGGGCTCCTGTATTTATGTTTGCCCAAACTGATGTCGGTAAGATGGAAAGTACTCAGCACCCTGGGTATGATCGTTGTCCTTTTTCTTGGGGTAGCCGCCTCTAAGGAATACTTCCTGAAACACTATATGGCTAACCGTAATCAGCCGGTATACCAGATGCTCTTTGAAAGATCCGCTTACCGTTATGATACCGAAATATGGGGTAAGAATAATATCATTCTCGGCATTCCGCTGCAAAGGGATATGGAACTGCCGGTGGTGGATTTCCTGCGGGATGAGCCTTATTTGCTGATATCTGGTTACGGCGCAGGCAACAGCACCTTTATTCCTTCGAGTTATTTCTTCGGGCAGCTCAGCTACCAGAGCCGCATAGAGGGAGTTGGCGGGCGCAATCTCAATATGCGCTGGTTCTTTATCCTGGCAGAATTCGGGGCCGTTTCCCTGTTCTTCTTTTTCCTGATACTTACCAGAACAGGACCGGATGTGCCACCTTTTCAGCGCAACTACCTGGCGTATGTGGTGGTGTGTTTCTTTTTCAGCCAGATAGATCTTTTCCTGATAATAGTAGCATTACTCTGCGCATATAATAATGAATCCGTAAACGAAAAATGATGCAGGTATTTTTGGATAATATCGTATTCTCTATTCAGAAAGCAGGTGGCGTATCTGCTTACTGGTATGAGCTGTTGTCCGGCATGTGCAACAGCGGGCTGTCCATCGGTTTCTTAAACGCACGCCCGGGGTCCGATAATATCTTTGAACGGAAAATAGAATACCACCGGTTCAACTGTATCCGTGAAAGCTGGATTCCCAGCAAGTATCTCCGCTATCTGCCGGTGCGCTACCAGCTTCCGGCGGCAGCGGTTTTTCACGGAGGATACCTGCGCGTTTCCCCCCAGAAAAATATCCTCAACATCCTGACGGTACATGACTTTGCGCACGAACGGAAACTGGCCTCGAAGTTTCCCCGCGGCCTCGCCAATACCCTGCAAAAAGCATACGGCATCAGGCGGGCCGATGGGATCATCTGCATTTCAGACAGCACCCGGAAAGAACTGCTCCACTTCTTCCCCGGCATAGATCCCGCAAAAGTAAAAGTGATTCATCATGGCATTGCCGGCGACTTCTACCCCATCAACAAACAGCTGCCGGTGAGCTGTTCGCTGGAAATAGATCTTCATAAAAAATTCATTCTCTATGTGGGCGCACGCAAGAACTACAAAAACTTTTTCATGGCGGTAAAAACAATGGAGTTACTGCCTTCATCCTATCACCTGGTAGTAATTGGCGGAGAATCGTGGAATAAAAACGAGATCAGCATGATGAAAGAAAAACTGGCCGGCCGCTATCATATTTTCCCCACTGTAAGCCAGGCCGACCTCAATATACTATACAATCATGCTTTCTGCCTGCTCTATACCTCCGCTTATGAAGGCTTCGGATTTCCTCCGGGAGAAGCCATGAAGGCCGGTTGCCCCGTGGTAACCACCAGCATGACCTCCATGCCTGAAGTAGTAGGAACCGCCGGGCTGATGGCCGACAGGGCCGATCCCCTGCTGTTTGCAGAAAAAATAAGATCACTTGAAAATGACACCTTCAAACAACAACTGATTACACAAGGACTCCAACAGGTGCAACAATTCACATGGGATAAAAGCGTACAGGAAACAATTGGTTTTTACAAAGATTGCTGGAACTACAAATTCTCGACATGAGTATTATTTTCAAAATTGCAGACACCGTAAAAGTATTCCTGACCTCCCGCAGGGGCCTTACCTCGTTGCTGGAAAAAGGCGCCTCCGTAGCCTCCACACAGATCTTACACAACTGCCGGCACTATATCCCGTCGCTGGGCGTAATTATAGATGTAGGCGCCAACCAGGGCCAGTTTGCTGTAGCTGCCAGTCACTTTTACCCGCAGGCGCGTATCCATTCCTTTGAACCCCTGCCGGAAGTGTTTCGCCTGCTGCAACGTAATACCCGCAGGCTCACCAGCATTAACACCTACAACATGGCGCTGGGCAACTCCACCGGAACGCTGGAATTTTACAGCAACGCGTATTCACACGCCAGCTCGGCGCTGCACGTGTCTGATCTGCAAAAAAATATGCTCCCAAAAACAGCCACTTCCAACCGGATACAGGTGCCCGTGCAGCGCCTGGACGACCTCCGTCATAAACTTCCTTTTATCCCCCCGGTACTACTGAAAATGGATGTTCAGGGTTTTGAAAAAGAAGTACTAAAAGGAGCGTTGCACAGCCTGCGGCAAATTGATTACCTCCTGTTTGAAACCTCTTTTGTTCAGATGTATGACGGCGAGCCATTGTTTGATGAGATGCACCATTTTGTGAAAGAACTGGGATTTGAATTCATAGCTCCTGTAGGATTCCTGCAATCGGAAAAATTACAGATCCTGCAAATGGATCTTTTATATAAAAGAAAGAAAGGATGAAAATTGTAGTTAACGACCATTCCGGCCACGCCTTTACATTACAGCTAAGCCGGCAATTCGCTGAAAGCGGGCATGAAGTATTGCATGCTTACTCCGTTTCTTTCCAGTCGCCCAAAGGAAACTTTGAAGACCTGCCCATGCGGGGACTTACCATACTACCCATTATGATCAAGGGTGAATTCGACAAATACTCGTTGTTAAAAAGAAGAAAACAGGAAATTGAATACGCCCGGCAGCTGACCGACAAACTGGATCTCTTTCAACCCAACGTGGTGCTGAGTGGCACAACCCCGTTGTTTGTACAGCAGCATGTGCAGCAATACTGCATCCGGAAAGGAATCAAATTTGTGTACTGGTGCCAGGATATTTACACCATTGCCATCCGGCAAATTGCCCGCCGCAGGCTGGGATTCGCCAGTTTTCCCATCTGGTATTATTTTAAAAAACTGGAAATAAAACTGCTGAAGAAAAGCGCGCATGTGATCAGCATTACGGAGGACTTCAGCGATCTTTTCGACAAATGGAAGGTGCATCCCAAACAGGTAACGTGTATCCCCAACTGGGCGCCGCTCCGGGAAATAACGCTTACGGCTAAAAATAACGACTGGGCCCACCGGCACCAGGTAGCAGATAAAACCTGCATTATTTATTCGGGCACACTTGGATTAAAACACAATCCATCTATGTTGTCCGCCGCGGCGGCTTATTTCCGCAAGCATACAAATGTGGTGTTTATTGTTATCTCCGAAGGATTAGGCGCCGCATTCCTGCAAAAAGAAAAAGAGAAACTGCAGCTGGACAACCTGCTGCTTCTTCCCTTCCAGGATTTCAGGGATATGAGCCAGGTGCTGGGCGCCGCGGATATCCTGCTGGCCATACTGGAAAATGATGCGGGTACCTATTCCGTGCCATCGAAAGTGCTCACTTACCTGTGCGCGAAAAAGCCAATCGTACTGGCCATGCCGCCGGATAACCTGAGCGCCGCGATTGTATTGGATAACAAGGCCGGCTATTGCATTTCGCCGGATAATGAACAGGGCTTCTGTCAGCATATTGAAACCCTGCTGGCAGATGCGGCACTAAGACAGGAAATGGGTCATAACGGACGGGCATATGCTGAAAGGAATTTCGACATCAAACATATTGAAAACAAATTTTTACAGGTATTTAATACGATCCTGAACTGATAAAGATTGTCGTTCGTAACCCGGTGCCATCCATACTATCCATCATCTTTTAATTGAGAACGTTATGAAACCCGGCAACCACATTAATTTCCTGCTACGACTCCTCATCGATTATGTAGTACTGATACTGACATTTTTGAGCACCCGTGAATATATTTCGGGTTTGGGAGATGTATTCTTTTCCGGCTTTAACCTGCTATTGCTGTGCATCAGCATCATCGCATGGACCGTTATTGGCATGTCGCTTCATTTATACGACGAATTCAGAACGAGGTCGTTCTCCTACGAATTTGTAGCCATTCTTAAAACTGTATTGCTTCACGCCTGTTTCTTCACGTTCCTGTTCTTCTATTGCTTTAAATACTATCCTTATCCCAGGACGTTCACGTTGCTTTATGCGTTCCTTACTTTTGTAAGCATTACGGTTGTTAAGTTTATTGTAAAGCAATCTTTGCTCCGGTTGCGGTCCAACGGTTATAATATAAAAAACATCCTCATAGTAGGTACCGGCGATACCGGTATGAAATTCTACAAAACAATTTTATCCAACGACCATTTCGGTTACCGGTGCGTTGGTTTTGTGGATGAGCAAACCAATCCCTATCTGAACGGCCAGTACCTGGGCAAAATATCAGACCTCACCAGGATACTGGAAAGCCATGAAATAGATGATGTAATTGTTGCCCTGCCGGAGACCTTAAACACGGAAATGGAAAATATTATTATTACCAGTGAGAAAGAAGCCAAACGGGTAAGGATCATCGCAGATTGTCACCGCTTCTGCACCTCTACAGCCAGTATGAACTTCTTTGGCAAATTCCCGCTGTTAACGATCCGTACTTCTCCATTGGATGACCTGGCGAAGCAACGGTTCAAACGCCTTTTTGAACTCTGCTTCACCACGGTGCTTTTTATTACCGTATTCAGCTGGCTGTTTCCGCTTATCGGGATACTGATTAAACTATCTTCACCGGGACCGGTGCTGTTCAAACAGGAGCGTTGGGGACTGAAGAATAAAAAGATCACCTGTTATAAGTTCCGGTCCATGACCAGGAACAGCGACGTGGTAGACGCCAGTGGCCGATATCTCCAGGCCACCCGGAACGACTCCCGCATTACTTCAGTTGGGCGCTTCCTGCGCAAAACAAATCTCGATGAGTTGCCGCAGTTTTTTAATGTGCTGATGGGAGATATGTCGCTGGTAGGCCCCCGCCCTCATCCCATTCCTTTACACCAGGAATCTAAAAATACCATACAAAATTATATGCTGCGGCATGTAGTAAAGCCGGGCATTACAGGCTGGGCACAGGTGAATGGTTGCAGGGGGGAAACGAGGATCTCCGGCCAGATGCAGAAACGTGTAGACTTTGACCTGTGGTATATTGAAAACTATAGCTTCTGGCTCGACTGCCAGATCATTTTCCAGACATTGATGAATATGATCAAAGGCGATAAGAATGCTTATTAACGCCAGGACTTTTTCAGGGCTACAATATTCTGGAAGGAAAAGATTTCATAGCTGGTACTGTTGTATTCTCCGAGGGCTTTGAGTCCGTCGGGTAGCAACCGGTAGAAGTCGTAGCCAGGTAATATGTCTACAATATCTTTGAAGAAGGTTCTGGAGATGATATTCATTTCATTGAACTCTACCTGTATCACATCCGCCAGGCCGCTGGCAATGGTTTGCCTGGCTCCTTTCAATACACTGAGTTCGTGTCCTTCTGTATCTATCTTCAGCAATGCTATCCGGGAGATCTCCTGTTGTGCTACAAATTCGTCGATGGTAGTAAGTGCAATGGCCACTTCCTCGGCTTTGCCCTTATGAAGATGTTCTATCACGCCTTTATACATGCTGGCATGTTCCGAGCCGCCATCTCCCTGGTAGTCGTAAATAGTGGCAGTGCTGCTCACCTCTCCTGCTCCCTGTGGTATGGCAGTGAAATTGTATGTTCCTGCTACAGCGCTTAGCTTGCGGAACGCTGCGGGGTGTGGCTCAAAAGCAAAGATGGGAAGGGTAATGCCGTTCTTTCTCAGCATAACCGAATAGTTGCCCATGTTGGCGCCAATATCCATGATCACCCCGGCGTCGAGCTTCCGGCGGGCTTTCAGGAATTTGATAAACGCCTTTTCCCCGGATACCGTATCATTTTCATGATTCCTGATACCCATGCCAAACATACTTAGCTTATATAGAAAGAGGTTCACAGGATAAAAGACCTTCCGGGCAAATAAGAGTACATACACTCTTTTAACAGATTTTCCGAGGGCATTCATAGTTTGATTATTGGTTGTCGTCAGGAGAATACTGCACTTTACTAAAATTACAGCTATTTATCCAGCCAGGCTTATTCACTTTATTCATTCCTGTTTAATGCCCGGAAGGCGCCCTGTTTCCTTATCTGTACAATTTGGTATCTTGCGCCCTTACCCAATTTGTTCGCCTGCATGAAACGTAGTTCAGTATCGCTTACTTTTAATATCTTCCTGGGAATTGGTTTGCTGATGGTTGCCGGCGCCTCGGTGATATACTACAATATCCGCCAATTCAATGCCTCCGCGGTCAAAACCAGCGGAACAGTGGTTGACCTGATAGCCAAAGGCAAGCGGTCTTACGCCCCGGTGGTTACCTATTACGATGAAGCGGGTGTGAAGCATCGCTATATTTCCAGCGTTTCTTCCAATCCTGCCGGTTACGAAATCGGGGAACGCGTGGGCATGTATTATGACCCCAAAAATCCGGATGATGCAAATATAGCTGGCTGGCGGGAGTATTTTGGCGCTATCATAGTTGGTGGCCTCGGGTTAGTATTCAGCCTGATCGGACTGGGTTATTATATTGTGAGAAAGGTGAGCCACTCGCGCAGTGACCAGCTGAAGCAATCGGGGCTCCTGGTTCAGGCCGACTTTGATTCGGTAGAAGTCAACCGGTTTGTTCACGTTAACAATCGTCATCCTTTTTTTATCCGGTGCCACTGGAAAGATCCGCTCACCGGGGAAAGCCGCCATTTCAAGAGTGGCTTTATCTGGTCTGACCCTACCCCGGCGATTGGCCCTGATAAAAAAATAGATGTATACATAGATAGAAATAATCCACGCAGGTACTACGTGGATATTTCTTCTTTTGAGCAGCAGTAAAAACTACGGGCTGTATCATTGCACACGCTGCTGTTGCTTCAGCAACTTAGCCCTGTCCAGGTCTTTTTTCGCTTCTTTGATATTGATCTCATTAGCCAGCTGCGTTTTCAGCCTGCCTCTGTTCTCAAAGAATTCGGCGTGTTTATTATTAATCATTATTGCCTTATTGAAATCTTCCAACGCAGAAATCTCCTGGTTCAGCTTCAGTTTTATCTGTCCCCTGTTATTAAACATCATAGGGAGCTGGTTGCTGCTGACCCTATCAAATAATTTGTCGATCTGATCCAGTGCCTGCTGGAACTTTTGCTGCTGATACAACTGGTTGGTGCGGTTAAGCAGTTGTTCTATCCCTTCGGCCCTCACCAGGCTGTCGATGTTTAAAAAGCTGCTCAGGGAGGCGCCGGGCTGATTTACGAAATCATAGCCCTTCGCTATTGCCAGCAGCCGTTTGGCTTTGGTAGGGTGACTGCAACCTGCTTCGAGTTCCGGGGGAGGATGGTTATCAACCGCCATAATGCCCGACTCCGCGTTCTTTAATGTTCCATCCAGCTTCTTGATAATATACCCGGAGAAAAAATCTGCCGTTAATTCCCTTTGCCGGGAAAGGGCGTAAGTCAACGCCTGGTTCCGGACGGAGTGGCCCAGGAAATGGTGTCCCACTTCATGCGCGAAGATCGCAAAGGCTACCCAGTCTGTATTCTGGGCTACTAATTTATTGAGGTACCCGCGATTGTATAAAATATACCGGGTACTGTCGCCCCGGGTCATTACCGCTTTAAACACTGGTCCCGGGAAACTGCATTCATACAGGATGAAATTTGCGGCCACCTGGTTGTTACTATCCATCCCTAATAATTGCTGGATTTTAAGAATTACCATTGCAGGAGTAAAACCATCCGCACTTAATGATGGCTGCATATCGGGAATGCATTCATCTTCCAGCTGACTACTCACAAACCCGCATGAAAAAAGAAAATTACTATCCGCCGGTATGGTATCATTAAGCGGTTGTATAGCCGGGGCAACCTGGCTATATGCCTTATATTGCGTCAGCAGCAGCATGATGGCTGCGCATAACAGTATATACTTTGCCATTACCTGGTGAGATTATAGGTGATTGCCAGAAAATTTCCCCATTTGTAAAAAGACTCCGTTTCCACTGTTGTTCCCATAGTTGCTTTTGGTACAATCTGTCCTTCCTGGTATTTTGACGAAAGCAATGTTGCCTGCGTGAGCGTCCATCCGAAACTGGCAATAAACCGTTGTTCACGGCCTATAGCGGCAGAAACGCCCAGGTGATAATTAAACTTTGTGGTAGATCCGGTAGACAAGCTTACGCCTACGGCCAATGCAGGCTGAAAGTCCCACCCTGTTCTGTAATAAACGTGCATCAATGCGCCGAGGGCGGGTACTACTTTATTGCGGTTATCATTTTTTTCTATTTTCACATTATCCGGATCGCCGCTGATGCTGTCCAGCCGGTAAGACTGATCAAAAAAATTGTTATTCCCGAAGTTCAGAAAAAAGCCGGTACTGAAATCGAGTTTAAACCCGCCATACGTTCTGACAATAACGGGGGTTTGTATACCTGGGTCGGCGCAAATGGTGTTGTCTTTGGGTTCTATCTTAATATCAAATTTCAGTTCATCTTTATCTGCAATGGCTACCTGTCTTATCGTATAATTTACCGGGTTAATGACTTTATAACTATTCACTATTAAATTCTTCTGATCGAGCAGTTTATAGCTATCAATAATTTCGATGCCTTTTTTAACCGCCTCCTCATTGGATTGCATGGTTTCCACTCTTTCATTGGTCACCCTGATTGCCTTATCGAGGATAAGGTTATCGTTGGTAAAATCATCTGCTTTCGCAGTTTTCTTTACCGTTAACAGCTTTGCCATCAGCTTATCTGCATCTTCTTTAAAAGGCTTTGCGGCTTCATTAATTTCCTTCACCAGTTGCTCCAGGGTTGCCTTTTCAGTAGTGGCTACCTGCGTATAATGGTCCAGGATATTCGTCACCTGGGCAAGCAACAGTTCTTTTGATGCAGCGGCTGTTTCTTCCCCGATTTTATTATTGTTGACAAAAGTGGTGGTGGCAGCGAGCAGGTTTTTCTCTGCCTGGGGATAAGTACCATCGCAGGCATCCTTTATTGCGATCAGTTCATTTTTATAGTATAAACTATGTTGCAGTACCTCTACTGCTTTCTTAAATTTCTTCAGGCTCTCCCAGTAATTGTCCAGCTTATCATTCAACTTTTTATAGCTTGCTTTAAAAGGAGTTAGCTCCGCCTGCCACAGGGCTTTCAGTTTCAAAGCGCCATCATTAAATGAAAATGCGGGCCCGGCGGGCGGTTTAGGATCCTCCGAGGTATTAAGTTCCAGGGATGATCCATCCAGTTTTGAAAGAATTTCAGGTTGTTGCAGGAAGAAATTAGTGCTGGTATTATTTACCTGGATATTGTAGCGGCTTTTATTAATGTTGATGATCTCCAGTACAACCATATTTCCATGACTTACACGGCGTTTTATTTTTGATTTGGGTAAGTCCTGGTAATTAATCAGGATGGTATCAGGTGATTGCGCGTACAGATCTGCTACAGGCAATAGCAATAATAATGAAAGGAGTCTTTTCATGTGTGTAAGTATTAGGGATAAGGAATAACTAACCGGGGCTACGAAGTATTAATTTGTTCCAAAGTAAGAAATATTAATATATCTGCAAAGCTCTCTTTAGTTTTATTTCGCCCCTGTGAAAGCTGGCCTGCCTGTAACAAAAAAGCCACCCCTTGACAGGGATGGCCATCATCACTCTTTGATTTTTGATTTTATAAAAACGATTGCATCCAGTTTTTTATCGCAGTCCAGGCTTCCGGGGCAACATCACCTTTCAGCCGGGGCAGCTCCTCATTGGTGCAGCTTTCGCAGTGCAGGAGAAGATGATTTAAACCCGGCAATACTTTTACGGTTACCTGTGGGTTGCCGCTTTCCGTGATGGCAGCCAGGTTTTCCTTATAAGGCACCATGATGTCCTTATCGCCGTTCAGCGCCAGAAAGGGTACTTTAATCTGCTGCAGGAATGGCGCAGGGTTGTGCCGCAGGTGATACTGGTACCAGGGGCCGGTGGCCTGCCGGATATAAGATTCCAGGAAGAAGCGCATGTGATCTTCTTCCCCGGCTTTATCTTTTGCGTAGGCGCTGTCGTCCGCATGTTTCCATGCCGCATAGGTAGCACGGAGCCGTGGCTCCAGCTCCGGCGTATAGGCGTAGCGGTAGGCGGTATCAAACATCAGTGTGGTGATAGTATGATGCCGGTTTTTATCGTACGTTGAAATGGGCGCGGCATCAATGATAGCGCTGTTTTGCAGCTTCAGTGCCTCGATGCCGCTGGTGGCCAGTCCGGCGAGTGTGATCACAAAAGCCACATTTTTACTCCCTGCCGCCGCGATGATAGCGGCAGCGCCACCTTCGCTGTGCCCGATCAATCCTGTTCTGGTGACGCCGGGCTGCAGCCGCAGATAGTCGAGGGCAGCGAGTGCGTCGTCTGCAAAGTCTTTGGTAGTGGCAGTTTCATACACTCCATTTGTTTCGCCGGTGCCGCGGTCGTCTGTACGGAGTACCGCAACGCCCATTGCGGCAAGCGAATCTGCCAATGCTTTAAACATTTTATGGCCGGCCATTGTACCGTCGCGGTCCTGCTTACCAGTGCCGGATAACAATACCACGGCGGGAAAACTTTTGCGGTTAGCCGGAATGGTAAGGGTACCACCGAAACGGATACTTTTATCTTTGTTGCTGAAATAAACATTCCTGCTTTGGGGCGCGTCTGCCTGGCTATATACCCGCGGCAGGCACACCATCATGCAGATAACGATTACAGCTGAAAACCTCCCTGCGTTCCTCATCCTTCTTTCTTTAATAACTCAATGATATAAGATATCTCGTCTGCCAGGGCGCTCGGACTTCCTTTGTAACCAATTCCCAGCCAACGGATCATTCCATGCTGATCAATGATCGCCTTTGCCGGGATGCCGGAGAAAGACAATGTTTGGGCGTATTTGTTATAGGTATCATCGAGGTGACCGGAGGTACTGCTTTTAGCATCGAGTAATACGTTCAGGTGTAAATTCTTTGACTGAAGGAATTTTTTTATCTGGTCGCGGTAGTCCGGTTTGGTTTCCTGGGTGGCAATAAAGAAGAAGTTTACGTTCTTGTCTTTGCTGTATTTATCTGCCGCCATCTGCATGCCCGGCATGGCTTCTTTGCAGGGTCCGCACCAGGTAGCCCAGAAGTCCAACACTACAATTTTGCCTTTCATTTTGGCAAGATCGGCTACGCCGCCGGTGAGTTGTTCCAGTTTAAAGCCCGGCGCTTGTTTGCGGATCAGTTGTGCGCGCAATGCTTCCTGCTCTGCAGATAATACATCGGCGCTTTTCATGCCCTCGAAGTAAGCATCAAACCCTGTTTCTTTTTTGTGTTTGCGTACATATTCCTGTTTCAGCAGCGCAATTATTTCCGGCGTTGCCTTATTGGCCCTGGTGGCGTTTTCAGCAATCTGCATGGCATCTGCATGCTGGCCGGTATTTTCCAGTAAGGTAGCATACAAGCTGAGAAAATCAGCCCTTTCAGCGCCCGGTTGCTCTTTTACTTTCTCCATCCATTGCAGGGCGGCTTTATCATCGCCTTGTTTATGCAGCAGGGAGGCGTGTCCCATAAAGGCGGGTAACGCAAATTTCAGGACCTGTTCTTTCCATTGCAGCGGCGAATAAAACCGGCTGGCGGCGTCGCTCCTGTTAGTGGCATATGCTTCGATACGCTCCACCAGTTTTTTGGAGTATGGAAATGCATCTGCCAGTTTAATTTCATCGTGAGCCAGCGCGTTCATGATCAGGAGGCGATGAAATTCTGTAAGCGCTTCGAAAGGCGCCACGTCCATTATTTCATCCAGGTATTGCAGGTTTTTACCGGCCATCACCTTTTCATAAACAACGCTGCGAAAAGCCTTGTTATAATACATCTGCTGTATTTCCGTATTCACTCCTTCAAACTGCTGCGGCGGAAACTTTTTCACAAACTCCTGCCATATCGGATAGCGGCCACCGGCTGGCCCCTTGAACATTTTGAACACCATAGCGTCTCTCGCTGCCACCCCTGAAGGAAAACGGGCGATGATCACATTATTCATGGAGTCGGCGCGGTTCCTGTCTCCCAACAAATTTCTATACGCTTTACTTACATCCATTAATTCCGCTTCGGTAACATCTTTCAAACTACTTATATAATTAATTTCACGGCGGATGATGGTATCAGCGCGTTTCTCGCCGGTGCTTTTCAGGATCTTCATGGCGTTATAAAAAATAAGACGCCTGCTTTCCGGGTGATACCGGAGTTCGTTGTTCATCCAGAACATGGCTACTTCGTTGGTGATCTTCACCGTATCATCTACCGCGGGCGGTACTTCACCTATAAAGGAAGGTGTGCGTAGAAAAGCCCACGCAGCGTATGCAGTAGCCATTTGCCGGCCATCACGGGTGGACAACATGGTGGCATAAGTTAGCGTGCCGCCTTTATCCGTAATGCCGTTGGCGGAGAAATTACATACCAGCAACGCGGTTTTCTCCGGTAAATAATACCGGGTTACCCAGCCTGAATCGGTCATCTTCATTTGCAGGTCGTGCGCTTCCCATTGATTGTTGTTATAGAGATAGATCACGCCACTAACAGGCGCCTGTCCTTTCAGCCTGGTGTTTTCCGGGTTATAGCTGATGGTGACTGAATCCCCTGCTATAGCCCTTTCCGGCGATAGTTTCATTGCCTGTTGTGAAAAGGCCATTCCGGAGAACAACACACACGGCATCACAAAGGCCATTTTTACTTTATTCATCTGAAGATTACTTTTAGTGTTTATCTCGGGTTTTGTTCCAGCGACGGGTTCAGCTGGATATTATACAGCGGAATGGGAAACAGGTACCGGTTGCTGCCAGGCGTAAGCGTATATGTTTCGCCGGTGGCAAAATTGGTACGGGTAATATTTTCCGCAAAACGGCTGTCGGTAAAAAGACGTTTCTGATCAAACCAGCGGATACAGGTGAAGCATAGTTCCCGTCTTCTTTCCTGTAATACTTTTACCAACGCATCGGCTGCACTGGTGGCGGTCATCGGCGTAAAATCGAGTGCCGCAAAGCGTTTGGCCCGGAGTGTATTGATAGCGCTCATAGCGCCGCCTGCATCTCCTGCCCTGGCCCGGCACTCTGCTTTGATAAGCAGCATCTCCGGTACAGACGGACCAATATTGCGGTTACCGCCAATCACCGCTTCTTTGGAATAAACGCGGTAAGTATTTCCGGATAAAGTGTAATTACTTGTAAAATAGCTGTAGCGGTAATCTTTGGTGTCGTACAACGACAGCAACTGGCTGCTCATTACCTGCATAGCGGAATACTGGTGGCTCATTCCTGCTGTTTTGGAAAGAATGATTTCCGGGTTATCTGTGCGTTGCGGGTAGCTGCTCAGGGTGGCCAGGTCCAGTAACCCTGATTGGATCATCAATGCGTTATCTGCATTTTTTTCTGCCTCCGCATACTGTCCCATTTGCAGGTAGGCTCTTGCCAGCAACGCATAGGCCGCAGCTTTGGACGGATAAATATTGTAGGTATTTTTCTCCGGCAAATCAGGAACAGCAGCCTGCAGATCGGTCAATATCTGATCATAGGCCTGTTGTACCGTAGCACGGGTAGCTACAATGGCCACATCGGGTTCCAGCAGTAAAGGCACTCCCAGGTCGGTAGCTTTGCTGCTCTCATTGTATTGTTTACCATACATGTTTACCAGCGTGAAATAGCTGTATGCGCGGTGTACCCTGGCTTCCGCCAATACTTGTTTTTTCAGCTGTGTAGTACCGCCGTTACTGTTCATTACATCCCTGATCACCAGATTGCAGGGATAGATATTGGCGTAGAGTATTTTCCAGTCGGGGTCCGCAGCTACCACATCATAGTATTGCGCCGCCCACATATAGGCATTGCGTGACTCGGCCGATAAACCCTGTTGTATAGCGGCATCATTGTATACAATATCATCTGCGGTCATATCCGGCATATCTACCGAACGTTCCAGATCCTGGCGGTTATTCATCAGGTACCGGTAGTTCACATAGTCGGAAGGTGTAAGCGCGCCTTCGGTTTTTATATCGGTGTATTTGCTGCAAGCCTGGATAAGTGTGCCGGCAACAATAAAAAGGAGAAATATTTTATATCGTTTCATTTGACTGCGGTTTGAAGTAAAATCAGAAGCTGACGTTCAGTGAAAAATTATACGATGCAGATGGCGGCAATTTTACATTCCGGGCGCTCGGCGGAAAATCCGGATCTATGCCATCTTCGTTTTTTGTCCACAGTAACGCCAGGTTCCTGGCTGCACCGGTGAGGGAAATACCCTTAACAGGCAGGCGGTGGAACAATGCTGCCGGCACGTTATAAGTGAGCGACACTTCGCGTAACCGGATATGATCGCCGGGCAGTACATTGATATCTGCATTCGCGTACCTGATTTGCCCGGTGCTGTTACCACTGAGGCCGGGCACATTGGTGAAGGCTTCATCACCGGGTTTACGCCAGCGCTGATCCACGAGTTTGTTATAGTCGTAGTTCTGAAACCCGTAACGGCCAGGGTAATCACCGGGTACCGGCCGCTGGAATACATAGCCCAGTTTATAGGTAACCAGTACAAACAAAGAGAACCCTTTGTAGCGGACCGTTTGCCGGAGACTACCAAAATACGGAGCCGACAAACGGCCGGCGTTTTTCAGATCGCTGATATCTTTGGGCGATTGATAGATAGTCAATGTATCTCCCTTACCCCCTATCACGCGGGGGCTGCCGTTGCGATCCAGTCCGGCGTAACGGAAAACCATCAGGTAATCTGTGGGGAATCCTTTTATAGGACCGCCAACACCGCCGGATTGCAGCAGGGAGTTGGTAACATTATATCTCGCATCTGTTACCTTATTGGTGTTATAGGCGAATACCAGGTTGGCAGACCATTCAAATTCTTTGTTGCGGATAATGCTGCCACCGAGCGACAGGTCAATTCCTTTGCCCGTCAGGGAAGAAGTATTGCGGGTGATATTATCAAAGCCCACGGTATTATCGATCGGGAACGAAGCAAAGAGGTCGGTGCCTTTTTTATAATAGAATTCTACGGCTCCGTTCAGGCGGTTATCAAACAACGCATAGTCCAGTCCTACGTTATACACGCCGGTTTGTTCCCATCGCAGCGATGGATTGGCCGGTGATCCCACCGTTGAATAAGGATCAAAGGGGTATTGATAGTCGTTCAGCAGGTATAGCTGATCGTATGGCAATGCGGTGGTGCTGATGTTACCGTTTATACCATAGGTAGCGCGCAGTGTAAGTCCGCTTACCCAGCTAACGTTTTGCATAAAGTCCTCTTTGGACAATGCCCAGGCTGCGCCGGCCGACCAGAAAGGTTTTGCGCGGTACTTTTTATCGAGACCAAAGTTATTGTAGTCGTCGTATCGTGCGCTCCCCGACAGGGTATACTTACCTGCATAGGTATACGAAAAATTGCCGTAGTAAGAAAGATAACGCCTGCGCTTGGAGGAATAGTTTACGCCATATGGCACTACCGACTGGTAGCCGTCTACCGTTACATACGGGGTTACATAATCTACCGGCTTGCTATACTGCGTTTGTGTATTAAAGCCAAACATGCGGTTGCTGCCGGAGCCATCAATGGTTTGCCGGGCTTCCATACCCAGCAGGGCATTCACCTGGTGATTACCAGAGAAGTTCCGGTCCAGGTTAAGCTGTCCGCGGATGCTGTAATTATTTTTTGAATAATCCGTTGTTTCCATGATACCGCCCAAAGGAATACCATATACCAGTTTACCATTTGCATCAATGGAGGTAGCGGTATTCAGCATATTGCGGGTATAGTAGGAGCTGTCGCTGTTAAAGTTTTTTGCGCCGGAAGAAGCCCGTTCTGCCATATACTGGGCATTAAAGCTCAAACCTTTATACAGCGGGATATTTAAGGCAAAGGTGGCAGCGTAGTTACTTTCATTGGTGGTATTATCTGACAGGGCCAGTTCATTGATATAGTTGTAGCGCCAGGGCATATAACCCTTTGCCTCCAGGTTGCTGAGCCGGCCGGAGTAATAGGCGCGTGCATAATTTACGCTGTTGCCGTTATCGTCTACCAGCTGATCATAAGGCATCAGCGGGTTGGTGGAACGGCCGTATACACTGATCCCTTGTCCGCCGGTGCGGTAGCGAAACCAGCTTCCACGCAGGTTGGCAGACAGGGTCACATTTTTAAAGAAGGTAAATTCCTGGTTGGCCGTCAGGGTCATTCTTTCCCCGAACGTATTTTTGGTGCTGGTATTTTCTTTATCGTAGGCGCCGGAAACGAAGTAAGTATGTTTCCCGGTGCCGCCGCTCACATTAAGATCGTAGTGGCTGGTAGAAGCGGGCGTGAGCAGGTATTCTTCCACCTGTTTCCTGGAATCGCGTCCTTTCAGTACTGCAAATGCAGCATCTACCTGCGCCTGGGTTACCTCGCCTCTTTTAAGCCGGAACATCCAATCCACCGCCTCGCTGATGGGCCGTTGACTGGCAGCGGGCAAACTGGTGGGATCGGTGATAAATCTTTTGTTTACCAGCTCCTGCTCATAGTCGATCATCTGTGTGGCATTCATCAGCGGCAGCGAGGATAACCTCGGCTTGCCGTTTATGCCTAATCCTGCAGAGAAAGAGATGCGTGGAGCGCCATCATTTATTTTCCCTTTTTTGGTGGTGATCACTATTACGCCGGCAGATGCGCGGGCGCCCCATATAGAGGCCGCTGCCGCATCTTTCAGGAAGGTGATCTGTTCCACATCAGCGGGATTAATAGTGCGTATATCCATCTCCGTAGGAAATCCGTCTATTACCACCAGCGGTTTTTTATTTACATCATTGTTCAGTGTGCTGGCGCCCCGGATGGTAATATCATAACTGCCGTTTCCCTGCACGGCGCCATTCAGGTTGGTATATACAAAACTGTTATCAGATTCTGTGAGGTTCAGCTGTACGCCGGCCACCTGGCCTTCCAGCCGGTGAAGCACATTGGGCACAGGGATCTTTTCCAGGTCTTTTGCGGTGACTACGCCAAAGGAGCCGGTGGCGCGTTCTTTTGGCAGGTTTACATAACCGGTGGAAACTACTTCTACCTGTTTCAGGTTGCCTACCCGTTCCTGTAGGGTTACGTTATATGTTTTTGCGGCTTCCATCATCACATTCCGGTTTTGAAATCCCACGCTGGAAAAAGACAGCATCGTTTCATCTTCCGGTATCTGGATAAAATATTCCCCGTTGTCGTTGGTGAAGGCTGTTTTCTTTGACAGCAGGCCCAGGATACTTACGCCTGGTATGCCCTGTTGTTCACTGTTGATCACCCTTCCCGATATCGTTCTGTTTTCCGCACGGGTGGTGGCAATGTCCACCTGCCGGGCGCCGGCGGGTGTTTCCTGGCTTTTTTTAATGAGCACATTATTACCTTTTACCGCAAAGGTTAAACCGGTGTTACGCAACAGCTGTTTCAGGGCATCCTCCAGCGGCTCATTGGTACAATCGAACTTCAGGCGCGGAAGCCCTTCCAGGTCTTTCGACTGGTAACCAAAATACTTCCCTGTTTGCGTTTGCATTTGACGAAACACTTCTTTCAGTGTGGCATTGGTCAGGTGCAGGGTAACCCTGTCTTCTTTTTGCTGTGCATAAGAAAGGGAATAGTTAAGGCATAGCAATGCCAGCAGCACTGCAACAATCTTTTTTGTCATCTCGTACTTTAATTGGTTGATTTAAATGTGTAGTCAGTAAACTACGTAACCGTCCTGATTCCTGGCGTACTTCGCATTGGCCAGTTCACATATTATATCAAGGGCACTGTCAACAGATGTGTTCTTCTTAAATCCTGTTGTGATCAGCAGGTTGGCCAACCCTGGATTGCTGATCTTTATATTTACGCCGTAAAAGATCTGAAGATCTTTCATTATATCTTCCAATGGTTCATCGCTGAAACTGATGTCTCCTGTTTGCCATCCTGCTGTATTAATACTGATGGTATTGCGTTGCATCACTTCACCGGTAAGCATGGTGAGATGCAGCTCCTGCCCTTTTATAAGGGTGGATATATCTTTTTTATCTTTTGAGATCTTTACTTTTCCTGTAACAACAGATACGATCGCCTGGCTACGGCCGGGATAGGCTTTAATATTAAAGGAGGTACCGAGTACGGTGGTAGTCATGCCACCGGCGGAGTGTATCACAAAAGGCCATGCAGCCGCGTTAGACACTTCAAAGAATGCCTCGCCTTCCAGGAATATTTCCCTTTTCTGCGGATCAAACTGATCGGGGTACCTGATTTCCGTACCACTGTTCAATACGATGCGGGTGCTGTCTGACAGAACAATCACTTTACGTTCCTGGTTGCCGGTGCGGATGGTGGTAGTTGCCGCAATCAGCTCCAGCTTTTCTCCCTTCTGCACGCCGGCAGCCAGCGGAGCCGGGTTCCGCTTTGTGGAAAGCATCCAGGCGCCAGTGCCCAGTAGTAACAACAGGGAAGCGGCAGCAGCCACACGAATGGTACTGCGGCGTTTATAAAAAGGCACCACCTTTGCAGGAGCCGCAGGATGAACAGCCAGGTCAATTTCACCGCGGTTATTGACATAGGTAGCCGACGGTGTTTCCAGTCTCACCTCACTATAAAGCTGATCCAGCAGGGAAATCATGGTATTGTCCTCCTTGTTGGCTTCCAGGAGGTCAAAGAATTCATTCCTTTCTTCCGGCGAGCATTTGCCGGAAATGTATAACCTGAAAAGATGTGTAAAATGTGCCTGATCCAATCTCCGATAGTATTAATGTGACGTGTCCTGATACAGGACTATATATTACAGACGTTTGAAAAAAGGGGATGTCCTATCGGGCGGAGAAAAAAATTAAAATAATTTAATCTGGCCGGCTACAATTTTGCGGAGATAGCTGAGGGCGGCGGTTAGCTGGTTTTTTACGGTAGATGGGGAAATGCGGAGTTCTGCCGCAATTTCATTCCGGGTGCGACCTTCCACCTGGCTCAGCTGGTAAATGATCCGGCGCTGGGGAGGCAGCTGGTTGATGGCTTCTGCCAGGGCAAATTCATATTCTTTGGCTACAATATTCTCGTAGGTACGGCTTTCCTCCCACTGGTGATCATTGAAGTAGGCGGCACGCAACCTGCGGTCGTTGGCAAGCTGGCGTAGTACGTCCAGTACCTTATTACGCACCATCTTATAAAGATAATCCTCTATGTTCCTGATATCGCTGAACTGATCGCGGACCGACCATAACTTAATAAATACTTCCTGGATAATGTCGCGGGCGAGTAATTCGGATTGGATGGTTTTAAGGGCAAAACAATAAAGGGGATATTCATACAGGCGGAAGTAAGCAGTAAATTGCTCCTGCTGCAGTTGTTCCTCCCGGCTTGTCAGATCTTTCCCCTTCATCCCTGTTTGCTAAATTTATCACAAAGTACAAATGTATTAAAAGTTTGGAAAAATTTATTTATTGGAGAGAAAGGGGGCTATTTTCAATGACGTATATTAAATACCCTGATACATAAAGGGATAAGCCCGATTGAAACCAGGATAAATATGGCTACCCGGATGTAGTTGAGTGTTTGCCACAGTGATGTTTTACTCACTAAGTTTTGCGCCATTGATTGCGTTTCGGCTATTTTCTGAAAGTTGATAATGTTGGGTGCAAAGAAAGCCAGCGTCCAAACCCTTACTGCGAAGTGAATGGCAAATAAAATCAGTAACCAGTTCCTGGCGAAGTCAATTTTCCAGCAGAAGACAATGGCAAGGATAAAGGTAACTTCATGTAAGGAATGAAAGACGATCCAGAAGTTTTTCAAACTTGCTCCCCGCCCATCCAGCAAGAGTTTGAAATTAACAGGTGGGGCATCTGTCCATTTTGGTACGAATACAAGGGTTTCAAATATCTGCGCCCCGTTCATCAGAAAATAGATCAGTGTTGTGATATACAACCATAATTCAGCTCTGGTAAGGTAACCTGTTGTTATGTTATTCATTTGAAATCATTTTAGATCATTTCCGTTTTATTCATAGCAATAAAACATCTATTCCGATGTAAAAATAGTTATAAAATCGATTATAGCAAATTTTCAAACCATTTTTTGCTACATTTACATCGAATCCGATATAAACTATGAGTGAACTTGTAACGCTGATTACCGCCTGGGAAGAATATGCTCAAAAGAATACAACTGTTTCTGCAACGGAATTCTGTATGTATTTTTTGGCAAAAGAGAGCAACAATCAATTATTCAGCGGGCTTACCCCCCCTGACCTGGATACTGTATTTGCAAAGCTGATAGGAAGGCTTGCGGGTATGCAAACAGTTTATTCAAAAATGGCGCTACAGGAAATACCCGGGTTTGAACTGGAATGGTTCTATTTTCTGAACTCTATCTACCAGCTAAAAGAAGTAAAGAAAACACAGGTCATACAATACAACTTCACAGAACAAACCACTGGTATTGACATTCTCAATAAGTTGAAAAATCTGGGATATATAACAGAGAGAACTGACCCGGATGACAAAAGGGCGAAACTTGTCAGCATCACAAAAACAGGCGAAAAAAAACTATTCAAAATATACCAGCTACTGTACAAACCTACCCTGTTAATGTATAATGACATTGATTATAAAGACAAACAGCTGGTTATAAATATTCTTACAAACACGGAGCATAAGCACCAGGAACTGTTATCGAATTCCAGGAATAAGTCGATAGATGATCTGCTCGCAGAAACATTGGGCAAAGAAAAGCTGGCCCAAATGGAACTGGAGCAGAAAAAGCGGATTGCCGGATTTCCCGATGCAAAGCGCAACAAGGAAAGCCTTTAAACTTTCAGGAACACCTTCTGTTTATACATAAAATACAGGAACAACCATTTTAGAAATACCAGGGAGATGCTGAGAGCTACCGCTCCAAACGGCTCTCCCACCAACTGCCCAAGCCATTTAAAAAATACATTGTTGCTGTAACCCCAGTCGATAAAGTGACCGGAAATATAAATAAGAATAGAGTTCATTCCTATAACGCGGAAGAAGAACGCCCATTTCCGGTAGCCCGCAATATCAATCACGTAATAGAAAAATGCGAGCAACAACAGGCTGATACCTCCTACCTGCAGCACAAATGAGCTGGTCCACAGATTTTTATTGATGGGGAAATCAAGATTCCACAATTGCGCCAGCACCAGGAAAACCACGCCTGTAAGCGCCATCATGCCTACCTTCTTCACCGGAGGCATGGGGTTATTACGCAATAAATTTCCTGTTAGAATTCCTAACATCGCAGTGCTGATGGCCGGGAAGGTAGAAGTAAATCCTTCCGGATCATGGATGCCCAGGTACAACTTACCCGGAACGATGCAGCGGTCGAGGTACGATGCAAAATTCCCTTCCATCGTAAGATCACCGGGTGCAAATCCCGGCGCCGATGTAAACTTCAGTAGCAGCCAATACGCCACCAGGATAGCGGCGAACCAGATCATTTGCGCCCGTTCTTTTGTATACAGGTAAATGATATTAGCAAACATATAGGCCAGGCCAATGCGGCCTAATACGCTGCAAAACCGTATCTGTGATACCGGCTGCAGCTGCAACCCATTATTATAAATGATGCCCAGCAACACCAGTACCAGTCCCCTTTTTATTACACGCAATAACAACTGGCTCCGGCTCTTACCTTTCTCCAGCTCCCGGCCTACCGAGTACGGCGTGGACACACCAGCCATAAACAGGAAAAGCGGGAATATAAGATCATAGAAATGGAACCCATTCCATGCGGGATGTTCCAGTTGTACATCTATTGCCGCCCAGAAAGGCGATCCCGTTGCTTTGGCTATTTCATGAAAGATGGCGCCGCCGCCCATAATCCAGAACATATCAAATCCCCGGAGGGCATCTAATGAGTAAAGACGGGCTTTTTTTTCATTGTCACGGTTTATTGCCATAGGGGCTTCTCCGGATGTCACTGGCAATGCTGATAATGTGCTCATTGTTGAAGAGATCAAACGATTAGTGTATAATTTCAAACGATTTTGGCAGCATACAAGCTAATAAAAATGACGCTAACTTTCTCTAAAATAAATCCGCAAAGGTACCGGCCCGCTGTTCTACCCGCTAAATATATTGATTATCAATACATAACATCGCAACAGGAAGTGAAGGCTCCGGACCTAGAGGGGGTCACGTCCTGAAAAAGGTTTACACTTAAAAGTGTAAAACATGCAAAAAACAAACATTTCAGGTCGAAAATGCTTATCAGGGAATGGCTCCCAGTATGAGATAT
>NZ_JBBHLF010000011.1:0-97504 GCF_037483205.1 Chitinophaga sp. CCNWYY40
GCCAGGCGACCGGATATTTCATCCAGCTCCCGGTAAGTAAAGTGGCTGTCTTTAAACACCAGCGCTGTTGCCTCCGGTTGTAAGGCCACCTGGCGCCGGAACAGTCCGGGCAGTGTTACTCCTCGTTCATAATCAACATCCGTATCGTTGAAAGTATGTAATAACTGCTGATGCTCTTCTTCAGACAAATAATCCAATGTATAGATGGCAGCATCCGGTGCTGCTATCAATCGCTGAAGCAGTGCCCGGAAATGATGAAACAACCGGTAAATCGCTGCTTCTTCATAAAGATCTGTATTGAATTCAATATTCAGGAACAAACCTTCTTTTGTATTATCGAAGGTAAATACGATGTCAAACTGACTGGTAGCGCGCAGGTCCTCCTTCATTACCGCAAAGTCAGTATTGGCACCACTTTCACTATGCTTATGGTCGTTATAAATCACCATTACATCAAAAACCGGCGAACGACTGGCATCTCTTTTCTTATTAAGCATTTCCACGAGCGTAGCAAAAGGAAGCTGGCTATGATGCATCGCATCTTTCAGCACCTGTTGCTGTAACTCCAGCAGTTGCTCAAAATTATGTGCCGGGTTAAGTTTTGTACGGATAGGGACTGTATTGATAAATAGCCCGATGACTTCCTGCAGGCTGGAAAAGTTTCTTTCTGCTACCACCGTTCCCAATACCAGGTCTTCATTACCCGTGTACCTGTACAATAAGGTATTTAACGCGGCCAGTAAACCTGTAAAATGAGAAACATTATGATGGCTAAAAAAACGTGCTGCCGCGATACTGAGACTTTCAGATATTTTGAAATACAAGTGCATGCCTGCACTGGTTTTTGTTGCCGGGCGGGTAGAAGGAAATAACTGTAACACGGGTAGTTCTCCGGCCAGTGTTTCTTCCCAGAACGCTTTTGTATGGTCCCAGTGCCCCTGCTCCAGTTTTTCCTGCTGCCATACCGCAAAATCCATGTAGTTGAATGCAGGCGGTTCAAAGGAAGGACTGTCGCCCTTTAGCCTCGCTTCATAAGTGATAAAAAAATCTTTCTTCAACACTTCCAGGGAAGCGCCATCAAAAATGATATGATGGATCAGTAATGACAAATAATGTTCCGTATCTCTTCTCCATATTTTCGCTTTTACCAGTGGCGCTTTAGTCAGGTCAAACACGTACATGCATTCCTGTGCCAATGCCTCTTTCACAGCGGCATCTGTAGCGCCGGACAAATCTCCGAAGGCAACCTGCACCGCTCCGCTGCTGATACGTTGCCGCACTTCACCCTTGTTATCCAGGAAAAAGGAGGTACTGAATGCTTCATGTCTTCCCAATACATCCTGTAACACCTGTTCCAACAGATCTGTTTTTACCTGCGCGCTGATCTCCATGATCAAAGGGATATTGTAAGACATGGAGGCCTGTTCATTCTGGCAGAGCAGCCAGACAGCCTGTTGTTGTGCTGAAAGAGGATAGTCGTCACGCTTCCCGGCCCGGAAGTTGAAATCATCTTCCACAGTGCGTTTTAGCAACTCCAGTAAACCTGGTTTATGCAATTTTATTTCATCCAGCAAGGCGATGCTCATCACCCCGGGATCAGCCTTTATTTTCAGATCATTTCCTTCGGTATATAGTTGAACATTCAGCTTTTTAAGCCTGTTTAGGAGATCAAACATAAAATTCTCTTGAATACTTAAGGGAAAAACAAATAATTATCTACGCTTTCATTAAAAGATGTTCTACAATATCCGCACCGGGGCATGATGCCTGTTTATACTGAAAGATCGTTTTCATCTTATGGATATTCTCTCCTATTTCCACACTGTTCAATACATCCATGATCAGTGAATACAGGAGGGATCCGGTAAGGCCATGAATAGGTGCAGACAATCCGAGACGATGATGCTGTACACGGACCGCGTTGGATGGCTGGTCGCGTGACAGCGGCAATACAATCATAGGCACACCATAATAAATACATTCTTTAATAGTACCCATGCCACCATGTGTAATGGCCAACACTGCATATTTCAGCACTTCTATCTGTGAAATCCACCTTACAACAGTTACATTTTCCGGCACCAGCGAAAAAGTCATTTCATCGAATTCCGGCCCCACAGAAAGAACCAGATGGTAATCACTCAGCTCTACATCTTTCATCACATCTATCATCTTCTGAAAAAAAGAGCGGCATACGTACTTATAGCTGATTGCCTGTGATCCCATAGATGCATAAATCAGTTTCCTGTTCCCTTTAATTTTATCTAAAGGAAGATGATCACCTTGTCCGCTTTCTGTTCTTACAGAAGGTCCTATATGATGAATATTCGGAGGAATGTGGTCAGTAGCGGTTTCCAGCTCACGCGGACAAGCGACCAGTTCACAGAAAGTATCAAAAGGCTGTACCAGGTCTTTTAATGTACTAAATACTGCCCCGGAGCTGAGCAGGAATTCTATAAACTTCATGCTTTCTTCGCCAGGGGCTTTCATGAACTCGTCCATACAATCTATGGCCGTTGTTACGCCCGCATCCCTTAAATAAGGCGTAAATACAACCGGCGATATTCCATACCTGTAGTATAACGCCAGCATATCTATCCGCAGAAAAGTACTTACAATAAACAGGTCGGCTTTGAGAGAAGCTATCAGTTCATCATACGCACCTTCGGCTATCTCCCATATGTGTGTATCATTACTGGTGGCTGTTCCCGGAATATTGGCATTTCTGCGCTTATAAGCTTCCCTGTATCCCTTTGGATATTTATCCAGGAAAATAGGATAAAAATCAAATCCCTGCTTTCTCACAAATACTTCATTATCGGCTATGCTCAGGTACAGCACTTCGTGTCCCCTGTCTTTTAACGACTGCGCCAGTGTGAATGTGGGAAGAATATGTCCTTCTTCTACATCCATGATAAAAACTATCTTTCCCATGAAATCAGATTATGACCGTTTCTTCCGGATTATTTTTTCGTTTATAATTCAACAGCCTTCCGATACAGAAAAAAGTATACATACACAACAGCGCTGTTATAACATTTACAGTAATCACCAATCCTATCCATCCCCACCACGGCATAACAAATTCGCTGAAATGCGCATATCCGGCGCCTATACGGCTCCGGTAAAAAAGCGCAAATCCTGTCGCAATCAATATTTCAGGAACAACAATATGCCCGAAAAAGGAACGCCTGAGCCCCCAACGCGGCAGCGAAAGCCACAGGCCTAACACACACCATACCGGTATCTGCCACCACCCGGGCAGCAGGAAGTGATTTACAACGATCAGGGCAAGTACAAAAAGGTAGGATAGGATTTTCATGGTTGCTGTTTAAAAGTAATCACTGCTGTTATCCCATATAGCTGATCAGCGGTATGCGGAAACTGCGTTTGATGCATTTTATTGGTTTTCCAGTCATCCAGCTGAAGGGCATAGTCCTTGTCATTCAACCGTCCCGTTTGCCCCAGGGCGTTTACCATCCACGATTGTATGCTGCCATCTTTCACCTGTATCAATGTTCTGATCACCGGATGTGCGCTATAATTTACATTAATGGTATTCTCACTGCCACCCACATCTTTTACAGGGATATCAAAGCCTGGCAACATGGTCATTTGCGGAATGGAAAAAGTATAGGGGTCGTGCGGTGCAATTTTATACAGTGAATCGGCATCATTCATCAGTTTATGGAAGTATATCCTGCTGCTGAAATTTTTCCCATTGTGGGTAACGGTGCTGTCGAGCAATAAAAAGTGCATAAACTGATCCATCGAGGGACTGGCCCATACGCCCAGTTTACCGGCTATATCCCAGCAATTCATCCGTACTGCCCTCCGGAAAATCCGGAAAAACACGGCTTCCCTCTTATCGGGCAGCAATTCCCCGTTCCAGCGGAGAAGTGCTTTCCAGTCAGATCCAAGCCTGGCCGTATCTGTATATTTCACCAGCAGGTGCCGGAGGTCATTTACTGCCAGGTCTGTCACATCTGTCTGCATCTTCCGCATATCTTCCCGGGTTATCTTTCCTTTACCTGCCAACAGCAGTTCATTGATCCGCTTAGGCCGGTACAGGTCGTCGAACCACCTGTTGGCATAATAATGATTGTCTTTTGCGGGTTGCTGATTAGCGGAAAAAAGATAGCCCTGCTGAGGGTTCAACGATGCCGGAAGTGAATCAAAGGGCAGGTATCCATATTCGGGAGACACTGTTCCGTCCAGCATTCCACCTTCATAAGCCGCTGGTTTAACAGGCATCCTGCCAGCGCATTGCATACCTACATTTCCATTCACATCCATGAAAGCAAAATTCTGGGAAGGATAATCATATTCCCGCAGGGATGCCCTGAAGCTGTTCCAGTCGGTGGCGCTATTCATCTTCCAGAAGGCCCTGATAGAATAATTGGATAATGCCGGGTGCCAGCGGGTAGCACAGGTAAACGCACCTTTTTTTGACACCGGTCCGAAAACAGTATAATTTACCGTGTGTATTACCGGTTGTTGTCCTTTAACAGCAATGGTGAATTTCCGCGTGGTCATCTTCTCCCATTGCCCGTTGAGCCAATAGCGGCTTGCATCCCGGGGATCTGTACGCAGCAGGTATTGTTCAGTAACATCCCATCCCCCGTTTGTAATTCCCCAGGCCACCTTTTCATTATGCCCGGTAAGCACAACAGGAACACCGGGAATAGTGAACCCATATATATTCATGCTATCGCTGTGCAACTGCACCTCATAAAAAATATTCGGGTTAGTAAGGAAAAGATGGAGATCATTGCACAGGAATGATTCCTGGTTGGCTGTTGCGGTTGGTCCTACTACCCAGTTATTGCTCCCCAGGCTGCTGTACACCGGCCTGGCAGCATAGGTATTTTTGCTTGCCTGGTCAAAAACCTTAGGCATGGCGGGGCCATTTTGTTTCATCGACAAAGGTGCAGGATGCACAGATGGAATAATTACCGGCTCGTTGTCCGGCGATTGCGGATAAAGGATCTCCTGTATGTGCCGCGGCAATTTGTCAAGGATTTCCTGCCGGCTGACATAATCATCGTAGTAAGACAAATCAAAGCTCAGGTACCATTGAATCAGCAGCGTATAATATGCTTTCCAGGGCTGAGGCGAATAACCCCAGCACAGGTAGGCGGGATCCCGCCGGTCTTTCCTTTCTGCATGTATATAATCGTTGATGCCCTGCGTATAGGCGTTCAGGTAACTGACAAGCCCGGGATCTGTTACAGACAGGCTATCCATTACCGCCAACGCTTTATTTTCTATCTCAAACGATTTCCATAACCGGTCAGATGGAATACCATCGGGGCCAATAATCTCAGACAATTTTCCCATTACGCTGTGGGCCAGTATCTCCATCTGGAAATAACGGTCACGCGCATGCATATAACCGGTAGCATAGGCCAGCGAATTATTATCTTTTCCGAAAATGTGAGGAATTCCTAACGAATCAATACTTACGGTGGCACCTGCAAATGGTATATTTAAAGTAGCCGTACTATCATACCGGTTGCCCTCCAGGCTTGCAATTCCGCCGTTGTAGTTAAGCGCCTGCTGCATGGCGTTTAGTCCGTGAAAATGCAGTGAGATGAAGATTACCCAGGCAATGGTAACAATCGTGACAATTATGGTTCCTATGATCCTTTTCATGTAATATCGCTTAAACTGAAAACTCCTCTTTGTTTTGTTGCTGGTCACTTGTTTCACCGTGGCGCATCCACCGGATGGCATCTATTATGTCTGCCAGTTCCGCAATGGTCATGCGTTTATACATGTCTCGGATACTTAGTTTTATGCCAAACTCCTGCATGATGCGGTGATTTGATTTTATGAGTAACATGCTGTTTCCTCCCAGGTCAAAGAAACTGTCGCCAACAGAAATGTTCGCTACGCCCAACAACTCTCCGAATATCTTTACCAGGGTTATTTCTGTTTCCGTACGCGGTGCTATAAAGGCCGTTCCTTTATTCATTTCAATACCGGCCAGGGTCAGCATTTTTTGCTTATCTATTTTACCGCTGGCGGTTAAGGGCATCTCCTCCAAACGGATGAATGCACCTGGTATCATGTACTCAGGCAATTGTTTCAGGAGTTGTTGCCTGACAGAAAGAAAATCGATGTCGGGCAGACACTTTAAATAAGCCTGCAACTGCTTTTCCTTATCCGTCTTTTCCTTTACCACTACAACAGCCAGTTCAATACCCGGCAATTGCCGGAGAGCCTGTTCAATTTCACCTGGTTCTATCCGGTAGCCACGTATCTTCACCTGGTCATCTGCACGACCGAGGTATTCGATATTACCATCCGGTAACCACCTGCCCAGATCCCCGGTGCGGTATAATCTGGTAGCACCGTTGCTGTTATATGGATTGTTCACGAAACGTTCTGTTGTAAGTGCCGGTTTATTCAGGTAGCCCCGTGCCACGCCCGGACCGCCTATATACAGTTCACCTGGCACGCCTACCGGTAAAAGATGCATGTTGCCATCCAGGATGTAGATGTGCATGTTAGGTACCGGTTTGCCAATTGTTGTTTTTCCATTCTCCAGTATCGGCTGTTTCGAAAAGCAGCCGCATACCGTTATTTCTGTTGGCCCGTAAGCATTTACCAGGCGGATATTCCTGGATTGGATCTCCAGACCGGCCTGCACATCTATGGCATCTCCTCCTGAAATAATAGTAGCAAAACTGCTGATGTCTTCTTTTAGCAACAATGGCTGAAAAGCAGGAGGCAGCAGTGTGGTGCTCAGGTGATGCTTATTGATAAGCGCGGCCAGTACTTCAACAGACAGCATCTCTTCCACAGAAGGTATCATTAAAAAGCCCCCGCTTAAAAGGGCACTGAATATTTCATAACAGGAGGCGTCAAAACTCAATGAAGCAAACTGCAGCATCCCCATGCCCGATTTGAGTTCCAGCAGGGAAATCTGCCCCAGTATGAAGTTCACCAAACCGGCATGCTCAATCATCACACCTTTAGGCTGACCGGTAGAACCGGAAGTGTAAATGATATACGCAAGATCTGAAGGCATTACTCCTGCCGGTAATAAATTTATGGCAGATGACACATTGGGTTCATCAACGAATATCTTACGGGTATGTATAAACGGAGATAAGACATCCCGGTATTTTTGCTGGGTGATCATCCATTCTGCATCCACATCGCTTAAAATATAGGATACCCTTGCTTCCGGATAAGTGGTATCTATGGGAACATATGCCGCCCCGGACTTCAGCACCGCCAGGATGGCGACGATCATTTCCGGGGAGCGGTCAATAAATACCGGCACCCTGCTTTCCCTGCCGCAGCCCTGTTCTACGAGGTAATGCGCCAGCAGGTTGCTTTGGTGATGCAGCTCACTATAAGTAAGTTTTTGGTGTTCAAATATAACAGCGGTAAGTTCTGGTGTGCGTTGTGCCTGTTCTGTAAACAGGTCCACCACTGTTTTATCCACCGGGTAAGCCGCAAAGGTATCATTGAAAGTAACCAGCAGTTCATGTTTTTCAGCAGCGGATAAATAACCGGCGGCATGAAGCGGGGCATCCGGTGAGTTGATCAGCGCATTTAACAGGTTGTTGAAATGTTCCATTAAACGGGTCATCTCTCTCTTCTCGTATATGTCGGTATTGAACTCCAGGTTCATCCTCAAATCATCTGTTCCTTCCCAGAATTCAAAGCTCAAATCAAACTTTGATGCGGTAGCTCCTTTATCGGTTACCTCAAGTGTACTGTCATTGTGATCTTCGTTCCGGTCGTGCTGGTTCTGGAGGATCATGCTAACATCAAACAACGGAGAGCGGCTCATGTCCCGCTTCAGGTGGAGTTCTTCCACCAGGCGGTCGAACGGGTACAGTTGATGTTCAAATGCCTGCAGGGTTACCTGCTTCACTTTTTGCAGAAGGGTAGTGAAGCTGTCGTTGCCATTGAAACGGGTACGCATCACCAGTGTATTGATATAAAACCCGATCTGGTTGTCCAATGCTGCGTGATCGCGCCCGGCTACGGGGCATCCGATGATAACATCTTCCTGGGCGGCATACCGGTAAAACAGCGCCTTCAGCGTTGCCAGCAGCGCCATAAACAAGGTCACGTTGTGCCGGCTGCACAGGTCACGCAGCGATTTTGTCTGTTCCCTGCCAAGCATAACAGAAAGCAGGCGGCCGTTATTGGTGAGGAATGATGGCCTTCCTTTGGCGGAGGGAAGGCTCAGTACCGGCAATTCACCCCGTAGTTGCTCCAGCCAGTAGTCGCGAAGTCCTGTCAATGTTTCCTGTCCCAGTTTCTCTTCTTTCCAGGCCACATAATCCTTATACTGGAAGTCCAGCGGCGGTACAACAGGAGTGGTACCAGCTGCATATGCAGTATAGTAGTCCATCATCTCTTTTTTCAATACTTCCATCGACCAGCCATCACTGACGATATGGTGAAGGGCATAATAAAAAAGATAGTGCCCGTTTGCCTGCAGGATCAGTCCTGCACGTAACAGCGGGCCGTTAGCGAGACTAAATGGTTTACGCGTTTCCGCTTCCATATAGGCGATAATGTCCGCATCCTCCAGTTCAGTACCGTCCTTGCTGTTTAAAATAAAAACCGTGTCTTCCACAGGCAATACCAGCTGCCGGAGTTCACCGGATTCATTCTCCCGGAATACTGTGCGCAGTATCTCATGCCGGGAGATCACCTGTAAGATGGCTTCCTCAAGATGTGATGGATTCACGGCTGTGGTGAATATCATTTTTCCGGAGAGATGATAGGCCCTGGAGTGCTCTTCCAGCTGACTTAAAGTCCAGATCCGACGTTGCCCGTCAGACACGGCATAATCTATATTTGTTGTAACCTTCCTGATTAGCTGATAAGGGGTAGCTGACTTCCCGGCTATTAATACCACATGCGAAGCGATGGTAGTATGTTCGAATAGTTCTGATACCGCCACGTTCACCTCAAACTCCCGCTGGTAACTGTTAACCAGTTGCATTATGTTCAGGCTATGTCCTCCCAGTTCAAAGAAGGAATCATGCATGCCTATCGCGGACCGCTGCAATAAAGTCCGCCATATTTGCAGCAGCTTTCTTTCCATATCAGAGGCTGGTACACTTTCATCCCCGTTGTTTGTTTGCAGGTGTTCACGAAAATCCGGTAAGGCAGCCTTATTGATTTTACCATTATGCAACAAAGGAAATTCGGTTACCGGCACCCATATATCCGGCACCATGTAAGCCGGTAATTTCCTTGCAAGAGATTGCCTGCGTTGCGGTATCGTATATTCACTATCTGCCTGGTATTTAATATATGCTACCAGCACAGGTATTTCCTGGTAAGCCTGCACTACTACAATACTATCTTCCACATCAGCAAAACCATTGATGGCTTTCTCTACTTCAGCAGCCTCTATGCGATATCCGCGATAATTCAGCTGCTCATCTTTTCTGCCTCTGAAAAAGATGTTTCCATCTTCGGATAAAATTCCAAGATCACCGGTCCTGTATAGTTTCTTATGGGCATATGCAATATGTTCCACAAACCGCTCTGCTGTGAGTGCCGGGTTATTAATATATTCCAGGGCCAGCCCTGCGCCGCCTAAGTAGATCTCCCCTTCTACACCAGCAGGTTGCAACTGCCGGGCATTATCGAGGATATATACTTCCCGGTTATGTATGGGCTTACCGATCGGGATCACTTTCTCTTGGCCGGTCACCTTATAGTAGGTAGCGCATACCGTACTTTCCGTAGGTCCGTAGGTGTTATAGATCGCGATATTGGCGCCGGTTATCCGGTCGATGTATTCCGGCTTCAGTATATCTCCCCCACTGATCAGTATTCTCAATGCAGCCGGTAATACAGATCCGTTTAAGAACTTCAGCACCCACGGATTTGTGCTGAACACCGTGATCTGTTCTTCTTCCAGTGTTCTCTTCACTTCTGAAAGATCTTTCCTGTCGCCGATAATATGCAAACGCCCACCGGTTCCCAGGATGGGAAAGATCTCTTCTACAGACGTATCAAAACTCAACGAAGCCTGTTGCAGCAATACGTCGTTATTGGTAAGTCTGAAATATGCTTTAAAAGTATGCACGTAATCAATCACGGAAGCATGCGATACGACTACACCTTTTGGAATACCGGTGGAACCGGAGGTATAGATGATATAACAAGGCATATCACCGGTTATCTTCGCCGCGAATTTATCCGGATCCGGGATCGTATATATTTCCTGCAGGTCCAGACACCTGGTATGAGACGTGTGCGTTAGCTTATGTTTAGTCGCTTCTGTTACCAGCATCAGGCTGCAACCTGCATCTTCGAGTATATCTGCGATGCGTTGTTCTGGCAGCTCAGGATCAAGCGGAATGTAGGCCACACCGGCCATTATGCTTCCCAGCATACCGGCAATAAAATCTGCAGAACGTGGCAGCAGCAAGGCTACCATTGCCTTATTCTCTTTGATATGATATTGTAATGCCGCCGCAATCCTGACGGCCTTATTATGCAATATTTCGTAAGTAATGGCACCGGTTTCTGCAGATATGGCGATGTGTTGCGGGTAAAGCGTCACCATCTGCTGCCACAATGCTGCAAAGCTTTGTTCTTTCCTTTCCTTTATCTCACCGGTAGTATATGGCAACAGGTTATTCAGGTCGGTTTCACTCAGTAATGCTATCTGGTTTATTTCCTTGTCCAGGCTCAATGGCAGGTCCGATATGATATGTTCCAGGCTACGGGCCAGCGACTGTATACCGGCCTTATCAAAGTAGCTGGTGTTATAAACAAATCTTACATCAAATCCTTCTGCGTGATAGTCTCTCAGGTATAATGCAAGTTTATCTGCCTCAGCATGATTGGAAAGTGCCACCGCGTGGGTGGCCAGTCCGCCGAAATCAGACGAAAAATCAAAATCTTCATAAGAGATCCTGATATCGTATAAGAGCTTGTTGAGTGGCAGTTTCAGGTCTTTTGCAAGCCGGCCGTACTGGTATCGCTGATGACGGAGAGAGGCCGACATCTTTTGTTTTACTTTACCCAGCACTTCCCGGAACGTATCATTCTCTTTAATAGAAAATTTTAAGGGAAGCAGGTTCATAAATACACCTGCAGTATGACGATAAATCTTTTTGGTGCGGTTCAGCACAGGCATCCCGATAGCTATTTCGTCCTGGCTTCTTGTTCTGCTGAAATATATCAGTAAGATGCTTAAAATAGTATGGAATACGGAGCACTTCTGTTCTTCTGCAAATTGTTCCAGCGCCTTTTTCACCGCGGCCGACAGGAATAAAGTATGGCTGTCCGCCTCACCGGTGTGGTTCTGGCGGTAATCAGGCAACAGTAGTTCCCCCGGCAGTTGTTCATATTCAGACAACCAGTATGCCCGGTCCTGGTCAGCTAATGCCGACTGGTAATAGGCTTCATCTTCCCCGGCATAATCGCTGTAGCGGTATACAGGAAGCGTTAAGTCCTGCTCCCTGATCAGTGCATCGTATACATCAGCCGTTTGATTAAGCAACAGTTTAAAAGACCATCCGTCACTGATCAGGTGATGTATTTTGGCATACCAGTAATGTTTCTCTTCACTGATCTTTAATAACTTAAAGAAAAATAAATAATTATTTTCTGTTTCAAATGCACGTGCAAAGTCTTCCCTCATCCATCCGGCTGCAGCCTGTTCCGGATCTTCTACCGCGGAAAAGTCGATCAGTGCCGCCTCATAACCATCTACCGCTTCTCCGGTTTCACAGATCAGTTCCCCTGCCGATCCATTAAACAGGGAGGCATAGGCTTCCTGTGAGCGGAGCATATTACGGATCGCTTCGTGAAAAACCGGGTAGGACAATGCACCTTCCAGGGAGGCATAACCACCAATATTATATTTTGAAGAAGTCCCGGAAATCAGTTGATCCAGCCAGATGAGTTGTTGGGAAACCGTTGGAGTATATTTCATAAATAATAACGTATCAGGTTACACGAAAATTCAGGCCGGGCTTAATACGATCATCCGCCTGTTCCACAAGTCCCTGATTTCTTTTTTCATCGTGTCGGCTTGCTGCTGATCCGCACCGGAAGCGGCTATCAGGTCTTTCACGGTAGTGCTGCCATCGGCAGCAGATAACAATTGAAACAGCGCCGCTGACAGTTTTCCCTTTTTATCGTTAAATGAATTCTCCATAGAAAAGGCAGGTAGTGTCTTCCATTCGCCGGACCAGCTGTAGGTTTCGGCTTTCAGTAATCGCGTGTAATGCGGCAATGAAAGGTATAGTGTATCCAACAAATCGTCCGTCCTACCCTTTTTTGATACCAGGTAGTCACCGACTACGAGGTAGTCCAGTTCTGTGGTAAGATAGGATACTACGGCGTCGTCTACAGAATCAACAATGGGTTCCGCATTATTATTAAACGACGTATTCAGTACCACCGGGGTTCCTGTTTTTTCCTTAAAGTGACGGATCACGTCCCAATATCTGCGGTTATGTTGTTTAGATACCGTTTGCACCCGCGCGGAGCCATCAACGTGCGTTACCGCGCCCAGCAGGTCGCGGTAACGTTCCCGTACATTGATCACAAATATCATGTAGGGCAGCTCTTTATTATTTGAAGGGAGTTCAAAATATTCGTCTGCATCTTCTTCCATTACTGAGGGAGCGAAAGGCCGGTATCCTTCCCGCATTTTCACGATGAGGTTGATGCGTTCTTTGTTGGCTGCGGGTCTTGGATCAGCAAGAATACTGCGGTTGCCCAGCGCTCTGGGTGCAAACTCTGCGCGGCCCTGTACCCATCCGATTACATGACCATCCGCCAGCAGTCCGGCAGCGGTAGCAGAAGGATCATCTGTTCTAGTGAAGCTGACCAGGTTTTCCCAGCGCTTCAGAGATGTTTCCACGGTTTCAATGGTACCAGTTTTAGAACCCAGGTATAAATTTTCGAGGGGGAATCTTAAGGGATTGATTTCATATTTAAAATACGTTGCCAATGCAGAACCAATAGGCAATCCGCTGTCGCTGGCCGCGGGGTACACAAACATATTCTGCACCATTCCGGAGTTCACCAGCTTCCCGTTTAAAGTACAATTAAGCGCTACGCCACCTGCCATACATAAATTCGTATGCCCGGTAACATTAGTATAATGCTTCACGATATGAAAAACTATCTTCTCCAGCATCTCCTGTAGTCCAGCTGCAATGTCCTGGTGTATCTTTGTAAAACCAGACATCTTATCACGGGCGGGGCATACAGCCCGGAGTTTAGCCATTTCGTGATGATGCAGGAGATAATTTCCTTCCGGCAACAACGTATAACACTGGTCAAACAATTTCCTGTAGGTAGCAGGGTTGCCGTAGGGCGCCAGTCCCATTACTTTGTATTCATCAAAGTTGCTGAACCCAAGCATAAAAGTAACATCTGAATAGAGATGCCCTAATGATTGCTCCAGGTTAAAGGTATGCAACAGGGAAAGAGTATTTTTGCTGCCTTTATAAACAGAGCCGGTATAACTTCCGCCGGCACCGTCAATAGTGAGCACGAGGCTTTCTTCAAAAGGGGAAGGATAGAACGCCGTTACCGCATGCGCGTAATGATGTTCCATCAACTCAATCTGATGCGGAGCAATCTTATGACTGAACTCCTGTTGCAGCAAGTCCGATAAAAAGGCTTTTGCATTTGTACCGGATGGACGTCCAATAAATCCGTCCAGCATAGCATTCATACTTTCCTCTGACTCACTGAAAGTAAAGTAGTCTACCTGGTCAATTGAACATCCGCAAATATCCAGGCATGCCTTAGCTGCCATCAACGGCAGCTTGTTGGTGTGTTTGATCCTGTTCAGGCGTTCTTCTTCAAAGGCGGCTATCAACCGGCCATTGTGTACCAGCGCAGCTGCTGCATCATGGAAATTACCTTCCCGTAATTCACTATGACGCTCATGAATACGGGCAAGGCTTCCGCTCAAACCTAACACTAACATATTTCGATAATTATTGGTAAATGAAAATAAAGGGGAATCAGGTTAAAGCATAGGAGCAGCAGCGAGGAAATTCAATGGCATGTCTATCACAATATTCCGTTGCAACAATAGAATACGCACGAGCATTTTTTGTCTTCCGTTATCGCGGACGACTTCACATGAAAGTCCTCTGAGAGGACCATCTGTAACAACAACCTGTTGCCCGGGTTTAAATGGATCATAAGATACTTCAATACCCGATCCGTTTTCCAGGGCAAGTTTGATATTGCTGATAATTTCGGGGCTTACTTTCGCTATTTGCTTTCCCAGCTTCACATATCCGCATACTCCTTCCAGTTGAATACTGCTATAGAATTCGTCCATATTGGTGACATATACGAAGATGTAAGAAGGGAATAGCGGTTCATAGAGTATTTTCTGCCGATCCTTCCATTGCCGTTTTACTTTGTTAACAGGAAGATAAAATTGGGTACCTCTCTCAGACAGTAAGATGCTGACTTTCTTCTCCTGGCGGGGCCTCGTGTAAATGAGGTGCCAGGCTGGGCTAAAGTGAATCATTGCTATACATGATTTTTTCCCTGCAGGAATGACCAATGGTTATAAAATAATGAGAATAGTTTATCACTGTTACGGCCACGACAGCAACAAGTGCATAGGGTTCTTAGAAAATACTAAAGGAGCAGATAGAGCTATCGCTACTTTGGGTTACATTCAAGTAAGAACAAAGCAATTTTTGTATGTATTCTATTGATGAAAAATAACAGATCAAAGCAGTGGTAAAGGCTCTAATCAATCGGGAAACTTTTTTTTAATAGGGCGATTCTTGTGGAATCTTTTGATCTGAAACGGGATGTAGTAATACAACTAACTTTTACTATCGGATAGTGCTGGCATAAACAATATTTTTTGGTTAACTATTTAAACCGCTCCTGACAATATTAGGAATTATTTTTAAATAAAACAATAGAGGGAAATTTTTTTAGCTTTTTTTTCAGACAAGGTCTGATAGTAGTCTCTATAAGACCTGTACTGGTAACTCATCTGCATTTTTATTTCTCATTGTAACTAATGCATTTACATCTTTTTTCTAAGCGCCCGGTCACTTTCCTGTTTTCAATGTTATTAAATTATTAACAAAATAAGAAGACGTATTTAACAGATAGAGGATGATATTTTTCTCCACACTTCATTTGAGAGCAGGATGCCTGACTATCCATATATCATCCGCTAACGGCATAACCTTCTCCCATCTCACATTTTGTTACAACTAAAGCAGATACGGTTAGGTCCGGCATCCGGCTATTCCTGAATTTTGTAATCTCAAACAATTTATTTCAATTAAACATTGTATGAAAAAATTAATTTTCATTTTAAGCATGACCATCTCTTCGTTCGCGTACGGACAGCAACACCAACCCCGTACTTTCCTCTTCGTTCCCGGTGCATGGGACGGTGGCTGGGATTATGCAAAAGTAGATTCCATTCTAAGCGCACATGGCGACATCGTTTACCGGCCAACACTTACAGGCCTTGGAGAAAAGGTTCATCTCTCTAACCCTGATATCAACCTGACCACCTACATCAATGATATACTGAACGTGATCAGGTTCGAGAATCTGCATAATGTCATCCTTGTAGGTCATAGTTATGGCGGCATGGTCATTTCAGGCGTGGCAGAACAGGTACCTGAGCGTATCAAACAGCTGATTTACCTGGATGCGATGGTACCTGAAAACGGAGAAAGTGCAAAAGACGTATGCGGTGACCTCTGGGAGCCAATGGTCAGGGGCAACATCAAAAACAACATGGTGCTTTATCCTTTCGGCCCGGCAAAGCTTGTTCCGCCTATGGATGTGCCGCAACCATTGAATACCTTTATCGAACCGCTGCAGATCAGCAATCCAATGGTTAAAAAGATTCCAACAGCCTTTCTCCAGATGACGAAAGACGGTAAGGGAAGTCCGGAACACGATAAAATGGGAATATTGAAAGCCAGGGCAAGAAAGTGGAAAATCTATACCCTTGAAGGCGGACACTACTCCATGCGTGAGCAACCGGAAAACCTGGTAAAAAAGCTGGAAGAGATCGTACAGTAATAGCCTGCGGCAGTCGTTAAACATTTATCAGTAACTTAGGATATGGAAAACAGGGTGATCCACAGGATAAAAACGATCAGTGAATACCATAAGGTAATGGGACTTCCCAAGCCGGAACATCCACTGATCAGCGTTGTCGATTACGGGGCCATACAACTCCCCTGCAAGGCCAGTATGGGTTTCGTGTTCGACTTTTATTCCATCCTTATCGACAGGGATTTTAAAGGCAATATGAAATACGGGCAGCAGTCGGGCGACTTCGAGGAAGGCGTACTTTTTTTCATGGCGCCAGGTCAGGTGTTTGAAGTGGGTCTTGCAGAAGCGGAAAACACCAACCGCTCTGGCCGGGTATTACTCATCCATCCCGATTTTCTATGGAAAACCACGTTGGCAAAGAAAATCAGGCAATATGACTTTTTCAGCTATTCTGTCAATGAGGCGCTTTTCCTGTCGGATAAAGAAGAAAAGTCGATCCTTGCCATCATGGAAGGCATGGTGCAGGAGTACCGTAATAACATTGACAAATTCAGCGACACCGTAATCATTGCGCAACTGGAACTGCTTTTGACATATGCGGAACGGTTTTACCAGCGACAATTCATTACCCGCAAAAAATATAGCCATACGATCCTTGACCGCTTAGAATCCTTACTGGATGAATACTTCAATAGCGACCGGCTATCCATAGAAGGAATACCCACCGTTAAATATGTGGCCTCCTCATTGAATGTCTCTGCAGGATACCTCAGCAATTTACTGAAAGTCCTGACCGGTAAAAGCACACAACACTACCTCCAGGACAGGCTGATTGAACATGCGAAGACGCAACTATCCACGACGAGTCAGTCTGTGAGTGAAATTGCATATGGATTGGGTTTTGAGCACCCGCAGTCATTCAGCAGGCTGTTCAAGGCAAGGACTAACTTGTCGCCTTTAGCGTTCAGGGAAAAGTTCAATTGAGGCCAGGAGTGCGGTTGCCAATACTATTTGTTACTTATTGAAGAACCAGTTTGCAAAACGTATGTATTGATCCCAGTCGTAGGGCGTTATGGCATGTTCGCCTTCCCGGAGATGATACCCGATCACACCATCGCCAACCGGCTGGCTGATACCCGGCGGAACAGGTGTGCTTAATCCTTTCAAACCATACAGTGCATATACCGGGGTGGCATACCATCCGGATAAGTATTCTCCCAATGGGTCTGCCCACTGGTCTTGCGAAGCGCTGGCTATATATACCGGCCGCGGCGCTATTAATGCAATTAATTCGTGGAAATCTACCGGTAATTCATCTTCTTTATCGTTATACTTTTTAAAATTCCCGCAAAACCAGTGCGGGAATGCCTTATTCATTACGGCAATGGTTTCACCGTATTTCCTTCTCGTAATGGCTGCCCCTCCCTCTCCCGAATTATTGGAAATCACCATAGCAAATCGCTGATCCTGCGCGCCGGCCCAAAGCGCCGTTTTACCTAAACGGGAATGCCCCATCACTATCACTTTTTTTGCATCAATATCACCGTCTGTTTCCATGTAATCGAGCACCCGGCTTAAACCCCAGGCCCATACACCTATGGCGCCCCATTCATCTGCAGCAGGTTCTTTTTGCTCTTTCATATAAAACAAAGGAGCCACACCTGCATTCACGCTATTCACACTATCCGGCTGAAGATCGCCATAATACACAGTAGCTACCCCATACCCTGCCGCAATAATCTTTTCAACGCACCAATCGTTGCTTTGTACGCCACGTGAAGCTGCTGTTCCCAAATGATTTTTATAGGCAGGCTCAGTGGCATATTTAACCCACCGTTTTGAAATAAGTACGCCCGTATCGGCATTCACAACCTGGTTACCTCCAAAGTTCAATCCCACAAACACTGGCACAGGCTTGTTCTTTTTATTTGGCAGGTAGAGTAAAATATCCATGTAATATTTTTCGTTCCGCGAAAAATATACCCGCACCTGTTTCCGGGTAGCTGTTCCATTTAATGCATTATGACTAACCGATAATGGTACAAACCTCAATGGGATATTCTTTACAGGAGTTTTGCCCTGAACATTCTTTTCAAATAATGCTGTTATTTCCGGCCGGCGGATCTTCTCCCAATCTGCCACCGTATTTATCTCTTTACCTGATTGCGTACGCAACACATCCGGCAAATGGTAATCAACCGCTGTCTCATTTGGATGTTGAGCAAAGCAGGCAGGAAGAATTGCCAGCTGTATAAGAAAGCTTAGTATAGTTTTTGGGTTCATGTGCTATAAATTATCCGGGTAAGATAATAATCATACAAAGCAATTAATAGTGTATTACTCCAATTTACAAAGAAATGATCGAACAACTATCCTGCACCTTCACGTGGCAAGACCCTGGCAATCGTCTTTTCATCTTCTGAGCAATTAAATATATTTCCATCATCTCTTCTTGTTAGTTTTTATGAAAAAGTTTAATTTACTGGTATAGCTGGTTGTCATTAGCATCATCACCCCATATCCACGGCAATGGATCATTTCCAAACATACGCATTGCTATGAAAAGAAAGCATCGTGGCACAAAGGTGCTGCATATGGTTAACTCCATGTCGCCAGAGGTTCAGCATTATTTTGAGATAATGTTCAACGACTTAAAAGTACATCACCCGTTTTTCTCAGACGCATTAAAAAACGCCATTATCGATAGCTGTGAAGTATTCTCTTTTAAGAGGAATGATATCCTGCTGGACTATGGCGAAACCTGCAGGTACTGCTATTTTTGCATTAAAGGACTGGTTACGGGAAGATATATAAAAGATGGTGCTGAAAAGGCCAAGTGGTTCTTTGCAGAACATGATATGATTATTTCGGTAAAGAGTTTTTTTAACCAGGTAGCCAGTTTGGATAAGCTGGTTGCCAAGGAGCCTACTATATGCCTGGCCATACCATGGAAAAAACTGGAAACTATTTATGAGGAATATCCCGAATTCAATAAGATAGGCAGGAAACTAACGGAGTACTACTATGAGCTTGCGGAAGAGAGAGCCATGTGGATCAATTATGACGCGGAAGGACGTTACCACCTGCTTTTTAAAGCCTACCCTAAACTGGCAAACCGGATATCGGATACGGATCTGTCGTCCTATCTCGGTATTACCCGGCAGTATTTAAGTACTATCAGGAAGCACCGCATAAATAAGTATAACCAGATTCCGGGGCAGCGGTTATAAGCCCGGAAAATTGTCATATATCTTAACAATCTTCTTAAACCAGCCTCCTAATTTTGGGGAAGCAAAAGTCGCCCGGCTGCATTCAGCATCTCCTTATGCATATTCTATGTTTCTTAACCTCAAAATAAATTGTTCATGATTACCCAAACCAAACAAGCACCATACTGATTATTACCGTTAGCGGCAGCCAGCTGTAAAAAGCCCCCCGCATGCCTGCGGGGGACTCTCAAAACTGTTCTGAATTGTTGCAACTTTCCTCAGAACAGGTAGCAGAGGGTGTTCCTGCTACTCATTTTTAACAGCGGCCTGGCTTACACCTGTCATGATGCTGCCTGCTACTGCTAATACCTGGGCTACTTCCCCTACTATAGACGGGAGTTGTAGTGGTAACCCTATCACTGCTGCTGCCAGCGCAGTGAGAATGAGCCCTATGTTGCGCACCTTCACAAAGAAAGGTGGTGTGGGGGCAATTAACCGGTTTACTAATTCCATACAGGATTTGTTTTAAAGGGTGAAAAATTACGCATCCTTAAACGCTGGCGGATACCGCCACCACCTTCATGGAGTTGTATGTACCGTTGGACAGCTTGTAAGGCTTTCCATTTACCACCTGTATAAACTCAATACTGAGTGCCAGGAACATGGGGAACGTGCTGTTCGGAGAAACGGAGGCCGTGAGTTTCAGCGGAGCGGTATTATTGCTATCCAGTACCAATACTTCGCTGCTAACCAATGCACTTTCATACTTACCGCCTGTAAAGTCGATAGCACTAACGCCACAGGTGATAATGAAGTGCGTTGCACCATCCGGAGATTGAATGCCTTCCACCGGCTTGAAGGCCGGCAGCTCTATTGTTCCGGTGCCGGCAACGCGATCAATGTTAGCCGTTAAGGGAGCAAAGAGTGACGTATCCATCAAACTATTCATATTAAACTCAAAGTTTTCAATGAACCCGATTTCTCCATCAATTACATTCCGCAAGCCGCGATCGCTGGTAGCATCTGCCTTTACCACTTTTACAAACTCTTTCGTGAGGCGGGGGGTAGCCCCTTTATCCGCTGTGTTTTTTATCATATCACGGAAAGATGTGCGAAGCAATTTACTGGCTTTACCAGCGCGACCAAACTCCTGGCCGTTTTCGCGGGTGCGTTTGAAGGCCGGGTCGTTGGAGATCCGGGCTCCTGATACGCCAGATCTTTTTCTGACGGCGTATCCACGCTTTGTTTTATAAAACGATAGGTTTTCGATTGCGCCATCAAACTGTAGCAATCCATCTTGTTTACTCATAATTAAAATATTTTTTCTGAAAGAATAGGCAGTTTCTATAGCTATGCCTGTTAAGCTTTTCCATCTGATCAGACAGGGTTGTACTTCGAAATACAAGACGAAATTATTCACTGGCAGAAGTGTGGAAAAACAAACCCGCCGCTTTTGCCGCTTTTTGTATAATTATGCCGAAAAACGTTCCTAAGAGGATGGTGATCTACACCAAAGACATTCAAAACATCATGGGAAAGAGCGAACGCTCTGCCAGAGAACTCATGCAGAAAATCCGGCTGATGTTTGGAAAGCTGGAATGGCAGTACATTTCAGTGGCTGAATTTTGTGAATACTCCGGACTGGATGAGGAGGAAGTGAGGGAGTTCATGGACGGGTAGTTTGGTATCCTAAGTGTATGGGGAGTGTATGGGAAGTGTATTGTGAGTGTATGGTGAGAGTATAGGGAGTGTATGGGGACTGTATAGGGAGTACGACGCATAGACGAGTCCTAAGTATCTGAGAAGTATCCAAGAAGTATGCGACAAGTATCAGAGGGGTTACGCAATAAACTGAATCAAAAAGCTATTTTAAAAATTATTAAAATCTCAAAAATCATTCTGCTGGGTTAAACAATTCCACCTCCGGCTGGTTATTGTTCAGGTATTCTTTCATTCATTTAAACACCAACATGTTATGGGAAAATTTATCATCAAAACAGCCAAAGACGGCCAGAACTACTTTGTTTTGAAAGCCGGCAATGGCGAAGCAATTTTATCCAGTGAGATGTACACCACCAAAGCAGCCTGCAACAACGGCATTGAGTCTGTTAAAGCTAACGCACCTAATGATAGTCGTTATGAAAAACTAACGGCTAAAAACGGGCAGTTTTATTTCACACTCAAAGCCGGAAATAGCCAGGTTATCGGTACCAGTGAAATGTATACTACTTCCTCCAGCAGGGATGGTGGTATTGAATCCGTTAAAAGTAATGCTCCCGGAGCAAGCGTTACAGAGGAATAAAAAAAATAAAGGGCTGCCACGGATACACTGGGTAGCCCTTGCATATTCACTTTTCACCGTCCCTGAAAACAGCGCTGAACAAACTATTGACAAGCTCCTCTCCTATGCCGCGGATCATCTTCTTTTCCGCTTTACTTAACGCCGGTATCAACCTACCATCAACAAGCCTATCGCTGCCCCGCAACTTCCTGTAAAAAGTTGGCGCGCCATAGTTACATTCCTCGCAAACGCGCTCCCTGAAAAGAACAGGTAACTTAGAGAACTCCGTATGCAACTCCAGTAATAAGTTTTTCTTTTGGGTTTCAATATTCATAAAGTACAGTTGAAAAGTGATGGTTTATTTTAGCGATACTAATCCGTTCTTCTATCTCCAGAGAATGCAGCGTCAGGAAAAAGGTCCGGAAGTAATTGCCGGTAATAGCAGCGATAGTTCCGTCTATCCCCTTATCCCCGTCAACCAGTATTTCAATGTACTGATCAAGCGCAGCTACCAACTCATCTAATTCAATACCCGCCTGGAAACTCGACAACTCATACAGATCGCTTTCCAGCTCAGCTACCAGCTCCCTGGTCAGGTCTTCTGCATTGGCTCTTTCCAGCGCACCCTTGATGTTAAAAGCGGCTGTAGCGGTGGTTCTGAAGACGGTATAGAACGCCATGAACTCAGCCCGCTGACCTGGGGACCAATTATTAGCGGAGGTACTGCCGATAACGTTGCATAGTTCGTTTTCGACTAGTTCTATGAAGCCTGCGGAGGTGCCACAGGCAGTGATGCGGGTTAAGATGGTTAAGAGATTTTCCATAACAGATATATTTTAGGATAATTAAATAGCACTAGTGTAAGCAAATGGTGGTACTATACACCCGGGTCAACTGGTATTAATCAAGAAGACGCTGTAGCCACTCACCTTCCTTTCAGAGGTACCTATATACCCCGACAACCAGCGTTACAAATATGATTTTTCTTGTCTGCCTAAAAGAATCTAATAATATTCGTTTTAACACTAATAGTGTTATAAACGAGTCTTATAGTTACAAATATAACTTTAATATCTTAAATAAAAACCTTTTAGATTCTTTTTTATATCTTTTACATTTTAATAAAATTCTAAAAGAATTATTTTTCCCATAATACTATTTATCTTGAAATGATATATTTGCCCAATATAATTTCGAAGATGCCTACATATAACAGGATTAAAGCTGTACTTGCATTAAAGAGGGTTAAAAATGACCAGTTAGCAGAAGCCCTTGGGGTCACTCCAGGTGCTGTGTCTACCTGGTGCAGAAATTTTAAGCAGCCTTCAATTGAGAAGCTATATGAGATTGCGAGGTTTTTGAACGTGGAGGCTACGGCGTTGTTGAATTCGGTGAGTGAGGTGGAAGAGTAGGCCCTCCCCCAAAAAATCACTTCATAACTACACGTGTTTATGATACTAACGGCCCAAAGCTTATCATACCTCTCAACGTCTTCTTTAAAATTGGCATAGAATGAGACCCTATTTATCAATAAGAATCTGTTTGTTTTTTATTTTAATGCTTGGCGAATCTTTTACCGCTTTAGGTAGATCGAAAGACAAAAAAGATGTAATAAAAGATCCACACAAATATGTGTTAATGGATTTACAGTGTTACATCACTGAAAACTTCCCAAATGTTAATGAGTTCGGAGTTTTGAAGAAGAAATATTTACCGCAGCGGATTAAAAAAAATGGGATGGCTTGTTCAAAAGTAAGGTTTATTGATTTGGACAAAGAGAGAGGAACTGAAGCACAATTAAATTATGTTTTGGACATAACACCATTAAAACAGGTTGGAGAATTGTATGAAATCAATATACCCTGCTATAAACTACACGTAGTTGCTAATCAGGTAGAGTTAATGCAGACTAGTGTAATGACCTATACTTTTGAGAAGAGAGCAGGTTATTTCTTATTAAAAGAAGCTTCGAGGCCATTACCCAGGGATTTCAAATAACAATATATATTGACAGATGAGAAAAAGACACCATTACTTTTTTAGAAAAAATACCTAAAATGTTTCTTATACTTATTATAATCTTCTTTTGCATTGCCCTTATTCTTGGTCTATTCTCCGGAGTAATTATAAACCACACTATGGAAAATCGCATTAAAAAGATTTTAGCAAAGCACAACTACACATTGATTTCTATTAAAAATACTCATAAAACATTTCAGTATAAAAGGCATCAAAAATTAAACTGGAAAGATCTTACAGGACTGGAATACTCACCGGCAAAAATAATTGTATTCAAAGAAGTAAGTTTTAATGCCACCGACAATAAAGAAATCACATCCTTAGTTGCAATGGAGAGCTTTTTTCAAGTACATAATAGATTATTTTTTGAGATTAATTTAGATACGATATAAAAATCAGAAAACATCCAATCATACTAATAAAAATAACATCGGTACTGATTACTGAAAGCCCTCCCTCTCTCTCTGAGAGCTCTCAAAATAAATACGCAGTACTCAGTTAAATAAAGGATTTTTATAAAATATGATCGGAGAATCGGATGTAAAGTTGCACGTGATTAATGGGGGACTAAGCTACTTGTATCAAACCCCCAAGTAGTCAAATAATCAATACCATTTTGTTTATCAATATGATTACTGCCTGTCCATCCTCTCTTTACTCCTTCCAGAATTAATTCTCTGATATATTTAGGCTCATGAATGTTCACTCTTACTTTGCTTTGTGTCAAGCGATTAAATAAGTCAATTCCATTATTTAACGGATGACCTTTGATTGGATCAATGAAAGTCAAAAAATGTAAAACTAATGGCGTAGTTTTATTACCATTTAAAAATATCTTGACAACCATATCGCCGCCTCGATATTCATATTCATTAAAAGAGACATAATACCTATAGTCAATATTGTCCACCACTATTTTTCTCAACTTATTTTTCATCTACGAATATTTCGTTTCTATATCATCTCAGACTGTATCGTATCAAATATACTTCTAAATTCCTCGTATTTGTTATTTAGCCGCTCTTCTTCATTATTCAACTCTTTTACTAATTCATCTTCACTATTACATTGCTGAAATTTGCTTGATTTAGGATGCACGTAATTGAAAATGCTTTGAAAATAGGATTTAAAGTGGTCCGTATTTCCAGTAAGGATTGTATATTCTGTAACAAGTTGAAAATATTCGGCAATGTTATCATCAAGTCTTAATTCAGCCAGTCGCTGCTCTTGGCCTTTTTCATAATGCTTTTTAAAACTATCTTCCTTCTCCGTTGTCTCATTAGCCAAAATGCTTGCCCTTAAATAATATTGTTTATGTACTTTATACATAGAAATATCCTTCAAAATCTGGGAGATCAAATATGTCTTTGCCCATCCCTTTGATATGAGATTCTGCTTCTCTTTTTTTCTTTCTCTTCTTGATTTCCAGCACTCTATTGAGAACTGTGTCAACAGAGCTAACCCAGCACCAATCAAAAGCGGGATAATAGTATCCCAAATAGAAGGCCTATCAGCAGTATTCTCGATCAACTTTTTAACCAGCTGATCAAATGATCTGTTTACAATTTCAACCTTAGTAGAGTCCATTAGATACATTCATATCTAATAAATATACATAGAATATTAAAAGTTTAGATCCCCTCAAAATAAATATTATTGCAACCGCAGAAAAGCGCCAAATATAGTGACGAGAACACATTTATAAGTAGTATAAAGACGATTTAATTCATTGTATACAGTCATTTGGCAAGCTATCCAAGGATCTCACTGAATAATACGAAGTAATAACTTGTTATAACTCGGATTCAATGGTAGGTCAAAAATTGCAAAAAGATGCCAAACGCTGCATACTTTTTTAATAAAATACATACCCTAATATGTACTAAATTTAAACTATTTTTAATAAATAGCTTAAACATGAGCATAGATCCTCAAAAAGTCGTTTTAGACTACTTAAACAAAAATGGATTTCCTGTCGAAATGAAAATAGCAAAAGAATTGAAAAAGGTGGGTTTGGGTGTTACTCAATCTTATTTCTATCAAGATCCTTTGACAGGGCAAAGCCGCGAAATTGATATTTTAGGCTTATATCAAAAAACTATAAAAGATGCAATGTTCAATATTATTTTTATAATTGAGTGCAAATACGCAAAAACGCCCTGGATTTTATTTACATCCAACATAGGACTAGGAGATTCCCGCAAATGTTATTTAACAAACAAATTAGGCAGCCATTTTTTATCCGAAATAGCCAACCACGAAAAATTAGATGATTTATTTGAAGTTACGAAAAAATATGGTTTTGGTTTAACCGTAAGCATAGGAGAGACGGATGATCAAAAAAACAATGCTTATAAATCTATTCAAACATTATTAAACTTTCTAAAATCCGAGAACAAGAATGATACTCTTTCCTATCAAAAATCATATAACTTATTTGTTCCTATAATTGTGATCAAAGGAAAACTGTTTGAAGCTTTTCTTGATGATGATGATAATCTGGAATGTAACGAGATTTCTGAAGGTCAAATATTTTACAAGGATACAATTTCAAACTTTATCCCCAAGATCCATATAATAACTGATAGTCAGATTACTTCTTTCGCAAAAAAATTATCTAATGATTGCAACAAAATTTTTGAAAGCCTTGCAGCTAGTTTCGATGAGATAGTAATAAAAGAAAGATAGACTCAGTATATTTTAATCAAAACATTATATATAAAATATACTTATATTCAGCCAAAGCAACAAGTGCGCAATCAGATTGCGTACTTGTTGCTTTGGTTTGCTAGTCAAAATACTAGTATCATGAGCTTCAACTACAGCTCCGGATTTTTGCCCAATAAAGAATTGGAAAACATGATTGGCGAAAGGATTGAAAAAATCTTTGCAAAAATGGATTTTCAATCTCTCAAATATGAGCTTAATCAGGTTATTTACATACTTTCTGACTTAATGAATGATACAAAGCACACTCCATCGCCAGATTGGAGGAAACCTATGGAAAGCCTATTAATAAAACTTGCATACCATGCGTCAACAATGGGCCGAAATTAGAGGAGACCTTTCTAAAAAAATGGAACCTTTACAGATTCGCACAAGAGACATATCTATGCTTTCAAGATAAGATTACGACATATTGCCATAAAAGCGTCGAACATTGAAATCCGGATTTTTCGCTTATATTTCCCTATGTTTGCACGCAAGAGAATTATTTCACATTTAACACACAATATAAATCGATGTGAATCCCCTAACGATCCCATTGAAAAATAAAATTTCCGTTTACAATCGCGAGAAAATAGTGGTTCCGGTAGCATTGACTTTCAGTAGAATTGGAGATTTCTCTACATAGAGTCTTATCAAGTAGATGCTATGTACCTCAAAATAAAACATAACTCCCAATAGCCATATGAAGCAATCTCCTACAATCACTCCGTGGTATGAGGTATATCAAAAACTGGCGTTGCAATTGCAGCGCTTCTACAGAAAGCATCAAAGCTTATCTGGACAAGAGCTTTTTAAATTGCTCAATCGTTCTCGCATTTATAAAATCTATAATTCATGGTTGTCAAATGTTGACCGAATTCCAAAGCCATCTTTGGAACCTATACAATTATTTACAAGTTTCAGCAGAAGTCGCCAACAAGAGGTTATTCGCCTAGAAATAATCAATGAAGTATGGACATTATTAACTTCTCAAAATCCCCCCTGGAAAGACATCGATTTTAAAGGATGCCCAGCCCCAATGGCTTTAAAGCTGCAATATGTACGGCCAGAATCTCAGCAAACGGAGATATGGGAGTGCTTTAGTGATATAATGAGAAAAGGAAAAAATGGACTGACTTCCTCATTATGGGATGATGCAATATCTTGGCGTGGTATAGAAATACCCTCCTTCACTATTTTTCTATTCTGGATAAACAGCAATGACTTCATACCATTAGATAAAAATACAAAGCAATATTTAGAGTATACTGGATTCCTACCACTGCATACTCGTTTTACATTCGAGATGTATCGGACCTTATTAAGCAATAGGCAAATTACAGACTATATTAAACTGTCATCAGAGGCATTTTATTTTAATAGAGATCCTCTTTCTTTTAAAGAAAATCCTCATACATACGCCTTTGTCCAAAATAAGAAAATTACAAACTCTGCTTTTAAACTTATAGGCCTACGCACACTCGGTAGGAATAAAATACTTCACAAAATACTTCCCTTCTATCAATATTATCCACTAGATCACACAATAAGTCCAAAGCAAACCGACATAAAAAGCCAATCAATCCTACAAGAATTTCATCAAAATCCGGCTCATGCAGAAGCTTTATATAATCTGGAAAATATAAAGGTAAATATAACGGCCATAGTTGGCAAAAATGGTTCTGGTAAAAGCACTTTATTGGAATTAATATTGATGGGTATTTATAATTTATCAGTACAGCTGGATTATTTGGATAATAAAGAAAATAAATTACTCAAAAAATTAAATTTCGAAATCTATTGGCATACTGACACTTTATATAAAATAATCTTTGACACAGAAATACGTGTCTACCGCTTTAAACGAGGCAATCCCGAAAATCTAACCATAGTGTATGAGTTGGATGATAACCCTATCCCTGTAGAGGAAATAAGAAATGACTTTTTTTACACCATACTAGTTAATTATTCTCACTATGCACTAAACAGTAGTGAGCATCCAACTGATTGGATAACTCCTTTATCTCACAAAAATGACGGGTATACTATTCCTCTTGTCATCAATCCCAAAAGAACAGCGGGAAATATTGATATAAATATCGAAAAAACTTTACTTAATATGCGGCTCTTGCTAAATCTGTTAGATCTACACGATGCCGATACACCAGAACAAAGTTTTAGATATATAGACAATGGGAAATATTTGAAATATTTCTCAGTAATCTACAACAAAAGAAAAAATACTAAAAAAAAGAAAGACGCCGTACAACAAACCTATGCTGATCCTAAAATTATTAGGATTGTTATGAATCAGGTAGCCAATGTTTTTTCTTTACCGGAAAAATCATTCCATACTGAATCTTATAAAGAAGAGCTAGACTACTATATTGTCAATAAACTGTTGTCCATCATAAATCGATATGACAGCTATAGAATAGAATATAAAGAAGGGCTCGATAATCTAATAAAATATAATATTGCTTCTATGATTGAGGGTATGGATACAGAAGTGGAAATTGCATTAGAAAATAGGCTACAACAACTTTTAGAGCATATCAAAAATGATTCTAGTCATATTACTTTAAAATTCAAACAAGCAGTTTATTTTCTAAAATATCCCACATTACGGAAATTCTTAAGTGATGCCATAAAATCAAAGAAGCAAATCGAACTCGATGACTATCAACAGATCATAAACACAATAATTAATTCTGAGGAAAGAGACAATTTAATCGCTGCCGAGCTTTTACCTCCTGCTATTTTTAAACTGGATTTCTATTTAGACGACCCCGATAAAAGTAGTTTCAGTAAATCTAGTTCAGGCGAGTATCAACTCATTAGTGTATTAAGTAGTATTCTATATCATATTCGAAATATTGACTCTGTTGATAGAAAAAATAATTATAACTATGTAACAGTACTGCTCGATGAAATAGAGCTCTATTTTCATCCTAATATGCAACGTTCTTTCATCAGAAAGCTCCTAGAGTCATTATCTAAACTAGACAATAACCTAAATGGTATCCATATATTATTTGCAACACACTCTCCATTTATCTTATCGGACATACATCAACAAAAAATACTTAAACTAAAGAATGGCATAACTGAGCATACTGAAAACGGATACAATACGTTTGCATCCAATATACATGACTTACTGGCAGATGAATTTTTTCTTGAAGAAGGATATATGGGTGCATTCGCACAAAAACAAATAGAAATAGCTATTAACTTACTTAATTATATTAAGGTTGATAATGAGATTAAGGAACTTCTCCAAAGCACAAAAAAAATATCGCGTAATGAACCTACTTTTCTGCAACAGAAGCTGGAAAATGAACTAGCTTCTTATAAAGAAAATTTGAAAGAAATGGGTTACTGGAATAATAATAACACAGCAGAAAATCTAAACTTCAAAAGCGAACAGCAGTATTTACGTCAGCTCATTGAAATCATAGGCGAGCCCCTAATACAAGAAAAGCTCCGCAACATGTATGGTATGGCATTCCCGCATAATGTTGAAGGTGAGTCGACTAGTCGCATCAGTGCTAAGCAAAACATTTTACGCATAATGCGAGAAAATAACATCAACCTCAAAGACTTACAATAAGTATGTTATACATTGACGATCAATTACCCCATATACAGCTAGCAAAAAAAATGCACACAAGCTATATAACTTGTTACATTAATAGAAAAATATTGGGCAAAAGTCCGGCTACTATATGCGGTGATGCCAATTGCAAAATATGTAAGAGTAAAACGAGAAAGATGAATATCAGCAATTATTTACTTTCCATACTAAAACAAATTGATTTTAAAAAGATCCCAGGATCCAGCCCGCATGAATTATTAAAACTAAATAGTCAATTCTATACACTATATCGGAAAGCAAGAAAAAAAATTTCAGACAAAGATCAATATAGCATTGAAAATATATTCAACTATGAATGGTTTATAGATAACAATCTATACAATGCCTATGATTTATGTACCAATTTAAAAATTGAAACTTGTGTGTATTGTAATAGACTCTATACATCAACGGTTATTACTGAAAAAAAGGAAAGGGTTATCCGACCGACACTAGACCATTGGTTCCCTCAAGCACAATATCCACTTCTGGCCCTTTCTTTTTACAATTTAATACCATCTTGTTCGCCGTGTAATAGTTCTGTAAAACATATCGCTACATTTGATTTGAGTAAAAACATCCATCCTTATGTTGATAAAAAAATAACCAGCGGTTATCAGTTACAATCGATATACGACAAATCTTTAAATACTTTTAAGATCACCATTGACAGTACGAATGACAAAATTAAGTCTACTTTAAAAGCAATGCAAATAGCCGCAATTTATGAACATCATCAATCCGAACTAGCAGATTTAGATCTATTGAAAAGAAAGTACAACAAAAGATATCTAAATGATTTAGGAAAGCTGTTGGGTACCAAACTAACAGAAAAAGAAGTATACCGTATCATATTCGGCGTAGAATATGAGGATGAAAACTTTTATAAACGTCCTCTAAGCAAGCTAAAAAAGGATATACTCAATTTAAAGATAACGTAAACAACGCATTTTATCCTGTTCACAATACATGTAAACCTACTGATTCAAAAAAACATACTCTTAAATTAACATATTTTCACAATTACAACAGTATCATATAATTGAAGTTTTAGTGCCGTTTATCCATTGTAGCCGAGTCAAAAGCGATAAGGTTAAACATCACCCTCATCCTACTCCTCAATCTATTCCCATAACCATCTTCTAATTCCTGGCTATTCAAATTCGTCGTCACATGAGTCACCATCTTATGCGATATCAACAAGTCATACCGTGAAAGCAGTATCTCCCCCATCACATTGCAATTATTCCCCCAGAAACTCATATTCTGCTCCACTCCCAGATCATCAAAGCAATGTACTCTCGGAATACTGGAATAAGGGAAAAACGCATTCCTGCTATACCGGGCAATAGCATCATAGCCAATTTTGCCAAATTCAAAGCTCACATCCCTACAGGAAACGATCTGCGGCCGATACGATTCCGGTGCCAATACTCTCAGCAGGGTCATGAGCGAGGTTTTTCCGCACCCGATTGGTCCCATGAGTAGTATGCCCTTGTGCAAGTCTATTCCTTCCGCCGCAGCTATTGACTCATCCTGCAGGAAGTAAGCCAGCAGTTTCACCACTACCGGCCGGTCTATATCATCAATTCTGAATTGAAGTCCGTATACCTTCCGTCTTTCGTCTTCATTTTGCCGTGCCTTAACTTGGCCCAACAGGGCCATTTTTCGCAGATACATAATGAAGGTTAAGCCCGCGTTAGCGGCTCTTTCCTTCACTGAAGCATATTCAGCCTCAGTGAATCTGAGGCTGAATTGCTTCTCTTTTCGAACGGCTTTAGCCGGTCGACCGCCTTTGCTCTTAGGTCTTTGCTCTGATCTCTCCATCTGATCTCCAATTTAATCTCCGCTGCATTTCCCCCTTTGCGACCACCGGGAGCGAAGGGGCGAGCGGTTTTTGCGAAGCAAAAACACCGCTCGCTAACGGAGCGAAGATCCGTTCGACCTCCGCAACCGGATGGCGAAGCCGCCCGGTTTATCTCCGCATACAAGTAGCGAAGCTGCCTGTATCATCTCCCCGAACTGGTGGCAACGCCACCAGTTCAATCTTCGCAGGACAGATAGCAACGCTGTCTGTCTGGTCTTCGCAAATGGGCAGCAAAGCTGAACGTTTAACCTTTGCTGTCTTGTTCGGGTTGTAATAGTTGCTGAATGTCATTCCAGAGAAAGAAGACACGGGATTCGATTTTGTAGCGCTTTAGCTTCCCATGCCTGATCCATTGGTAAATGGTGGGTTTGGTAACCTGGAATAGTTTGCAGACTTCTGCAAGCTTAAAAAGGGGCTTGTAGGTCATTCCGGGAGTTTCATAAAGAGGTTGAGTGGGTTTGCTCTTTTCGGTGTTTGTAACTTCTTCACGGATAATAAGTCTTATCCGTTGCCAATACTGGTCGGGATCAAAGGCAAACAACATGGGGGTTACAGCTTTTTCAATTTGCACATTTTCTTTCATACACTTACTGTTTAGGCGACAAACATACACCCACAGGCAAGCTAAAAAAAACTACGTATACTTGGGATAGAGAATACAAAGAAAAAATCCCAATGCCCTTTATAATTTCCTTTCCAACCGATCCAATATCTTAAACCGCGGATGATTCAGATTTGCAAAATAGGACCGCTCATCTGTAATTCATTTACTAATTTCTGTCAATCCCTTTGGTCTAAGTGTGGTAAGCTGACAACGCGACAGAGGTTTTCTCCAATACCGTCGAACTTCTCTAATGTATTTAGGACAATATCCTTCTAAGAATTAATGATTTAGGCAACATATTTGCTCTCAAATTGTATAAGGTTTCGTAACCTGGCACGAGTATAATATTTTTACTGTAGGTCTTACAATATTTGAAATTTACACGGCCTCTCCTTTTTTTAAAACCAATACCGCTTCTACTAAATCAAGTATTTCGTCAATTGCAATTTTTCTAATTGGTAAATTGCTATTCAGAAATGCCGAAGTCAAAAATTCAGATGGTTTAACTCTTCTAATATTCTTTATGAGCTCTTCCATGTCTAAATCAGGAAATATTTTCACAAATTCATTCCTATAATGAGCAATATACTTATCAGAGTCCGCTAATGTTGCTATTGTCCAATCGGAGTAGCTAATGTATTCATCCGCTTCAATAAATCCCAATACTACATTTATGCAAAATCCAACGCAAGTCATCACTTCAGGGATTTTCTTCTCAGAAAAGAACTGCCCATGTTGATCATAAATAGATCCTCCATAAACATATCCATACTCTGGATTAGCCTTCTGCACTACCTTTCTGCAATATGATAAGAAAGACGCAACAAAAATAGGTGGTATCACCTGCAAAGGCTTATGAAAATACCATTTATTGGGAATTCCTGATATTTTTACATCAACAGAATTATAATGAAGCAAAAAACAATCCTTATTATAGTAAATTACTATTCCTGCATGTTCTGCTTCTCCTTCTTTCGTGATCTTGACTGCTGCTGCAACAAAATCGCCTTCCGAATTGAAGTTTTCAGATTGCACTATTTCTTCATCAATTTTAACAATAGTAAACACTCTCTAAAATTTAATTTATTGTAATTGAACGCCGATAATCTTCTCTAACATTTCCTTAAACTCAATTCTTGTTTGCGCTAATTCAGGATGATCTTTTAGTCCTTTTGTTATTACAAGTATAGTTTTCAGAATATTGACATTCGTGCTTTCGTTATAGAATAAGCGCAAGAATTTTCTAAGCTTTCCAAACTCTTTATTATCAATTAGTGAATACATTTTTTCATGAATAAGAGAAAGCTTGTCCAAATCTTCAAGCTGCTCAAACGCTTCATAGAATTCTTTAAATTCAGCAAATACATTGTCTGTGTACAGGTCACAAAAAACGCCCTGCTGGGCTGATTGATGGTCGTTTTCAAAAGAAAAGGATTTAATGTTAAACCAAGCGGAAAATTTTATGTTGGAGTATAAAAACATCATAATTTTCTTCGCATGATCTTCTGTACAAGAAATTATCATTTCATTTGAAGAATCGGCCTGCACATGAAAATTGGGCCTTTTACCGCCTATCTCAATCAGCTTCGCTTCATAAAATCTTAATTCATGAACAACTTTAGTTTTGACAGTTTTGCTCCTAAATACTCTTTTGGTCTTAATAAAATCTGTTACATTTGTTGTCTTAGAGTTTTCCACAAAATTCACTTCATACTGAAGACCATTTTTATTTATTAGTTTCTGTAATTCCCTCCAAGGCTTAATGACATCTTCGTTATCTGCCTCATTTTCAACAACCTTATTAAATTCTTCTTTTATCTGAAAAATTTGTTCTTCGCTTCCATTAGCTGAGACAACTACAGATCCCTTTACAATCTGAAGTCTCATACTATTATGACCTTCGGTTTGTTCAATTATCTTAGTTAATGATTCAATAAGAATCAAAAATGCTTTAGAGGCACCTAAGGACATATTCTCCAATTCGATATTGGTATCCTCCGTATCCTTCAATATTTTGAATTCTACTTTATTCAGAGACATTTTAGAGTTGTATTATTTTTTTTCAAATTCATTTTGCGCCATATTAATTTTTTACAAACTAACAAATACCACAAATAAAGTCTTAAGACTTTATTTATTAATATATTGTTACATATAACCTCCTGAGGAATTTAGCAAAACCCAACGTAATTAATAAATTGATCCGATTTCACTTAGGCGAACGAAAGTATATATAAAATACTTTAAAAATAAATGAATTAGGGTTTCAATAAAGGGGTAATTTTTTCTTATCCCTACAATATAAATATTTTTTAATCAACATAAAAAATATCTATTCATTATTTCAACTTAATAAATTATATGGCTTGATAATTTTATCAGCCTAAATGAAATTGGTCTAACAAAAATAATTGCGCACTACGCTATGAAATTGCGTAATGAACTAAGTGAAAATAGTCCAGCATCGTATTATCAATAGATTCCAACAATGCTTTGGAAAAATTGCAGACCTCTCCAATCTTAAGCAGCGCATTGTAGGCTAATCTGGGAATTTAATAAATCAGTTACCAAAAGTGGTCGGAATCAAAGGGAAACAACATTGTGGTTATAGCTTTTTGTACATTTCCTTTCACCTATTTACTGTTTTGAGTGACAAACATACGCCTACGGGCAACCTTAAAAAACTCAGTATACTTACGGCTAGGTATTATGACAAAAAAAAGGCCTTCAAGCCCCTTCCAATTTCATTTCCAATTCATCCAGCAGCTTAATAGCTGGTGAATGGCCAAGTTTATCAAAGTACACCCTTGCAACGGCAATACCCTTTACTATTTCTGCCCGCTCTTTCGGCGTTAGAGTTTTAGGATGAATAATCCTTCGAAGATTTTCTTTAATGCTATCAGTATCCACACCAGTTAATCTGTTTATCATCTGAGCTGAAAAAGCATCGCTAGCAATCCTTTCGGCTCCCGCTGTTTTGAAAAGCGCATAAAGAATAGTGGTTAAGGCCGGAATTTTAGATTGGGTTTTAGCACTCTTGGTTTGTGGCACTTCAACCTGTACATTTTTGTAGTTTGCTATCAGGGTTTCCAACTGCGGAAGAAAGGCTGATGAAAAAAAAGGCAAATAGATAAAAAAGTAGACTATCCCAAAACTTATGGCCCCCACTATGCATAGTACAGATAAGTAAAGTAAATTAAAGTAAGGGCTAAAAGGCAAAATAATAAGTAGGGCAATGCCGAACAATGATAGAAAGTGATAAAGCACATGCCTATACCAGTAATGAGCAATTAGCGTTCTTCGTGTACCATCAATATTCCAACTCGGAATAGTTCCTATTTGTTCTTTGTGAATTGCACGTAATTGTAGCTGACTATAGCCTACACTGAGAGGGAGATCAAAAGTAGCAAAGGATGCCAAACGCCGCAAGTTCTTTTTCATAACACAAATCCTTTTCTTTAAATTACAACAATATTCCTATATTATAAAATATAATATTTCACTATATGATATATAAATGCACTCATTATAGGTAATTACAATAATCAATCGCACCCCATAAAATAACGAAACTTCAATCAATGGAATCCAAGTCTAAGCACGTTATAGATTTAGCAAAAGAAATTATTGATAATATTGAACTGTCAGAAATCGATGCTCAATCTATCCTATTAAAAACAACCAGACTAGCCAGGTATGCGGATGCAGTAGAAATTAGGGAATGGTTGAAAATGGAAATGCAAGGATTTCCATCCAATAATCCAACGGCAGAGAAGTATATGACCAAAACTGGCAGATGGATAAATTACGATGAAAAAAAAGGATCCTGGATTCCATTAGCTCAAATAGACGCATCTATTAAATCACAAGCTGAAAAAATAAAACAACTACGAATACCAGATGCAAATTATGCAGCCGCAAATGTAGCTATTAACAATATTATGAACGCCCTTCATGCCGTATCAACAGAAATATCGCGATTGAGTGGCATCCGAAGTAGAGTTATTTCTCTACTCCATGATTTCGCCACCACGGTATACTATGAGCGGATATTTGACAACCTTGCGGAAAGCATTTTTGAAGAATATAAAAAGGAAATAGATTTGCTGATAGCGAAAAACTCAGGTGATATATTGGATCAAATTCCATCGGTGATAGCACGACTTTCTGATTCAGATAAAGAATCAATCAGCCAAGCTTTAACTACATGCCGAAGAATAATTGACTCATTTGCAAATCACATATATCCGCCTTCAGATATTCCAATTATGCTCGGAGGAAATGAAATATCTTTAAAAGCAGATAAGGTTCTAAATAGGATTAACGCTTATGTTTCACAAAGATGCGAAAGTGAATCCAGAAGAAATAAAATTCGACAAAACCTTAAAAACTTATATGAGAGAAGTTCTGCAGGCGTACATTCTGATGTTGATGCTCAAGAAGCAAGGAATTTATTTTTTAATGTCTATTTATTACTAGGAGAAATTTTAAAATTGGATGCAAAATAATTGCATATCATGCTTTTGTCTATAATTCTATTCATATCTCAACTTGGCTTTGAGGGCGGGGAACTAGGTATTTTATCGATAACAGATTTAAATAAATCAATAAATGTATCGGGGGATTTAACACTTTCAAGTTGAATTGTCGTTTCCCCACTGCTTAACTTGTCTAGATTTTCATAGATTTTAAATTTATCAATTATCTCGGCACTTGGAGCAATCTTATAATGATCCAATAACTTATTCAGAAGTAAATGCCCTTCAATTTGCCTTTTTATGGAATCATAATATCTAGACTCATCATTTGTCAATCTAAATTGCTTAAGTAAAAAAAAAGCAATTAATTCAATAAAAATCAAAGAGCTAGTCCTAGTTGCATAAACGAAAAAACCTTTTTCGATATAATTCAATTCACCTGGAGCTTTTAGATTCTGAAAAAAACTGCTTATAAATATATAAACACCCAATACAGCAATCACTAGTCCGGCTCCTAGATACAATTTAGCTGTATTTCTTACTGTCGCTGCTAATTTCCGGTAATCGTAGGATAATTTATTAAGATAGTAATTTGGATTATCATGTTCATACCTTTTTTCATCTGCCTCTTTTTGTTCTTGTCTGGGTTTTGACACATCGTTACGAAGAAATCGAATTGGCATGTTTTGATAGATAAGGCCAAAAACCAGTACACCTAATAAAACAATAAACAGCAGTAGAGAAGTATCATCCAGACTATTAAAATCATTCTTGTTAAAATTCAAGTACAAGTTCCGTAGCATGAACCAGTATAGTATTACTTCAATAGCACTAAAGCTTAAATCGAAGTATAATTGCCTTGTCATTTTATCCATAGGTGCATAATTTGGGGATTAGGAAATCGCTCCTAAATTAAGATTTTACAGGGATATTATAACTCTCACTATAAATATATGCTTTGAGAATACATTAAAAACTAAAAAGATGCTATCTTGTATAAGACAAGTCAACCCAAATAAAACTAAGTAAACACGAATCGCGCAATCGCACTTTGATAGACTAACAAATAGACCAAAAACAAAAAACCCGCGCAGTGCGCAGGTTTCAAGTTTCTCCAGTGATCCCCTTGGGACTCGAACCCAAGACCCATACATTAAAAGTGTATTGCTCTACCAACTGAGCTAGGGAATCTTCCTTTTTTGTTTAACGGAGTGCAAAGATAGGAATTTCTAAATTACTTCCAAACTCATTTTGAATAATTTATCCACATCAATTGAAATGAAGCCCTTTCCACACAACGCAGAAAGGGCGCATAGCAAATCATTTCAAAGAAACAGCAGCAGGATTAAACTTCGCATCCAGCATCTTCATAAAATACCCTCCTACTACACTCCTCGCCTGAAATCCCACCATCTTCCCATTGGTAGTTTCATGCCAGTCGCTTAGCGGTACCCGTGTAGTCGTGCCCGTTACATAGGTATATAAAGGTGCTACCAGCGCGTCAAAGTCGGAAGAGTTATCAGTAAGTACAGCCGTCCACATAATCCAGTCTGATTTGGTGTAGGTTTTACGGCTGTCCAGTGGTAGTCCGAATTTATGTTGTTTGGTCAGGTAAAAGTCTGTTTCCTTTTTGTACACTGCCGCGGGAAATAAGTTAAAGTTGAGCACTTTGTCCCATACCATGTTGTACTTCTGGCTCCAGGTATTTTTGCTTTCGAAAGCAAGACTGAAATGATCACCATCATCAGCGAGCTTCACCCAGTTGGCGGCCATTTCTTTGGCGGCGTTTTCGTATTTGGTGGCAACATCGGTAAGACCTTGCAGCTTCGCCAGCATAGCGTATGAACGGATACCGGCAATCGCTTTCAAAGAAAGATTGGTATTACGCGCAAGGTGGCCTGCAAAATCATCTGTACATAGTTGATTAGCGGGATCGAAGCCTTCTTTCAGCAGGTATTCCGCCCAGGTGGTGAGCGTTTTCCAGTGTTTTTTGGCGTAGTCCGCGTTGCCTTCTGCGCGGGCAATAGCGCCTGCCAGCACCAGCATGTTACCGGATTCTTCTACCGGCATGCCTTCGCCGTAGGCTTGTCCGTTGGCGAGTGGATAGGTGCCCAGGTCGTGTGCGGCATAAGGCTCGGTGAATTTGCCGCTTTCAGAGAAATAGAAGATGCCGTTCATCATGCCTTTCAGTAGGTCGGGGTTGTAGAGCAGGAACAGCGGGGCAGATGGGTAGGTAACATCTACCGTATTAATACAACCATTGCTGAAGTTTTCTTTGGAAAGGAAAAGGATTTCTCCCTGCGGACTCTTAGCCAGTTTGTGTGCGGAAATAGCTTGTCTGTAGGCCAGTTCGCAGAGTTTTGCGTACGTTTCGCCGCCGGCGCTTACGGCATCTTTACGCAGCTGCGCATTGAATTTCGCGCATTTGCCGAGGATGGAAGCGTAATCGGTATAGGCGGCATTCAGTTGTTTATCGATGGTTTGGGTGGCATCATTTTTCCACCATGCTTTCAGGTTGGTATTGAAATACTGTAAAGCGTAGAGGTCATCGTAGCCGAGCAGGAACAGCTGTTCTTTAGGCGTGGCGTTTACGGCGCCCAGGTCCACAGCGGTGCTAAGCACCAGTTGCTTATCCAGTTTGGTGCTGGCGGAGGTACCGTTGGCAAATGCAGCCATCGCATCACCGGCGTTGCTTACATATTGCACCGGGCGGGTGGCCGTTGGTGTGGCAATGTACATGTAACCCCAGTCTATCCGCAGGTCGTCGCCTTTCTTTTTCAGCATAGGCTGTTCTTTGGTGCCGGCTTTTAAAACGGAGAGCTGTCCGTTGGTATATTTAGAGGTGGTTACTGCCTGTGCGGGCACGTTTACGCTGATGTTGGTAGAGGCGCCAAAGTACACCTGCACTTTGTGAGCGGCGTTGTCGTTGGAGCTTACTTTATAAGAAATATAAGAGATGGGCCTCGACAGCAGCATCAGGTCGTCCATCAGCAAGGGAGAGGTAAAGGTGAGGGTTACATCTGCTTTGCCGCAGGTGAACTGGTAGCTGGTTTGTGTAGCGTTGATGTTCACCGCTGTCTGTATCCCTTTCTCTATGCCTTTGTTGCCCGGAGGAGGCACCAAACGCGCAATGCCTGCATCCAGGAAGGCGCCGCCGGCGGTGTTGAGGATATGTACGGCCAGTACGTTGCCTTTCGCCTTCAACTTACTTTTTACGGCCTCTGGTATCGGTTTGTAGATGTATTGATTCAGCCAGCCTTTATGCCCGTAAATTTCTTCTCCGTTGAGGTATACAGTAATATTATCATCATGAGAGATTTTCAGGAATAACTCTGCGGCCGACAGGTCGCCGGCATCGAATGTTCTCCTGGTCCACAGCTCGCGGCTTTCCCAGTGGGTGCCGCCGGAAGCTACGTTATCGCCAAATGGCGCTTTCCCTGATTTCCAGGCTTTGTCGTCAAAGGAGTTTTGCATCCAGCCCTCTGCAGGGGCGGTTTCGGTGTACTTTACCTGGTAAGGCGCTTCATCGCTGGTGGCAGCTATGGCCTGGTAGCTCTGCTCGTTTTGCCCCAGCACCCGGTAGGTAATGCCGTCCACTTTTACAAACCCGGTCAGCGACTGAGCCGCGCCGGTCCAGTGTTTGGTGGTACTGCCATTCAATTCATCGGTGGCCGACCAGATACTGAAGTAAGGATCATGCGTGATCAAAGGATAAGACGGAGCCTTTTGTTGTGCTACAGCGCTGCCGCCAATGCCCAGCAGGGCCAAAAATGCAAGTGTTCTCACCATAACGGGATTTGATAAATCGATTAAGCGTATTAAATACAATTATTAAATGTATTACATTTTCCGGGGGAATCATAACCGTTCATAAAAAAACGTCCCGGTCCCATAAACGTGATTAGTAGCAGCTGTCGAAAAAAATATCTCCGGAGGAAAGAAAATAAAAAAGCGCAAACCCTACTCCCGCCTTGGAGGCCCTGAGAAGCCTTGTCAGTACGGTTTCGGATCTGCGCGTATCTTAAATTAATTAAATGCCGTGCATGTAAGGAGCGCAAAAATACACTTTTGCATCAAATTCTTCATTAAATATTAGTGAAAGAAGGCAAACCATTCCGGACGGGAACGGATTAATGTGGCAATCCCCCATATCAGCACTGCCATACCCAACGCACCCCACGCCTTCTTATTCTTCCAGCTCCAGCCCAGCACCACCGGCAGTTCCCAGTACTTGATCAGCAAATACACCAGCAGTCCGCCCATGCCTGTCCAGGTAAGTAAAAGTATCCCCAGCTGCGATCCCATCACTACCACCGCAAAAAGAAAGCCCAGTGTAACCAATTGCAGCCAGATATAGTTTTTACCACCGCTGTGAATTACATCTGCTATGGAGATAAACAGCAACGCCCCCGTCAGGAAAACGGTCAGCATCAGCAATGCCTCTTTCAGCAATACCGGCGCCAATAACAACACCACCCACACCAGCAGGGAAATAAGCACATAAGAGGCGGCACGCTGATCTTTCGGCCGCAACCGCTCATAGGAAAAAGGAAACAGTAAACGGCTCAATGCCTTTTCCATGCTCCGTAAAGGCGGCAATGTAAATATACCCACCATAGCAGGCACTATCACTTCATACGGATACCATACATCCGCGCACACCTGCATCACCCACAACACCGCACCGGATGTAAGAAGCGCCGGCACAGATACATATAAAAAAGCCTGCAACGGCGTGTTGTAATGATCAAAACTCTGCAGAATAATATGTGTATACTGCTTCGCAAAATACCGGCGTGTAAGGATGGCCGTTAGTTGCGTCCATAACAGCACCAATCCCACGTGAATTACAACGGTACGGATAATCAGCTCCGGGATCAAAGGCCCCCAGTAAATACCCGCCAGCGCTACTATCAGCAACTCCCAGCTAAGCATCTGCGGCGAAAATAACCGCCGGAACAACGGGTAAAAATTCCTGACCAGCCATTGCCAGGCGCCCGGTAAATACCGGCCAATCAACTGCACTGCCGCAAAAGCAGCTACCAGCGCGGCCAGCCCCAGCAACAGCCGGGAAGCGGTAAACACGCCCCGGAGCGCCTGCAACCGCGAAGGCTTCTTAATAGTATAGGTAAGCTCTGTATTATTCAGCAACTCCGTTGCCAGCAGCTTACCCTGCTCAGGGGTAATAGCGTTCAACGCCGGTTGGTGCACACGCCAGAAGCTGTCTGCTTCCGCAGCACTTGCCCAGGTGTTTAAGGTGCCATATTGATACAACAACGTTCTTTGCTCAGAACTAAGGGAGGCCAGGATCTTCGCCAGCGCGGCATCTGTTGCAAATGCCGGTTGACTGAGGATTAACAGGAACAGGAATATTTTTATAATACGCATAGATGGTATCAAAAATAACAAAAAAATCCACTTCCCAAAAAGTAAAGAAGCGGATAGCTTACCGCTACCCGCTTCCTTTATTTTTTAAACACCTCTTTTTTATAACCCTGCTCCCAGCCAGCTGTCCGGCACGGGTTGCAGCTTGCTGCCATTTACGCTGTATTCCAGCTTCAGCGTGTATCCGCCTCCGCCTTCTACAAACGCTGCTTTAATGGGATGCCAGCCTTTCTCCAGCGCTACCTGCCCGCTTTTCTGCAACGGCGCATGCCAGCCGTCGTTATTCACCACTTCCTGGTCGTCGATATATAATATGGCGCCATCATCTGCGGTGAGGTAAAAGCTGTAGATGCCGGTAGCCGGTACGTTGATATAACCATACACCCTTGCGCCAAACGGACCGCCGCCTTTACCCATGCCTTCCGGAATGATAACATTGTTCACACGGATGGAGCTGTCGGCCTGCTCCTTGATTTTGGTAGCGCTTTTATAGGCGCCTTCAAAATAATCCAGCTTCAAACCCTGCCGCGCATCTTTTACCACGGTAGCTTTGCGGTAGGCTTCTTTGCGGTAACGAAGGGTGTAAATATCGCCCCGGTTGCCCGCCGGACTGAAAGCCGCCAGCTTTATCGTTTGCGGCTCACGGATAACATAGTTGTCCGGTAACACGGCTGCCTGCTCACCCGGAATAGTACCATCCGTTGTATAGCGGATAGTCATGTCCGTTAGTGGCTTCTTTACTTCCAGTGCCACCTGGTCTACAAACACATTATCTTCTGTAAAACCATCCAGGTCGGGTAAGCGATAGTGTACACCCAGCAAATCCAGGCGTTTGTATTGTTCGTTCAGGCGTTGCAGGTAGCTGTCGTAGTTGTTGCGGTTGGTCCACAACACTTCGGCCAGCGCGGTCATGCGCGGCATAAACATATAGTCGGCGCGCTTCTCCGAAGGAATGTACTCTGTCCAGATATTCGCCTGCGCACCCATAATGTGCTTCGCTTCGTCGGCTGTTAAGCCTTTGGGCACCGGCTGAAAATGATATACATTATAAATGGAGTTGCGATCGGGAACGGCATCGAAATACAGCGGGTTGCCTGGCGTCATGATCACTGCGTTGCCGTGCCGCGCTGCTTTTACAGGAGCATCAGGCACCCAGGCGCGCCAGTACATCAGCACTGCCGTAGGACTGATACCTCCTTCCAATATCTCATCCCAGCCAATCAGCACCTTGCCTTTCGAGTGGAAAAATTTCTCCATCCGTTTTACAAAATAACTCTGCAGCTCTTCTACCGTTTTCAGGTTATTGGCCTTCATCACTTCGGCACACAGCGGAGAAGCAGCCCAGCTGGTTTTCTCTACTTCATCCGCACCGAGGTGAATATATTTGGAAGGAAACAATGCGGCAATTTCTGTAAACACATCTTCCGCAAAAGCAAAAGTAGATTCGTTACACGGACAAATCGGCGTGGAGAAAGTCTTGCCCCAGCCAATTTCACCGCTGCAGGCAAGAAAAGGATATGCCCTGATAGCCGCCATCATATGACCCGGCATGTCTATTTCTGGAATAATTTCCACCTGCCTGTCGGCCGCATAGCGGATAATACCGCGCATCTGCTCCTGCGTATAAAAGCCGCCATACAGCGTTCTACCATCTTTATGAATGATGTGCTGCGTATCAATAGCCATATCAGGATTATTGACAGCCATCTTCATACAAACAGAATCCTGGTTGTTAAACTCTCTCCAGGCGCCCTGTGAAGTGAGCAACGGGTACTTCTTTATTTCTATGCGCCAGCCCTGATCATCGGTCAGGTGCAGGTGCAGCTTATTCATTTTATATAGTGCCAGTAAGTCGATGAATTTTTTGAGATAATCAACCGAGAAGAAATGACGGGATACATCCAGGTGCATACCACGCCAGCCGTAGGCCGGATGATCTTTCAGGAGCATGGCCGGAATGGCGACGCTTTTTAACGCAGGCGCTGTTTCTACAGCAGCCGGCATCAGCTGCCGCAATGTTTGAATAGCGCGGAAAAATCCTGTTGGCGTGCCGGCGGTAATCAGCAACTGCTGCGCGGTTACATCCATCGTATAGTCTTCCGCTCCTGCCAGCGCGGAGTTCTGTTGCAGCACAATGGCGCCTTTCACGGCTTTCTTTGTCACGCGTAATGGCTTACCCAATGCCTGGGTCAACAACGATTGCAGTTGCGCCGTTTCGGTAGTAAAGGCGGTCCGGTTAGCCGGCAACACCAGTCTGGTAGCAGGCGTAATTACAAATGACCCGGTCCTGGCCTCCAGTTGCTGCGGATAAGGAATTAAGGGATAGCGCTCAGATTGCGCGAAGGTAGCCTGCATCAGTAAACACAAAGCCCCTGCAAGCAAGAAAATCTTCTTCATAAAAAATCTCGTTAAAGCATGATGTCCAAACGGCAAACCTAATAAGAAACGTTGCAGTAAACTAATGGGATCTTCGCTTATCATGCAGCTATATTAATCCGCCGCAGATGCTAATCGTTGTAATCTGTTATTTTCAACAGGTGAAAAAACTCTTCTTCGGGCAGTTCCCTTACTTCGCCGGGTTGCAGATCCCCCAGTAACAGGTTTTCGATAGACACGCGGATCAGCCGCTGGCAGCGGTGACTCACCGCCCCTACCATTTTACGCACCTGGTGGAATTTCCCTTCAGTTAAAGTGATCAGCAGCCAGGTATGCGGCACTTTAAAAGGCAGCTCCCGCGGATGATCAAACAATCCATCCGGGCGCTCCACTATTTCCACCCGGCACGGCGTGGTAATATATTCCTCGCCTTCGCCCACGCAAATAGGCACGCCCTCTTTCAAACGCTGCAGGGTAGCTTCGCTCATCTCCCCTTTTACTTTTACGAGATACGTTCTCTCATGCGGCATCTTCCCCTGGAACAGCAACCGCGTCACCTTTTTATTGGTGGTTAATATCAGCAACCCTTCGGAATGATTGTCCAGCCGGCCAATAGCATGCGTCCCTTCCGGGAACTCAAACGGCAGTTCCCCCAGCAACCTCACATCGTGAGAGCTGACAAACTGCGACACCATATCAAAAGGCTTGTTAATAATGAAGTATCTATGCATAAAGAGGCTGCAAAGTAAGGAATAGCGCCATTATATCAGCAGGATATCGATCCGGTGCGCCTGTACCAGCTGCTGGTGATTGGACCAGGAAAATATAGTAAAGTACCCATCCTGCGAAGCTACCAGCGCCTGCGAATCATGCTGGTCGTGTACAAACTGGGCGGCAGATAAATGCCGCGTTCCCCCGATGGCAGACGGATGGATCAGCGTAGGCACGCCGCCTTCTATCGGCTCGGCCAGCAATACTTTATCGATCGGCCACGCATCTTTGGCGCGCGTGATCTTGGCGCCAAAAGCCAGCAACTCCTGCTGATCGTTTACAATAGTAGCGCCATCTACGGCCGTAAGCCCGGTGATATTCTCCACTTCACGGCGGAGCGCGTTCTGCCAGAAAATTTCGGTTACGCTTTTGCCATCATAACGCATCAGGTCCGCCACCCCGGAAAAGGCCGGGTGGATGGGGTATTGAAGCGGGTGAATAATGGATTCGCGCCAGGCGTCGCTGTTGGAGGGTGTTACCAGTAAAATACCACCCCGCTTATGCGCCCGCATGGACACGGCTATTTGTATCAATACATTTACGCTGTTGTTCCATAAACAGGAAGGCGTTAACCCCAGCAGGGATTTCAGGATCGGCGGACTATCAGGCAATGTTCCACTATCTTCATTCACCACCTTCACCTGGTCGCCGCGGAGCATGGCCACATTGGTAAATTTACCCAATCCGGCCGCACGGCGGTGTTTTACCACCAGGAGTCCCGGCTCCGATACGTCCAGTACAAAGCAGAGGTTGGGTAGTTTTATAGTAGTGCCCCATACATACAGCTCGTCGCCCACAGGCCATACACCAATATGAATACCGGGGCGTTCCACGCCCGGCGCCAGTTTGGTGAGCAGCTGCGGCGTAAGCAGCAGGGGTTTCTCAAAAAGCAGGGGCTTGCCCGCCTGTACAGGAGGCAAAAACGCCAGGGAAATCCGGATGGCATTCCCTTCTTCCTTGCGGAGGCTGGCCCAAAAGGCTACGTCAATAATCTTTTCCACCTGCCAGGCAGCCGGCACCGTGGCGAGATCATCCTCCCCGTTTTCTTTCGCGGCGCAGAGATGTTTCTTAAAATGTGCTTCTATTGTTCCGGCCACCTTGGCGGCAGCCTGGTATGTTGCTTCGTTTGCTATTTCCATAAATCCTGGTCACATTTAATCGTCCTTATATAATATTAAACCGCTAATTTAAATCATTTAGGAATAGCAGGCGGTGGCCGGGAGGTATGCAGCAGGTAAGCGCATTTTTGGTAAATATGGTAGACCATGCTCCCCGCTGCGTTTACTAAAAGCTAAAATACTATTAATCGTGGCGAATTTACGGTTAACAAGCTATCTCTAAATCAAGTAATTTGGTTGTACTTGTAACCACGTATGGAAATTAACACCTACAATGAAAGGGAGCTTTTGTTGAGCCTCGCTCAAGGCAACGATCATGCCTTTGCGGGGGTATTCCATCACTACCGTCACCGCATATACGCTATTGCTTTCCGCCTGCTCAACTCTGCCTCACAGGCCGAGGATATTGTACAGGATGTTTTTATGAAGATGTGGCTGAAGCGCTATGAACTCCATGAAATCAGTCACTTCAAAGCATACCTCTTTACTACTACCCGCAATCATATTTTCACCTCGCTGAAGCTGCTGGCCCGTGAACAACTCATGGAATCAGAACTGTCGGCCACTATGGTGCAGGAAGTAAGGGATGCCCACATCATTCACAAGGAATATGAACAGATCCTCCAGCATGCTATTGCCCAGCTGCCGCCCCAGCAGGAACTGATCTATAAACTCAGCAAGGAAGAAGGACTGAAAAGAAATGAAATCGCCGACCGCCTCCAGCTGAGCCCCGAAACCATTAAAGTACACCTGGCCAACGCCATGCGCTCTATCCGCGCCTTTTGCCTCACCCGCATGGACCTCAACACATTCCTGATCCTGTTATGGATGTGCAGCTAAAAAAAATTTCCACGGGCACTAACCCATGTGCTTCTTTTTATAGTCTCCTTAATCAAATCGCTATTCATGACAGTATCCCGATTCAGATACCTGTTTGATCGTTACTACACCCGGCAATGCACCCCGGAAGAACAACAGGAGTTTATGCTCCTGATGGAACAGTCAACACATGACGAAGAACTGAAACACCTGCTCGACGAACTGCTGCTGCATGCAGATGACGACGCCGGCGCCATGCCGGACGACACCGCCGCCAACATGCTGCAGCAGATCATGGAAACAAAAAACAGCGAGCCACAGCCCGCGCCCATCCGCGTTATGCCGGTATGGAAACGCGCAGCTATAGCGGCCTGCGTGCTCGGCGTACTTGCGCTGGCAGGCTATAAATTATATGTAAAAACCAGCGCCGTTAACAGGCCCGTGGCCAGCAACCACACCCCTGCCCGTAAAGAAGAACACGCCCGCCTGGTACGCGGCGATGGCGCAGTGATCGACCTGGAACAACATAAAGACACGGAAGTAGATGTACAAACCGGCGTATCCGTTGCCCGTAAAGGCAACACGCTTTCGTATAACAGCAACAATTCCATCACCCCCACCATCAATACGCTCTATACCAATAAAGGTGGCACCTACCAGCTGGTATTACCCGACGGCACCAAAGCATGGCTCAATGCCGCTTCCTCCATCCGTTTCCCCACCGCATTTACCGACAGCACCCGCGAAGTAACCATCCAGGGAGAAGTATATTTTGAAATAGCGCAACAGGCCAGTCAGCCTTTTATTGTAAAAGCCAACACCATGAAAATAGCGGTACTCGGTACCCACTTTAATGTGATGGCATATGAAGAAGAACAAAACATCTGCACCTCCCTGCTGGAAGGAGCTGTAAACATCATCAGCGGAAACACGGTACGGCAAATGAAACCGGGCCAGCAGGCGCTCGTAAACCGCGAACATAATGGTATCAGCATCAGCAACGCCGATGTAGATGCAGCCATCGCCTGGAAAGAAGGCCGCTTCGAATTTAATGGCAACATCAAAAGTATTATGCGCGAACTATCCCGCTGGTACGATGTACAGTTTGTTTATGAAGGCGAGCTGACAAACAAAGCTTTCGCCGGTACCTTTTCCCGGCACGACAGCCTGAAAGATATTTTGCAACAACTGGAATTAACAGGTAGTATTCATTTCAACATCAACGATAAAACAATAACAGTAAGTCCGTAAAAACCACGCGTATTTTTTTTAGTTATGAAAAAAGAAATAAGTCAGCCAAAATCAACGACAGCTTAACATTCAAAGCTTTTACCGACAGTGAATAAGCAGCAGCGGCCAGTACGCACCGGCGTAGCTATGCCCTTATGTTCCTGTTCCATCATCAACCTTAATAACATGCTAAATCGCAGTAAAAAATGATGCAAACTTCTCTGAAAGTCCGCCATAACCGGTGGCATGTTTCATCGAACCAAAAACTATTATGCTTTATGAAACTAACCTTTCTACTGCTGCTCGCCGCCGTTCTGCAGGCTCACGCCACCGGCTATGCGCAGCCCGTTACGCTCCACGTAAAAGCAGCCCCTCTCACGGAAGTGATTAAATCAATCAGGAAACAAACCGGGTATGTATTTGTGTTTGACCTCCAAATGGTGGAAAACGCCAGACCGGTTAACTGTTCACTGGAAAACGTTCCGCTGGAACGCTTGCTGGACGATATTTTCCGGGACCAGCCACTTACCTGGACCATCGTTAAAAAAACAATTATCCTTAAAAAGAAAACGCTCATCGCCTCCACCGTTCCTACCGGCGTGGTGCGCATAAAAATAAAAGGACAGGTAACGGAAAGCAACGGCACCCCTATGGTAGGCGTGTCCGTTGTAAATAAAACATCCCGTACCAACGCCCTCACCGACGAACTCGGCATCTTCACCATAGAAGCCAATGTAGGCGACAGCCTCCTCTTCACCATGATCGGTATGCTGCCACAGGCCGTACAGGTGAAAAACGATAAACTCCTGAAGATAACGATGCAGCAAAAAGTATCGGATGTAGGAGAAGTGGTAGTGGTAGCCTATGGCACCCAGAAAAAAACCAGCATGGTGAGTGCGGTTACCAGCATCAATCCAAAAGAGCTGAAAGGCCCCACCAGCAACCTTACTACCATGCTCGCCGGCCGCCTGTCGGGTGTAATCTCCTACCAGCGCAGCGGGGAACCCGGCAGGGATAATGCCAGCTTCTTTATACGCGGTATCACCACCTTCGGAACCGGTAAGGTAGATCCACTCATCCTCATCGATGGTATGGAATCCAGCACCAACGATCTCGCCCGCCTGCAGCCGGATGATATCGCCGGTTTTTCTATCCTGAAAGATGCCACCGCATCATCCCTCTACGGCGCCAGGGGCGCCAACGGCGTGGTATTGGTAACCACCAAATCCGGCGTGGAAGCAAAAACATCTTTTAATGTACGCTTCGAAAACTCCATCTCCAGCAATACCCGCAACTTCAAATTTGCAGACAACATCACCTACATGAAGCTGGCCAATGAAGCCGTGCTTACCAGGTTCCCGCTGCAGGATGTACAATATTCCCAGTCGAAAATAGATCATACCGCCGCCGGCGATGATCCGCTGCTGTACCCGAATAATAACTGGATCGAACAACTGATCAAAGACTACACCGTAAACCAGCGTACCAACTTCAACCTGAAAGGCGGTGGAAAAATAGCCCAGTTCTATATTGCCGGTACTTATAATGTGGACAATGGCGTACTGAACGTAGATCAGCGGAATAACTTCAACAGTAACATCAAACTAAAAAATTATTCGCTGCGCTCTAATGTAAACATCAACCTCACTCCCACTTCACAGGCAATTGTACGCACCTACGGCCAGTTCGATGATTATAACGGACCCGTAGGCGGCGGCGCCGGCCTCTTTTCACAAACTGTGTGGGCCAATCCCGTGATGTTCCCCGCTGTTTATCCCGCCAGCTATGCACCGGAACTGAAACATCCATTGTTTGGTAACGCTGTAAAACCGGGCTTTAACAGCCTGCCCGGCAACGGAGGCAATCTCTATAACAACCCTTACGCCAACTCCGTTTCCGGCTATCAGCAATACAATACCTCTACCCTGCTGGTGCAGCTGGAACTGAAACAGGACTTCAAATTCCTGCTGCCCGGACTCACCGCCCGGCTTATGGGTTACACAGAACGCTACTCCTATTTCGATGTTACACGCAGGTACACGCCTTATTTTTATACCATGAAGTATGACCAGTTCACCAAACAACCGGTACTCACTTCTCTCAATACCAACGGTACCGAATACCTGGGCTATGAACCCGGTAATAAAATACTCAACACCACCGCATACATGGAAGCCGCGGTGAACTACAACCAGCAGTTCAATAAAGTACACAACGTGTCCGGTATGCTCATCGGCCTGGTACGCAACTACCTTACCGCAAACGCCGGCTCGCTGCAAACATCCCTGCCACACCGCAACCAGGGCGTATCCGGCAGGTTTACCTACGACTACGACAGCCGCTATCTCGCGGAATTTAATTTTGGATACAACGGCTCTGAAAGGTTTGCCAGCAACCACCGCTTCGGATTTTTCCCCTCCGCCGGTATCGCCTGGAACCTCCAGAACGAAGCCTTCTTTAAACCGTTCTCCAAAAAAATAGATAAACTGAAACTCCGCGCTACCTACGGACTGGTAGGTAACGATCAGATCGGAAATGAAAACGACCGCTTCTTCTACCTGTCGGAAGTAAATATGAACGACAATAGCAAAGGCGCCTCCTTCGGAGAAAGAAGAAGCTACTACCGCGATGGCGTTTCCGTGAACCGTTATGAAAACCGCGACATCACCTGGGAAAAATCATACAAAACAAATCTCGGTATGGAACTCGGCCTCTTCAACGCCATGAACATCACGTTGGATGTGTACCAGGAACACCGGAAAAATATCCTCATGACACGTAGCACCATCCCCAGCACAATGGGGCTGAATGCCGCCACACAGGCCAATGTAGGCGAAGCCTCCGGTAAAGGCGTGGATCTCTCCGTCGACTATACGAAAAGCTTCAACAACAATTCCTTCGTACAGTTCCGCGGCAACTTCACCTACGCCACCAGTAAACTGCTGGTAAATGAAGAACCCATTTACCCCGAAGCATACCGCTCCCGCGTAGGACAACCACTTTCCCAAGCCTGGGGCTATATCGCAGAAAGATTATTTGTAGATGAACAGGAAGTAGCCAATTCGGCCTACCAGAACTGGGGACAGGTAGTAATGGGCGGAGATATCAAATACCATGATGTAAATGGCGACGGGCAAATCAACGCCTCCGATGCCGTACCCATCGGGTTGCCCACCACACCGGAAATCACTTACGGCTTCGGATTTTCTTTTGGTTACAAACAACTGGACCTTAGCTTTTTCTTCCAGGGCTCTGCGCGTTCTTCCTTCTTTATCAGCTCCTACGAAATTTCACCGTTCGTACTCAATGAAGGCGGGCAGCATGGCCTGTTACAAGCCATTGCAGATGATCACTGGAGCGAAAGTAACCGCAACCTCTATGCGATGTGGCCACGCCTCAGCGATTATTTTGTGAACAACAACAATCAAACCTCCACCTGGTGGATGCGCAGCGGCGACTTCCTCCGGTTAAAGTCTCTCGAAATGGGATACACTTTTTCCAAAAAGCTGCTGGATCGTGTACGCATGACCAACGCACGCATCTACGCCAATGCCTCCAATCTTTTTGCGATCAGCAAATTTAAAACCTGGGATCCTGAAATGGGAGGCAACGGACTTGGCTACCCGGTACAAAGGGTTATCAATATGGGAATAACCCTGGGACTTTGATTCACCGTTTAACTGTGCAAATATGAAACATACCAATACGCTCAATATACGCCGCTACCTGCAATGGTGCGGGCTATGCATACTCCTGCTATCTGTCGCTTCCTGTAAAAAATTCCTCGATGTAGTGCCGGATAATGTGGCCACCATCGACAATGCTTTTACCATGCGCGCAGAAGCAGAAAAGTACCTGTTTACCTGTTACTCCTATCTTCCCAACAGCGCGGACCTCTCCACCAATCCCGCCCTCGTGGCCGGCGATGAGTTCTGGATGGTACGCCCATACAGCACCAGCGAAACACCCTGGCAGGTAGCACAGGGCTTCCAGAGCGCCAACAACGTGTATATGTCTAACTGGGGCAGGTACTACAGGGCGCTGCGCGACTGTAACATCTTCCTGGAAAATATCCATAAAGTGGTAGACATGCGCCAGAGTGAAGTAAACCGCTGGAGTGCAGAAGTGATTTTTCTCAAGGCATATTATCACTGGCTGCTGCTCCGCCAGTACGGCCCTGTTCCCGTGATCCGGTACAACCTCCCCATTTCCAGCACCGCGGAAGAAACCAAAGTGCCGCGCGAACATGTGGATACGGTGTTCAGCTACATCTCGCACCTGCTGGACACTGCCGCTGCAGGATTGCCGGAAATCATTGCGGACCGCTCTACAGAACTGGGACGCATCACCAAACCGATTGCACTCGCCATCAAAGCGCGTGTATTGGTAACCGCTGCCAGTCCGCTGTACAACGGCAACACCGATTACACCGCTTTCAAAAATCCGGACGGCGCTCCCCTCTTCAATACCGCCTACGATGCCAACAAATGGAAAGTTGCCGCTGATGCCTGCAAAGCAGCCATAGACGCATGCGAAAGCACCGACATGCTGCTCTACACCTTCAGCCAGCTTGGGGTAACGTTGTCGGATACACTCACCCGGCAGATGTCTATCCGCAACAGCACCTGCGAACAATGGAACCCGGAAATCATCTGGGCCAACCCCAGTGTAAGCACCTACGAAATACAACGGCAGGCCATGCCCCGCCTCGATCCTGCCCGCATAGGCAATGAATCGGTACTGGGCAGCCTGGCGCCCACCATGAAAATTGCAGAGCAGTTTTATACAGACAAAGGCGTGCCTATGAGCGAAGACAAAACCTTCGATTACGCCGGCCGCATGAAACTCAGAACGGCGGTGAAAGCAGAAGGAGAACTCATACAGGAAGGATACACCACCGCAGCCATGCACTTCAACCGCGAGCCACGCTTCTACGCCGACCTCGCATTCGACGGCGCCATATGGATGATGCAGAAGAAAATGTTCCACATTGAATCCAAAGCAGGCCAATGGCAAACCCGCAAAAATATCTACGATAATAACGTTACCGGCTACTTCGCAAAGAAACTGGTGAACTGGAAAAGTGAAATCCTCGAAGGACAAGGTCTCTTTGTAGAAACACACCCCTGGCCGGAAATGCGGCTCGCCGATCTGTACCTGCTTTACGCAGAAGCATTGAATGAAACAGCAGGTCCGCAACCCGTCGCGTTTACCTACATCGATAAAGTACGCGCCCGCGCAGGATTGCAAGGCGTACAAGCCGCATGGACCGCCTACTCCCGGCAGCCCGGAAAATACCAGACCAAAGAAGGGTTCCGCCAGATCATTCAGCAGGAAAGATTAATAGAACTCGCAATGGAAGGCGCCCGCTTCTGGGATCTCCGCCGCTGGAAAAAAAGTATGGAAGAACTGAACAAACCTGTTACCGGTTGGGATGTGGACCAGTCGGACCCCATTTTCTACTACCGCGTCAGAACCCTCTACCGGCAAACGTTCCAGACCCGCAACTACCTCTGGCCGCTGGAAAACTGGGACCTGCTCAACAATCCGAAACTGGTGCAGGGCTTTGGATGGTAACCTTTCATTTATTTAAAACGCACACAACATGAACCACTTTAAATATATCCTGCCGCTTGCCTGCTTACTGCTGGCAGCCGCCTGCAAGAAAGAAACACATCAGCCGGTAAATACCTCCGGCGAAAAACCTGATGTAGTAACAAATCTCAGCGTTACAAATTTGCCGGGCGCCGCAAAAATTACCTACAGCCTGCCCGATAACAAGGATATCCTGTACGTAAAGGCCGTGTATGATATCAGACCGGGAGAGAAACGGGAAATAAGATCATCTTACTATAATAATTTCCTCGTGGTAGATGGCTTTGGCGATTCCGCCACCCACGAAATTTCGTTGTACGTGGTAAGTCGTAATGAAACAGCCTCCGATGCCGTAAAGACCACCATCAAGCCGTTGTCGCCGCCCATGCTGATTGTACGCAAATCGCTGGAAGTAAAAGCAGACTTTGGCGGTATCAACCTCACCTTTAAAAACGATACCAAAGCAGATATTGCCATCGTTACCCTCACCACCGATTCCTTAGGTGCATTCACCTCGTCTGATGTTCATTATACCAAACTGGAAGGCGGTAACTATTCCATCAGGGGGTTTGCAGCAGAGAAAAGAAAGTTTGGATTTTTTGTAAGAGACAGGTGGGGTAATCAGTCAGATACCCTCATACAGGAACTGACGCCCATCTTTGAAAAACTGCTGGACAAAGCGAATTTCAGGGAAGTGAAATTACCGGGAGATGTGGACTACGGCTGGGGCCTGCCTATCCCCAACCTGTGGAACGGAACCTTGTGGCACTCCGCAGATAAACTCGATGGCATGCCCATGTCTATCACTTTCGACCTCGGCGTAACGGCGCAACTGAGCCGCATTACCCTGTGGCAACGGCCCAATGAATGGATCTATTTGCAGAACAATGTCCGCAAGTTTGAAATATGGGGCTCCACCAATCCCGCCTCCGATGGCAGCTGGGACAGCTGGACCCGCCTCGTGGAACATACCGTGATCAAGCCTTCCGGCCTGCCCGTAGGACAAAAAACACAGGACGACATAGATGCCAGCATCGCCGGCGAACAAATGACCGTGCCACTGGACGCTCCACGTGTAAGGTATATCCGCGTAAAAATACTCCGCACCTGGACCGATGGCGGATACGCCGCCAACATCCAGGAAATGAAGTTCTGGGGTAACGACAAATGATGATCATCTTACCAAAAACAAAATTTATGCGCATCCTTCATTCTATCATATTATATAGTGTACTGCTGACAACCATCAGCGCCTGCACCAAACAAAGCGACTATAAAAAATACCTGGGCAACGGCGAAATATTGTACACCGGTAAAGCAGATTCACTCCTGGTACACGCCGGCCGTAACCGCGTACAGCTGTCCTGGCTGCTGATCTCCGATCCAAAGATCAGCCGCGCCAAAATTTACTGGAACAACCACAAGGACTCCGCTATGCTCGATATCAAACGCACCAGCGGCGTGGATACCATCCGCTACTTTATCAGCAACCTCGAAGAGCGGGCCTATACCTTTGAAGTGTATAACTACGACCGCGATGGTAACACTTCCGTAAGATCAGAGGCAACCGGTTTTGTATATGGTAGTTTTTATGAAGAAGCCCTGCTGACCAGGGCTTTCAGCAACGCAGAAATGAAAGACGGTAATGCGGAAATAACCTGGACCAACATCGATACCACCGGTGGTATCATTGGTATGCAGCTGCAATACACCACCAGCGACAACGTGGCACACGACACCATTATCGCCGCAGAAGCAGAAGGCCAGGTAACCGTGCTTAATAATTATCTTTCTATGAGCAGCTTCCGCTACCGCACCCTGTACATACCGGATAAACTTGCAGTAGATACCTTTCACACCCCTTACGAAACAAAAGGCGTAAAGGAAGATATCACGCAAACATATATACGTAACCCGGGGAATCCTTTTATACTCGATGATACCAAACCTTTTAGTGGCCGCTTCGGACAGGTGAAAGACTGGCAATACAACACCGAAGCATCCAAAAACGGCACCTATGATAATATTGATGGCACCGGCCGGCTCACCATGTGGATCTGGGGCAACGGCCCTATCACCAACGGAAAGATCTACCAGACGGTTGCCCTGCCCGCAGGTGAATACCGCTTTGAAGCAGAAGCCTCCAATATTGATAACACCCTGGAAAATACCTGGCTGCTGGTGGCCGCAGGCAACGCATTACCGGATGTAGACCAGGTAAATACCGCATTGGGCGCCGCAAGGTTTGTAAACAATAATAATAAATACGCCTCTGCCGCATTTACGCTCGCAGCGCCGGCTACCGTTACCGTGGGATTCACCGGCACCTTTACCAATCCCTCGGAACAAACCATCCGTATAAGCAAAGTATTACTGATCAGAGATAAATAGCAATTGCATCATGAACAAACCACTTAGGAAATTAGGGATCATCCTGCTGTTATGCAGCCCGCTCATCGCGCTGCAGGCGCAGGAGAAAAAAATGATCGGACAGGAAACACCGGCCCAGAAAGAAAAACGCATGGCCTGGTGGACACACGACCGCTTCGGCATGTTCATCCACTGGGGCCTGTATGCACTGCCCGCACGCCACGAATGGGTGAAACATAACGAACGGCTCACCAATGAACAATACCAAACTTATTTCGACTTATTTAACCCCAACCAGTTTGATCCGAAGTCCTGGGCAAAACAGGCAAAGGCCGCGGGAATGAAGTACGCCGTACTCACCACCAAACATCATGAAGGCTTTTGCTTGTTTGACTCCAGGTACACCGATTACAAAGCCACCAACACCAAAGCCCACCGCGACCTGGTACGGGAATTTGTAAACGCCTTCCGCGCAGAAGGCATCAAAGTAGGGTTCTACTACTCGCTGATCGACTGGCACCATCCGGATTTCACCATCGATGGCATGCACCCGCAACGGGTAGAGAACGGCGCCGACAGCACCTACGCACGGCTCAACAAAGGCAGGGACATGAACAAATACCGGCAGTATCTCCGCAACCAGATCTCGGAGCTGCTTACCCAATACGGTAAAATTGACATCCTCTGGCTCGACTTCTCCTACCCCGGCAAAAACGGAAAAGGTAAAGACGACTGGGATGCCGTGAACCTCCTGAAAATGATCCGCAAACTGCAGCCCGGCATCATCGTGGACAACCGCCTCAACCTCGAGGAATACGAAGATGGCGCCGACTTCCTCACCCCCGAACAGGTGAAAGTGGAAGAGCTGGCGCAATACCGCGGCAAAACATGGGAAACCTGTCAGACCTTCTCCGGATCATGGGGCTACTACCGCGATGAAAACTCCTGGAAAAGCACGCACCAGCTGCTGGAACTTCTCATCGGCTCCGTAAGCAAAGGCGGTAACCTCATCCTGAACGTAGGTCCCACCGCCCGCGGCCTGTTCGACTACCGCGCGCAAAGTGCCCTCGGCAATATCGGCGACTGGATGAAAGGCAACAGCGAGTCCATTTACGGCTGCACCTATGCACCAGAGAGTTTCGAGGTACCCAAAAACACCATGCTCACCTACAATCCCACCACCAAAAGATTGTATGTACACCTGCTGGAATACAACAACCGCCTGCAACTGCCGCAATACAAAGGCAAAATAAAATATGCCCAGCTGCTGCATGATAACTCAGAAGTGAAATTCACTACTGACGGCAACAACATCATATTAAACCTGCCGGAGAAACAACCTAATATGGAAATTCCCGTGGTGGAATTAGTGCTGAACTAAACAGGATTTAAGCGAAGGGAGAAAGGCAGCTCCCTTCGCTTAAATCAATTCATACAGGGAACGGGAAACTTATTATATTTAGTTTTTAAAAAGATCCCGATAAATTCCTTTATGAAGAAATATCTTTTCTCTGCCCTCACAGCCGCCGCTTTGCTGGGCGGCATAGCCAACGTACACGCACAAACGCGCAGCCTGTTTAACTTTAAGGACCTCAGCGGATGGCACATCGATGTTCCCGCTATGGACAAAGATCCCAACGTGAAAAGCCCTTTCATTGTAAGGAACGGTGTTTTTGTAAGCCTGGCCAATCCACAGGGCCACATCATTACCGACGCCAGTTACGAGAACTTCCGCCTGGAAGTACAATACCGTTTCCCGGCCAAACCTGGCAACTGCGGCGTACTGGTATTCGCTTCTACCCCACGGGTATTATATGATATGTTCCCTAAGTCCATTGAAGTGCAATTGCAACATAACGATGCGGGGGATTTCTGGTGCATAGGGGAAGATATCACTGTTCCGGATATGGAAAAACGCAGGGGACCGAAAAATGAATGGGGCGCCGTAGATGGCAAAAAACGCCGCATCATCAATCTCACTGATGGTTCCGAGAAGCCGCTGAAAAAATGGAATACCATGATCGTGGAATGCGTAGGCAACGCCATAAAGGTATGGGTAAACGGCGACCTTGTTAATTACGGCACCAACGCCACAGCCAGCAAAGGACAAATTGCGCTCCAGGCAGAAGGTTCGGAAGTGGAGTTCCGCAAGGTGGACCTCACGCCTATTACAGCATTCTCCGAAAAAGGGCATTAGCAGCCGCAGGGAAAAACGCTTTGTTACTTCTGCGCCTGACGCTCCGCTTTTTCCTTTTCTTTTTGTGCTTTCCTTTCCCGCTTCGCCTGTTTCCGGAAGTAGCCGCGGAACAGGAAATTATTCCGCAACGCCAGCATGTTGGTATCCAGTTTCTGGGTACCGCTTTCGAGGTTATAGATCGTTTCTTTAAAAGCATCCGCCAGCAGGGTATCCTTTAAGAGCATGCCCACCGGCGCTTCCGGATCATCCAGGTTGGCCCGCAACCCTGCACTGGCCTGCCGCAACTCCTGTACGGTTTGGTTGGCGTTGAGCGCAGCGCTGTTCATTTCGGTAACGGCTGTACGAAGTTTTGCAAATACCAGCGTATCAGTTACCAGGTCGTTGGACAATACACCTTTGGTTTGCAGTTTGGCAGCATACAATGATAAAGCACCCGTGAGCCGGCGGGTATTCACCACCGCGTCATTCAGTCCGGCCATCGTGGTATTGAGATCTTTGTAGATAGTATCCTCGGTAAGCAATCTCCCTAAAGTACCTTTCCCATCTACTATCCTTTTCGTGATCACTTTCAGGTTGTCAGTGATTTCCACCAGGCTTTTATTGTTTACCTGGAGGGTGCTCATAATTTCTTCCGTGCTTAAACCACTGGCCACATGCAACTGATCGCCGTTTTCTATTACCGGCATATTGGGCGTGCCGCCGGACAGCATCACGATTTTATTCCCCATCAAGCCTTCGGAGCTGATACGGGCCTCTACATCTTTATGGATAAACTCCTGCGAGCTTTCATCAATATTCATTAATACCAGGATCTGGTTGGTTCTTACAAAACTGATCTTCTTCACCGTACCGATCTTTACGCCGGAGTACAGGATATTACGGCCTACGGATAAGCCGTTTACATCTTTAAAATAAGCCTTCACCTGGATGGACTTACTGAACAGTTTCTGTTGCTTGCCCAGCATCATAATGGCCGTAACAAAAATAACAAGGCCCACGAATACAAAGATGCCTACAATAACAGCGCGTTTTTTTCCTGCTTCCATAACTTACTGTATAAAATTATAGTCGTAAAAACTTTTAATAAGTCCTTCCTTCTCGTTAAATACTTCTTCAAAACTTCCCTGCCGTATAAATTTCCCTTCATCCATTACTGCTACCCGGTCGCCCACTTCTTTGGCACAGGTTAGATCATGGGTGATGATGATAGAACTCGTATTGAACCTTTCCTGTACCGCGATGATCAGTTTATTCAGTTCCATACTGGTGATAGGATCCAAACCGGCAGTGGGCTCATCATACAGCATAATTTCCGGCCGCAGGATGAGGGTACGGCCAATGCCTATTCTTTTCTTCTGGCCACCCGATAGCTCCGACGGCATCTGGTTGATGGTTTCCGGTAACCCGATGGCTTCCAGTACAATGTCGATCGTTTTCCGGATCTGGTCTTTGGTCATGTCCCGCTGGTTACGCTTCAATGGGAAGGCCAGGTTTTCCCCTACTGTCATACTATCGTACAGGGCGCTGCTTTGAAAAGAGAACCCTACCTTCAGCCGCAGTGCGCGCAGGGCGGCATCTTTGAGCTGATCCACTTCTTCTCCCAATACATTTACCGTACCGGCATCCGGCTTCAGCAACCCGATGATGATTTTTATCAGCACCGATTTACCGGTACCGGACCGACCCAGCACTACCACATTTTCGCCTTTATGAAGATCGAGGTCTATTCCCTGTAATACATGCTTCTGCCCAAACGACTTATAGAGGTTCCGGATACTGATCACGGTTTCATTCATATCTATCTGGTGACCATTTGTTTTCATGACTAGCGGATGGAATTAAACACGTGAACAATAATTACTTCTTCTATAAAAATCAGGAACATGGATACGATCACCGATACATTCGCTGCCTTACCCACGCCCGTGGTGCCCTGGCTCGCATTAAAGCCCTGGTAGCAACTCACAATACCAATAGTAAACCCGTACAGGATAGCTTTGGTAAGCGCCGTGGTATAATCAAGGAACGTGATCTGCGCAAAGGCATTGTCAAAAAATGACACCAGGCTGGTTTGTTCGTGGGCATGTACATCAAAATAAGAACCCAGGCAACCAATGAGGGCATTATAAAACATGAGCAATGGCAAACAAACCGTCATGGCAATTACACGGGTCACCACCAGGTAACGGAAAGGGTTAATCGCGGATACCTCCATCGCATCAATCTGTTCTGTTACTTTCATGGAACCCAGCTCCGCACCGATGCTGGAGCCCACCTTACCCGCACAGATCAGCGCTGCGATCAGTGGCGCCAGCGCTCTCACCACCGCAATAGCCACCAGCGACGGCAGCCACGCCGTAACCCCAAACTCCGATAAAGTAGGACGGGATTGCTCCGTAAACACCACGCCGGTGATAAACCCCGTTACCGTAACAAGGGCCAGCGACTTATACCCCACCTGGTAACATTGCCGCACAAACTCGCCCCATTCAATAGGAGGCCGGAATGCCTCCCTGAAAAAGCGGGCTATAAAGACGGCGATATCATAAAACTGGAGAAAAAAGCCATCAATTTTTGCGGTTATGACCGGCTTATCCGATTTTCCGTTAGTAGAATTCATCTTCTTGTAAATGCTTACTCACTTATTACAATTCTATGCCGCTTTTGTTAAATACGCAGTTGTTAATGTCAGGCCCCGCTGTGACAGGAATTTTAACCCCGTGGCGCCGGAAGTCGCTGCATGTGCACAATACCCCGTGAGGATGTCCCTTCACATTACGGTCATTATCTTCCCCAACTGCACAAAAAAAATGCAGCGGAATATTGTTCCGCTGCATGATCTGTGGTGGTGAATAGCTGATTATTATAACTGCATGCTGATGCCACCGAAATAATTTCTTCCCGGCGCAGGGTTGTAATACCGGCCGCCGAAAGCGTTAAGATCGTTACCCAGGCTGTAATTTACATTCAGCAGGTTATCTGCACCGGCGCGTACACTGATGCCGCAACGGGAACGCAGCGGTAGTTTCCAGCTCACATTGGCCTGCAGCAGGTGGTAGCCGCCGGCAAAAACGCTGTTGGCATCGTTCAGTGGTATGCTGCTGGTAAAAGTATGCTGCGCATATAACGACACCGCCGCCGGGAACTGCCACAACAAACTGCTCACCAATACATGCTGTGGCACACCGGTGAGTGCATTCCGTGAATAGTCTTTCCCATCGGCGCTTACATAGTGGTTAAACTGGAAGTCGCTCAGCGTGTAGCCTTCCTGCCACCGGATGCCGCGCAATACGCCGCCGGTGCGTGGTTTCATCAGCCACCACATGCCCTGTACCTCTATTCCTTTCTGCTGAACGCCACCGGCATTGGTAAAAAACTCCTCGCCGCTGTCGTGCTGCCGGAGCACAATAGCGTTTTGCATTTTGTAATAAAAGAAGGCCGCGTCGATAGTGGCCGTATGATGGCGGGAAGCCGCGCGTACGCCGGCTTCATAGTTCCAGCCGGTTTCCGGTTGCAGCGCCGTGTTGATCACGTTGTCGGATGCACGAACTTCCGCCGTAGCCGGTGGGGAGTAGCCCCTGCTTACCGTAACCCGGCCCGTTACCTGCGGGGTAAAGAGGTACGACAGCGAGAAACGCGGCATCAGCTGCGGCGTAAAATTGATTTTCGTGTGCCCGTTGCTGTTGTAGCTGTAGCCATAATAATTTAAACTGGCGGCCGCTTCAAAGGTAAACGCCTGCACGTTGGCCTGGAAGCGGGTAAAGAAAAAGTACTGACTCGCTTTTAGTTTATCTGCAGCCATCACCGTATCGCGCTTCCCCTGCTTGTTACCATAATTGATGACGTCGGTGGTGGTTTGCTGCCACTCTGCGCCATTCAGCCATTTCCACTGGAACAGGGAAGTGCGCTGCGGATCGTTGGTCCATTGCAGGTAGGTGCGGAAGCCGGCGGTATTTTCATCGCGGGCTTCATAGTTGGTGATAAAAGGATTTTCGAAATGGGTGTTGGCCCCGAACACCGACAGCACATGCTGCAACCGGGGCGTGAACTGCGCTTCATGGACCAGTCCGCCCTGAAAAGTGCGGTTATAGATCCCCGCCTTTTGCGCCACCGCGCCCGGTGTGGCGGGCGTGCCCGGACGCGCCGCACGTGGATTAGCCTCACTTTGTGCAAGGGTAAGTCCTCCCGGTGTGCGGTACGACAAATCAGAATAAAACGCCATCAACTTCAGGGCGTAGCCGGGTTTGTATTCCCAGCGTTGAGCCGTTTGGGTATAAGACCGTTTCATGGCAGTATTCTGGCGGTAGCCATCTGCCCGCTGGTATCCCTGGAACACCTGCACCTGGTAGTTTTTCCATTGCTGCTGCCAGGCCGCGCTGCCATGAAACAGGCCATAGCTGCCTCCCTGCAGGTTTACCTGCAAATGATGGGTATCTGCCGGCGGCAGGAAAAGATCCAGTCGCACCACGCCGCCGGAATTGGCGCCAAACAGGCTGCCATCCGGTCCTTTCAGTATTTCGGTGCGACTTACCGCGTCAGCATCAATAAGATTGAGATAAGTATTGCCTCCCGCATCGGTCAGCGGGATATCATCTGCATAAATTTTAATATTCCGGATACCAAAGGGCGAACGGAGTAAACTACCCCTGATGGATAAACGATAACTGCCCGGCGACCTTTCCTCCATTCGTATACCCGGCACCGTGTTCATGGCTGGTAACAGGGAAACGCCCTGCTGAAGCTGCATATCGGCCGGCGACAGGATACTCACGGCAGTGGGTACACGCTGCAGGGAAGCTTTTGAATAATAGGATTGTACTACTACCTCCGGCAGTTGCTGCAGGGTATCCTGCTGGGCCTTGAGCCCCGAAGAAAAGGATAGTATGGTTAATAAAATGCCCACAGGCAAAACGCTCATTCGCATGTCAGTAGTTCTTTATCCGCCGCGGAGACGGTCATCTTTCGGCTTAAGATATAAATATTTCTGCGAATGCAACCGCTATTTGTGTGGAACAGTTATACGCCTGTTTTGGTGGTAATGCGCACCTGGTGGGTATTGAACACCTGCGAATACGGCGGAACGCTCTTCGTGATAAAAACGCTGCCGCCAATAATACTGCCCTGCCCGATCACGGTATTGCCGCCCAGGATGGTGCTGCGCGCATAAATGATCACGTTGTCTTCTACTGTCGGGTGTCTTTTTACATCAGATAAGTCCTTTGTAACATGCAGCGCGCCCAGCGTTACGCCCTGGTATATCACCACGTTGGAACCAATGATGCTGGTGGCGCCAATCACGATACCGGTACCGTGGTCTATAATAAAAGGTACATTGATAGTGGCGTTGGGATGAATATCGATCCCCGTTTTGCCGTGCGCAAACTCGCTGATGATCCGCGGCAATACCGGTATATCCAGTCGCGTTAGCCGGTTGGCAATGCGGTATACTGTGATGGCATAAAACCCCGGGTAGGACACAATTACCTCGTTCACACTGGTAGCCGCCGGGTCGTATTCATGTATTTTAGCGGCATCCTGGCGAAGGTGCTGATATATGGTTCCCAACGAGTTATAAAAGTCATTTACAATTTCTTCTATAGGTACCTCGCGCGGGTCCAGGTAACTGAGCAGGATGTTTTCCAGGTCTATCTGGTTCTTTTTTAAGATGCCCTCATAGGAGGTTTGTTTGGGGAGATGATTTCCGGGGAATAAAAAACCAACCAGGTCGTTCAGCCAGGTAATGGCATCCTGGGCAGACGGCGTGGCCTCCCACTCCGCATGATGCGTTTTCCGGAGTAAGCTGATTAATGTTTGTGTATGCCTGTTATCCATACGGGTGTGGGATTTACCGGTAAGATATGAATAATCTACTAATTTAGTAGGGTAATGTTTAAAAAGAAGAAAATAAGCTGCAGCCCGGTGATTAATATGTAGTTTTGCTGCTCATCCTGTTTTTTTATGAGACTTGTTTTTGCTTTTATCTGCGCCCTGCTGATATCAGGCGCCACATCTGCCCAGGACACCAGCAGGTTCCGGATTACCACCGCCCACCTCACTGGTAACCTTTACGTATATACGTCTTATGGTGAATTCAAAAATGTGGTGTACCCTACCAACGGCGTGTATGTGGTAACAAAGAATGGCGTAGTGGTAATGGACACTCCCTGGAGCGTGGATCAAACCCAACAACTGGTAAACACTATCATGAAGAAACACCACCGCAAAATCATTTACTGCATTGTTACTCATTTTCATGAAGACAGAACCGCCGGCCTCGACCTCTTCAAAAAGCTGGGCGTAAAAACCTATAGCAGCACCGCCACCCTGGAAATGTGCAAAGCCAAAGGAGAAAAACAGGCGCAGTACGTATTTACCAAAGACACCACTTTTAATATAGGCGGCGTAAAAATTCAAACTTACTATCCCGGTGAAGGACATACGAAAGATAACATCGTGGCCTGGTTCCCTGCAACCAAAGTCTTGTACGGCGGTTGCTTTATAAAAAGCAGCGAAGCAAAAAGTATTGGCTATACCAACGATGGCAATGTAAAAGAATGGCCCGCCAGCGTAGAAAGAGTAAAACAACAATTTCCCAACCCGGCTTATGTAATTCCCGGTCACGATGCCTGGCGTGGCAGCGGAGCCGCCATGTTCTCCCGCACATTGGAACTGCTATCTCAATAAGGTTACTGTGCATATTTTCCCTGTAAGCGTACCTGTTTATAACGTAAACAACACCCGGACATCTACTTAAAGTAAAACTTTAAGTCAACAGTCCAAAGAGGGCGTAATTAATTATAATCTACATTAATTATCCTCTCTAAATTATATGAAAACCAGCGAAATATGAAATATACATGGTTTAAAGCTTTAACGCCTCACCTGGGCGCTTTGCTCCTCTTTGTAGCCCTGGCATTTGTGTTTTGCAGCCCTGTCCTGGAAGGCAAACAATTATTGCAATCGGACATGGTGCATTACAAAGGCATGCAAAAAGAAGCGGGCGATTACTACGAAGCTACCGGCGATATTCCCCTCTGGACCAACAGCATGTTTGGCGGTATGCCCACCTATGTTATTTACACTGGTCCCTCTACCAATAAAGTAGGCATCCTGAACCGCGTATTTGCCTTGTACCTCCCCAACCCGGTAGATATGTTCTTTGTGCTGATGATGGGCATGTATGTATTACTATGTGTGCTCAACTTTAAATACTGGATAAGAATAACCGGCGCCATCGCTTACGGTTTTGCTACATTCACCATTACCAGCATCGATGCCGGGCATATCACCAAAGTAATGAGCATGGCTTATATAGCGCCCGTACTGGGCGGTATCATCCTCGCTTATCGAAAACAATACCTAGCTGGCGGAAGCCTCACCGCCCTGGCGGCAGCGGTGATGATCTACAACAACCACCCGCAGATTACTTATTACACCGGCATCATCGCTCTATGCCTGGCAATAGCCGCAGGCATACACGCTTTCCGGGAAAAGCAGTTACCCGCCTTTTTCAAAGCATCGGCGATATTAGTGGCCGCCGGTATCCTGGCTATCCTCCCTTCAATGGATAACCTGCTCATCATGAAAGAGTATACCAGTTATACTATCCGGGGCAGCCAGTCGGAGTTAACAACAGACCAGCCCGATAAAGCCCCGAAGAAATCCGGCGGCCTCGATATCGGCTACGCATTTCAATGGAGCTATGGCAAGGGGGAAACCTTTACCATGCTGCTGCCGCATCTCGTAGGCGGGTCTACTTCTGAAAAGCTGTCTACCGGTTCTCATGTTTACCAAACCCTCACTGATATTGGCGTACCACCTGCAAAGGCGGCGGAAGCCGTAGAACGGCCCTCGTGGCAGTTATACTGGGGCGGCCAGCCCTTCACCGGTGGCCCTGTTTATATTGGCGCTATCATTTGCTTCCTGTTTGTACTCGGCCTGTTCATTGTTCACAGCTGGCATAAATGGTGGCTGATAGCCGCCACACTCATCGGCATAGTACTCAGCTGGGGCTACAACTTCCCGGAACTGAATAACTTTCTCTTTTATCATCTTCCCTTATATAGTAAATTCCGCGCACCTACAATGGCGCTGGTAATTCCGCAGGTTACGATGGTGATCCTCGCATGCTGGGCTTTACAGGAATTATTATATGGTAAGCAGACAAAAGCCTGGCTGGAACAACACCTCAAAATGACGCTGTATGTAACCGGCGGGCTGGTATTACTGCTGGCCATTGGCGGCAGTATGGTATATGCATTCAATGGCCCTAATGATAGTAACATCCTTGCCCGGTATACACAAATGCTGGGCGGTGAAATACCCGCCGCCAGGTTATTGAACGCCCTCAAACAGGACCGCAGCGCCATGCTGCGGGCCGATGGCATCCGCGCACTGGTGTTTATACTCATCGCCTTTGCAGCGCTCTGGTTCTCCCTGAAAGAAAAATTAAAACCGGTATACGCCGCAGGAATTATTGCCTTTGCGGTGCTGTTTGATCTTTTCCAGGTAGATAAAAATTATCTCAATGAAGATAGCTTCATGGAAGCATCCAACCTGGAAAACTATATCGCCCCGTCGCCTGCGGATGAAATGATCCTGCGTGACAAAGACCCTTATTACCGCGTGCTCAACGCCACTACCAATCCTTTTCTCGATGCCAATACGAGCTACTTTCATAAATCCATCGGCGGGCAAAGTCCGGCGAAGCTATGGATCTACGAAGACCTCATCCAACACCAGCTCACCAAAAACAATATGGCGGTGTTCAACATGCTGAACACCCGCTACTTTATAGTACCCGACCGGCAAAGCGGTCAGCCGGTTGCGCAACGCAACCCCGGCGCACTCGGCAACGCCTGGTTTGTAAAAGCCATTCAGTGGGCGCCCAATGCCAATGCGGAAATGAAAGCGCTCGATCATTTTAACCCGGCAGATACCGTGATCATCGACCAGCGCTTTCAGCAAACTACCGGCGCCTTCACTCCTGCCGCCGATAGCAACGCACGCATTGTACTCGATAAATATGGCCTCAACGAACTGAAATATACTTCTGTGAATAGCGGCGCAGGATTGGGGGTGTTCTCCGATATTTATTACCCCGCCGGCTGGAAAGCCTTTATCGACGGGAAAGAAACGCCTATTCTCCGGGTAAACTATGCCCTGCGCGGCCTCGTTGTGCCGGCAGGTAAACACGAAATCGTGTTCCGCTTTGAACCGGCCACTTTCTTCCTCGGAAGAAAGATCTCCACCATATCATCTATACTATTACTGGTAGTGGTAGCTGCAGGATTTATCCTGACATGGAGGAAACAGGGACCGGCATAACGCAAAGCTGTTTTCATCACAGCAAATGCAACTTCTGTCACATTATAAATAAATGTTCCGTGCCCGCAGTTAATTTCAGGTAGTATAGAAGAACCCATTCTTCTCCCAAAACTATCCGCTATGTTCAAAAACTACTGCAGGCACGGCTGGAGAAATCTCCTTAAAAACAAACTTTCCACCCTTATCAATATAGGTGGCCTCTCCATTGGTTTGGCGACGGGTATCATTATCCTGTTATGGATCAACGGGGAGGTTAGTTATGATGCCTTCCATCAGCACAAAGCAGGTATTTACCAGCTGATGAGTAATTCGTACCACGATGGCAGGTGGTTTACCGGTGACGCTACCCCGGCGCCACTGGCAGAGAAAATGAAACTTGGGTTCCCCGAAGTAAAATATACCACACGTCAGGCATATGGCGGGCAGCAGCTGCTCAGCACCGGTAAGAAAAGTATTTACCAGCAAAGCATGTATGCCGACCCTGATTACTTTAACATCTTTACCTTCCCGGCTATTTCCGGGAATCCCGTTACCGCCCTTCAGGACCCGGGCGCCATCATACTTACGGAAAGTACAGCCCATAGGTTGTTTGGCGACAAAGACCCAATTGGCAGTATTATCAAACATAATAATCAGCATCACCTCCGGGTGGCAGCGGTGATCCGCGATGCACCGGAAAACAGTTCCATTCAATTTGATGTAGTGCTCCCCTTCCGCCTTTATGAACTGGAGAACGCCGATTGGATCAACCGCTGGGATAATTACCGTGTTGGGAACATCGCCCTGTTGCAGCCGGGAAGCAGCGTGGAGGGCTTTAACAAAAAGCTGAAGGACTCAAGGATAGCAAATGCTACAGATAGTATCAACTACCTGTTTGCCTATCCGTTCACCGCGCTGCACCTCCACAGCGGGTTCAAAAATGGTAAGCCCAGCGGCGGGCGTATAGAGATCATGCTGCTGCTGGGCACCATCGGCCTTTTTATTTTACTGATTGCGTGTATTAATTTCATGAACCTCTCTACTGCACGTGCAGAGCGCCGCGCAAGAGAGGTAGGCGTAAGAAAAGTGCTGGGCGCATCGCGGATCACTATCATCCTTCAATTTCTCATAGAAGCGCTGATCATCACCTTTGGCGCATTGCTCCTGGGAATACTGCTGGCGAAACTGGCACTGCCGGGACTTAACAGGATATCCGGTAAAAGTATCAGCCTTGATTTTATGAACTGGCAGATATGGACCGGGTTATTATTACTGCTCCTGTTCACCGGCCTGGTAGCCGGCAGCTATCCGGCGTTTTTCCTGAGCGGCTTCCGTCCCGTAAAGGTGTTAAAGGGCGTCATATCCACCAATCGTGGTGGCGGATTATTCCGGAAAAGCCTCGTGACGTTCCAGTTTATCATCTCCATTTTTCTTATTATCACCACCATCGTTATATACAAACAGTTGCAGTATGGCGAAAACCGGCCTGTGGGTTACAACCAGGACAACCTGCTGGAAATACCCGCCCGCGGCGAAATGGCGAACAAGTACCTCCTGCTGCAGGAAGACCTGCTGCGTATTCCTGAAATAGAAAGCGTGTCAGCCGGCACGGACGACCTGTTACGATTTGGCGGCGCTACCGATGGCATTGCCTGGCCCGGGAAAACCGCGGATCAGAACTTCTCCATTAATATTACCTGGGTGAAATACGACTGGGTAAAAACCGCCGGGCTACAACTCGCCGCAGGCCGTGATTTCAGCCCGGAGTATGGCCGCGATTCCGCCGGATGCCTGGTAAATGAAGCTGCCGTAAAGAAAATGGGATTGAAGGAACCGGTGATCGGTACCATGCTTGGTAACAATCCGATCATTGGGGTAGTGAAAGATTTTGTGGTCAATAACCCTTACCGGTCGTCGCCACCGCTGGTCATCTATTTTGGCTCCGGCCCCATGAGCCATATTTTTGTACGGCTTCGTAAAACGGAGCACCCGGAAACAGCCCTTGCAAAAATTGAAGCGGCTATCAAAAAAAGTAATCCTGAATTCCCGTTTGAATTCAGCTTCACCAAAGAAGCTTACCGGAAAATGTTTACAGGCTTGCGTTCCTCCGGGTTCATGCTTAACTGGACCAGCAGCCTGGCTATCCTGATCTCCTGCCTGGGGTTATTTGGTTTATCTACCTACCTCGCGGAAAGGCGCAGCAAAGAAATCGGTATCCGTAAAATTATGGGCGCCAGCGTGGGCAGGATCTGGTATATGCTTGCTAAAGAATTCCTGAAGCCGGTATTCATTGCTTTTGTGATTACGGTACCGCTGGCGGTGCTGGCCATGCAGGAAGCCCTGCGCAATGTCGATTACCGCGTATCGCTGCAGTGGTGGATGTTTGCGGCAGCAGGCATCCTTACGGCGCTCATTGCATTACTCACCATCAGCTTCCAGGGTACGAAAGCTGCGATGGCCAATCCTGTGAAGGCATTGCAATCGGAATAAAATAAATCAGGAATGAGTGAGCAGATGTTCCGGCGCTTCCAGTAACGACTGGGTTTGCAGTAACATTTCCTTCATCTTCATCTTAAAGCGGGTGGCAGCAGAAGCTTCGTCCGGCATCACATTTTCCTGCAGTTCGCTCTGGAAGAGTACTTTAAGATTCCCTTTGAGCCTATACAGGTCGCTCTGCTTGGCTAAGCCTGCGGCAAATCCGGCTTCCCGGATGGCCTGTTGCTGATCGGGTTCAAAGGAAGCGGCATACCAGATAACCGGTACCTGTTTCAAACGTTTGATCTTTCTCAGCTCGCGCAGAAACTGGGGCGTTTCATCTGAAGGTAACAGGCTGTCTAAAAAAATGTAGTCCGGGACAAGGTCGGGGTGCTTCTTAAAATAGTCCAGCGCTTTACTGGTGTTATCCTGCGAAATGCAGGCTTTACTCACGTTCAGGAGGTCCAGCGCAAGATAGAACTGGTTACGCCGGTCGCGGTCCGGATCAATTAGTAAGCTGATTAATTTCTCTCTCATTGCAGGGCAGTTTAATGGCAGGATAAATTGGAAACAATTCGAACTATGAAAACAAACGAGGAAAAAGAAAAGTTGTAACTGTTGCAAAAGTACAGCAGGAAATGTTCCTGAAAAAATCAGCGGCCTGCAATAACCCACCTTTCTTCAAAAAACAAACACAATTAACAAAAGCACAACAGATCGGACACATCCCTTTACATTGGCAGGATCACTTTAAAAACGGCGCCCTTATCCGGTACGCCGGTCGCATAAATTCCTCCTTTATGGTTTAGTACGATTTTATTACACAGGGCCAGTCCTATTCCTGTTCCTTCATAAACAGTACGGTCGTTTAGCCGTTGAAAGATCTGGAAGATTTTATCGGCATATATCTGGTCAAACCCGATACCATTGTCCGCCACCGTGATAGTGCAGTAGTCCCTTCCCGTTTCCAGGTCCGGGAATGCGGCCAGGTCCGCAGCACTAAGCGACTCCGCGTGAATATTGATCCGGGGCTTTCTTCCGGGTGATAAAAACTTAATAGCATTACCAATAAGGTTATGAAACAGCTGGTTCATCTGCAGGGGACTTACGGTAAGACGGGGCAGTTCATTTGCGGTAATGGTAACATCGTGCTGGCTGATCAGCACCTCAAAATCTGTCATTACATTTTTCAGGATTTCGTTGAGGTCCGTTTCCACAAACGGATCTTTTACGTGTACCAGCCGGGAGTAATCCAGCAGCTCACTGATCAGGAGCGACATCCGTTTGGCGCTTTGCATTACTTTTTCAATGTACATCCGGGAGGTATCGGAAAGGATGTCTTTGTTTACATTAAACAACATGCCTGCAAACGTATGGATCTTCCGCAGGGGTTCCTGTAAATCGTGGCTGGTTACATAGGCAAACTGTTCCAGTTCGCGGTTTGATTTTTCGAGATAGAAATTAGCTTCCACCAGTTCTTTGGTTCGCTGTTCTACTATTGCCTCCAGTTTGACAGCCAGCTGCATATATTTGGATTCGCTTTCCTGGAGCGCCAGGAATAATCTCTTTTGTTGCGTAATGTCCCGGGCAATTTTGGAAGCGCCTATTATATTTCCATGGAGATCTTTTACCGGGGAGATGGTCAGGGAGATGTCCAGCAGCTGCCCGTCTTTGGTGACACGCTTTGTTTCAAAATGATCTACCCTGTTGCCGGCCCTGAGTTGCTCAATGATCCGGGATTCCTCATCCAGCCTGTCGGCCGGAATGATTCGGGTGATGGCTTCCCCTTTCATTTCTTCCGCAGTATACCCAAACAACCTTTCTGCGCCCGGGTTCCAGCTGGTAATTATACCATCCAGCGTTTTACTGACAATGGCGTCATCTGAAAATTCCACGATAGCCGCCAGTTTGGATACGTATTCTTCCGCGCTTTTCTGGTCGGTAATATCTACCAGCATATTCACCGCACCCTGGAGATTACCGGCGCTATCGAATATCGGATCAGGGTATGGCTGGATGATGCGCCTGGAGCCATCGGGTCTTTCTATCATGATAACTTTTCCTCTCACCGGTGTGCCACCTTTAATGGCCTCCGCCATCGGGCAGCTGTCCGGGTCAATGGGCGTAATGCCATCGGACTCATATATTTTCCAGGAACCACACCACATATCTACCCCTGCCACGGGTGTTCTGCCCCATAAGGAAACTGCTGCTGTATTGTAAAGGAGTACATGGCCTTCCTTGTCGCAGGTGTATACGGCGGCCGGCAGCGCTTCCAACAGTTGCTGATAATGTGACCCTGTATGTTGCTGCAGGAGTTTCCCGCGGCACATCCGGATCGCTGAAGTCATTTGCGGCAGATAACCATGATAAGCCTTATGTACCGGGACAGCATGGTGAACCACTTCCGCAGCAGGCAGATGTGCATGACCAACCGGAATGGATATGGTAACGGTGCTTCCCTCGCCGGGAATGCTGCTGATCTGCAGCTCTCCGCCATGCAGGAGGATACCTTCATTTGCTACAGTGAGGCCACCACGGCTCCAGGGCGGCCCCTGCAATGCTGCATTGATTTCAGACAACAGCCCTGGGGGGATGCCGATACCGGTATCCGCTATTGAAAGTACTACCTGGTTGTCTTCCTGGCTAAGCCTTACCGCTACGCCCCCCTGCAACGTATAGCTAAGGGCGTTAGTAAGCAATGATAACAGGATCTGTTCCCAGATGTCCCTGTCTATATATATATCTTCCGAAACAATCCCCAGGTTAATTACGAGGGTGAGACCCGCTTCCCGGATCACCGGGTCCAGCTGCTCCAGCAATGTCCTGGTGAAATTACTAAGGTCTGTTTTAACAAACGTAGGCGCTTTCCCGTTATGCAGGGATACGCCGATAAACAGAACGCCGGTGTCGCCGGTATCATCCTTTACAGGCATGCCGTCAAACTGGTAGCAACTGCCATCCGGCCGCATCAGCCGCAGCTGCGGAGTTATTACAGCCGCTTCCGGGGTTGACCATAAGGCTGGCCATACCGTTGCTGCCGGTTGTCCCATCGACAAAGGGTGCCGGTTGCCAAGTAATTCCCGGCAGGCGTCATTATATATAAAGATATTTTCATTGCCCCAGCACAGGAGGATAGGTTGCGCAGAGGAGAGTAAAATCTGTATACAGGTCTTTAAACTTTGCGACCACTGGTCCGCCCTCCCTAAGGGAGTAGCGCTCCAGTTAAAAGAACGGATCAGTTCACCTGTTTCACCTCCACCGGGGGGAAACCTATCAGACGCCGTAGCCGGTTCACTTAAAGTTGCCTTTGTCGGGGCATTTATCATTGTACAAAATATATAATCCTAAAATATATACTGGTTGATCCTTGCTATGGGGATGCCATTAATTCCACAATCAACTATAAAACCGTGTAATAAAATGCACAATCACCATTTATTCCATGCTGTCCTTTTATCACGTGGTTGATCTTACTGCATTTCAAAGAGATCCGGACCAGGCTCCTGTTAATAGCTACCACTACAGCGGCGGCGGCTACAGTACCTCCAAACGGGGAGGTGCCCAACATCACCCAAACCGGCACCGTTGGGATGATAATTACAATAATCGTGTCGAAAGCAGATTTTCACCAAAAATGCACATGCCACCCGGTATGACGAGGTCTGGGGATAACAAAATATACCGGCACCGCTGCAGACATCTGCAGCGCAGCTGATGGATCGCTTTGACCCAAAAGTGTAGGCGCGACATTTATTTTTCAGGAAATTTTATCTGCTCATAGGCAGGAGCTGCTTCTATATATCCCAGTGGAGTAAACTGTTTTCCTTCCTGCTCATTATAGGTAATAAAGAAATGTTCTATTTCACGGATGGTTTGCGCCGACACGGCATCCACTCCTTTATATAATTTTGATAACACCGGCACTGCGATGTAGCGGTCGTTCCGGATTACCGTACCATCCCTTTCCTTTTGTTCTGCTTTGATGGCACCCAGCAAACGGCATTTAATCAGGCAGCCGGGAAAGCTTTTAAATTCGGAGATCACCATCACATCCAGCGGATCTCCATCGGCTCCTTTGGTTCCAAGGATAAAACCAAAATCATAAGGGAACACCATACCGGCGGATAATATCTTACTGAGTACAAAAAACCGGGATGCAGGGTCGAAATCGTATTTTTCACCACTCCCTCTCGGAGTTTCAATAACAACAGGTAACTCTTTAATGATCATACGCACATTTTGTTGGTCTTGTTAAATAGGATAAAGAGGACTCAGCTGCGAAGAAACAAAAAAAGGACCAACCAGCCCACATAAGGCATAATGATTGTACCATAAAAGATAAACTTTGTAGCCATGAATACCTTCAGCATACAACTCGACAACCACGAAACAGGGGTTACGCGCCGCGACGAAGATGTGTTCATCGTCCGTCTTCCTGAGAAAACTATTTACCTGGAAAAAAAGCAGGACAACGAAGGAGCTAACCACTGGTTTGAGCAGGGCAAGGATAATGAAACCACCCTCACTGCTAATATTGGAGCCGCCATTGAGAACTGGCTGGCGAAGAATAATTCCTGACACGCAGGAACATTTTTTTTCACAGTATACTGCCTGCTTATCTTGCAGGCAGTATTTTTATAAAGATCCCTTGTTATAAAAGATAAACAATCCATCCTTACCGGCAACAATCACATCTTTTCTGCCGGACCCGGTAAGATCATGGGTTACAAAATATAACCCTGCTCCTTTTGATCCATAGCTGATCACCTGTTTGGTGAATGAAGCGCCGTTCCATTTAAAATAATAGATGCCACAGGGATCACTGGAACCCGGATCATGGTCGTTGTGCGCGCGGTAACGCTTTCCGGTTATCAGCTCCGGCTCATTATCTCCATCTATATCTTCCCACAACATGGTATGGTATTGCGAATTAAAAGGGTCAATAGCATGTTTGATCCACAACCGTTTGTTTGTTTTGGTATCTTTCTTTTGCTCGTACCAGTCGAGCCCATAATCATGCCCCTGTCCTGCAATGAGGTCAGGCAGACCGTCTTTGTTTACATCGGCCACTATTACAGGCACACTCGCGGTGCCAAGATTAAACTCCGGGTGAAAAGTCCAGGCGGCGCTGTAGGGCGATGCCGGCGCTTCTGCCCATCCTTCCGGCACTACGAGGTCTGTACGGCCGTCGCCGTTAATATCCCCACTGCCCAGGCCATGCCCCGATTTACGGTCCAGTACTGTATGCGCCGTAAACGCGCCTTTGGTATGATGATATACCACCAGCGGATCATTGGGCGTGTTGGGAATAATTTCCGGTATGCCGTCGCCATCAAGATCCCAGGCGCGGGTGGTTTCAATATTGCCGGGAGTGGCAATTACGTGTTCTGTCCATTCCTTGTCGTTCCCCGGGTTCTCCTTCCATACCAGCGTTTTTCCAAACCAGCCGCCGGTCACATAATCCATGCGGCCATCACCGTTTACGTCAAACGGAATCGTGGAGAAGTCGTCCCAGTACTCGCCAAACTGTTTCACCGGGCCAATATAATGACGCTTAAAATACGCCGGTCCTTCATACCAGAAAGCGCCGGATACCAGGTCGGGGATCTTATCATTGTTTACATCCATCACCGCCACGGATTCATAACTTTCTGCAGCGATCTGCCGCTTTTCAAATTTCAGTGGCGCCGGGCCTTTGGCAGTTTGAGCGGAAGCTGTTGCAGTAAGTAAAAATAATCCCGCAACAGGAACAAGGAATTTTTTCATATTGAACAATTAAACGTGGAGCAGAACAAGATAATGAATACCTGTAATAAACTATCCTGTAGTGTCCTGATGTGTCAGGAAATATCCCAGATGCCCGCTGCCCTTTCCAGCTCTACCAGCGCTGCCGCATAGCGGAACAACGCCTCCTGGTAGTTCTGCTGCACCTCATTCCAGGTACGTTGTGCGTTCAATACTTCCAGCAGCGAGGTTTCCCCGCGTTGATAGCTGTACATCTTTCCCTGTAGTACCTGCTGCGCACTGGTAAGCAGCGTATGTTCAAATTGCTGCACCTGTTGTTGTGCTGCATGATAATTGTACCATGCCTGGGTTACTTCCACCTGGATTTGCAGCTGCACCTGGTTATACGCCACGCCGGCCTGTTTGATGGCATACTGCGCACTACGCAGATCCCCCTTGTAATGATTGGACCATTTCAGCGGCACAGAGATACCCGCGCTGCTGGCAATGTAACGCGGCGTGGGAGCAATATCGCTGGTAGCTGCGGCATTGTAACCAACACCGGCATTGATGCCGAGGTCTATTTTCCGGTTGGCCTTTACCAGGGCGAGACTTTTCTCCGCTACGGTTTTTGTGGCGTTGGCCGCCAGGATATCGGCGCGACTTTGCTGCGCATCTGCAATCAGTACGGCTAAGTTAAAATCCCTTTCCAGGTGATCAAAGCCTCCGGTGGGCAGCAGCAACGTATCGCCGTGCGACCTGCCGGTGTTGATGTTTAACTGCACCAGCGCTGTTTTGAAATCTGCCTCCTGCTGGTATATGCTGTTGAGCAACTGGTTCGCTTCCAGTTCTGATTGTCGTGCATCCGTTGCCGTTATCACACCTTTCTGAAACCGTATAGCATCGGCAGCAGCGAGCTGCCGCATAATATCGCCGGCCTGTTGCTGCACCCGCAAAAGTCCTTGCTGCAGCAAGGCATTATACCAGGCGATGGTGGCGTCGGCACGCAGTTGGCGGAAATAGTCCTGCAATTGCGCCTGGCTCAGTTCAAGCCCGCTCTGCGCCAATGCTACCCTGGCTTTTCTTTTGCCGCCCAGCTCCAGCGTGGTACTGATGCCTGCATTATATCCATACGATAACTTCAGCAGCCGGTGCTGGTTGTCGAAGCCATCCAGTGAAAGCTGTGGATCTGGAAATACTTTGGCGCTTTCTATCCCTGCCGCGGCAATGCTCACATTATACTGCTGCGCTGCATAGCCCAGGTGTTGCGTGGCTACCAGGCGAAGGTAGCCGGCCAGCGGAACAGGCGTCTGCTGAAAGCTACTATCCGCCTGCGCGAGGGTGGCGCTATGAATGGCCATCCATAAAAACATCTGCCCAAAAAATCTATATAAAAACTGCATATAATTTATTTATTCTGCGGGTGAAGCACTCCATTTTCTTTCCATGAGATAATACAGGGCCGGCAATACAAACAAGGTGATCACGGTAGCTAACAGTAACCCATATACGATTACGGTAGCCAGCGGCCGCTGCACATCAGACCCTATGCCCGTGGCAAAAGATGCCGGCAGTAACCCCAGTGCTGCAACGGAGGCCGTCATCAGTACCGGCCGGAAACGGTTACGGGCGCCATCGATCACGGCATTCATCAGCCCATATCCCTGCTTACGCAGGTCGTTGATCTGCGATACCAGGATCACTCCATTCTGCACAGCTACCCCAAACAACGCAATGAAACCTACGGCGGAAGATACATTGAGCGTCATCCCGCGGACATTGAGCGCCAGCATACCACCAAACAATGCCAATGGCACTACGCCCAGGATCAGCCCTGCCTGCCGGAATTTTCCAAAGGCGCTGTAAAGCAGTAAAAACATGATGGCTAACGCCAACGGCACTACGACGAGCAGCTTACTATACGCGCGGCGCTGATTCTCAAACTGGCCACCCCATTTAATAGTGTATTTCGCGTGGTCATATTGTACCTGTTTTTCTATCTGCTGCCGTGCGTCGGCGAGAAATGCGGTGAGGTCGTTTCCCCGCAGGTTCAGCTTCACGGTCAGGTGCCGCTTATTCCATTCGCGGGTGATGGTGCTTTCGCCGGCAGCGGTTTTTACGGTGGCTACCTGCGCCAGTGGTATCTTAGCACCGGTGGCGGAAGTGAGCATCAGGCCGGCGATCTTCTCCGGCGTGTCCCTGCTGCTTTCCGCATACCGGCAGGTTACATCAAATACTTTGTTGCCTGCAAACACCTGCGACACCGCCTTGCCGCCAATAGCCACTTCTATCAGTTCTCCCACATCACTTACATTAAGGCCATACCTTGCAAGGGCGTCCCTGTCTACAGTGATCTGCAACTGCGGCAAAGGCGGCTCCTGGTCGATGGCTACATCGGCAGCACCTTTTACCTGTTTTAAAGTGGTGGCTATTTCATCTGCAATACGGCGTGTTTCTTTAAAATCATCACCGTATACTTTTACAACCAGCTCACTGTGCGCACCGGAAATTTTATCCATCACCCCATCGATCATAGGCTGACTGAACCCAACGCTGTAACCCGGCATGGTGGCATATTCCAGCGCCAGATCGTTAATAAGGCCTGCTTTAGTTCTTCCCCGCTTCCACTCACGGTAAGGCTTCAGCCCGATGCTACATTCAAAATGAGAGGCCGTCCACGGGTCGGTGCCATCATCGTTACGGCCAGCCTGCACCATCACATACGTTACCTCTTCATATTTCATGGTATGTTGCCGCAGGCTGTCGCTCATTTCTTTTGAACGTTGCAGTGAAATACCCGGCGGCAGCTGTACCTGCAGCCAGATGGTGCCTTCATCCAGTGGCGGCAGAAAATCCTTGCCAACGGTAACAGACAACACGATGGCGCCTGTGAGCACCAGCGCCAGCGGAATGAATACCCGCTTTGGTCTGCTCATGAGCTGTTCCAGGCGATGCTTGTAAGCATTGGTCAACCGGTCCAGCCACCTGTTATGATACAGCTTACGCGGCTTCCGGTATACGGCAAATGCCAGTCCGGGTATAAGCAGCAACGCCACGGCCAGTGCGCCCAGCAGCGCGTATCCAACAGTAAACGCCATCGGCGTAAACAGCTTGCGTTCTACTCTTTCAAAAGAAAACAACGGCAGGTAAGCCGTAATAATAATGATGGTGGAAAACAGTACCGGTCTTGCTACCAGCGTAGCCTTCTGTGCAATGGTTAACTCTGCCAGTTCCGCGTCCGGATCATCTTCGCGTTTTTTCAGGATGGCTTCCATCATTACAATGGCGCCGTCTACGATGATACCAAAGTCAATAGCGCCAAGCGATAACAGGTTAGCGGGAATATGCGTAAAGTACATCCCGATAAAAGCAATGAGCAATGCCAGCGGAATAGTAATGGCTACAATCAGTGCCCCGCGCCAGTTTCCCAGGAATATAATCAACACTGCTATCACCAGCCCGATGCCTTCCAATAGTGTATGCGACACCGTATGAAGCGTGTTGTCGATGAGCTGTGTACGGTCGAGATACGGACGGATGCTCACGCCTTCCGGCAGGATATGCCGGTTCAGGTCATCCACCGCAGCGTGAATACCTTCCAGCACCACGGAAGGGTTTTGTCCTTTCAGCAGCAATACAATTCCTTCGTCGCCTTCGGAGTAGTTCACGCGCCGGTCGGTATAGCCCAGGATGCCTTTGCGTTCCAGGTTGCCCAGTTTCAGTTGGCCCAGGTCCTTCAGGAATACGGGTACACCGTTCACCGATTTTACTACTATATCACCAAGACTTTCCAGTGTTTTCACCAGCCCGATACCGCGCACCACATAGCCGAGATCTCCCATGGTGAGCACACTGCCGCCGTTGTTGGCATTGTTGTTACTGATAGCGGTTTGCACGTCTGCGAGGGAAACATGGTACTGTTCCATCTTCTGCGGATCAATTTCCACCTGGTATTGCGCGGTGATCCCGCCAAAGTTAGTTACATCTGCTACACCCGCTACCTGTTTGATGCGTGGAATGATGGTATAATTTTGCAGGTCCGTGACCGTTTTCAGATCATGATTATTGCTTTCAATAATATACCGGTATATTTCCCCGATGGGTGAAGTAAGCGGGTCCAGTCCGGGTTTGGCGTTATACGGCAGTTCTACATCTCCCAGCCGTTCTGTGATCCGTTGCCGCGCCCAGTAGTCTTCCATCCCGTCTTCAAAAACAATGGTGATCACTGATAAGCCAAAGGTGCTTTTGCTTCTCATCACATGCATGCCGGGCATACCGTTGAGCGCACGTTCTACGGGCACTGTAATCTGTTGTTCCACCTCTTCTGCAGCGAGTCCCGGCACCTGTGTTACCACCTGTGAGGTAACGTCGGCAATATCCGGGTAAGCTTCCAGTGCCAGCTGTTTCCAGGAATAATAACCGAACAGCGCCAGCAGCACGAACAATGCAACAAACAGCCAGCGCTTCTGAATAGCAGCTGATATTAATTTCTTCATAAAATCCTGTTGAAATAAAAGCGTAGTTATTTGGTACCGGAGAGATAGAAGGCGCCTTCGGAAATAATCCGCTCGCCTTCGTGTAAGCCTGCCGTAACAATCACCTGCGGACCGTTGGCTCCATTAGTAGTAATGCTGCGTTTTATAAACTGTCCGTTGGCAGCGGCCACCCATACCGCGGGCGTATCGCCGTTTTGCAGCAGGGCTGTAAGCGGGATCTGTAAAGCGTTTTCCGGTTGCCCGGAGAAACTAACGGTTACGTACATACCGGGTTTCAGCGCGCGGTTATTATTTTGTACACTGATCAGCACTTCTATGCTGCGGGTGTCTTCATCTACCAATGCATTAATATGATACACTTTCCCGGTAAGGGTTACGCCAGGTAAAGCAGCTACCTCAATATGGCATTCATCGCCGGTATGAAGAAAGCGGATGTCTTTCTCTTTTACCTGGCCGGCAATCCACAGGGCAGATACATCTGCGATGGTGGCTACACTGCCGGCGTCCTCCTTTATGTATTGCCCCAGTATTACTTTGTTGGCAATTACCTCGCCGGCCACCGGCGCTCTTACTACCAGGGGCTGTCCGAGTACCAGTGTACCGGGATTGGCTTTAAAGAGACGGATGCCCATCTGTGCATTATCATATTCCTTTTGCGCAACTGCCAGGGAGGTTTGTGCTTCTTCCAGGTCTTTCTGTGTACCTACGCCGTTATCCACCAGGTCCTGCTGGCGTTTGCAGGTTTTGCGGGCCTGCTCCAGCTGCGCCTTTTCCTGGAAAAATGTTTTCTGGGCTTCCATAAAATCCGGGGAACTGATTTCAAACAACGGCATATCCGGCGTGGTTTTCATGCCCAGCTGCAGAAAGGATTTCGTGACTCTTCCTTCAAAGGGCGGCGTTATTTCTGCATACTTTGTAGGAATCACTTTTATGGTGCCGGCGGTAGTAATCTGTTTTTGATAAGCCGTACTTCCCACCGTGGAAATTTTCACCTTGCCGGCCAGCGCCGGTGGCAGGGTGATAGTATCGGCGCTGGTGATTGCAGCGGCGGCGGCTGGCTCCCGGTTTACAGTATGACAGGCAGTTGCACCCAGTAAGCCCATGGCAAGGAATCTTTTTAATAAGTATAACACAGCGCTATAGTTTACCTGCTGACAACACAGCAGCGCTATGACATCAGGCAGGAGATGAAGAAATAAAGTAACGTTCCGGACCAGCGTCCATCATCATTGTTGTTTTAATGCGCTGCAAAGGTAGGCCGGCCTTATAGAAAGGCTCGTTAGAAAGGGAACAGAATTTTATTAGAAATTTATTAGAACGCTACAGGTGCGGTATTTCCACCGTAAAGGTACTGCCTTCATCCATGCGGGAAGTAACGCTGATAGTGCCCTGGTGCATGGCGAGGATCTTTTGGGTTAAAGAAAGACCGATACCATTTCCCGCGGTAAAATCCTGGTTGGCGCCGCGGTAAAATGCAGAGAAGATATTGGGAAGATCGGTGGCGGATATGCCGATGCCATTGTCTGTAAACCGGAGTATAACAACGCGCCCGTGGTAATTAATAGTCACTATACACTGGTGATTGGCAGAGAACTTACACGCATTTTCCATCAGGTTCACAAACGCTACTTTCAACAGGTATTCATTCCCGTTCACTGAAATAAAATCATCATCTTCAATTTCCTGTTCAAATTGTATATCTACCTGGTACCCTTCGTTTGACCGGATCACGGTATCACGGGCATCCATCAGTAATTCATCTGTGCGTAATGCTTTGCGGCCTATTTCCGTTTGGTCGTAACTGGCCTTTGCCAGATCCAGCAGGCCGTTGGAGAGCTTTACCAGGCGTTGGGCATCAGTCAGCGCCAGCCGGATCACTTCTTTGTATTCCGGTGCGGACCTGTCCTTTATCAAAGCAATCTGCAATTCTCCCACAATAGTGGATAAAGGGGTACGTAATTCATGAGAGATGTTACTAACAAAATACTTCTGGGCATCAAAGGAGTTTTCCAGCCGGTCCAGCATTTTATTAAACGTGGTAGCCAGTTCTCCTATTTCGTCTTTTTCATTTTGTACGGGTACCCGTAAATCGAGATTGGTAGCGGTGATCTCTTCTACTTTGTCCACCATTTTCTCTACCGGTTTCAATGCCCTGCCTACAAAAAAATACCCGGCAATGATGGTTAAACCAATGATACCGATATAAGAAAAAATGAGGCTGTATTTCAATCTCTGCAGGCGTTGCAGCCCATACTTATCCGTAGCCGCAGCAGTAATTACATAATGGCGTCCCTGGTGTGCATAGAGGAAACCAACCACCTGTAATGTACCCTGTTTAAACCTGATTTCCTGTTGCTGGATAATGCGGTTGATCATCTCCGGCGTTTCTTTTACTTTATCTATATCTACCGCATCATGATATTGGAGGTGGAAAGCAGTATCATAAATAGCTACTTCTTCCTCAAACAAATCGTTGTTGGCATTTTTATAGATCAGCTGTAAAACAGCCGGTGGTACCCGTGCGTCCAGGAGCATATTGGCTTTGGTGATCGCTTCCCTTTTCAGGTGATCATAGTATTCATCTTTCTGATTACCGGCAGAAAAAATATAAATAAACACTGCAAATGCCAGCAGCAATACCCCGAAGAGTACCATGAACAACAATATGAGCCGGGTTCTTATTTTCACTCTGCCTTAAATATAAAGCCCATTCCGGAGCGGGTGTGAATAAGCTTTGTGGGGAAATTTTTGTCTATCTTTTTCCTAAGATAATTAATATATACATCAATAAAATTGGTGCCGGAATCAAAGGTATCCCATACTTTTTCTGCGATCTCTGTCCTGGATAATACGCGTTCCGGGTTTTTCATCATGTATTCCAGCAGCCGGAATTCCTTTGGGGTCAGGTCTATCACTACATCTTCCCTTTTCACAATTTTTGTTTGCAGGTTCATTTCCATATCCGCGAAGCGCAGCAGGAATCCCTGGTTGAAAGTATTACCGGCCTGGTTCCGCTTTATCAGTGCGCGGATGCGGGCGTGCAGTTCCCTGAAGTCGAACGGCTTCACGAGGTAATCATTCGCGCCGGCATCAAAGCCTTCCACTTTATCGTCTGTAGTTCCGAGGGCGGTGAGCATAATAATGGGGCAATCCGGCAACACGCTCCTGATCTGTTTACACAGATCCAATCCGTTGATCTTTGGCAGGATGATATCCATAATGATGAGATCGAAGGAGCTGCTCAGGGCCAGCTTCTTTCCCATCTCACCATCATAGGCCAGCGTGATCCGGAAGCCCTGTTCTTCCAATCCTTTTCTGATCATCTCCGCCACCCGTTGCTCATCTTCAATCACCAGGATATGCATAATGCCTTGTTTAGAAGGCAAATATAAAACAAAATCCAGCTCAGGCAGGATCACGCATTACTTTGATCAGCGCCGCCACTTCTTCATCTTCATAACCCGCAGCTGCCGCTTTCTTAAACAGCGCTGAAGCAAAGGCCGGGAAAGCCGCATTGATACCAGCTTCACGGGCGGTTGCTTCCAGCCGCGCGGTAGCTTCTATGGAAATACGCATAGGGCTCTCCGTTACCTGGAAGTTGTTGGTATGGATCATATTGCCTTCATGTTGGAGAAAGTCGCCAAACGTGGGCGTAATACCTGCCACAATAGCGGCGTACTGATCTACTCCCAGTCCCTCCGACTCACTGATCCTTACCCCATGCAGGAAGCCGATCACCGATCCGTAGATATACGACAGCGTGGCCAGGTCCATTGTAGGAGCCGCGCCGATAGCCGCACCCAGATAAGAGATGCCGCCGCCAAATACCTGTAGCACGGGCGTGAGCAGCGTGTAGGTGGCTTCCTCTCCTGAAACCAGGATCGGCGTATCCGGGCGGCCCATTTGTGACGGAGCTGCCTGGATGGCGCCATTCATATAGGCGGCACCGTTATCCTTTGCCCAGGCGGCGGTAAAGCGGGCTTCCGCCGGACTGATAGTAGTAAGCTGTAATAAAGTACGGCCGGAGATCACGTTTCTTACTGCGGGTGTATTGAGTATCGCCAGTGTGGCAGCGTGGTTGTATACGCAGATAACGGTAACCCGGCTCGCAGCAATGGCCGATGCTGCATCCGGCGCCAGCACTGCTCCTTCAGCAACAAGCGCCGCTGCTTTGTCCGGGCTGCGGTTCCATACGGTTACTTTGTATCCTGCTGCCAGTAAAAGCTGTGCCAGTGTAATACCCATAGCGCCTAAACCGATAACGGTAACCGCGCTTCCTTTGTTAATCTTTTGTGTCATACATTCAAATTTTATGACACAAACTTCCACAGAATGGCGCAGGGAAAAAATAAGGGAAAAATTATTCCCTGCGGGAATCTTTATTCCCTGTCCGCCAATAATTCTTTAAAATTGTAGGATAATTACCTGTATATGTACGAGAGAAAAATACCTGAAGACCTGGAATGCGGTATTAATGTGAGCATGAAGGTACTGAGCGGCAAATGGAAAGCCTGTATACTGGACAGCATCAGCAAAGGTGTCCGCAGGCCCAGCGAGCTGCACACCGCTATCAGCAGCGCCGCTCCCAGGGTGATCAATATGCAGCTGCGCGAACTGGAAGAATACGGAATGGTATGTAAAAAGATCTTTCCGGGTACGCCGCTGAAAGTGGAATATTACCTCACGCCTACCGGGGAAAGTATACTGCCGTTGGTGGCCGCCATTGATCAGTGGGGGCTTAATAACCGGGAGCATATCATACGCATGCAGGAAGCCCTGCAATAACAGCTAATTGAAAGCGGCCTCGTCTTCCGGGGAAAAATCGCCTTTTACAAAATGCAGGGTAAAGCTGGTGCCGCTTTCCCGCAAACTTGTTACTTTAATCACGCCGCCATTCTGTTCTGCAAATTCCCGGCAAAGCAATAGCCCGAGTCCTGTGCCACGCTCACCATCCGTACCATATCCAGGATGCTGGTGGGAAGTGAACAGCGTACTGAGTTGCTGCGGCGACATGCCCACACCATGATCCGTAATCGTGATCACCACTTCATCTGTTATCTGCGCTTTTACTTCAATCTGCCCGCCGGTATAACTAAACTTCAGCGCATTGCTGAAAAGGTTGCGAAGAATTACCGACACCTGGTCGCGGTCGGCATACAAGGCCGTGGATACGGGTATCTGCAATTCCACGGTGATCTGTTTTTGCTGTATGATCAGTTCAAAAAAATGAAGCACTTCCGTTACTACCGGCGCCAGTAAAAAATGCCGGGGCCGGGTTTGAATGCCTTTCATGCTGCGGGTGCTCCAGCGCAATACATTATCGAGTGTAACGCCCAGCTGCGCCACTTTTTTATGCAGTACATCCGCCGCTTCTTCCATATCATCACGGGGATATTGTCCTTTCCGGAACATGTCCAGCAGGCTTTCCAGCGTGGCCAGCGGGCTGCGGATATCATGCGCTACAATGGAAAAAAGTTTTTCCTTATCCTTGTTCATCGACACCAGCGTTTGTCGCTGCTGCTCAATTTCCCGCTGGTAATCCGACTGGATATACTTAAAAAAACTAAGCGCCACCACTACAAACGCCAATGCAACAACCACATTAAGCCACACCCTTTCTACCGGCACCGGCGGCGCCAGGTACCACGACCGCGGCATAAATACGATCAGCATAAAAGCCGCGATCACCAATACACTCAGGCTGCCTACTATCCACTTGTTGTCGTAGATCAGGATCACGATAAAAAGAATGTTCAGTAAGAAATACTCCGCTCCGTTATGAAAATAAACACCGGTAAAAGTATAGATCAGGATGCTGATGCAAATAAGTACGATCCTTGCGCTGAGGTACATCCGTTTTTTATGGAATATCAGTACCAGTACGGAAGTAGTGGTAGTAATAGCATTCAATGCCGCTAATATGTACCTGCCCTGGATGGTATTTAAAATACAGTAAAAAAACATAAAGGGAATACAGGGCAATGAGAGTAAATTCAATAACTTTGTGCGCCTGGATTCTATATAAGGCATAGCAGGATGCACACCAACATTCACAATGTTGTTCCAGTGATATTCGGCTGAACGGTATAGAAATTGCTTGACTCCCTGCAGCATAGATGCCGTAAAGATACTTTATAACGTTTGTCAGCGGAATATTTTTTTACACCTTCCCACTCCCCTCTATCCAATTATTTATTTTTTTAATTTATTAAGATGAACAAAAAAGTAAGAGATCACTTTTTTATTGTCACGGGTGGGCCCGGCATGGGCAAAACCGCTATCATAGCGGCGCTGCGTGACATGGGACATATCACCGTTCCGGAAACGGGCCGGGAAATTATCCGGCAGCAGGTAGCTGCCGGCGGACAGGCACTGCCCTGGGCCAACCGGCAGGCATTTGCCCGGCTGATGTTTGAGCAGTCGCTGCAGGATTACCTGGAGCAGCCGGCCGCCAGTCGCCCCGTATTTTTCGACCGGGGTATTGCCGATACCATCGGTTATCTTGAGCTATGCGGGCTGCCCGTTCCGGAAGAAATGGAGCACGCCGCCGCCTTATACCGGTTTAATCCAACCGTGTTTCTCACACCGCCATGGATGGCCATTTATGAACACGATAAGGAACGTAAACAATCTTTTGAAGAAGCCGTGCAAACCTACGAAAGCATGATAAAAGTATACACACGGCTGGAATACAGGCTGGTAAAGCTACCTGAAGCCACCGTGGCGGAACGGGTGGCGTTTATACTGGATAAAGCCCTGTCTCTCCTTTTATAAACAAACAGTAAAATATATTATCTTCCTGTATGCTCGCTAACTACGTTAAAATAGCCATTCGCCACCACCGGAAAAACAAGCTGTATGCAGGGATCAATATCATTGGCCTGGCCATTGGTCTCAGTTGTGTTTTGCTGGCATTTTTATACCTGAAAGATGAAAACAGTTTCGACAGGTTTCATCAACAGAACCCGCATCTGTACCGCGTTACCACCGCAATCACCCAACCAGATGGCAGTGCGCAGCGGACCGGCAGTACCGGGCAGTTACATGGCCCCGCTTTCAAAGCCCAGGTACCGGAAATAACGGCCTACAGCCGGGTGATGGGCGGAGATATTTACGGGGACATTATCGCCGGCAACAAAGTATTAAAACAACAGCTCCTGTTTGTGGATGCCGACTTCTTCCGGATCTTCTCTTTTCCACTCATCAAAGGCGATTCTGCTACGGCGCTCAGCGACATAGGATCGGCCGTGATTACAGAAAGTACCGCCCTGAAATATTTTAACCGCACCAACGTGGTGGGTGAACTGCTCCGGATGGATGCAGACCCTTCTGCCCGGCGCCTGGGAAAACCGCTGGTGATCAGCGGTGTAGTGAAAGACCCTCCCCTGCATTCTTCCATCCGGTTTGATGTATTACTCCCCTTCCGGTTTATGCAGCTGTCGTTTAACGACACCGACTGGAACAATGTATATCTCAGCACATTTGTGGTTACACGGCCGGATGCTGCCATGAATACGGTTATACAACAACTAAACCGGGTAGCGGCAGCGCATACAAATTCCACCCTCACGTTTGGCCTGCAACCGGTTACCGACATTCACCTTCATCCGCTGTATTCACCCGATGGCAACCGGGAAGGCGGTGTGATCAACGGCAGCAACCCGGTGTTTGCCTGGATCTTTATGGGCATCGCGGTATTTATCCTGGTGATGGCCGGTATTAACTTTATCAATATTACGCTCGCCGGCTCCCTCAAAAGAAGCAAAGAGGTTGGTGTGCGCAAAATTAACGGCAGCAGCAGCACACAAATCATCAGCCAGTTCCTCACCGAGTCCGCACTGCTTTGCGTCATAGCCCTTCTGCTGGCCTTCCTGCTGACCGCCTCCGCATTGCCGGTATTCAATGAACTGGCAGGAAAAGCCATTTCCATCGGGGCAATACTCCATCCGGTAATAGGATTGGCAGCAGCAGGATTGCTGCTGTTCATCATTGCATTAACCGGCGCATACCCGGCATACGTGCTGGCCAGGTTCAGCGCCATAAAAGCCTTTTCCGGCTCTCATCAACTAACCGGCAGGAATATCCCCGGACGGATATTGATCATTACGCAGTTTTCACTGGCAGTGTTCTTCCTGCTTGTTACCGCCTTGTTCTATCGGCAAATGGATTACGTGCAATCCAAAGACCTGGGCTATCACCCCGAACAGGTGGTGGTAACGCATATCAGCGGGGATCGCGACCTGAAGCAGGTACAGGACATCCTCAAAAATGAACTGGTTAATGAACCCGGCATCGCCGGTCTTTCCTTTGGCGGCGACCGTGGCGGCGCCACGGCAGTACATCTCCATGATAAAGAGATCCCGGCCATTCACCGCGTGATCGACAAAAACTATTTACCTACGTTGGGTATCACGCTCCTGGAAGGACAAAACTTCACGGACAACTGGTCCAATGGCGTAATCGTAAACGAAGCATTTGTAAAAGCGGCAGGGCTCCAAACCCCCATTGGAACGCCCATCCGCACGGATGAATATTTCGATAAGGAAATAAGGACCATCACCGGCGTGGTAAAAGATTTTCACGCCGGCTCCCTGCGGGAACGCATTGCACCGATGGTGATGATCATGAGCCGCTGGTACGGCGGCGACGTGTGGATGAAAGTGGACCCGCGCAGGCAACAGGCTTCATTAGCCGCATTAGCCGCTGCATACAAAAAGGCATTGCCGGAAACTGCCTTTACCTACAGCTTCCTCAACGACCTGAACGCGCGCGAATATGCGCAGGAACAACGCTGGAAAGTGATCATCCGCTGGGCGGCATTGTTGTCGGTGCTCATTTGTTGCTCCGGTTTATCCGGACTCGCACATATTGCTACGCATCAACGCATGAAGGAAATCGGAATACGGAAAATACTGGGCGCCGGCATGACCAGCATCGTCACCCTCTTTTCAAAAGAGTTCCTGCAACTGGTGGCCATTGCTTTTATAACAGCCGCTCCCCTCGCCTGGATAGTGATCCACCGGTGGTTACAGGGCTTTGCCTATCATACCGGTATCAGCGCGTGGATCTTTATTGCTACGGGTAGTTTTACATTACTTATTGCGCTGGCTACTGTTGGTTTCCAGGTGATCCGCGCCGTTGGCGTTAACCCATTGAAAAATTTGAATGCCGGTTGATGCGGCTGATCAAAAAAGTTAGCAAGACAAGACCTGCTTCCCACAGGAAAAAACTATATTTATCCGCATCTTTGCCGGTACCCCTCCGCTATCAGGGGTTAAAAGTGAACAATTATCCTGATGACAAAAACGAATTTCATTCAAAAAATCAGTACCGGATTGTTATGCGGTCTACTCTCGCTAACAGTATCTGCACAGCAAAAACCCAACATCGTTATTATTTATGCAGATGATCTCGGATATGGAGACCTGAGCTGTTACGGCATGAAGAAGATCCGGACGCCGCATATCGACCGGCTGGCGCAACAGGGCGTCCGGTTCAGCAATGCATATGCTACTTCTGCCACGTGTACCCCTTCCCGTTTCGGGATCTTAACGGGCAAATATCCGTGGCGGCAACGAAATACCGGCATCGCACCCGGCGATGCTTCGCTGATCCTTCCTACGGATCGCCGCACCCTTCCGGGCATGCTCAAAGATGCCGGTTACCAGACCGCCGTTATTGGCAAATGGCACCTGGGTCTTGGCGACGGCACCGGGATCGATTGGAACAAATCCATCAGCCCCGGTCCGCTGGAAGCAGGATTTACCTATTCCTTTATTATGCCCGCCACACTCGACCGTGTGCCCTGTGTGTTTGTGGAAGATCACCACGTGGTGAATGCAGATCCCAATGATCCTATCGAAGTAAATTACAAACATAAAATCGGCAACGATCCTACCGGGCTGGAAAACCCCGAAAAGCTGCGCATGCACCCCGATCCCCACCAGGGACACAACCAAACCATTGTGGACAGCATCAGCAGGATCGGCTGGATGAGCGGCGGCAACAGCGCCCGCTGGAAAGATGAAAACATTGCAGGCATCATCACCCGCAAAGCCATTGACTTCTTCAGCAAAAATAAACAGCAACCATTCTTTCTCTATTTCGCCAGCGGCGATATCCATGTACCCCGCTACCCCAATAGCCAGTTCCGGGGCAAAAGCGGCATGGGCCTGAGAGGAGACGCTATATTACAGCTCGACTGGACCGTAGGTGAAATTGTAAAAGCACTGGATAGCCTGGGGCTGACCAAAAACACCCTCATCATTTTTTCCAGCGACAATGGTCCCGTGCTAAACGACGGATACCTGGACCAGGCAGCAGCGCTGGCTGGTAACCATCATCCCGCAGGACCTTTGAGAGGCGGCAAGTACAGCGCCTTCGAAGCCGGCGCCAAGGTGCCTTTCATCGTTAAATGGCCTGCCGGCATCAAAGCAAAACAAACGTCCAACACACTTATCAGTCAACTGGACCTCTTTGCTTCCTTTGCCCGGTTAACGGGTCAGTCCATACAGCCGGATGAAGCGCCGGACAGCTTCGACATGCTGCAACAGCTGCTGGGCAAATCCCGTCAAAACCGCCCCTACCTGGTTACACACGCCGGTACCCTCGCCATTATTTCAGGCGACTGGAAATATATATCGCCGGCAAAAGGCGCAAAAATCGACCGGGATGTAAATATTGAACTGGGCAACGATACAGCGCCACAACTCTATCACCTGACCAACGATGCCAACGAACAGCACAATGTGGCCACACAATATCCTGACAAAGCAAGAGCGCTGGCAGCAGAGCTGGAAGCGATAAGAGCTAAGCCCCAAAGCAGGTAAGAGTTACCGCGGATGTTTTCTTTCTCAGAATTAAAGACAACATCCGCTGCATTATTTCGCATGTGCCGCCCGGTAATGCTCCAGCAGCATATCTCCCCCAAAATCGTTTTTCAGGTCCCGTACAATGGTATGGATATGGTTGGCGTTATTCTGTGTGTTATCGTATTCAATGATGAGGCCTGGTCCCTGAATACGGTAGTAGCAAGGATTTCCCAGCGCATGTACCGTACTTCCCGCCCATGTAAACCACAAATTATCCAAACCATCCTGCTGAATATCCTTTAACATTTTATCGGCAAACAGTTTGGTAAAACGGTGTACATACACATTAATAAGTTGCAGTAACAGCTGCTGATGCGCGGCGCTCAACTCCTTAAAACGGATGCCTTCCGGGTGTGCAATCATGGCGTTGCGGCTGTTGCCCGTAATGATTTCCGCCGGCGCTTTGGTGGTTACCAGCGCCTTCTGTAACTCCGCCGGGGATAAAGCATGCAGCAGGTCAAAGGCCAGCGTGGTTTCTTCTCTCAATACCTCTTTATCTTTTTGCGGTCCTTCCAGCACAATAGCAGGATTAGCCCCCAGGAAAGCCGGCGTGCCGGCTACCAGTTCTTTTTTATCTGCCGAAAAATTAAATGCCACATGATGCCCTTCAAACCGCCAGCCCCAGATAGTATTAGCGGCAGGCACGCCAAAAATGGTAAGGAAGTATTTACCCGGATCACGGTAATGATCGTTTTCTTCCCGATGCTCCAGCTGTTTCAGTACCAGGTCCAGCTGCATAATATCATTCACCTTTTTTACCGTGGCTTCGCTTAACGCGGTGTTCAACAAAGCCATGAGCGCTTTACGCTGCGCAGGGTTCAGCTCATTTACAGAAATCCCCTTCCGGTCGTCGCGGGGCACATAAGCAAAATGATAGCGCTCCCCGGTGTCAAAAGGAAACAGTGTTTGCGCCTGTTGCGCTTTACTCAGCAACCGGGTAAACCGGTTGGCCCTTTCATACATTTCCTGTGCCCGTAGAGGACCCATGAATGCGCAACAACCAATAATGAATAACAGGAACGACCGGTGCATATGCAGCAATTTGAATAACGTGGAAAATAATAACAGATAAATATAATCGATCGGCAACGATTCTGCAACCTTATCCCGGGATGAAAAAATCAAAAAAATGATTAATTTAGAAGGATACCCCTTATACATAACATTATGCCGGCGAAAAACCCTGTTAAATTAACCGTATCCGACTTTATTCACAACCGCGTAGTGATAGAGGAGCTGGAGAGTTTAAAGAAAACCTTTGACCCTGCCGCCAGTGGTGGCAAACCGCTGATTGTATCTGACGTGCTGGATGCCGAAGGGCATCAATATGTAAACCTGGTACAGAAAGGTGGTGGCGTATTTGGTATTGCCCTTGTGGGATATACTTATATCCTGGAAGAAATGGGTATCCGGTTCCTCCGGCTGGCCGGCACCAGCGCGGGCGCCATCAATACCGCCCTGATGACGGTGATTAAAAATAAGTCCGATAAAAAATCAGCGGAAGTATTACAGGCCATCTGCGACCTGGATTTTTTTTCGCTGGTAGATGGACATCCTGCTGCACGCACGCTGATCAAAAATTTTATTACCCGGAAAAACTATATTGATAAAGCCAAAAATAAGCTGCTGGTAGTACTGGCGGCATTTGCATTGCTGATAGCCGGAGATGTAGTGCTGGTGGGACTCAGCAGCAAATACCCGGCATTGTATGTATGGACCGGTATCTGTTTTATCCTCAGCGGATTTTTATCGCTGGTGCTTGGCATCGGCATTTCCTACGTGATCGATCTCTTTAAACGGCTGAAGAATTCAGGATATGGAATAAATCCGGGAGATGTTTTTTATGACTGGATCAAACGGCTGCTGCTGGAAAACCAGGTGGCCACAGTGAGCGATCTGAATAGAAAAGCTGCTATCTGCCCGGCGCTGCAATTGCGTGTGCCCAATCAAAGCGGGCTGGAAGAACTAAAGGGAGATGTAACCTTTATTGCCTCCGAACTGGTTACCCAGAATAAGATCCAGTTCCCGGCCATGTGTTCCCTGTTCCGCACCGATGTGGATACCCTCTCTCCCGCAGGATTTATCCGCGCGTCGATGTCTATCCCCCTCTTCTTTGAATCTTATATGATCAATGATATTCCGGCAGACGATATCCGGATCAAAGACGCATGGAAGAAATTTTTTGGCATCACACAGCCGCCTTCCACTGCCCGTTTCGTTGATGGCGGCATCCTGTCCAATTTCCCGATCAGTATTTTTTTCAATGCCAACGTAACGGTGCCGAGGTTGCCATCATTTGGGATCGACCTGGACGACAGCAAGCCGGCGGACAAACAGGAGAATGCCTTCAGCTGGTCGCTCACAGGATATTTCGGACGCATGTTTAATACCATCCGTAACTACTACGATAAAGATTTCCTGCTTAAAAATGAAGTGTATCAGCGCGGAGTGGGAAAAGTGGATTTGTCGTCCGATCAGTATAACTGGCTGAACTTCTTCCTGTCTGATAAAGATAAAATAGACATGTTCGTACTCGGCGCCAAAGCTGCCTGTGAATTTTTAAGAACATTCGACTGGGATACCTATAAAAACGACCGCACAGATCTTCAAATCCAACTCAAAAAATAAATATGGAACCTGTTATTGCAAATGCCTGGTGTTGGTTATGTTTTTCTGCAGCCCTGTTGCTGCTCACCGCTTTTATTATGCTCCGGCAGGCACGGCACTTTTATCTCCTGGATGTAGTGGTGCGCAAGTTCAGTATCATCGATTTGCAGTTTCCCGCTTCTTCCAAAGAAATTCCGGAGCTGATCAAAGGCATCTATGCGTTGCCGGCGCCGCAACAATCACGCACGCTTTCCGCCCTCCGCGGACAGCTGTGGGTCGATTTCCTTTTCATGCCGGCTCTCTACGGAAGTATCTTCCTGTTGTGCATACAGGTAGCCGATAAGATGACGCCCGCCGGCGAAATATTCTTTGAATGCCTCGCATGGCTCCAGCTCATCGCCTGGTTGTTTGATGCAATGGAAAACGGCTACCTGCTGAATAAAATAAAACCGGATGTAACGCCCTCCACGCCTGAAGTACACAAAGCATATCAACAAATGGTGTTTGCCAAATGGATCCTTTTATTAACCGGTATCGTATGCGCCCTCTCCGCATTGTTGTTTTTCTGGGTGTCCGGGAAATATGAAACGCGGTCGCTGCATTACCTGTTGATCCTTGTGGGAGAAGGGATCGTATTTGTTATAGCGGAGGTAATTGCAGGCAGGCGCAAAGCCCCCGAAGATGCAGCTCCGGTGGTATAACGGGTGTTATTAAGATGTAAATTTATTCAACCATTCCACGTTTCACTTTAATTCCCATGAACACGATGCAATCCAGGAGACATTTTATTAAAAACGCAGGCATAGGTCTTGCGGGAATCAGGTTTCTTCCGGTGCTGGGCCCTATCGGTCAACTATGGCGCCCTTCCGTACTGCTGCCGCATGCCCTTCCCGAATCGCAGGGGGTATCTTCCGGCGGAATCCTTTCTTTTATTGAAGCGGCCAATGCCTCCGGCATCAGCTGGCATAGCTTTGTTTTATTACGACACGGGCATATTGTAGCCGAAGGCTGGTGGAATCCTTATGCAGCGGAATTTACACACTCGCTGTATTCTCTCTCCAAAAGCTTTACCAGCACCGCAATCGGCATGCTGGTAAAAGAAGGCAAACTGGATATTCAAAGCCCCGTCGTTTCATTTTTCCCTAAAGACGTACCGGCTAATCCGTCATCTAATCTTCAGAAAATGACGGTAAAGCACCTGCTTACCATGAACACCGGCAACGGCGCAGATACTATGCCGCCAATGCTTAAATCAAATAAAACCTGGGTACAAACGTTCCTGGAACAACCTGTTGACTTTGAACCCGGCACCCATTTCCTGTACAATACCGGCGCTACGTATATGCTCGGAGCCATCCTCCATGCCGTTACGGGGCAAACGCTGGAACAATACCTCGCTCCCCGGCTGTTTGAGCCGCTGGATATTACCGGGTACGACTGGGAAACTTCTCCGCAGGGATTGAATACTGCCGGATATGGCCTCCGTGTTAAAACAACAGACATCGCAAAACTGGGGCAGCTATATCTCCAAAAAGGAAAATGGAATGGCAAAACATTACTCACCGAAAGCTGGGTAAAAGATGCCACCGGTTACCAAACATCCTCACAACAAGGCAACGGCGATTGGGCCCAGGGATACGGCTACCAGTTCTGGCAGTGCAGGCATGGCGCCTATCGCGGCGACGGCGCCTTCGGTCAGTATTGTATTGTAATGCCCGGTAAAGATGCAGTGCTGGCAGTGACCAGTCAAACCGCCGACATGCAGCAATCCCTTAACATCATCTGGGAACACCTGCTGCCCGCTCTTCACGATGGCGTGCTGCCGGATAATCCTTCGGAACAGGCCGCGCTGAAAACAGCATTGGGTCGTTTAGCCCTGCCCGTAGTTACAGGCAACACTGCCAACGACACGTCTTCCCGGTACAACCGCAAAACCTGGACACTCGATAAAAACGATTTTAATGCCACCTCCATGCAGTTCGACTTTTCACCGGCCGGTTGTACCTGGAGCACGCAAACAGCCGAAGGCGTTGCCAGTATCCGCTTAGGCTGGGAAAAATGGATGCTGAATAAGGAACGGCAGCTTTATAAATTCCCTGAAGTGGGATTGAACCATCAGCCCACCAAAGTAGCAGGCACCGCTACCTGGATCAACAACAACACGCTGCAGCTGAACCTTCGCTTCGTGGAAACCTTGCATGGCGACAGGATTCAATGTGTATTTGAAGGAGATAAATTAACCGTTACGTTCCTCGATAGCCTGACTGCCATGTCCGCAGGCAAGGTTGATAGCCGGAAAGCATTGAGTGGCGTTATGAAGGGTTGAGCCGGAGATGTAGTCGCGCCGCATATTTCAGCAACCGTTGCTCGTAAGCTGTAAAAGATGGGTCCCGCTTTGTGAGCGGGACTTTTTTCTTATTGATCCATTTGATCATATTACCTTTCCGGAAATAGGCCCGGTCTTCTTCCACACTGATATTTGCATTGCTAAAGGTGCTGTCGTACATAGGAATGCTGTAATGATAATCCCGCCTGTAAATAAATACCGGCGTCCCATGATCGTAGTAAATTTCGGTCCGCTTTTTTCCCATCTCCCCGTAAACGTCCTCTGTGATCAGCATAATACTGTCTCCCGAAAAATAACCTGTCACCTCTCCGCCCTCTGTACTTCGTTCTTCTGTATCAACTACTACCTGCCGGTACGTTCCGATACGGGCATTTATTTCCTGGTACCGCTCCGTGATATGCCGGGTATCGGTACCAGATTGATACAAAACACAGAAAAGGCAACAGATCTTCAGATATGACATTATGCGATATTTGACCAGCAACAAATTAAGCATTGATTCCCTAATCTCACAATTGTCGCAAATCGCCCCTAAGAATGTCGTTTTAACCAACCCTCACATTGCGGCAACGGCGCTACCTTTATCTTACAAAATCATATTCATATGGCAACTGTAAAAGAAGCACCCGCAAAAGGCAAGCTGAACAAGCAGTTTAGCGCAACACTACAAAAAAGCCCCAACACCGGCGGCTGGACCTACGTGATATGGCCCGATTCCGTGGCATTTTTTGGCACCCGTGGCCTGGTAAAGGTAAAAGGCACCATCGACAACCACCCTTTTCAGAGCTCGTTTATGGCCCTGGGAGATGGTACCCACAAGCTCCCTGTAAAAGTGGAACTAAGAAAGCTACTGGGAAAAGAAGCCGGGGATGCCGTAACGGTGAAGCTCACGGAACGGCTCTGACATGGTCACGTCCTGAAAAAGGTTTACACTTAAAAAAGTGTAAAACATGCAAAAAACAAACATTTCAGGTCGAAAATGCT
>NZ_JBBHLF010000012.1:0-81821 GCF_037483205.1 Chitinophaga sp. CCNWYY40
TGTAGAATTCTTTCTTTACAGATTAACTAAACTCTATGCCTAAATTTACACAATCCCCCAACTTTTCAACTTGATCCCATTTTTGTTTTTCTTAATCCTACATGCTTTGGGAATATATATAGGAAAACGCCTCAATACTACGTATATAGAATGCGCATAGCTGGACTATCTTCACTATGATTACTATTTATTTGTTAACCCTAAAAATTAGAAGATGGTATTTGCAACAATGACCAGCATGAAAGCTGCGTCCGGTACACAACCTCAGGAAGTTGTTACGCTACTTGGTTATTATACGCCGGGAGATGGTGGCGGTGGATCCTTCTATTGGGATACCAGTAGTGGATTATCGGGTAACGACGGCACCATTGTACAGGCGCCGGGAGGATACTGGGTCCGGTTGATGGATGAACCAGCATCTGTAAAATGGTTTGGAGTTAAAGAAGATGTCCAGGGACCTGATCTCACGGACAACACGCAGCGGCTGCAACGATGCCTTGATAGTTGTATGAGTATTTTGTTTGATACAGGTAGTTACTCAGTTAATGCAACGCTCAACGTTAAAAGCTACAGGCATATTGACTTGAACGGAAGCACTTTGAAATTTGTAAATGCCACTGCAGGTGGTGCATTATTAAGGATTCAGCAACAGATCAAGATTACCATCATGAATGGTACGTTTGTAGATAATACTGCGAACACGTCTCTAGGCATATTTATTATTGGAGATCCAAATGCTACAACCCAACTTCCTGCCAGTGCCTATGCCTCAGATATTGTCATTGACAGGATCAGTATGTTGTATTTTGCTAAAAGTGTGGTACAGGAAAATGCTACCAGGCGCGTTAATATATTGAACAGCAACTTTTATTGTCAGAATGGAGTAGAATATCGGGGCAAGACAGTGGAGAATGTAATAGATGGCACAGTGATCTATTGCTCAGCCAGTGTAACTGGCTGCTTTGGTATTGGACTTTTGGGCAGACCAGAAGGAGCTATCCTTTATCCGGAAGGGTTAACAATTACCAACTGCACCATTGATGCATTTTATAACACCTTCCATGTTGAAAATATTTATACGTTGCAGGTATGCAATAACTACCTGGGAGCCAATACCGTTAATGGGAATGCGACTTTCTATTTTACCAAAGGAGTGGCCAGCCACTGTGAGGATTTGTTGATCGAAAACAACATGATCTATGCCAGGGGAATTATTTTTAATCCTAATACGGCATCACCACAGCTATATCATGCCAGTATCGCCAACTGTATCTTTAGTGATCAGAAAGGAACCGGCGTAACGCTAAATAATTTTGCCGGTAATGTTGCCATTCGGGAATGTCAGTTTAAGGCTGCCAGCGCAACAACTACCAATGTAGCGATCGTTGCCAACAATAATAACCTTTACCTCGCTATTTCAGATATACAGATAGATAACACTTATACAACGCCAATCCAGATAAAAGGAACCGGCTCAAATAATTCTTCTATCGCTAATGTCAGTTATAGAGGAACCGGCGATCTATTATACCTGGAACAACCGGTACTACTGAGTAATAATAGATATGGAACGCTTTCCGATATTAGCTATGTTTACAAGTATCAGCCAATAACGGGCAGCTATAATCCTGGACAAAAAATAACAGGAGTTACCAAAAAATTTGCGAAAGGAGAGCAAGGACTTATCATTCTCAATGGTTATTGTACCTTAGCTACGAATAAATCAATTCTATATGTATCTGTACCGGCAGGAGTAACCTTAGCCTCAGGGACAGGATGGGCATCCAACTTCATTATGCTGCACGGCAATCAACATGTTTCTTTCAGTATCCCTTATTTTGTATTGAGTGATGTTGCAGGGGAGATCGAACTCACCAATTTTGATGAGAACACTGGCGCCGTTACATTTGATTATCATGCTTACTTTGGCGTGATGCAAGGATAGAATGGAAATCTCATTTTAGGATATACTACTTAGGATAATCGAAGATATAAGACCATTTTTCGATTATCTTAAGTAGTTACTTAACCCGCATCTACAGTCGACAATATGGTATGATAGGATTTAACACACATAGGGCTAATGATTAATGAAACATTGACTCAAAAATATATATAAGTCTTTGAAGCCAATGAGAAGAAAGCTCGATTTCTGTACTATATGGATCACTGGATGGGACAAGTCTAAAGTTGATAGGCTTGTCCCATTTTATTTTCCCTGAAAAGCCTTGTCCATAGCGTATATTACATGGGCAGTTTCATTCAGTCTTGCAGTTCCACCCCTTAAGATTGGACATGTTTAATTTCCGTTCCATAATTTTTTGATTTTAAGATAGTAGCATTGTAAGCTTCTGCCAGCTCTAGAAATACTTAATTTCTACTCTGTCTATTGTCTCACCCTTTCCATTGGGTGGCACCGCAAATCCACCAGGTTCATACCGTTTCGTTCCGCTTTTATAATACCAATTATTTAAGCCACTGATCATTTGTTTTATGTAATAAATAAATTCCTCTGTCTCTTTTTGGTATGGACTGAAATCCGGCAGATGATTTGATAATGTTACAAATTCATTTACAAGCTCATCATGAATCCTCATTCCTTCCTTGCAGGCTTCATCAAAAGGTATTTTATTATGATGCTGTAGTAATTTGATGATATTGAAAATTTCTGATTCTATTGCAAGCTCTTTGCCGATGGTTGCAAAATCGTTCTGAAGCGCAACAATGATTGATTGCAGCATAATAATACGCTGGATAACGGTATGTTTATAGATTTCATCAGGTAAAGCAAAACCAGTTGAGGGACAAATCAAATCAACAAATGGAATCATTCCTATGGAATTGGCGCGGATTAAATGAAAGAGAGGAATAGGAGGAATGCCTTTACTGATTTTGTATGGCGATTCTTCCATAATTCCATCAGTAACAAAACGATATTTATAATTCTTAGCTATCCGCTCAAGCCAGAAGTCTGGCATCCCAAGCGCAATCCACTCTTTTCTGTTTATTTGCATTTGACGAAATATTCCCTTTTCCTCCGGTCGGGGATCGTCCCCCATCATTACATCAAAAATCCGGTCTCTGAAAGCGGCTATTTCCTTTATTGGTAAAAGTTCTGCATAATCATCAGTTACAGTCATATAAATGGCAAAACGTGTTGCATGGAGAACCCTTTCCTTTTCGGTAGCAGCAGGTACCATATAGGGACCTACATCGACTAACCGCATCTTTCTGTACCTTGCCATCGCCTCTTTTGATAAGAATTGATAGTCCTGGTCATACCAATTGTTTTCTTCTTCATAGAAGGCCCCAGCAAAGGGACTTTGAAGGGTTTCCCAGGGATATATTGGCTTCGGCACACTAAATTGCTTGTTCATAATATGACTTTTAGTTTAAAATGATGAAAAGTTCGTGTTCATGTTCAATAAGTCGTTTACCAAGTCACTGCGATAAGTAAATTGGAAAAGCCTGTTCATTGATAATATTATGTTGGGTTTAGTTTTTCTTTTAGTTCTTTCGCCTCTGGAAATTCCATAGCATTGTAGCGGTCGAGCTTAGTGGATATATTTTTCCAGCCGCTCAGTACCATGCTCATATAATGTACCCAGTTGACCACAGCTTCGTGCCAGATTCCGAAATCGGGGAGCGAAGCTTGCAATGTTATAAATTCCCTGAGATCCTCATTATGAAGCCGCAGGTCTTCCAGGTAAGCCTCTTCCAATGAGATCTGGCGTTCGTTCTGGATTACCTTCACGATATTATAATAAATACTTCCTGTAGCTTCGTCTTTCATGACGGATTGCACTTCATTGAAAAAAGTCACCAGATGACACGCTAATGCCTGCAGGCGGCGAATTACAGGATGCTCATGGATTTCAGGAGGCAGAATAATTCCGGTTTCTATTTCTGTGAGCTGAAGGAAAGGGTATAGGCAGATGGAATCTTCTCTTAAGGTAATACATTCCGCTATTGTTGGGAACATTTTATTTTGTTTATACCTTAGTTCGGCTTCCAGTCCGAGAAAATACCTGCTGATCATCTGAGTAAAACGGGAAATCGATTCCTGTGGGATGAACTGTAACAGTTCCTGCCTTAATGAGGTAAGCATAGCTCCCAAAGGTATTGTTGCCTCTGCATTGCTTATTTCCCCATTCAGTATGGCAATAGATTGGATACGTACATTTTCAATGTCATTGGGTTCACTTTCTTCATAAAGATCATCATTATATAATGTCCAGAGCATTAGTCTGCAGATGGGTTTGAAACGTTCTACCGGTGCTGTGGGAAACCATTGGGCAGCAATATGTGCAGTTTTAGTTTTTTTGTACTTTTTCCGCAGATCAGGATTATTTTCATAAAGCCATAGGTATTCTCCGTCAATCCATTGATTTTCTGTAATTTCCTGCAGCTGATCTGCATTAGGATTCTTTAATGTTGGGAAGGGATACTTAAATTGGGTATTAAGTAGTTCAAGTGGGTTCATGGATTATTGTTTTTTAATTTTACATAAGCGTAATATTGATCCTGTAAAATAGGGGCGAGGCTGGACACAGAGAAGCGATGCCAGTTATGACCTATAAAAGATGTATTAGAAATTTAAGCACACATTCTTTAATAGAGCGTATATCTCTACGAATGCAGCTCAATCTTTAATTTTATCCCTTTAAAGTATCCTATAGGGGCGTAGTGATGGTTGTTGGAACTAAAGGGGTTTCACTTTCCGATTCCGGAGGGGAACAAAATTTTCATAAGTTGTAATTTTGAGGGTTTATGTATTTAGCGTTACTATACTAATTTAAATAATTTATTTAAAATAAGCTGTTTTTATTTAACACAAAACAGATGTCTAATGTAAAAATTTTTCAATGTGATTGTGAGAAGGGAGAGGAATGCGTATGCGCGCTGGCTTGGCACGCTGCCTTAATGCCAGAGCCATATTTGAAATTATATGAGGGGACGTTATACACAATTCAACACTGCGTCTTCACTTTGTAAAGCCGCCTGTTTGATGTAATCCATAAATTAGTGTAAACCCGCAGGGCGGGGTAAATTTTCCTTTCACACCAGTTTTATAAATTGTAGTAATTTTAGAGTCGAATAACATTTGTGGACAACCTGTCCACCGGAAGTTTTGATTTTGTCACCCCAAAAACAAAATTTATGAAACGTAGTTCTTTTTTAAAATTGGGACTTGCATTTGGTTCCTTTGTTATTTCTTCCTTCAAAATTCATGCAAGCGCTAAAACCAAACACCAGGACAGCAAAGGTTTCAAGGTTGATGCAGGAAAAGACAGATTCGATAAAAGCATTTCTCTTTTTGAAGGAGATACCTTTTACACTAAAGTATCCACCAAAGACACAGATGGAGGTATGTATGTTTTTGAATCAACCCGGATAAAAGAGGGTGGACCGATACTTCATACGCACTATTACACGGATGAGTGGTGGTATGTTCTGCAGGGAGAATTTCTTATCAAAGTAGGTGATAAAACGTATAATGCCAAAGCCGGGGATTTTGTATTTGGCCCGCGAATGATTCCGCACACCTTTGCGAAGATTGGTAAAGGAGAAGCTAAAGTGATGATATGCCATCAGCCTGCGGGTAAAATGGAAGAGTATTTTAAGAAAATCAGTGAAGGTGTAGCTACAAATATGTCGGAAGCAGAAAGAAATGATCTTAGAAAAGAACATGGATTTGAAAAAGTCGGACCTCCCTTATCCTATTTAAAACAGTAGAAAAGGATTGATAGATCCAAAAATTCAGAGGATTCAGATATTCAGAAAATTTTCATCTTAGAATAAAGTATCAACTATGAAACTCTCTTTTTTTCTGACATGTTGTTTTTTTATTGCAGCTTTTACATGCAAGGCCCAAACTTCAAAGGACCTAATTGGCAAATGGAAACTAGTTAAAGAAACTAAAGATGGGGTTGTTAAAACTCCAGAGGAGACATACCAGGTTTTTAATGAGGGTGGGGAATTTCAGGGAATCAATGGTAGTAAATCCCGTAAGGGTAAATGGAAGCTCTCTGAAGACAACAAGGAACTCACGATCAGTATCAGCATCGTTTCCTTAAAGTTTTCAGTTGATTACTTCGACGTTAAGAAGAGGATTATCACCAACGATAAAACCGGAGTGTTGGAATATGAAAAAGTTGATTAATATAATTTAGTGAGAAAATGGGCTTTCGGGAAGAGCCCATTTTTATTTAAAATTTTCATTGAGTGATTGGCGGTATTTAAGAGCAAGATCTCCGTTTGATCCTTGTTTTTACACTTCTTTTATTTTGCTCCCGGCTTCTTCAGGACTGATACGGATGTACTTATGGAAGTCATACCAATTCTTGTGACCACAAAGCCACTATGTACACTGCCGCTATACCTGCGAATATGATGTCGGAACCAGGAAGGTGTTACTGATTTTCGAAATGGTATTTGCATACTGGGGATCCGCTAATAATTTTTTCCATTCAGGATCAGCTACAAAAGCCGACCATCCTTTGTCGCGTTCTTCCATGTTGTTGCACGTGAGCATATAAGTGAGACGAGGCAGCTTGTCGCCGGCAATTACTTCACCAAAGAATACGGGGTTCAGTTTCGCCCTGGTAAAAATGGGGAATTCGCCGTCATTGAACATTTTAATTTTTCTTCTTACAGCATCTTCACTATAACCCTCATAGGTTCTTAATTCAAATATCCGGGATTCACCTGAGGGTACAACCATTGCAGGGAAACCATCAAAAGCAATCATCAAAGAAGAGGTAAAGCGGTTGTATATGGATTTATCAACGGGAATGCTGTTATATAAGGCACTGTTTTTAATATACTCAGCATCTGCTTTTACTTTTATATTTACCGACAGGTAATTATCCAGGGAAGCATAAGGTGTCAGTAAATAAAACTTAGCCGGTTCCGATGGCCTCCACTCCTTGAAAACGCCAACTGTTTTTACCCCGTACTTATTCAATGCAGGAATAAGCGCTGTCCTGAAATAATTTTCCAGTTGCTCCTTGTCGGCACCAAAGCGCATTTCATACTCACGCCATTCGTATACTTCTTTTTGTATTGCATACTTATCACCCACTATGGCAGGACTGAGGTTTGCTGCTAAACCTGCGGTAACCGCAAGCGAAGATTGGAGGAATTTCCTGCGTTGCATATTGGTTGTTTTAAAGTGTAAATTAGTTTGTGTGATAATCCTTCTGTCATCGCCGGTATTCCCTCAATCACGGAATTCAAGTTAAGGAAAGTTAGCAACAGAAGTTACTGAAAAGAATAATATTTTTCAAACCGGGCATTATCCTTCTAAGGAGAAGATCCCCTGCTTTGCACAGTAGTATCTACCCGGAAACAGGTAGATCTGCATCCTATTATTCAGGTATATTCTGGGCCTGCCGGATTATTTATTTTTGTATCGTCAGATAAATCTATCAGAACCATGCTTTCTCAATTTCGTAAATCGATCCTGATCTCCTCTGCTTCGTTTCTGCTGACAGTCATTGTTGGCAAGAGCCAGGCGCAGGATAAATTCGACAGTAAACTGCTGAAGAACGGTAAGTATACCCTCGCCTGTTATACTGTAAATAGCGGCAGCGAATCAGCAATCGGCACTTTTACCGTCGGTATCAATGCCTTCGGCGATAAGCTGGCACTAACTACCACCACTGCTCTTGCCGGACTGGAAGAGTGGAGAGATACCGCCGTATCTAACCTGAACAACTTTAAACCTATTTACGTCGCGTCGCATAGTACCCTGAAGGATATGGTGCTACACTTCGGAAATAACGTTACCGGCTATTATGTTGATAAGAAAACCGGGAAGAAGACCCAGATCCAGGAAGCTGGCAACCAGTACTTCGTAGATAGTTATACCTATCCGTTTATCCTGTCGTTGCTGCCACTGACTTCCGGCTACAGTACCGATTTGTCTGTGTATGAATATAAGCCCACAAATAACGGTAACCTGAAAAAAGCGGTGGTAGATGAAGTAAAGAACAGCACCTGGGTCAGTAAATACACCGGCAAACACGATGTATGGGAAGTAACCGTGGTAGAACCTACTACCGATGAAAGATCTGTTTCCTATATCGATAAGAAAACCCGCCGGCTATGGCAGATAGACATGTGGAGCAATGGCCAGCAGATTAGGATGGTGGATATGGAAACAGATTTCAACTCCATCAAGGCTCCCTTCGATAAAGCAGCAACGATGAAAATGGTGAAAGGCGGTAATTCCATTATCAACGGACAAGTGTTTGCCCGCGATTTTGATGACAACGGTACTATCTGGGCCAAAATGAAGGTAGTGAACATCCAGGCCAAGCAGGTAGCGCCCCGTGGTACACAGGTAATCCTGATCCCTTACAACGATTACTTCAAAGAATGGATCAAGGTAAACGAATCCCAACGTAAAAAGGGTCGGGAAGGTATTGGCCTGTTGGACGAAGCGGCCCAGTGTATCAAAACTACGACCGTTTACGATGATGAAGGGCATTTTGAATTTGTAAATCTCATGCCCGGCGAATACCTGTTATATACCGAGTTTGGATACGACCATTCGTACAGCCAGTCGGAAGTGGTTGGTTATACCGATCACTACATCAACGGTATGTTCCAGAGTACAACTGCCAATACGGTCAGCAGGAACTATAGTACCAACGCCGGCGCTGTAGTGAAAAAGGTGGTAACGGTAAGCAAACCCGGTGAAAAAGTGGAAGTGAAACTGAAGAAAACACGCGCCTGAGTGCAGGCAAAGATTATAAGCAAGAAAGGCCGGGTTCCCGGCCTTTCTTGCTTTATTGTATTGGCTTAACTGGCTTAGGAATTTCCCGTACTTCCACTGTGCCGTCATATAAAAGAATAGGGCAGGATTTCGCCAGCTCCAACGCTTGTTCCATCGTTTCCGCCTGAAGAACAATATTACTTACAACTTTAAGGTTACCGGAAAGAACGGTTTCTTTTTTTACTGATTTTCCTCCTCCCGACACCGTGTAGCTCTCTCCCGGAAAAGCGAAACTCAAAACATACACACTGTCGGCTTTCCATTGTGCGAGCAACTGCTCCCATTTGGGGCCTGCTACTTTTGCCTGTTCTGAACCATAAGTTTCGGGGACTCTTACCAATAAACTGTACTGTTTCATTGCATTATTTTTTGATGGTGACGCAGTAGTATTTGCCTGTGCATAAGTTTTACTTATGAATGCGAAGCAAATAATAACTGCTAATAAACCTGGTTTCATTTGTTGTAGATTTTGATACAAATGTCGGTCGGGAGGGCTCCCCATCATTGTAAAAAATCATTGATTTACGCATGGCGTGAGTGCCGGCGTGGGTGTAAATGGAATCGCCTGTCGCAAATACACCCTCAAAATGTCGCGTCTACGGGCTGTGTGATCTATTTAGCCAGCGTATTTTTGTAATGATAAAACAACAATCATTATTATAAAATTTAAGAGATGAAAATCATTATTTACCTCGCTGCATCTGCGAATGGATTGATCAGTAATAACAGGAATGTACCGGATTGGTTGTCGCCGGAATACGGAGCGGGTTTTATGGCCATAAGCCAGCGCACGCAAGCCGTGATCATGGGGAAAACAACTTATAATATTCTATCGCCGGATTACCTGCCGCTAAAAGAAGGTTCGCTGGTGGTATTAACGCATGATACAAACGCAACGCCGTCGCAATCCAATGTGTTGTTTACCAGCGATAGCCCGGAGAAAATCGTGGCAACACTCGCCTCTAAAGGGCACACCGAAGCGGTAATCATCGGCGGCACGCAAACAGTAAGCGCATTTATGAAGGCAGGATTGGTAAATGAAATAATCCTGGTGGTGGAACCGGTGTTATTTGGGAGCGGATTGCTGTTTGTTGACGATGCGGACTTTGAATATCAGTTGGCATTACTGGATGTTAAAAAATTAAACAACAACACCATTCAATTGCATTACGAGGTAAAGGATAAGCGGATTTAATTTAGCTACCACCCGGTGGCAAACAGCTTTCTTGCCGCTTTTATGCCACAATGCTGATATTGGTGATACGCCTGTGCCACCTGCTCATGAATGGTGGCAGATTTTTCCTGCTGTATCCATCCATTGATAACAGGTACCAGCGTATATGCTTCCGGAGACATCAGGTGTGTGGTCCAGATCAGGGGATGTGCGCCTGTTTGCCGGATAGCTTCGTAGAAGTAAGGCTTGCTTGCACAGGCAAAAATAGCGATGTCTCTTCGCTGGTTATCCGCTTTTTGAGGAACCTGGTTCAGCGCGAAATCCATTAGCCCGTTATGGCCTATAAATACAATTAGTCCCGCATAGCCACCGGTCCGGATAGTAGCGGTATCCACATTAATCCTTTCTTTATTCCGGCCTGCTGCATACTGCATAAAATCAGTGATGGTTTCTTTCATCTTGGCACCGTCATAAGCATCAGCGATGAGATAAACATGGGTTCTTTTGTGCCTGAAAATGATCCGTTCATATATATTGTTGTGCGGATGAGGGATTTGTTTGATGAATTGCCAGTCGGTTTGTTTTTTAAGAAAAGTCTTAACCCCGTATCCACAGCCCCAGTAGAGGTTATTCGCAGGATCCTGGCCATTCCCGATCTTTGCGGGTACTTTTACGATACCCTGATGTTTGTTATCGCAGAGCGCTACCAATACGTGGATCGATGCCGGTTGGCAATATCCTTTTAACCCGGTGAACAGGATACAGGAAAACATGATAAATCTGAGCATTGGGAAGTTTTCAACATAAGACGTAACAAATGCCGGATTCCATAAAGTATGGGGAAACCCCAGGCGATTCCTGTTTTTCGTATAGGTCAAATAACAAAGCGGCGTTTCACCAGGAAACGCCGCTTTGTCATTTGAGGTAGTTAACTGCCTACTTCTTTACAAGCTCCACCCGTCTGTTCTTCGCTTTGCCTTCCTCTGAGCTATTGTCTGCAATTGGCTGCAGGGAACCAAATCCTTCAGAACTCAGGCGGGACTTATCAATACCGGATGAAACCAATGCATCCAATACTGCTTTCGCCCTGTCTTTGGACAACTGGAGATTATGTGCATCGTTGCCGGTGTTGTCTGTATAACCGTTAACCGCAACCTTTAAACCGGGGTTTGCTTTCAACGCCTTTGTAATTTCTGCCACAGCATCTTTGCCGTCCGGCTTCAGCGTGGATTTGTCTGTGTCGAAGTTGATATATAGTATTGCTTTGCCTTTCTGATTGAGTTCTTTACTTATTTCATCGGCTTTCAGCATAGTAATAGTTTGTTTAAATCCTTCCTGCTGTAAGATATCGAGCTTGCCTTGTGCGGAATTGCCCGTCAGCTGGATATAGATATCACCTCCATTGGCCCGGCGGATGATATAAGTTTTGATATTCTCTTCTGTATAGCCGATAGAACCATCTTCTCCCAGGTAAGAAGCTCCCTGGCTGTAACGGTCGTATTCTTCCTGGGTAATTGACCCGTCAAATATCTTTACTCCACCGGCAGCTTTGATTGCTTCATCATAACTTTTCTCAAAGAATGGAAGAGACCAATCATTCTGTTTTATTTCGACAACATTACTTTTCCATATACGACCCTCTAACGGGGTCATTCTACCATCTATGGCGAAGAAAAGACGGTCAAACTTGCGTTCAACCGGTTTATTCATTGTGGTTAGTCCTTCCGGCAAAGTAAAAAAGGGGAAAGGGCCCAGTTCTTTCTCTGATACCGGAACGTCATTAATGTTAAAAGCGGTTGTTCCTTTTTCTTGCTTTTCTTCAGTGGGAGTAACAACATCTGTCTTCGGTGTAGAATCGGCAGTGGCGGCCTGTTGCTTTCCTTCATTATTGCAGGCGTATGCAAAGATCAAAGCGGAAATGCCGAAGAGTAATGATCGAATATTCATAATAGATACTTTTTAAAGATTGTATATGATGCAGGTTAATGATTCATTTTTAACGAAGCCCATCATCATTTTTTGACACCGGTAGATTTTTCATCATAGAGGTCGTTGCCTATCGGGTTATCCGCAAAGCTATTGGATGTATCCCCGAAAATATATACCCTTATCCGGTGTTTTTTTTCTCCCGGTTTCCAGGTATTTTTTGTGTGCATTTTTGCGATATGCCTTGTAGCGGGCGGCCGCAAGGCATATCGCAAAAATGCAGGTGTTTTAGAAAATGAAATTGGTGCTGAGGAAGTCGGAGCTGTGTTCATTCACAATATCTTCCAGCAGTTTTTTATTGGTGTCGTTCATCTTTGTAGCTACCAGTGAGCGGATGGAGAATGAACGAAGGGCATCATGCACAGAGAGCGTGCCTTCTGCGCTGTCTTTCCGGCCGGTGAAAGGGAACACATCTGGTCCGCGCTGGCACTGGCTGTTGATATTCACCCTGCTTACCTGGTTTACCAACGGATCAATTAACGTAGCCACTTCATCAGGATTGTTGCTGAAGATGCTTACCTGCTGGCCATGTGGCGACTCGATCAGGTAGTTGATCGTTTCTTCTATATCATCATAAGGCACTACAGGAATTACCGGTCCGAATTGTTCCTCGCGGTAGAGTGTCATCTTATCATTCACCGGGTATACCACTGCCGGGAATACAAAGGATTCGTTGGTAGCGCCACCGTTTTCATTAACAACGGCCGCACCGTGGGCGATGGCGTCATCCAGTACTTCACGGATATAGGCAGGTTTGCCGGGTTCCGCTACCGGTGTAAGTTGTACGCCTTTCTCCCAGGGCATACCGAATTTCATTTTGCTGATGGACTCACCGAGGCGGGCATTGAATTCGTCAGCAATAGAACGGTGTACAAATAATATTTTGATGGCGGTACAACGTTGACCATTATACGATAACGCACCGAGGATACATTCATTCACGGCCACCTGTATATCCGCGTGCGGTGTAATGATGGCGGCATTTTTGGCATCCAGGCTCAGTACAGCACGCAGCCGGTTCAGCTTGGGATGGTGCTTGCGCAGATCGTTGGCTACTTTACTGGAACCGATAAAGGCCAGTACATTGATTTTACCGGTAGCCATGATACCGGGTATCACGGCGGCGCCGCGGCCATATATGGTGTTTACCACTCCTTTCGGGAAAGACTCCATGAATGCGCGTAACAATGGGTAGTGCACCAGCGTACCATGTTTTGGCGGTTTGAAAAGGATGGTGTTGCCCATGAGCAACGCAGGAATCAGCGTGGTAAAGGTTTCATTCAACGGGTAGTTGAACGGGCCCATGCAGAGTACGACCCCTAATGGTGAACGGCGGATCTGTGCGATGGTGCCTTCCTTGATTTCGAAACGGGAAGAGCTGCGGTCTATTTCTTTGAGCGCATCTATAGTGGCGTTGATGTATTCTATGGTGCGGTCAAATTCCTTGATGGAGTCAGCAAAAGATTTCCCGATTTCCCACATGATCAGTTTTACGATCAGGGTGCGTTGCTCCGTCATTTTGCGGGCAAATACAGAAAGACAGTTGATGCGCTCATCCAGCCGCATCGTAGGCCATTCGCCGCGACCGTTATCATACGCCGAGAGGGCGGCATTCAGCGCTTCAAACGCCTCCTTTTCGGTGGTTAACGGGTAAGTGCCTATCAGTTTGCGTTTCAGGCCATCTGCCGTTGGAATGTTGATAGGGGAGTATACTTCACTCACCGGCCCATCCCATTGTTTCATTTCCCCGTTTACCAGGTATTCTCTCTGATGAATTTCAGAAATACGGAACTCTTCGGGTATTTCATTTTCTTCAACAAAAAGTTTCTTCAGCTCATCTTGAAAACTCATGTGTTAAAATTTTATGCGTACAAATTACACAAAACAGACCAGATAATAAACATAGAATGTTTCGATCGGGGTGTGTGGAAAATCTATAAGATAGATTTTTGGGAGATGAAAAATATTGGCTGTACCGGTGCTAACTTTTTTATTTTCAACGATTCACCTAATTTCGCCGGATGTTTTACAGGAGAAAATTAATACAGCGCATCATGGAAACAGGTCACCGCAAATCGTTTTATTATCCATTATTCACAGGAAAAGAAAAACATTTATAGTAGCTCCATCACCAGCTGCCGGCGAAACCATTTGCATATTTTATAAAACATCTTGCGCATGCCCTTGACAAAAGTTTTGATCACCGTTAAAAGTTACCCCACCGTATCTTCCCATTATGATGAACAGGTTAGCATCGCCGGTTTCAGGGAAGATGGTGTTTTTATCAGGATATATCCCATCCCTTTTTCAAAGAAAACCTATGAAGAACAATATCAGCTCTACGACTGGGTGGAGCTGGACCTGGTGCGGAACACCAGGGACTTCCGGCTGGAAAGTTTCAGACCGGTAACAATGGATGCGCCGGTAAAAAAGATAGGGCATCTGGGCACGGAAGAGCATTGGCAGGAACGGAAGGCCATTGTGCTGAAGAATGTATACCGCGACTTTTCCACGGTGATCATGGAAGCGAGACACGAAGCGTTTTATACTTCACTGGCTGTATTCAAACCTGCGCGGATACTGGATTTTGTGATAGAAGAAACGGAGCGGGAATGGAACAGCGACCGGTTGAAGATTCTACAGGAAGAGATGTACCGGGGCCAGGTATTTGAACAACCGGAAGATCCTTTTACCTTGATGGAAAAGCTACCCTGCAAATTTTCCTTCCGTTTTACCGATAGCAGAAATGAAGAAATTACCCTGCCGGTGGAAGACTGGGAGCTGGCATCACTGTATTGGAAAAGCCTGAAAAAGCAGCGTGGTGCTGATAAGGAACAGAAAGCCATTCATGAGGTCAGGAAGAAATACCTGCAGGAATATGCCAGGAATACCGATTTGTATTTCTTCCTGGGTACTACGCAAAATGCACACGCCGGTTCCAGGCAGCCGTTTACCATTGTTGGGTTGTTTCATCCTACTATGCCGCCGGCAGTGATACAGGGGAGTTTGTTTTAACGGTTGAATTCAACCGGTGTCCGTAATAGTGGTTATTGATGATGGATTTAAAAAAGTAAATTACACGGTGAAATAAAACAGCAATTATAATAACATGAACCCGCCTGACAATATTCAACTTATTGAGGGAGAAATAGCGGACTATTATTATGCTAATACCGGTATTTTATATTCCTACTCAAAAAGCACGCTGAGAACGGTGGAGAATATTTCACGCAATATTGCACTGGTAAAACAGATTACCGGGAATAAAAAAGTACCGTTGCTGATTTATCTTACTAATTCCCCTGTTCCCGATAAAGAGACCAGGAAGTTTTCAGCAGAACAGCTGCCTCATGTTTATACCGCTATGGCGATGGTTTCAAAACCAGGGTTATCAAAGCTGATCATGAATATTTTATTTAAGTTGAAAACGCCTCCTATCCCGATGAAGTCGTTTACGAATGATGCGGAGGCGAAGGAGTGGCTGCAGCAGTATCTTTAACGTGTTTGCATAAAAAAAGAGCCCCCGGTGACGGAGGCTCCTGTTATTCTTCTGATTAATTAAGCAAGATCAAACCTGTCGAGGTTCATCACTTTATTCCAGGCTGTTACAAAGTCTTTCACAAATTTTTCCTGACCATCCGCACTTCCGTATACTTCTGCATTAGCTCTGAGTTCTGCGTTAGCGCCCAACACGAGATCTGCACGGGTACCGGTCCATTTTACTTCGCCGGTGGCGCGGTTGCTGCCTTCATAAAGTTCCCTGTCTTCAGAAACTGCTTTCCATGCAATGCCCATGTCGAGCAGGTTTACAAAGAAGTCGTTGGTAAGCTGGCCCGGGCGTGTTGTGAAAACGCCATGTTTAGAACCATCAAAGTTAGTGTTCAGCACGCGCATACCACCCAGCAATACGGTTAATTCCGGCGCAGTAAGCGTGAGCAGTTGCGCCTTATCTATCAGCAATTCTTCTGTAGACACGGGGAATTTTGATTTGCGGTAGTTGCGGAAGCCGTCTGCAACAGGTTCCAGGAAGCCTACGGATTCAACATCGGTTTGTTCCTGGGAAGCATCCATACGACCGGGGGTGAAAGGAACTGTGATTGCATGTCCGGCATCTTTCGCTGCTTTTTCAACCGCAGCGGCGCCGGCCAGTACGATGAGGTCTGCCAGTGAAACCTTTTTACCGCCGGACTGGGCGCTATTAAATTCTTTCTGAATGCTTTCCAGTGTATCCAGTACTTTTTGCAGCTGTGTTGGATTGTTCACTTTCCAGTATTTCTGGGGAGCCAGGCGAATGCGGGCGCCATTGGCGCCACCGCGTTTGTCGGAGCCACGGAAGGTAGAGGCAGACGCCCATGCTGTAGAAACCAGCTCTGATACGCTCAATCCTGATGCCAGTACTTTTGCTTTTAAGGCTGCAATATCTTTTTCATCTATCAATGCATGGTCAACTGCGGGAATAGGATCCTGCCAAAGCAGTTCTTCCTGTGGCACATCCGGGCCCAGGTAACGGGCGCGGGGGCCCATATCGCGGTGCGTTAATTTAAACCATGCACGGGCAAAAGCATCTGCAAATTCATCGGGATTTTCCAGGAAGCGCCTGGATATTTTTTCATAAACCGGATCAAATCTTAAAGATAGATCGGTGGTGAGCATGGTGGGTAAATGCTTTTTGGCGCTGTCGTATGCATCAGGAATAATGCTGTCTGCATCTTTAGCTACCCATTGGTGCGCGCCGGCGGGGCTTTTAGAAAGCTGCCATTCAAAACCAAACAGGTTTTCGAAGAAGTTATTGCTCCATTTGGTGGGTGTTTTCGTCCATATTACTTCAAGTCCGCTGGTAATTGTATCGGCGCCTTTACCGGAGCCATAGCTGTTTTTCCAGCCGAGGCCCTGCATTTCAAGGTCGGCGGCTTCCGGTTCCTTGCCTACATGGGTAGCAGGTGCAGCGCCGTGGGTTTTACCAAAGCTGTGGCCGCCTGCGATGAGGGCAACTGTTTCTTCGTCGTTCATGGCCATGCGGCCAAAAGTATCACGGATATCTTTAGCAGCCGCAATTGGGTCGGGATTGCCATCGGGGCCTTCCGGGTTTACATAGATCAGTCCCATTTGCACGGCCGCGAGTGGTTTTTCCAGGTTGCGGGAGTGGATATTGCCATCTGCATTATCATCTGATGCTACTACGCCGTGATGTTCTTCCACACCGGCGGAACCATGTGCATAGCGTATGTCGCCGCCGAGCCAGGTGGTTTCGGAGCCCCAGTATACATCTTCATCCGGTTCCCATACGTCTTTACGTCCGCCGGCGAAACCAAATGTTTTGAAGCCCATTGATTCCAGCGCTATATTGCCGGTGAGGATCATTAAATCCGCCCATGAAATTTTGTTACCATATTTTTGTTTGATGGGCCAAAGCAGCCTGCGGGCTTTATCGAGGCTCACGTTATCGGGCCAGCTGTTAAGCGGGGCGAAACGTTGCTGTCCTGAGCCTGCGCCGCCACGGCCATCACCTACACGATAGGTGCCTGCACTGTGCCATGCCATGCGGATGAACAGGGGGCCATAATGCCCGAAGTCGGCCGGCCACCAATCCTGTGAGTCGGTCATAAGTGCATGAAGGTCTTTCTTCACTGCTTCCAGGTCGAGGCTTTTAAAGGCTTCGGCATAGTTAAAGTCTTCACCCAACGGGTTTGATTTGGAGGAATGCTGGCGCAGGATACTCAGCTTTAACTGGTTAGGCCACCAGTCCCGGTTCCTGGTGCCACCACCGCCAACATTGTGCTTCATACTGCCATTATGAAACGGACATTTACTGATGTCGTTTGATTCTGTTCCCATTTTTAGAAGTTTTTATGGTATTGAAAGAACACTTACCTGCACCTTTTAGTTGTGCATAATGATAAAGTTATGATATAGAAAGAATAATCACAATCAATTAATTTCTATATTTCAATAGTTAAAATCTATTTGTGGGTGGGTGACTTATTAACGGGGTGGGGGCTATCTATTACTTCGCGGATACTTCTCCGGTGCGTCGGACATGGGTAGCGCATGGACTATCCATGCACTATCTATACTGTTCGCATGCACTCCTCATGCACTCCTCATGCACTGTTAATGCACTCAGGCAGGCAGAGGCCGCTAGAAATTACGTTTAATCCTGCAGGCTTTTCAGGTAAGCCGGATAGTCTGTTTTCATCAGTAGTTCGTCGGCGTTCCGTTTGGTGATGATCACATTATGCATATCGGACCATGCGGTTCCCATAGCGTCCACTCTTTTCTTTAATTCTTCAAGCGTGATGTCCCTGCAATAAATAGTTGAACCGGGCTGCTGCTTCCATGATTGGGCAATAGTACCGATGTCGAAAGAATCGAAGCCTATTTCGTTGACCAGTTTAATTACTACTTCCTTTGCAGCGGTATCATCGCCTGAAACCGCCAGTGCGATGCGGTTTTGGGCGCCTTTGGGCTGGCCTTTGCTTTCCAGGCTTTCTATCACGATGGAATTAAATACTTTAACAATGGGAATGCCCAGTTGCTCCTGTACCCACAGGCTATCGATGCCGCCTTGAATAAGCGCCGGTATGATTCCGTCGCGCAGGGTGGGGTAATAATTTCCCGTGTCAATAACCACCACGTCATCGGGTAGATTTTTAAAAATGTTTTTGGGGAGATCGGGGATACTTTTTTGAGGGATGGCAACGATGATCACCTTTTTATTTTGGGTGACTTCTTCTACCGTAGCTGGGGTTGCCCCAATGTTTTCAGCCAGTTGTTTTAACGATGCGGGGCCGCGGGAGTTGGCGATGGAAACGGTATGTCCCAATGCAACCAGTTTTGATGCCAGCCAGCTTCCGATAGCGCCCGCGCCGATAATTCCTATATTCATAAGGTTGTATTTTATGCGGGGATATTTTCTTTGGGATTCGGCTGACCTTTGCCCGTAGTGATCAGGTTGCGCAAACTATCGTTGATATAGTGGGTCCATGCATCAAAGCAAATATTATAACATTCATAGGCCGGTACCAGTCCCCGGTGCGTGAAATGAAGTTGTGTTTTGTTTTCTTTTTCAGAGATCTCAAATTCAATTTTTGTACCGGTCCATTCTGTTTTATCTTCCGTGAAATTGAAGTAGTTGTCCAGTACCAGCCAAACGGCTTTTTTATCCGGGATCACTTCTATTAACTTCATGGTACACTTGTGAACGTCTTTGAACTGATAAGTAAATTCATCATTGAGCCGGGTGGTACCGCCTTCAATATTTTCGGACCACCATCCGCGAACATTGTTGATGGCATTGAATACTTCTGCCGGCGTCTGATCTGCCAGAAGTATAGTGTTAAAATCTGATGCAGTCATTTTGTTGATTTTTAATTGGATAACTTGTTATTTAATAAAGTCTCTAATTTTTTCAGTTTCGTAGTCCAGAACTTATCGAAGTAGGAGATCCAGTGCTGCAATTCCTTAAACCCATCCTGTTTCAGCGTGCAATACCGTTCCCGGCCAATATCCTGGATAGAGATAAAGCCTGCGTTGTGCAATATTTTAATGTGCTTTGAAACGGCGGGACGGCTCATCTCAAAATTGTCTGCCAGGCTGTTGATGGTCAGACTATCTTCTGAAAGCAGCATCAGCATCTTCCGCCTGCTCGGATCGCCGATTACCTGGAATACGTCAAGCGTTGGTGTTGTCATGTTGTGCCTTGTTTATACGTTCCGCGATTTTGTGAATATTCTTAAGCCAGCCATCAGTCAGTGCGTTGAGCATACTCAGGTTTTCTTCTTTCGTGAAACCGCTGTGCTCCAGGAAAAGCTCCGTGCCGTTGTCCTTTGCTTCCAGTTTCCATAGTACTACGGAATCCAGTGTGATTTTACCATCGCCGGGGCCGCACTTCCACGAATAAGAGAGCCTTTTAAAAGGAACAACCTCTAATACCTTACAGTAAAAGATCCCGTCGAAATCGAGGCTGGGTACCGGGTTTGTTCTGAACTGAAAGTCGAGTCCCACGATGGGCTGAAAATCATTCTTCATCAACCATTGCTCCATCAGCTCCGGTTGGGTAAGGTAGTTCCAAACCGTTTCAGCCGGATGCGGGAAGAAGAACTGGTGTTTAATTGTCTTTATCATAATAAGTAACTTTAAGGTTACATAAAAGTATGTGTAACTTTTGAGTTACGCAAATATTTTTTTAGAGATGGCAGAAGAGCGTGATAAACACCAGCTGTATGGCTGATATTTTTTTGGGTGTCGGACGAACAACATTTATTAAATCTTTGTTAGCAGGTAAGAATTCCAGCTAAACTGGCTTAAATTGATAACAGCTGAAAATTTATCACCAAATAAATAAAGCCAAACAAAATGAGTAAGATCACAGTAAAAGACGGTACCGAAATTTATTACAAAGACTGGGGAACAGGCCAGCCTATTGTTTTTCATCATGGCTGGCCTTTGTCCGGTGACGACTGGGACGGGCAAATGATGTTTTTCCTGGAGCAAGGCTACCGGGTTATTGCTCATGACCGGAGAGGTCATGGAAGATCCAGTCAAACCGCCAATGGCCATGATATGGATACCTATGCGGCCGATGTAGCGGAGCTTACAAAGGCGCTTGATTTGAAAGACGCCATTCACGTTGGGCATTCTACAGGCGGCGGGGAAGTAATCCGTTATGCTGCAAAATATGGTAAAGGCCGTGTGGCAAAAGCGGTCCTCATCAGCGCAGTAACTCCGCTGATGGTGCAAACAGCCAGCAACCCCGACGGCGTACCATTATCCGTATTTGATGAGATCAGAAAAAATACCGCCACACAACGTACCCAGTACTTCCAGGATTTTACGCTGCCATTTTATGGGTACAATCGTGAAGGAGCAAAGATATCGCAGGGTGTGAGAGACAATTGGTGGCGCCAGGGCATGATGGGAGCTATCAAAGCACATTACGACTGTATTAAAGCTTTCTCTGAAACAGATTTTACGGAAGATCTTAAAAGCGTGGATATTCCCGTGCTGGTACTGCATGGTGAAGATGACCAGATCGTTCCGTTCCCGATTTCCGGAGCAAAGGCGGTGGGCCTGTTAAAAAATGGCAAACTCATTTCCTATCCGGGATTCCCGCACGGTATGCCCACTACTGAAGCTGCCACGATCAACAAGGATCTACTGGCATTTATCAAATCATAACATAGTAAGATATCAGCACCATACAGGTCAAAAAGCGTGATACATTCATTCGGATTGTATCACGCTTTTTTGTTTGCTGGTTTGCGGGAGCCGGTAAAATTAGTTTGATATTTTTCCCGCAAAGGATTATCTTGTTATCTTAACATCTAAAGCCACTTTGCTGCCGGGTACTTTTTCATATGATGAGGAGAAGCTAGTTATAGAGATCTCGGAGGGAGATGAAGAGGCCTTTACCCGTCTGTTTTACCATTACGGTGCTATTATTCATCCCATTGTACTTAAAATAGTAAAAGATGAAGCCGCTGCTGAAGATGTGGTAGCCGAAGTATTTCTAAAGCTCTGGATAAATAGAAAAGGGCTGACCGCTGTTACCAACCTTTCCGGCTACATCTACCGCATGGCAACTAATTTCTCCATCAATCACCTGAAACGTAATAAAACGGAGGCGCATGTATTACAGGATATGTACCTGGATGTACCGAGCCATGAAGCCACCGCTGAAGAACAGTTTACTGTACAGGAACTGAGAAAGTCGATCCACAAAGCGGTAGACGGGCTACCCGAACAGCGCCGCAGGATCTACGAGTTAAGCAGGGAAAAGGGGCTGTCGCGAAAAGAGATTGCCGACCTGCTCCAGATTTCAGAGAATACCGTAAAAAACCAGCTGCGTATTGCATTGCGGCATATACAGGAGTCTATACTAAAAGATCAGGGAACTTTAATAGCAGGCATCTTTTTTATGGAGATCATCATGCATTAACGTCATATTCCCAACGCCTATCTACCTGCCTGTTTTTAGCACGGCGCCTGCAACAAACACTTCCTATGTATTATTCTTAAAAAAAAATGTAACCCGGAGGAGTACCGGTATTCATTTTTTGTGTCTATTACTAAGAACGACCTGGCCCGCCGGGATAAAACGTACACTGTGATACAGGACGACCATATAAAACAGTTGTTAGAACGATATATAAATGATCTGTCCACGGAAGAGGAGAGGCTACAACTATTGGATATCATCGACTCCCGCCCTGAGGTGGACTGGTATGCCCTGCTGGCGCCTGCGTTTACAGAAGCCGGTGCTGATAAAGGGTTTACACCTGAAAAGTGGCAGCCGGTACTGGATACTATTCTGAAATATCCGCCAGTGGAGAAAAAGACGCGGGTGGTACCCCTTTTCAGAAGATGGTGGTCTGTGGCAGCTATGCTTGCCATACTGCTGGGCGCAGGGTGGTGGTTTTATCGCTCCGGCAATACCAAAGTTACTCCCCCGGTGCTAGCCATAGCTGATATACCGCCGGGCAGCAATCGCGCCGTACTGACGCTGGCCAACGGGCAGGAGATCACCCTGGATAGTGCCCACGGTAATATTGTTCAGCATGGGAATTTTAAAGTGAACAACGACAGTGGTATGCTGAATTACGAGGGAAAAGCGAATGTGGCGGAATATCATACGTTGTCAACACCACGGGGAGGGCAATACAAGCTGCAGCTTCCGGATGGCACCAATGTGTGGCTGAACGCGGCTTCTTCCATTAGCTACCCCACTGCTTTCACCGGCAGGAAGCGGGATGTTGCCATTACGGGTGAAGTATATTTTGAAGTAGCAAAAGATCCCGGCAAACCTTTTAATGTACAAGTGAACCAAATGAATATAACAGTATTGGGTACGCATTTTAACATCAATGCTTACAGCGACGAACCCGATGCTAAAACAACATTACTGGAAGGCGCGGTAAAAGTAAGCGCCGGCAACCAAATGAAAATACTTGCGCCGGGCCAACAGGCGCAGTTAGAAAAAAATAATACGCTCAGCGTCATTGAAAATGTAAACGTAGAAGATATAATTGCCTGGAAAAACGGGTATACTGTTTTTGAAAATGCCGATATCCGGACTATCATGCGGCAGGTATCCCGCTGGTATAATGTAGATGTTGTTTTTGAAGGGAACATTCCTCAAAGGCAGTTCGCAGGGGGCATCTCCCGGAAATCCAGCCTGGCAGAACTTTTAAAGGTACTGGAATTTGCCAACGTAAACTTTGTAGTGGAAGGGAAAAAGATTGTCGTAAAACCGTAGCATATATTTCGCTGCCGTTCCCTTCTCCGGTAACACGAATATTTTAAGGAAGTATTTTTTAAGTCATGTGAATAACTAATATCAACCAAAAGGCTTGCAAAAAAAAGCCGGAAGCGTTCGCGGCGCATCCGGCAAGGCTTTGGGCAACCCTTTTTCCAACAAGGCGTTTGAAAAAGTAAATTAATTATGAACCCAAAACAGTTCAAAACTATGAATTTTTATTCATTACAGGTCCCTGTATTTTTTAAACATAACAAAAAGCTGACTAAGATTTTTCTCTTAAAGACAATTACGGTATCAGTATTGTTATTTGCGGGCATCTTCGCAGGTACTGCAGCAACGGCGCAACAAATTACGCTGAATGAAAGGAATGCGCCCTTGAAAAAGATATTCAATCTTATCAAAAAACAGGGCGACTATATCTTTTTTTATGAGAAAGGTGTGCTGGATAAAACAGCTCCGGTAACCATCAATGTGAGCAATGCCGGTATCCGTGACGTACTTGAAATTTGCCTGAAAAACCAACCATTATCTTACATTATCTCCGGTAATAACATCGGCATTAAAAGAAAAACTGCCGGATCAGAAGGCGCCAGTGGTGAAACTGCGGCGCCGGCAGCATTGCCCGACGAAGACATCCTTATATGGGGGGTGGTGGTTGATTCAGTTAGCAATCCTAAACAAGGTGTAACTGTTACCAGCATATCCGGCGGGTCGCACCAGAAAACATTTGCGGTTACCAATGCAGACGGAACTTTTGAAGTATATGGGCAAAAGGGCGATAAGCTGGTATTCAGCGCCATTGGGCACAGGAATGTGGAAGTAAAATACAATGGGGAAGTGAGCCTGAAAGTAACGATGAAAGTGGCGCCCATAGAGATGAATGCCGTAGTGATCGATGACATTGACATGAGCCGGAAAAGAATACCCTTTACAGACACCATCGACATGACGCACCGGACGCACCTGAACCTGGGGCAGTTATTACAGGGCAGCATCCCCGGTCTCACTTTGCAAAATTCTTCTCAAAGCCAGCAGACATTGCAATCCATCGATTTTACCGGAAGGGGGGTGCCCGTAACAGGTACCTACAAGCCAACCATAGCCGCTTTGCGGGCACACTATAACCAATATCAAAGTGTCTATTCGTCAACCGGTTATCCCACCTTTGATTCGTGGATCAATTCTATGAAAGGTATAGATGGCGTTCGTTTTAATTACAGCACTTCCGTTGGTAATAACGGCCTGATTCCGCAATTAAGAGGAGTAAGCGGATTTAGTGGTAATACGTCGGGTATGCTGATCATCATTGATGGTTTTGCGCAGGATGGATTTCCCGCGAACTACCCGATGACCAATATAGAATCTGTTAAAGTGATCAAAGATCCGGAAGAACTGACCAAATGGGGACCCAGGGCCACGGGAGGCATTATTATGATCACCAGCAAGCGCGCTGTGAAGGGAAAATTACAGCTCAGCTATAGTTCCAACTTAAATTATGCAGCGGCGCCCCGGTTTAACCGCAGTAAACTACGTCTTGCTTCTTCCGCCGATATCGTGGACTATTTAAGGTCCGCATCCGATTCGGGTTTTATGGTGCTGGGAAGTAAAAATGATCCACGTGCAGCTTTTAGTCTCAATTCTGCTGAGCGTATATTCTATGGGTGGCAGATAGGCGCCCTGTCTGAGCATGACTATAATACCCAACTGGATTCGCTGGGCAGGCTATCCAATGAAAGCCAGTTGAGGCAGCTGCAACAAAACTCCTTTAATCAAAACCAGATGCTCACCCTTTCAGGAGGCAGCAATGCCTGGCGTTTCAGGGCCGCCGGCATCTACAATACCACCCGTTCTACCGCCCTGGGCAACTACAGCCGGATGTTCAGCCTGAATATGAACAATGACTTCTTATTATTTAAAAACAAACTGCGCGCGCAATGGTATATAAATGTTTCCCAAAACACAGCCAGGACCGGTGCTAACTCCGACTTTCGCAGTTTGCAACCTTACCAGTTGCTCGTTGATCCGGTAAGCGGAAAGTATGTATACGATTATTCCACCTTTAACCCGGATGCCAATACCGCCCTTAAGAAATACGGGTATGAAGACTATGGCGCCAATGTGCTGGAGGATGCACGGATAAACAGTCAGATCAGCAAAAACCTCCAGGTGCAGTCAAGGCTGAATACCGACTGGGATATCCTGCCATCTCTCCGGTGGTCCACTTCACTGCAATATGATCTGCTGAATGGCAGAACAGAAAACCTGCTGGATGCTGTTTCCAGCCCGGCCAGGCAGCTGGTAAATGAATACGGAAGCCCTGTATTCGACGACTATGGCGCCGTTACGGGCATTGATTTTTATGTGCCCCGCGGTGGCATAATGAAAAAATCATCTTTAAAAAACAAGGATTGGAACCTGCGATCGGCTTTGCTGTTTAACAAGAATTTCGGGAAGCATTACTTTTCTGCATCAATTGGCGGCGGCGGTTTTGGTAATGCGTCACGTAGTCCTTCTTATGCCACCATCTATGGCTATAATAAACAAACCCGTCAGGGCCAGGCGGTGCTGTTGCCCTCTCCGGACCCCACAGCAGGTGTTCTTAACTTGTTTAGCCTGCCCGACAGGTATTGGGAAGGTACCTATGGCAGAATGGTTTATCCAAATACATTACTGACTCCGGCAGCGGGCGATACCATCATCTCACGGGGGCTCAACTGGAACGGCAGCTTTTCTTATTCCTATAACGATACCTATATACTGAATGGCAAGTACAATACAACGTTAAGTCCTAACTATGGCAATCCCCGTCCCTATACCAACCTTACCAACTACTCCGCGGATGCCACCTGGCGTTTAAGCAGGCAGCCTTTTTTCCAGGTTCCTTCCTGGATCACCAATGTGGCCCTGACTGCCGGCGTGGATGGAATCAGCCTTCCCGGTTTACCCACGCAAATTACTGCCCAACGGGATCTTCAAAGCAACTGGAATAACTACGGGGTTTGGGTTGTCAATTTCACACCAGCCCAGCAAAGCGGGCAAAGTTCATACAACGTGTATGAGAAACTGGGGATAGGCCTGTTGGAGGATCGTTATACTTTTGATATCAGCTATAATAGTTTACGCATCAATAATAACAATAGCGGAGACAAAACCACCAGCGGCTACGAAATAAAAAATTATGTGGGTGCAAACGCACGGGTGAGGCTAAGGCAGGGGCTCCTGCATTTATACGCAGGTTATGGTTATTCGCTGGACGGGAATCCCCAAACAAATATGAGGGTTGCTTATGACATCGCCAGGGAATCCTATTTTCATGCCGGCGCCATCAGCAAATTGCTGGTGGATTTTACCCTGCAAAATATCAGTGCCTACCAGGGTATGGAAATAATGGCAGGTACCAACGCTCCTTTATCCGGTGGCGGATTCACCATGGCGGTAAATAACAGCTTCGGGCAGCTTCCGCCAACGGTAAAAAACATGGAAGTGCATTCAACGTTGGGATTAGCCAATGACCGTTATCTTTTCGATATCCGCTATTACCAGACAAACACGGCCGGGCTCAATAATTTTATTCCTGTTCCTACCGATCCTTCTACAGGGTTAGGAACAAAAATCAGTTATAGTGAGATCGTCAAAAAAGGAGTGGAGATGTACCTGCAAATAAAAGTACTGCAGCAGAAAGATTTTAAGTATGTGATTACCCTTAATGGCGCCTATAATAAAAATATTGCGAAAGATGTACCCCTGGTAAATTTCTCACAAACCTCACGCTACCTCACAGACTATCGTAATGGTTACAGCACAGAGAATCTCTGGAGCTATCGCTGGGCCGGACTGGATGCTACCGGGAGTCCCAGGATATATGACGCCAAAGGGCAAAGTACTGCCAGTCCTGACAGCGCCACACTGGCTTCTTCACTGGTCTACAGCGGTGTTACCCGTCCGCCTTTTACAGGTGGCCTCATACAGGAATGGGACTATAAAGGTTTTTTTCTGAGGGCAACACTGCTGCTCAATTTTGGTCATGTGATGCGGGAATACCTGCCGTCTCCGTCGAGAACGCAGGATAACAGCCTCCTGATCCGGGATCGCTGGCGGAAGCCGGGAGACGAGGCCTTTACAGATATCGCAGCGATGTCGGGTAATGGAGATGAAGGCAGTACCCGGAAATTCATCATTCAAAATTCTACCAACAGTATTATGTCTGCTGATAACATCCGTCTGCAGGAAGTGCAGATAGGCTGGCAGGCGCTATCCGGTAAAATGCTGCAGCGTTATTTTATCAAGGATCTCACCGTATCCCTGCAAATGCTGAATGCTGCTTTATGGACCAGCAACAGGCTGCATGTAGATCCTGAAACCGTGGCCAATACAGGGGAGATAGAACTACCTAATACCCGGCAATATATGTTCAGTGTTAATATGAAATTTTAAACAAGCGACAACAAATATGAAAAGAAAATTTCTCCGGCATAGTAACCTGTCAGATTTCCTGCTGCGAAGCATGGATGTAAGAGGAGTGATGATGGCTGCGCTTTGCGTACTCCTGTTCCTGTTGCCTGGTTGCAAAAAATTCTTTGATGTGCGTCCCAACACCACCAGCATCAATCCTACCACCATCAGGGATTTTGAAGAGATGCTGAACAGTGATTCCCTGGCGCTGTGCAATTATCTGCTGGCGGACTTCATGAGCGATGATGTGCGGCTGGAAGATGTACACCTGTCTGCCGACGCCGTTTCATCCTATACCCGGTCTTATTTATGGGAACAAACCATCTGGAAACCAGGTGAGTCCGACTTTATGTACAACGCTTCATATACCCGTATTCTGCAAATGAATATTGTATTGGAGCGGATCGGCCGGGCAACGGGGAGTGAAGAACAGAAAAGTGTGATTCGCGCGCAGGCGCAAATTAACCGCGCATGGTATTATCTGCAATTAGCCAGTTTGTATGGATCAGATTACCAGGCGGCAACAGCCGCCACTGATCTGGCTGTTCCTTTGGTATTGCTTCCTGATGCCAGTGACCAGCCGGTAAGGGCCACTGTACAACAGGTGTACGACCAGATCATCGCGGATCTGACAGCTGCAGTAGCTACACCCGGTTTGCCCGGTATGGGGCAGAATGTGGTGCATCCCGGTAAAGCAGCAGGGTATGCATTACTGGCAAGAATTTATCTGAATATGGCTAAATACCCCGACGCACTCAACGCCGCGCAATCAGCATTAACCATTAACAGCCAGCTGCTGAAATACAACCGGGATTATGTAGCGCCTTCCAGTTTGCTGGATCTGTCGAAGAATCCTGAAATATTACTTGCCAGGCTATGTGTGGATTATGATTTCTACAATATCCGGCATACTGCTTTTCATATTAGCCCTACACTTCGTGCCGTACTGGATAGCAATGATATAAGGTTACTCGGCAATTTCGCAGATGGCGGTCTTTATATCAACGGCGGCAACTTTAGTGCAGTGGCATTTAATTATAGCCTCGGCGTGCCGGAGGTAATGCTGATAAAAGCCGAATGCCTCGCCAGGCAGGAAGATGCAGCAGGGGCACTGGCGTTAGTCAATGAGCTCAGAAAAAACCGCCTGATTACCTATGAGCCGCTGGGCAGCACCACAGATGTACTGACCACGGTATTACAGGAAAGAAGAAGAGAACTCTTCTGTTATGGTGGGCTACGGCTTTTTGATCTGAAACGGCTGAACAGGGATAGCCGCTTTGCACAAACCCTGCAAAGGTTCGCCGATAACGGTACTACGTTGAAGGCCACATTAACCGCCAATTCACCGCGTTACCTGATGCCTTTTTCTCCTCTCATTATTGCTAATAACCCCGCTATTATACAGAACCCACGGTAAAATAAGCGTCATGATAACGATGAACCAGTCGATAGAGAATCAGTTATTTCCAATCAAAGAAACGGGAACAGATCGTATGTGTTTTGAAGACGAGGCGGGATTTAGTGCAATCGTACAGCATCATTCTGCCAAGCTGCTCACCATTGTTACTTATATCACCAGGAACCGGCAAACAGCAGAAGATATTGTACAGGAAACTTTTCTGAGGTTGTGGGAAAAGCGTGTGACAATAACGCCTGATAACCTGGGTGGCTGGTTGTACAGAGTAGCCACTAACTTAGCTATGGGGCATTTGAAACGAGAATCCTTCAAAACCAGGGTGTATGCTTCTTTGCGCACATCACAACAGGAATTTGCCACTGAAGTGGAAGAACGTTTGGTACAAAAAGAAAACAGGATTGTTTTTAATAAAATATACACCCGCCTGCCTGAACAACAACAGGCCGTATACCATCTGAGCAAAGTGGACGGGCTTACCAGGGATGAAATTGCGCATCATTTAAAGATCTCTCCACATACGGTTAAAAACCATCTGAGCAGAGCCGTTCAGTTTATAAAAGAACACATCGGCGGTGTTACCCTCTTCTTTTTATTTTTTGTTTTTAACAATATATTTTTTAATCGCACTAGTACAAAAGCTGCGTCTGATAGTTTATATACTATACAGCAACAGGCAAACAGCAAACCAATATTCCCTTTAAAATCAGGTGCGTCTGAATTAATGAAACTGAAGCTGAAATAAGGCAGGTCATTAATCCGGACGGGTGAATGAATTCATGGAGCATTTCATGAAAAGGAACTTGCTATGTCTGTTGACAAAGAAATTATTCAACAATTAAATAAAAAACATGAAAACAAGAACACTCTTACTGGCCGCTATGATGATTTGCGGAACATTTGCTGCAAAAGCACAACAGGACAGCACAAAACAATATCAGAAAATAGAGCAGTTGTTTGCTGCGATGAACCTGGAACAAGCCTATATGCAATCAGCTATTGCAGCGGCAGATCAAACTGCTGCGGGTTCAGCGCAGCTGGCTGGCAAAAAGGAAGATGTACGTGCTTTTTTTATCAGGTATGCATCGTATCCTGCCTGCAAAAATGACTTGCTGAAGTTGTATGCAAAATATTATACCACGGAAGAAATAGAGGTGCTGACAGCATTTTACAAAACATCGGCCGGAAAGAAACAGCTGACCACTGCCGCCCAGTTACAGATGGAATCCGCGCAAATGATGAGTGCCAATCTGCAGGCACACGCAGAAGAATTGAATAAACTGAATGCTCCTGCTGTCGGCGGTCCTCAGAGCCGTTAGTTTACCGTATAAGCCGCCGCCGTTGCGCGGAGTATTTAACAAGCAAATTGTCAAACGAATATTTTATGACTTCCATTTTAAGAACGGAGAATCTTTCTCACCGGTATAACAGCACCTGGGCCATACGCGACATCAATATTGAGGTGGAACAATCAGGTATTGTAGGATTGCTGGGCTCAAATGGCGCGGGCAAATCCACCACCATGAATATTATTTGCGGTGTGTTGAATCAAACGGAAGGAAGCGTGTATATCAATGGTATTGATCTCAGAAAATATCCGGAAGCAGCGAAGAAAGAAATAGGATTTCTGCCACAGAATCCTCCGTTGTATACAGATCTTACGATCGACGAATACCTGACCTACTGCGCGCAACTCAGGCTGATGGATACAGGTAAGATCAAACCGGCCGTGGAGGAAGCGAAGGAACGTTGTGGTATCACGCACTTCAGCTCCCGGCTTATCAAAAACCTGTCAGGTGGTTACCGTCAGCGGGTAGGCATTGCGCAGGCGATTATTCATAAGCCAAAACTTGTGGTGATGGATGAACCCACCAACGGACTTGATCCCAACCAGCTGATTGAAGCGAGAAAACTCATCAGGGAAATAGCCATTGACCATTCCGTGCTTTTGTCCTCGCATATCCTGTCCGAAATCAATTTGCTCTGCAAAGAGATTATCATGATAGAGGCGGGCCGGATGGTGTTTTCAGATAGTATGGACGCATTCAATAATTACGTGCAGTCAAAAATTATGCTCTTACGCATGGAAAACCCGCCGCCGAAAAGCGACCTGTTAAGAATACAGGGCGTTACCCAGGTGGAATTTCTGACGAACAAACAAGCGAGGGTTTATTTCGATGGCAGTCATGAAGATATTTCGGAGCGACTGATCACAGCGAGCGTGGAACAGGGATGGAAATTAAAAGAGATAGCGCTTGATAAGGGGCTGCTCGATGATGTTTTCAAACAACTATCCTCCCAGTCTCCACAATAAAGCGCAACTAATGAAGACGATATTTCAAATAGCAAAGAATGAGCTTCGTAACCTGTTCTATTCACCAATAGCCTGGTTTCTACTGATTGTTTTCCTGGTGATGTGCGCGTATTTTTATACAGGCACCACCTATTCCTGGGCGAAACTCGCCCACCTGGCGTATTCCAATGATCCTAACTGGGTTTACCGTGCCACGGACTCTGTAACTTCGAGTATTTTCCTGGACAACGACGGTATCCTGATTAATGTATTGCAAAGTATCTATTTGTTTGTACCCCTTCTTACGATGGGCATCATTAGCCGGGAAATCAACAGTGGTACCATTAAACTGCTGTACTCTTCACCGGTTAAACTAAGCCGGATTATCCTGGGGAAATATCTTGCCCTTATGATCTATAACCTGCTGCTGGTACTTATCCTCAGCATTTTTATTATCTCCGGGTTTTTTGATATCAAATCGCTGGACTATGGTCCCCTGTTATCAACGTTGCTGGGGTTTTACCTGTTGTTGTGCACTTTTACGGCCATAGGCTTTTACATGTCCAGTTTAACGGCTTATCCCATTGTGTCCGCGATTGCCAGTTTTACGGTGTTTTTTGCATTAATGAATATCGGGCGCTTATGGCAGCAGTATGATTTTGTAAGAGACTTTACCTGGTTTCTTTCTATTGCGGGACGTACTGAAAAAATGGTGACCGGTCTGATTACTACCAAAGATGTGATCTACTACATCATTATCATCTACCTGTTTGTCAGTTTTACATTATTAAAATTGCAGGGCGAAAGGGAAGCCAAACCCTGGTTTGTAAAAGCCGGCAGGTACGTGGCGGTGGTTCTGTCCGGCCTGTTGATAGGTTACATTAGTTCGCGTCCCCGCTTTACCGGGTATTGGGACACCACCGCCGGGAAAACGAACACACTCCTTCCGCACTCACAAAAAATTATTAAATCGTTCGACGACGGCCCGCTTGAGGTAACGCTTTACACCAACTTACTTGGCGCAGGCGCACAGGCCGGCCTTCCGGAATGGCGCAATGTTTACCTGGAACGCTGCTGGGAAAATTACCTTCGTTTTAACTGGAACATCCACTTTAAGTATGAATATTATTACGACGCTGACAGCACCGGTGTGGGCGGCACTATTTTTAAAGAGTTTCCGGGAAAGAGCCTGGAACAAATAGCCCGTGAGGTAGCAAAAGTGTTAAAGGTGGATGTATCCAACTTTAAGCCCCCGGCAGAAATGCGCAGGCTCATTGATCTTAAACCGGAAGGCTACCGCCTTGTGATGCAATTGAAATATAAAGGCCGCGCTGTTTTCCTGCGGACATACGGCAATGGCGACTGGCCCCGGTCCCCGAACATGGATGCCACACTGGAACGGCTGCTGGGTACTAAAATGCCGAAAATAGCCTTCATCAGCGGAGAACTGGAACGTAGCATTTATAAAAACGGAGAACGGGAGTTTTTCCAACAGACAATAAGCAAAGATAATTCCGGTGCATTGGTGAATATCGGTTTTGATGTGGACACCGTTAACCTGGCTACACAGGACATTGCGCCTGATGTGACCACCGTAGTGCTGGCCGATCCTAAAATGGATTTAGGCGCCCCTGTATTGAACAAACTTAAAAGTTATATAGATAAGGGAGGCAATATGCTGATAATGGGCGAGCCTGGTAAACAGCATATTCTGAACCCCCTGCTTCAAAAGACAGGCTTTCAGTACGTGAACGGCAAGCTGGCGCAGCCCGGCTATAATAACGCGCCGGATATGGTGATGCCTTATATGACGGCGACAGGGCTCAGTATGGCGAAGGAAAACCCTGCCTTGCCGATGAATCGTTTATGGACCAACGGGGTGTATGATGATTCGCTGAAATTAGAGATGCCTTCCGCTATGGGAATTGTTAATTCCGGGGACAGTGGTTTTGCCGCAAAGCCGTTGTTTGCAACGGTTCCCGGAGCCGTATGGTCAAAAGCCGGAAAATTTGTGACAGACTCGGTGGCCCCGGTATTCAGTCCGCAGGAAGGCGACATTCAGATCAACTCTTTCCCTACCTGTATTCAGCTAACGCGGCAGATCAATAACAGGGAGCAACGGATGATTGTGTGTGGAGATGCCGACTTCCTCAGCGACCAAAAATCATACTCCAGTTGGGTGAGCAGGACATTCTACTGCTGGCTGAATGATAGCCGGATGCCCCTTTACTCAAACTATCCGTATGCCAGCGACAATATGCTTACTCTTAGCCCGGCCAGGGCAACGGTACAGAAAATAGCATACCTGTGGGTATTGCCTGGTATATTATTATTCCTGAGCACCGTATTGCTGATCAGGAGAAAAAGGAAATAAATAAGCGCACCAATGAAGTTATTATTTAGAATTGCAAAGAATGAATTCCGGTACCTGTTTTACTCACCCATTGCATGGTTTCTGATCATCGTGTTTTTGGTGCAATGTGCGCTCGTTTATACGAGTCCCGTTTACGACCTGGCACTTTACCAGGACATGGTGCTGAAAAACAATCCCAGGCCAACAATATCGATGGCGGCGGATTCATTAACCCTGAAGGTTTTCCTGGCGGGTGGCATATTTCTCCGTGCAATAGGAAATCTGTATCTCTTTATTCCTTTGCTCACGATGGGGTTGATCAGCCGGGAAATCAATAATGGAACTATTAAGTTATTGTATTCCTCGCCGGTTCAGTTGAGGCAGATTGTGCTGGGAAAGTATCTGGGCATCATGCTTTACAGCCTGCTGCTGATAGCGATTATCGGAATTTTTATGATCACCGGCTTTTTCAATATTAAAAATGCTGATTACGGCGTATTGTTTTCCGCCGCCCTGGGTTTTTACCTGATTGTATGTGCTTATTCGGCTATTGGATTGTTTATGTCCAGCCTTTCCACTTACCAGATCGTATCAGCGCTCGCCAGTTTTACCGTGATCTTTATTCTCAGCCGGATTGGTGGCCTGTGGCAGAAATATGATTTTGTAAGGGACCTTACCTATTTCCTGTCTCTTCAGAACCGCACCGGAAAAATGTTGCAGGGGCTGATTACTACGAAAGATGTTATCTATTTTATAGTGGTTTCGTGGATGTTCGTTGGCTTTACGCTGATAAAACTGCGGAATGCCCGGGAAGTTAAGCCCTGGTACATAAAAGCGGGCCGGTTTGCAGGCGTTTTTGCGGTAACCCTTATGACCGGCTACATCACTTCCCGCCCTGCACTCACCGGTTACTGGGACGCCTCCGCCACCAAAATGAATACCATACATCCCCGCACACAACAGCTGCTGAAGGAAATGGGTGATACCACGCTGGAAGTTACGCTGTATACCAACCTGGTAGACCGCCTGGTAGCCCACGGACTTCCCGAGGTGCGGAACGTAAGTTATCTGGGCAATTTCTGGGAAGCTTATTTACGTTTTAAACCAAACATCTCATTTAAGTATGAATATTATTACGATACGGATGCGAAAGGAACAGACAGTGCATTGTATAAAATGCTTCCGGGTAAAAACCTGAAACAGATTGCAGCGGAATATGCGGATGCGATGGACCTGGATCTGTCGATGTTTAAAACGCCGGAAGAAATGCACAAGCTGATCGACCTTAAACCGGAGGGCTATCGCCTGATCATGCAATTAAAATACAAGGGACGCACCGAATACCTCCGCACTTTTGAGGATGATTTTGTATGGGCCGACGAGCAGAACATGAATGCAGCCCTCAAACACTTATTGTATGGAGATATACCAAAGTTATTATTTGTGAGCGGTGAACTCGAACGCAATATTTATAAAATGGGGGAGCGGGAATATGCTTATCATACCACTTCAAAACCAGCCCGCCATGCTTTGATAAATGTGGGCTTTGATGTGGATACCATCAACCTTACCACGCAGAACATTCCGGCCGGGATTACGGCGCTTGTACTGGCCGACCCCAAAATGGACCTGAGCCCGGCTGTGTATGAAAAGCTTAAAAATTACATCGATGCAGGTGGTAATATGCTGATCACCGGTGAACCCGGCAAACAATATGTACTCAACCCGCTGCTTCAGCAAATCGGCGTGCAGCTGATGAATGGGCAGCTGGTACAGCCAACTTATAATGAAACCCCGGATAAGGTAAAACCCTATCTGACAGCAACGAGTGCCGGTCTTGCTGAAGAACCCGCGATGCTGGTATTACGGGAGAGACTACAGGCGCACTTGACAGGCGATTCAATAAAAATACTCATGCCGGGCGTTGCGGGAATTTCCTATACCAGGGATAGTGCCTTTACGGTGGCGCCATTGGCTATGACCAGTCCGGATCGCGTATGGCTGAAAGCGGGCAACCTGGTGACGGATTCCACGCTTCCTCCGTTTAATCCGCTGGAGGGAGATATCAAACAGGCTTCCTTTCCCACCGTTGTGCAATTAACAAGGTCCGTTCGCGGGAAAGAACAACGGATCATTGTATGTGGCGATGCTGATTTTTTGAGTAACCGCCGGTTGGCGGAGAGCTTTTTCGGCAATGCGCTTCATAGCTGGTTAAACTATAACCAGTTCCCTGTTTATACACCGCGTCCTCAACCGGAGGATACCCGTCTGCAGGTCAACGCAGAAGTGGCCGGTTTGCAGAAAATCATCTACATATGGGTGCTGCCGGGTGTGATACTGTTAATAGGCGTCATACTATTGATTCGCAGAAAACGGAAATAACGATTCGCTTACTAAATACAAATAAGATGTTACGAACCGACGAACAAACCATAGAAGACCTGGGGATATTTGGAAAAAAAAGCGGCAGCGGGATTTATGATATCTACAACCGCTCACATACCAGGGGCGGCGAAGCCTTACTGGAAGAGATGTTCCGCAGCCCCTTGTCCGATAAGGATGCCATCAACAGGCGCAGCAGTATCATCGAAGATTTTGCACGACTGGGCATGCCCTTTCCTTACAATGCCTCGCTATTTGACATGGCGGAAAAGTATCTTATCAGCGGTGAAAAGAATTCAAAAAGCAAGAACGACCCAACCTTACTCGGTGAAAAAGAAATACAAAACGGCGTGGGAGCGGTAATAGAACTTATTCGTCTTACAAAAAAATTCGTGGAGCAGCACGATGTGAAAAACATAGCTGCTTACGCAGCCGAGTGTGAAGCGATTACCCGGCTGCTGGCCGATCCTGTTTTTGAACCTGTACTCAAAGAACAACCCAAAGGAAAATTATCCTATGGTGCGGTAACGGCGTATGACGCCTTGTTCAGGGTAAGCGACCGGGCCAAAGTAGAAAAACTGTTAGGCCACATCTACTACCTGGACGTATATATGTCCGTTGCCGGAACAGCTACAGAAAGGAATTTTATCTTTCCAAAAGCATTAGATAAAGGACTGTGTGAACTTAAACTCGAAAGTGTATACCATCCCGCGTTAAAGAACCCGGTAGGCAATGATATTACGATGAACGCCGCACAGAATGTTATTTTTCTGACCGGGGCCAATATGGCCGGTAAATCCACCTTTCTTCGTTCACTGAGTACCGCCCTGTACCTGGCCCATATGGGTTTTCCGGTGGCTGCAAAGGGCATGACGTTCTCCGTGATGGATGGTATTTATACCACGGTGAACCTGCCCGATAACCTGGGTATTGGCGCCAGCCATTTTTATGCGGAAGTGCTGAGGGTTAAAAAAATGGCGACCGAGTTAAGCACCGGCCAATCATTTTTTATTTTGTTCGATGAGCTGTTCCGCGGTACCAACGTAAAAGATGCTCATGAAGCCACTGTTGCTGTTACGAATGGCTTTGCAACAAAACAAAACAGTATGTTCATTATTTCCTCGCATATAGTGGAAGCAGGAGAGGAGCTAAAGAAAAAAAGCAATATCGACTTTCTCTACCTGCCCACACGAATGAACAACCACGTGCCGGAATATACCTACACATTGGAAAAAGGCATTACAGACGACCGGCACGGCATGGTGATTATTCGTAATGAAGATATCCTGAACATACTGGAGAAAGGAAAGAAAAAAAGAGCGCCGGAATCAGCATCCCGCCAGGTGAAACCAGTATGAAATGCTTTCACCCCATCTGCGTAATGGTAAGCAGGAGAAACAACTGGCAACTACCATAGAAGCGCTTCGTAGTACTGGTAAAAAATAATAGTCGTATGAGTTTTGGAATTGACAAACAAACCCTTGATGAACTGAATCTGCTGGGCAAGTACCGTCAGGGATCAGTGTATCATTTATTTAACCGGGTAAAAACACGCGGCGGAGAGCAATTGCTTGATAACATGTTCCGCTTTCCTTTAGATAATGAAGCCACGATCAATGAGCGTAGCAGCATCTTTCAATATTTCCAGCAGGCAAAGCTCTCTTTCCCCTTCGATGTGCAGCAGGTAAGCCTGATGCGGGAGTACCTCGACATGGGTGCGAATAAAAATGCTGCGCTGGTATTGGCCGGCACGATTATAAAAAAATGGCTTTCTACGCTCACAAGGGACGAGCAGTATAAAAAAAATGTACAGGGATTACAGGCTACTATTATCACCCTCAACAAGTGCCATGCTTTTGTAACAGCCATGCATGCGGAGGGAAACCCCTATTACCCCCGCATACAGGCAATTAAGAACATCTTATCTGATAAGCGGATAGCGCTCCTTCGCAATATCGACATCTACCAGGCATTGCCAATAAAAACCTTAGCCAGTTACGACCACTTATTAAAAGGAAGGTTGTACCAGCAAATGGAAGACATCTTACAATTTATTTACGAAACAGATGTATACATTTCAGTAAGCGCGGTGGCGGCGGAGAAATCATTCAGCTATGCCCGGGCGCTGCCGCCGGAAACAAACGTGCTGTCGGCTTCAGGGCTAGCCCATCCATGTATCGACGGAGCCGTGGGCAACCGGATTTTTATGCATGCGGACAGTAATGTATTATTCCTCACAGGAGCCAACATGGCGGGCAAATCCACGCTGATGAAATCGGTGGGTATTGGATGCTACCTGGCGCATATGGGATTCCCGGTGGCGGCTGCGAAAATGGAATTTTCCGTCAGGGAAGGATTGTATACTTCCATCAATGTGGCAGACAATATCGGTCTTGGCTACAGTCATTTCTACGCCGAGGTAGTGAGAGTGAAACAGGCCGCAGAAGCGGCAGCAAGCGGGAAAAGATTACTGCTCATGTTTGATGAGCTGTTCAAAGGCACGAATGTAAAAGATGCTTACGACGGTACGCTCGCTGTAACAGAGGGTTTTTCCGATTACCAGGATTGCCTGTTCATTGTTTCCACGCATATTATTGAAGTAGGCGAAGCGCTGAAGTCCCGCCACAATGTTCACTTCGTGTATATGCCCACGGTAATGGATGGAGCGTATCCCCGCTATACTTACCAGCTACAGGAAGGAATTACGGAAGACCGGCAGGGGATGATGATCATCCGCAATGAAGGTATCCTCGAACTGCTGTACAACAAAACTCCGGACAAATCATCATGAAAAAAAGTACGTTCTTACTAACAGGTATCATTATACTGGGCGGACTGCTACCTGCCGTGGCGCAAACTTCCGCTATATACACCGATTACCAGCATTACTTCAGCGACATAAAATTTGGGTCTCCCGGCAAAAGCGCTATGATGCAGGATTTGAAGGACAGCGCGGCCTTGCTCACAGACGAAACACCTCCGGCCGGTGATAAAATCAAACTTCTTTCCGCCACGACCAAAGTACTGGCCGATGAAGAGATTTATGCCAGGAGAAAAAACAGCGTATTCATTGTAGGAAAACTGCAGAAGGCAAAAGACAGTACAGACGCACTATCATTCGGTTTAACAGGCACCGCTTTTGCGCTGAACCCGGATGGAATATGCGTAACCAACTATCACGTGTTGAAAAGCATAATTGTAAATGATAACCCGGAGGCTGCGAAAGACAGTGTCTACTTTATTATTGCCCATGATAAACAGGTTTATTTCATAGAAAAGATACTTGCCTATTCTCAAAATAATGACCTGGCCATTTTTAAGGTGAACACAAATGGTACACCGCTCCAACCAATACCAGTTGGGAAGCCTGCAGAAGTGGGAACTGCCGTTTACTGCATTTCCCATCCTACCGGTTATTTCTACTACTTCAGTAAGGGTATTGTAGCAAGAAATGTGACCATCGGTGCCCGGCAGGCTGCGGCGGGTTATAATCCCCTGGGTAAACCGCCCATCCGGATGGAGATTACTGCCGACTATGGCGTGGGTTCAAGCGGAGGACCGGTACTGGATAAACGCGGTAATCTTATCGGGATAGTTTCCTCCACACTGCCGCTGGGAGCCGTTGTGAAAGATGATGCCGGTAATGTTACGGGGCATCAGCAAATGGTGATAAAAGATACTTTGCCTGTGAGTGCATTACAGGAGTTGCTGGGCAATTAAATCTTCCAAAGAGAAGCTGGTAATTTCCAGATAATCTTATATTTAGATGTGAGAATAGAAGATAGTTACCTGAAAACGGTTACATCACCGGGCGTCATTTTAGGGTAATTTTCTGTGACAACGGATAGCACTATAAAAAGCAACGTATGAAATTTCTTTCCCTGCAACCATTTGTTCCTTCGGGAAGTGATTTTGAAAGATCAAAGCAGCTATTTTCAGCGTTAGGGTTTAACATCAGTTTTGAAGCACCAGGTTATGCCGGTTTTGAGAAAGATGGCTGCCGGTTTATTTTGCAGCACTATGATGTTCCCGATTTTGCGCAGAATTTTATGATCACTGTAGGGGTTGAAAATGCAAGTGAATTCAGAAGTGAGATGATTGAAAAAAAACTGCCGGAACGGTTTGGAATACGGATCGGGGAAGTAATCCAGCAGCCTTATGGAAAAGAAGTGAATATTATTGATATAGCCGGTGTATGCTGGCATTTTGTTGAATAATTTATTTGTATTTTTAGTTTGATCCTATTGTTTTTTAGTTTGCAAAACCTACAATATGAACAAGGAAATACAAGCCTACAACGATTCAATGTCAGCTGCAGATAAGGCGATATGCGAAAAGCTGGCCCGGGAAATTGACAAACACCTGGCTGAAGCAGAAAATAAAATCTGGCACCGGCACCCGGTGTGGTTCCTGAACGGAAACCCGGTTGTTGGCTACAGCAAATTAAAAGACAGCGTGCGCCTGTTGTTTTGGAGCGGCCAGTCGTTTGAAGAAGAAGGGCTGCAACCGGAAGGTTCCTTCAAGGCTGCTGAGGCCCGCTACACAAATGTAAAACAGGTAAACACAGATTTGCTGAAACGATGGCTTGAGAAAGCCGCAAAGATCCAGTGGGATTATAAAAACATCGTTAAACGCAAAGGCGTATTGGAACGATTGCTTTAGCTTCCTTTACACATTCACCCGCTGCAATAACTTCCTGCTTTCCTTACTCACAAAGGTGATCGGCACAAACTTGTCTGTAGGCGCGCCGATATAATATACGGTCCACTCCGGATCGTGGTGCGACAACATTTCACTGATACAATCTGCCCGGTGCCCCATCGGGTTGGAGCAATCGTCCCAGTAAAACAACTCCACCCGGTAATGCAGTTGTTGCTTCTGGTTGTTAATGGTTACTTCAACTTCTATCTCCTGCTTACCCGGGAGTGGTGGAATTGGAATGACAATGTGGCTCATGGTATTGATGTTATACAAGCGCTTCCACAAGAAGGTTGCCATATCCGGGCAGTATGCAACATATATCACTTATGTATAACTGTTTTCTGTAATTGTTCATGCGCGGGCGCTGCGTGTCCGGAAACGGACAATCTGAAAAACAGCAGGTCAATGAAGTGTTCTATTTATTGAATAAGGAATTGGGCGGATACCCGAAATAATTTTTAAATGCACTTGAAAAATGGGAGAGGTTTTCAAAGCCCACTTCAAAATAAACATCAATAGGCTTCCGCTTCTTCTCCGACATCTCGTAATGCGCCAGTTGCAGCCTTTTTTCTGTGAGCCATTTTTGCGGTGTGGTATGATACGTCTTTTTAAAATCCCTTCTGAAAGTAGCCAGACTGCGGCCGGTAAGGTAGCCAAAGCGGTCCATCGTCATGTTAAACATAAAGTGCCGCTCCATAAAGTCGGAGAGATTTATTTTGCCCGGCTCTTCAAAGTCGGCCAGCAAGCCATCCACGCTTTTGTCAATGGACCTCAGGATACTGATAGCTTCCTCAATTTTAATAGCGGCGATATCCGGCGGCAGGTTTTCACCAAGATCAAAATAGGGGATCAGCGAAGCAAGGCAACTTTCCAGCAACGGGTGTTTGGAGAAGCGATATACTTTTGGATGAGATACTATTCTGCCCACTGCTTTATGCCTGGCATAAAAGTCCTTCAGCCGTTCTTTGGTTAAATGCATGGCTACCGCTTTGTGCGGCGCGCCATCTTTCGGGTAATTGATAACAGTGGTCAGCTGGTTACGCGGAATGAGAAAAATATCGCCGGAATGGAAAGTATAGGTCGCATCGGCCTGTATAATTTTTGTTTCACCTGAGATAAACCAAACCAGGATATGGTGCTCAAAGATCACTTCTGTTTTGAACCCCTTGCCTTTAAACTCCGACAGCTTAATATCCGGCGTAATATATTTCGTTTCAAATTCCATTTTTCGAACGATAGATTTATGGAAGAAAATAAGCCGAATATATGAATTCGGCTTGTGATAGAAGATTTTAATCAGTTGACAGGGAACGCAACGCCTGTTAGTTTTTCCGTTAGCGCCCACAGCTTCCTAGCATTTTCAGCATCAACCGAGTAAGGTTGCACGCCTCTCAGCGACGATGGTTCATTATAGTTGTGTACAATATTTCCTTCATCCAGTACGGCTACGTCGGCATCCTCGCAATATACGCCGCCCAAATCATTTAATTGAGGGGTGGTGGCACACCATACCTGTGTAGCAGCGCCCTGTTCAATACTTTTGAGTTTGGCGGCCACTTCCGGTCGTATATTCCCGGCTTCGTCATGTGTGCCCATTTGCTGAAACAAAGCCATTGGGGCAACGCGACCCAGGTCGGTTCCATTTACCGATCCGGGATGTACGGAAAAAGCGCGTACGCCAAAAGCCTTGCCGCGATGGTCCAGTTCTACTGCAAAAAGATTATTGGCAGTTTTGGATTGTCCATAGCCCTGCAATGTTTCATACGCCCGGTTTGTAAAATTGGGGTCCTCGAAATCAAATGGCGCCATCTGGTGACCGTAAGAAGATACATTTACCACACGCGCGCCACGGGCCTTTTTCAAAGCAGGCCAGAGTTTTGCCGTTAACTGAAAATGACCTAAGTGATTGGTGGAAAGTTGTGATTCATAGCCCCGTTTATCGCGCTGTAAAGGCACCCACATAATGCCGGCGTTATTAATCAGTATATCGAGGGTATCATTTGTGGTGAGGAATTTTTCTGCAAAAGCATCGATAGATGCCGGGTCCATAAGATCCATTGTGTCGATGGTTACATTATCTATCCCTTTTAAATTATTGGCTGCTTTATGGATATCGCGGGCCGGCACGGTTACTTTTGCCCCGGCGGCAACAAACGTTTTCACAGTTTCAAGCCCTATACCTGCATAACCGCCGGTAACAATAGCTGTTTTACCGGTAAGATCAATACCTTTTATAACATCATGCACCGTTGAGGTAGCGTTGAATCCGGAGTGGAGGGGTTGCTGAAGAGCGCCACTATAATTGTCTTTTAAATTCATAGTTTTAAATTTTATGAGACAAAGCTAGTGACCGCGTGACGAAACCGTTTTGTTTAAAACGTCAAAGTACTTTGTTTAAAACGTCATTTCCCGAATGTCAGCATAAGTACACAATTGCCCAGATCCCGGTGATAAAAGGAAGCGCAAAAAACAGGAAGCTGATGGCCATCCAAACGAATGGGTATCAATTGTTGCAGCGTATTGATAAGAAAGGATTCCATTGGCAGTAATATAACTTTTTGCGAAATTAGTTCAAATCAATCTTTTCCTATATTGCAGTATGAAAATATTGTTGATAGCCCTAACGTTAACCGGCTTCTGCAGCTGCTACAATAGTACGGAAAGCCATGATGAAAGCCGCGAACTGGTACCCAATCCTGAAGGATATCAGAAAGATACAGTTATTCAGTCACCAGTAGACTCCGTTCAGCTGATGGATACTGTTGGTACGAAGAAGCAGGCCGTCCAATAACTATCGGAGAAACGATTTTTTAAGTATTGAATCCATTAATATTTTAAATATGACCGAGAAAACTATTTTTTATTCCGAATCGGATAACCCGGAAATGATTAAAGCCTTTCATAAAGCCCAGGAAACATTCAGGTATTTCTGGAGAGAGCTTTCCTGGGAGTATCGCAGAATTGTTCCTGCATTGGATCTGGCTTGCGTAAAAATAGCCTTCATGCAAAATGTTGCACATCAAACAACTCCTGCGGTAGAGCATATGTGGATTAATGAAGTGGAATTTGATGGAGATATGATTAGCGGTGTGCTCATAAATGATCCAACAGAGCTGACAAATATTAAGAATGGCGACTTTGTTGAAGTACCACTAAGTCAGGTCAGTGACTGGTTATTTAGCAGCCAGGGAGACACCTATGGAGGATTTACCATACAGCAGTTGAGGTCCACTATGGGGGAGGCGGAACGTAAGGAACATGATGAGGCCTGGGGATTGAATTTTGGGGACTACCATAATATTCAGCTCGTTTATGGACAAAAGGAACACCCGGAGCATCTCATTGATCACCCTATGAGTATTAATATGAAGGATAGCCTGATAAAATTTCTACAAGAACATCCGGATGAAATAACTAATCAGAACGAAGCCGGGTATACGCTTTTACACAGGGAAACAATATCAGGTAACAGGAGTTCCGTTGAAATTTTGTTGCAGCTGGGTGCGGATAAAGCTATTAAAACCGGTAATGGAAAAACAGCATTGGATTTTGCAAAGCAGGTAGGTTGGGAACACCTGGTGCCATTGCTTCAGTAACTTTATTTTAAACTATCATGAAAGAACTGATCACCAACAAAGATTACGAGGGAATTAAAAGGGCGCTTACTGAAAATCCTTCACTGGCCAATGAAGGAATTCCTTTTGATGAAAAGAACATTACTAAGGCACATCCGCTGCACCGGATCTGTGATGGCGTATTTGCCCATACCTATACTGATAAAGAAGCGGTGGAAATGGCCCGGATATTTTTAGCGCATGGGGCAAACGTCAACGGCTATGAATTAACCGATGGACAGGATACGCCGCTGACTGCAGCTGCCAGTTTGCATGCGGAGGAGACAGGCATTTTGTATATAGAAAACGGCGCCGCTATTGATCATGCAGGCTGTCATGGCGGAACCGCTTTGCATTGGGCTGCCTGGGTGGGAAGTGACAAGCTGGTGGAAAGACTGATCCGGGAAAAAGCAGACATTCACAAACGATGTGTTGATTTTAAAGGCACCCCGCTCTTATGGGCCGTTCATGGGCTCAAACATGGAGGTGCGGAAAACAGGCGTCACCAGGTTGAATGCGTGCGGCTGCTGCTGGCCGCCGGCGCTGATAAAACGGTTCCTAATATAGAGGGCACCACTCCATTGGAGTTTCTTGATGAAACGGATACGGAGTTAATCGACCTGTTAAAATAGCGGGGGCTTATTTTTGCCCGATTCCTGCAAGCGCGCTTAATTCAAATTCAAAAGCGCCTGGTCCGAACCGTTGAATAAGTTGTTGCTCCAGTTCATTGGCCACGCGATCATAGTCCGCCGGGGCTTTTTCTTTTACCTGCCTGCCCAGGGGATGGTGATGAAAATAACTGGTTACAATATGTTTGGGTGAGTTGGCATGTCCTTTAAATTTCAGGTACACTGCTTTATGATGGGCAAATCCGGCCTGTTTAAGATAGGTGTTTAACAGGTTTGGATCATGTAATGCGAACGGCGTATGGAAGCGGCTTGTATCCTCTCCTTCAAACAGGGGGATTATTATTTCGTCGATCAGCAGTTTAAATAATCCCATGCTGGCCGTATGATCCCAGGTGGTGAACACAAAATGGCCACCGGGTTTCAGCACACGGTATGCTTCGTTTACACCGCCTTGCTTATCCGGCAGGAACATTAACCCGAACTGGTTCACTACGAGTTCAAAAGACTGATCCGCGAAGGGTAATGCCTGTGCATCGGCCAATTGAAACGTTATAGCAGAATGCCCCAATTGCTGTTGCGCCAGTTCCAGCATATCAGGGTTAATATCTGTAGCCGTAATACTGGTAGATGCAGGGAAGCTCTCCCGGAGATGTTTGGTGAGCCTGCCGGTGCCGGATGCTATTTCCAGGATAGATTGTGCCGGAAGCGTAACAATATGTGGCAGCAACGCTTTGGCCGATGGTTCAAAGATGAGGGGACCCAGGTGTTCCTCATAGTTGGAGGCGTCGTTGCCTGTAATTTTATATACTTCTTTACTCATGATTTTTATTTTAAACAGATGCAGGTTAAGATTTTAGATAGTAAAATAGCATTTTAATTTATCAGATCAACAGTTGATTGATCACAACCCGGACTACCCAGATTTAATAATTATATAAAATTGCAGTCTCCGCGGGTCATCACCGCCTTATTACCTTTGTGCGTCAAAACCCAAGCTTTTATGGATGCTGATCAGGAAATTGAATTGTTCCGTCGAATGAAGCAGGATGACGTACAAGCGTTCAACCTTTTGTTCAGAAAGTACTGGGAAAAGCTTTATTTGTTCGCTTACAGAAAGCTCAACGCCGAAGATGACGCCAAGGATATAATACAAAATATTTTCATCTCCTTCTGGCTCAAACGAAACCAGATTACTATACAATCCTCAGTAGAGGCTTATCTTTTCAGCATCGCCCGTTATGAATTACTCTCCTTCATTTCCAGGGCAATAAAGTCAAGGGAAAAGCAGGAAATACTTATCCATACCATTCTTCCGGCATTTGAAGAGCCGCTTACTCCTATGGAAACAAGGGAAATAGATCAGCTGGTAAAAAATGAAGAGGAAAAGCTGCCCAAAAGGATGAAAGAGATTTTTAAGATGGCCCGTGAGCAGAACCTCTCGATCAGGGAAATTTCGTTGCAACTGCAACTTTCAGAACAAAGTGTGCGTAACCAGCTGAATACCGCCATTAAAAAAGTAAAAATAGGACTGGGCGAGGCGGTACTGACCGCAATACTCCTTAGTCAGCTGTAGATAATTCCCTTCTTTTACCCTTGTTAACAATTTCGTAATACTTCCCGGATAGTTAAAATGTTGCGTTTTGTACGCTTATGTGTAAGCATAGCTATATGAAACTATCTGAACTGGAAATTTTGATCGATAAATACCTGGCAGGCAGGGCGTCGGATGAAGAAAAGAAACGGATTGAGGACTGGCTCGATCGCCCAACAGACGACACCACCGGGTTATCTCTTTTAAAACGGGAAGAATTGGCGCAATACTTCTGGGGTAACATCATGGCCGGCATCGATGTTCCGGAAGGAAATAACCCCCTTTCTCCGCCTCGCAGGGGTATTGTTGCGCTATTCAGTCACATAAAGAGAAAGTATCCCGTAAGGATAGCCGCCACCCTGTTGCTGTTGGTGATGGCTGCCGCTATCGTTAAGTATATCACAGCAAATCATCATACTGCATCTACCTATATCTCCATAGCAGCAAAAGAGGGCCGTGCATTCCAATACCAACTCCCGGACGGATCAAAAGTCTGTCTTTTCCCCGGCACTGTGATACAGATCCCCAACAATTACAATCAATCCGACCGGAAGGTAAAAGTGACCGGCCGTGCATTTTTTGACGTACAACAAAATGAAAGCGCGCCCTTTTATGTAGAAGCCGGAGAACTGCAAACCCGCGTATTGGGAACTTCTTTTGAAGTAAATACACTTTCCCCCAAACATCCCACTGTTGTGGTAAGCACTGGTAAGGTGGCGGTGTTGTATAAGGGCCGTCAACTTTCCGAGCTTACTGTAAATAAGCGGTTGAGTGTTGATGTATCGCGGGCAGGTCCTGTTAGTAAAGTGGACAGTGTTAATGCCGTCAGTATCTGCAGCTGGTGGAGCGGTGATTTTTATTTCGACCAAACACCTTTGCCGGAAATGTTGCAAACCATCAGCCAGTGGTATAAGATGCCTGTTACCATCGAAGGCGACAAATGGAAGGCTGAAAAAGTAACCATGCGTTTCGAAACCGGATTACCTATCCGGGAAGTGATGCATCTCCTTTCTGAAACTTTAGGAAGCAATTACAAAGTAACCGGACAGCATATTATCATCTATTAAAAGCTCCCGGTAAACAAAACCAACAATATAAACTGTAGAAACAATCATAATGCGGCACAGAAAATTTACCCGGCATTTTATTCTTATGCTCTTTTCAGTAATGTTCCTGTTACGGTTTCCTGCACAGGCGCAGCAACAAAAAGTCCGTCTGCAGAAAGCAGCACTGACAGTGGCTGAACTGACAAAAACTATCGAAGCACAAACGGATATACGCTTCTCTTATGGTAGTGAGGTCATAGAGAGATTACCTGCACCTGTAAAATTCAAAACACTCGCTATTTCCCTGCAAGACGCGCTGGACGCTATCCGGGATCAAACCGGTATTGAATACAGCGTCTTTTCGCCGGTTAAAATTATTTTAAAGATCGATAAGAAGAACGAGCTGAAGAAAAATGGTTTGGAAGATGGAAGCCTTACCATTCGCGGCCTTATTACCGATGCAGAAAATGGTTTTCCTTTGCCCGGTTCAACTATTACTATAGCAACTTCCAGGAAGGGAACGGCCTCCAATGAAAAAGGGATGTTCAGTCTTCAGACAGATGGTGGTAACACCGTGCTATTGATCAGTCACGTGGGGTACGACCGGCTGGAGGTGCCGGCTACCAATAATACATTTCTGAATATTAAGCTCGTATTATCGAAGAACCGGCTTAGTGAAGTAACGGTGTCCGCTATACGAAACCACAATACAGATGCCGCCCTGCTATCTGAGAGAAGAAAATCGGCTGTTATTTCAGATGGTATTTCTGCGCAGCAGATAGAAAGAACGGCGAGTATCACCACTACGCAGGCGCTGCAAAGGGTAACCGGTGTATCGATCACTGACGACAAGTATGTGGCTATCCGCGGCCTGGGTGACAGAAGCGTTATTGCTGAATTAAATGGCGCCCGGCTCTCCTCTGCAGACCCCGACCGCAGTACCGTTCCGCTCGATCTGATCCCGGCAGGTTTGCTGGACAATATCACCGTTTATAAAACATTGTCCCCCGACAGGGCAGCCGATGCGGCGGCGGGTATCGTAGAACTGAAAACGAAATCCGTTCCCACTAAACGGACATTGGAGGTAGCGGCCCAGATAGGGTTTAATACTAACATTGGTCTTAACGGGCAGTATAACGGGTTTTATAACGATAACGTCGGCTTCCTCGGACAGAAGGTGAAAACGCACTCGCTCTCCGGCGATTTCTTACAGCTGTCGAACCAATACCCCGGTGGTTTGATACAAATGCAGGAGCTGTTTATCCAAAGCCGCGGCAATCCTGCGCTGGCAAAGGAATCCATGCGTATCAACGGCATCATGCAAGGCATGGATCCGGTACTTACTACCAGCTATAAAAATGCTACACCCAATCAGCTGTACAGTATTTCATTTGGCGACTCTTACAAAGTTTTCAACGGGCATAAGTTAGGGCTTATTCTGAGTGCCAATTATTATCAGCGGTATGAGGGCATTTATAATGGAGAACGGAATCAGTACAGTTTGTACCAGGGCGTGGTTACCGGGTCCAGCAAGATCTTCAAACAACTGCATATTCCGGATTTCATTACACCTGCGTACCCGCGACTGGGCCATTATATTGGCTACAATGAGAACACGGGTAAGCGTACTATCAATTATGGCGGGCTGGTTGGCCTGGCTTACCAGTTTAATCCCCGGCATGTGGTACAATTCCAGTTTGTGGGCAGCCGCGGGGCGGAAGCAATTGCCAGTAACCTTACCGGTGAGTGGAAAAACACCGGGCTTAATTTCCCGGTATACAATATCATCAATCAGCTAAAATTATCTTATCGCACATTTGATACTTACAACGTACAGGGCGAGCATAAAATCCTGAACAGGGAATGGTCGCCCCGCATTACTTATAATCTCAGTACTTCCAAAACTGTACAGGACGAACCTGATTTCCGCTCCAGCAACTATGCGCAGTTAAGAACGGTGCAGCAAATGAATCCGAATGGAGCCGGCATTGGTTCAGACACGTATGCTTTTGTTACCGGGTTAACACATGGGCTGGGAGATAGCTATTCGAGCGCTATCGTTGCAGATCCCAATGGCCGGCAGTTCCGAACGCTGAATGAAGACAACTATAACGCGAAAGCAGATCTGACCCAACCGTTTCTTGTTCGCGGCCTGCAACAGGTAATCAAAATCGGAGGCGCCTTCCTGAGACGTGAACGCGATTACCGCGAGAATATACTAGGATTACCGGGTAGTAATCTGGGCGGTGGCGGTGATCTGTTGGGCGCCGTGAAAGGGGATATCAACCAGTTGGTGTCTACACGGTATATAGGCATGAAAGATCCTGGCGCCTACGATGAGGAAGGACAGCCACGGGTTGGAGGATTTTTGTATCAGATTAAAAAATCCCCCAACAATTACACCGGTTCATATGAAACAAGGGCATTTTATTTCCTGGTTGATTCACGTGTCACTTCCCGGTTACGTGTAGCCGGTGGCGTACGTTTCGAATCTACCGTGATCAAAGCCAGTGTAGATACCAGCCAGGTGTTTCTGCCACCGTTGCTGGACCTTGCTTCCAATTTGCCCGGCGAAAATATCAGGAATGTGACCGACAAACCTTTTTCAAGTTATTGGGTTGATTATAAACCTTATTATTCCGCCAACATCACCTATGGAGTAGGAGATAATATGAATGTAAGACTGGCTTACAGTACTTCACTGGCAAGACCTGAACTACGCGAGCTAACAAATATTTATTCCTTTGACCCGTTCCAGTTTGCAGTAGTAGGGGGTAACCCGGGTTTGCAAAACCAACTCACCAACAGTATGGACTTCCGTTGGGAATGGTTTACAGCGCCGAATGAAGTATTGGCTGTTTCTGCTTTTTCCAAATCGATCCGGCATCAGCTGCAGAAAGTTTTTAACTATAAATCCCAGGGTAATTTATCTACCTCACCGGAGTTTCCGCTGATTAATTTCCAGAATGACCCTAATGAAGGCCGGGTATATGGAGCCGAATTTGAATGGCGCCGTAACCTGGGTTTCGTCACGCCTTCTTTAAAAAACCTTTTCTTTAATGCCAACATCATGCTGGCAATGAGCAGGATTGATAAAAGCCCGCAGCGGCTGGAAGCCTCGCGCATCAACGATCGCCGGTCACCGGCCACCAGCCCGGTTTTTGAACAGGCGCCCTATTCCATCAATACTGCGCTGGATTACAATAATCCAAAAACACAAACCAATATATCCTGCAATTTCAATATAGTAGGGGCAAGACTTGTACAGGTACAATTGGATGGCACACCGGATATCTTTGACCGCCCGGTACCCATCCTGGATCTGGTGTTTTCACAACGGTTAGGAAAGTATTTCCAGGTGAAAGGTTTTGCTAAAAACATGCTTGACCCCTACTATAGGCAGGTATATACCAACGCAGGTAATAATGGTAAATATCATGGCAGTACATATGTATACCGGCAATACAAACGGGGTTCGGAATTTTCATTAGGTGTTGCGTATAAAATTTTATAAAACCAATTCTAAAATAAAAGTGTCATGTACTGTTATCAGCAACGTCGCTTCGTATACCTGTTGTTCCTGCTTTTTTTAAGTATAGGAACAGGCTGTACAAAAATAAAATCATCCCCGGCGATACCAAAGGATAATCTGCTTACCCTCACCAACTCCAACATCCGTTTATTCAATATCAGTCAGCGTGATCAGAGCGTGGTGGTCAATAATATTGTGCTGGCCATGCAACGTACAAATCCCACTGAAGAGCTGAATATTTCTGCCATCGGCAAACAGCTCTTTCCTGGTGGTATCTGGAAAAACAGCACCTCCTTTTCTATACCCACGGTATTACTCGATAAATCCGGTGGCGCCTATCTTTCCCTACCTACCACCGGTACTGAGATAACGTTTAAAGATACTTTGATAAAAAACGACCCGGTGAATCCAATGGATTTTTATCTGTTGCCTACAGGAAAAATAACCAGCTTTCCCCGCAACAATACGCCTCCGGTCAATCCACAAAATTTTAAGATCCGCATCGTGAACCTGGGCGACCCGAATTCTGAATTTAATGCAGGCGGTCCGGTATCGCTCACCTTTGCAGATGGTACCGCTGTTGATCCACAGTTAAATGGCATTGCAAACGGTGCGTCTTCCGGGTATGCTGAAGTGCCATACGGCGCTTACCAGTTTAAATTATTCGCAGGAGCAGGAGGGGCAGCAGATTTTAAAAGACAGCTGGTGACAGACAATATCCTCCCGGCATTCAACTATTGTATACCCGGTACCTTACCACAGGAAGGTTTTATGCCGCCAGTGGTCACCTTTAAGCCAGGCGGGGTGTATACCGTCATGGTAATAAACAGTGTTTTTACCTACGATTACATTTGCGGCGGAACGCCCAGCCGGGAGTCGAAGAAGGGGAATGCTTACCAGATCATTACCGATCTGGACCCCGGCGTTAATCTCACTTACGCCAGGATGAATGCCATTAATACGATCCCGGGGAAAAAGATTACGATAAAGGTAGATGGAGTACCATTAGGTGAAGGCCCGCTCGATTATATCGGCAACATCTTCCGGGATAAAGCCATTCCGGCTATCTATCATACCGTGATACAGGGAAGTCATACTATCCAGGCGGTGGATGAAGCGGGTAATACGCTGGCAGCAACAACGCTCCAGCTATATCCCTTCGACAACTATACCATATGGGCGCACGCCGGCAATGACGGAAAAGTGCAACTTGTTTTTACGGCCAATGATATGACCAATACCATTTACAAAACCGGTATTGAAGTAACAGGCGCCCTCGGACCTGATGACGGTACGGATGGTGACCGCCGGCGACGCAGGTTTACTTATGCCTGGCAAAGCAGGTTCATGAATTTCTGCAACGAACAACCTTCCATCACCTTCACTAATAACGGGCAGCTTTTCCTGCCCGAGTATATTTATCCCGATACCCTTCGTTTTCCGTCGGCTTACCGTAATCTGGCGCCAGGTGTTGTCCCTCCAAAAAACGGCAGCATTATCTACGATCTCCAGAATATCATGGCGTATAATGCGGATGGAACCCCCAATCATGATTTGAGCGTTGACTATCGCAACTTCCCCGCTAAGATCTGGGTGAATAATACGGCCGGCGGGCAATCACCGGGCGTTTTACTCACCGGCATTACACCAGTTACCTGTATCAACACATTTACGGCCAACGATAGGATGTACTCGGGACCCGACAGGAAACCAGCTGCAGAAAACGGGATCTATACGATGGCACTAGTGGGCGGGCAGGCCGGCGCTCCGGCCAGGATAATTGTTATAAAACACAATAAATAAATGCATTCATGAGAACCAAAATAGCATACCTGTTTTTTATAGTACCGCTGATATTACTCCTGACTGGTTGTTATAAATACAAAGAGCTGGACCTGGAAGAAAATCCTTCTTATATGAGGGTGTTCAACTCCGTATCTGTTACACCGGATGTTTTACAGGGAGGTGCTGTTTCTTCTTTTTTTACCTTCCTGATGGATCCCGAAACAGATGCAGATGGTATACCTGTTAACGCTGCTACTATGGGCGATTTTCTTACCACCAGGCAATTGTACAGCGCCTCGCGGCCTATCAATTCCGGTAATAGCTCTGAAGGGCAATATGTGATCGACAAGAATGGAAGAAAAATATACAGCACCACCCCGCTGAATTTTGAGTACCCGGGCAATGCGCATGTGCTGACGGCCACTTCCATGAATGGATTTGATCTTTCGGCATGGGCACAAATTCCTTCCGGAAAACACCGCATTGTGTTTGTGAACCGCCCCCGGAATAGTATTGCCTTTCCAAACCTGTCGAAGGAAATAAGAAGCCAGGTATTAGTAGATACGATAGTGGATTTCCAAAAGGATGAAGTATACACGTTACAGATCCTCAGCCGTGACCTGGATAAGAACCAGTTTGGATTGTATGTAAGAAAAGAACAGTTCATTCACCAGGCGTTTGAAGAAGACAAAATTTATATTGGATTTACCAACCTATCTGGTGTGATGCCTAAGTTGGCAGAGCTTTTCTTTACTTCCAGCTTTCCTGAAAAAGTGAGTATAAAGTACAGTTATAAGGTGCAGGAAAGACCGGGGAGCGTCAACTATGTAACGCTGCCGGGTTACAACGATAATTACTACGCCACGCTGACGAAGAAAATGGATACGGATATCAACTATATGATGCTGCCATTGCTGCCGAGGGAGTATTTTTTTGAGAAAGATACGTTGCGCAATTATTACAGGGTAGATCTTTTAGCTACAGATTTCAGGGCGCCTCATACATTGCCTTTTGCTGAATTTACTTTCGGAGATGGCGACAGGCCAGGAAAAATAACCACGGTGGTACAGTACACGGCGAATCCGGCTGTTTATAACACCTACCGGTATGAATCCTTTCTCTCCGGATTGTCGCAGCCGATCAATATAAACGTGGCGCCCAATCTCAACTTAATCACCAGTGCAGGGAATAAGTACCACATATCCGCCACCCTCAATATCATGGAAATAATATACGACAGGATTTACATGATGCAGGTGCAACGAGGATTTAACCAGATTCCCCAGTAAAAAATAATGAAGAAAACGATGCGAAATTATATCAGATACATTGTTTCCTTATGCTTGCTGTTAACAGCAGGGTGTATCAAAAAGGAACCAATAGCAACAACACCTCCCGATAGTACTGCAGCCAGTTTGAGAAGCCTGCTTACCAATAACTTTTCCTTCAGCCTGTTTTATGAAGCAATGAGAAGAGCAGGAGTAGATACGTTACTGGACAATGAAAGCGGTGGCTATACGATAATGGCTCCGGATAATGGCGCCTTTGGTCTGTCCGGTATTACACCCGACAGTTTGCAGCGGATGAATCCGGATGATTTACGGAAAATGGTCCTGTACCATGTAATACCAGGAAAGATAAGCAGCACGGGTATTCCACAGGCACTGAACTTTCCTTATGGCACTTTGGCCCATGATACGCTGTATACTTCCACCACAGCGCTGGACACAAATTTATACGTGAATGGCATTGCGGTAGTTAAAAAGAATATCTATGCACGGAATGGTGTCATTCATGCACTGCAGTATGCGTTGACCATTCCCGCCAGTTCTGTTCAGACTATCCTGGAGCATAATCCTGACTATAGTTGCCTGGTGGCCGGGTTGAAGAAATTCGGTTACTGGGAGGAGCTGAAAACGCGGAAGCCATGTGTAATACTGGCTCCTACCAACGAAGCCTTTGCCTTACATAACTGGGATGTAACTGCCATTGATGATATGCAGGTGGCCGATTATAAAAAGCTGGTATTCGGCAGTTATGTGCTTAGTCCTGCTTTCTTTTTTATCCGTGATGTGAGAATGGCGCCTCCGGCCGGACCTTTTCTAAAGGAAGATGTATTGCTTTCCTTCCAGACTGCATCTTCAGGGGAAGGTATCCGCATCAAAGTGCTGCCGCTTAATTACCGTGATCCTGAATTCAGTTTACGCAATATTTTTTATGGCGACTGGTTCGATCTTTCCTATAACAACCCCGGTCAGCTGGCAGTTAATGGCGTTGTTCACCGGGTGAACCAGCTGCCGGTAATACCCGACAGCGCCCGGATTCGATAATCTTAACCACACATGGTATGCACCTGAAAGATATAATAAACAAACGGGCCGCAATAATACTTTGCATGGGCCTCATAATAATGGCAGCCGGCTGTATCAAACCATCCGACTCTCTTATTCAGCCATCCACTTCGCTAAAGTTTGACAAGGGAAATTTAAAAAAAGCGCTCGAAGGAGTGGATTCACTGGGGCTTTTTTACCAGGCGCTGAGCAGGGCAGGATATGCCGGTATGCTGGATACCAATAACATGTACACCCTTTTTGCGCCGGGAAACAGGGCGATGGAGTCGGCAGGATTAACGGCAGATAAGATCCGGCAGCTTTCGCCGGATTCCCTGCGGAAAATTGTTGGCTATCATATTTTGCCAGGCACTTACGATAACGCCGCGTTTGAAGGTTTGCCGGTAGCAGCTTTCCTACCCACCCTGAAGATAGATACCATCCTTGTTCCGCAGCAGAAGTTTATTGTAAAGACGGCTTACTTATCCGTACAGAAAGGAGACGGGTTGTATCTCAATAGTTATGCAGTGGCCGACAATACACCGCCCGTTAGCTGCTCCAATGGTTTTATTTACCCGGTTGGTAAATTGATCAGCTCCGCACCGGTGGATGAAAGCAAAACAATCTGGGACGTTATTCAAACTGATCCTGAATTGAGCATGTACCGGGATGCCACTATTCTCCTGGACAGCATCAAGAAAAGCGAAGCTTATTTCGATGGGAATCTCTTTTTTGATATTCTTTCCCCTCCTGTTGACATACCCCTGTTTTCGGACCGGAAAACAAATTCCGTGGATGGATCTATCTATTCAAGAGCTACGCCGGCAGTACTGGCGCCTACCAATCAGGCATTCAACGATGCCGGGTTCCATTCCATTGATGATCTGAGAGCATTTGCATACAGGTATCCCTTTGGTGTGACCGCCTGGACAAGTGATGATTACAGTGAAGTGATGTTCACCTACCGGTTCTCTTCCTTAGATACATTGCTGGCACAAAACATATTGCCAAGCTCCGCTGGCGATCCAGCATCGAAGTATCCGGTCCGGATTTTATACAGTGATCTGCTAAAAGGAAAGATCAATAACGGCATCTTCAACAGGATGACCCGTGTTATTTATGGGGGGATTGCGTCTTATATAAAGTATCCGTACGATCTGCAGTTCTCTGCCAGTAATGGGATTGCCTATGTACAATGGCGCAGTAATTCCGAAAAAATAATGATACCACGGGATGCCGATCCATTGAAGCCGGTTAATAATTATAACCTCGACAATGGCGTGATTTATAAGGTTGGTAAACTCTTTTATCCTTTCAATTAAGAAATAAGTTTTTTATGATGCCTCGGAAATTACAATGGTTGGCGGCGCTGCTTTTTGTGCAGCTGTTGCCGGGATGCAGTAAAGATCCTGTTTCAACCGGTAGGGAAGAAGTAGACAGAAGCCGGATCGGTTATATACTGGAAGATAATTTCAATTTCACTGTTTGCAATAAACTGCTCGTTTACTCCGGGCAAACGATGGTGCTGAAAGAAAACACTGCATCTACTTTCCTGGCGCCGGACAACAATGCTTTCCTGACACTGGGACTGGTACTATCGAATTTTCCTTCTCCCCAATATGGCAAGGACTGGTGCACCGCGATGGCTATTTACGGAACGCTGCCTGGCCCCCATCCATTCCGGGTGATGCCGTTGGGGGATAATCAACCCATATTGTCGGGCAGCGGGCATAAGATATATGTAAGCCGCTATTTACAGGGAACGGATACCGTTACACGGGTAAACGGAGCTGAAGTATCGCAGGTTGATGTAAAGGCCGCCAATGGATATCTCCAGGTGCTTACCCAGGTAATGCAACCGGAGAGCGTGAGCAATATCCCGGACTTCCTGCTGGGAGATACCACACTTACCCTTTTTGCGCTGGCAATACAACGTAGTGGATTGATGCCTTTGCTGCAAACAGGTGAATATACCGTAATAGCCCCTGTGAACAAGGCAATGCGGCTGTATGGCGCCATTAAACCCGGACTTAATCTAACTACCCCCGACAGCATTATTGCCGCCAACCCGGCAGAACTGATGGCGTTGATCAGGTATCATTTGCTGCCAGGGAAAAGCTTTCTTGACAGGGTCCATCGCCAGGCGGATACTTCCGTCAATCGTTCGCTTACTACACTGAACGGGGAGAAAATAATGATAGGAGGAGATGTGCAAACGTATAATTCCACCACTTTCTCAGGTAATAATAATAGCACACCTGCGAGGATATACCGGTTGAACGGTGAATATTTTAATCACGCCAATTTTCCGGCGGGCAATGGTGTAGTACATCATATCGATAACATACTTCTTCCATAATCCGATCCGACAAAACAAAATAATATGTTTAAAAAGATACGCAACGCCGCTTTAGTGATCATTTCCCTGCAATGGTCCGGTTGTTCGAAAGAACCTGTGAATAAGGAGGTAAATACATCCAAACAGACCTGCGTTGAATATATTGCGGCCGACCCTGAACTTTCCTGTTTTAATGCTGCGTTGAACCGTATTGACCTCGGCGCAGATACTTCCTATCTGCAAAAAGGACCGTTTAGTTTTTTTGCGCCTACAGATGCTGCCTTTACCCGGGTAGGAATGACTGTAGAGGCCATCCGTCATTTTGATAAAGATGCTTTAAGGAAAATTATCTACGGCCAGATTTTAACCGGCAGACTGGGCAGCGCCACTGTAGCAGGATTTTATAAATTAAGCGCACGTTGCCTGGATAGCACGTTTAAGCCCATTCTTGCCCGTAATTATTACGGTCTTTTTCTGAATGGTACCGGCGCCATACAGAGCACTGACCTGGGCGACGGGGTAGTACATAAAATGGAAAACGTAGTATTTCCGGGAACAGCCACCTTATGGGAAACGATTAAAGGAAACAAAAACCTGACGATGCTGGCTGCTGCTATTGAACGCACGGCACCGCCACCGGGACAAACCTCACCCCAATTAAATTATAAACAACTGCTCGAATCAGGAATCCCCGAAGGAGCATGGATGACATCTACAGTACTATGTCCTACCGATGCTGCTTTTCATACGCTGGGATATAATGGTCTGGAAGATATACAACAGATGCGCATCGAGGATATCAGGAGCCTGATGAGAGCGCATATTTTCAGGGATTATCTTTTCACGCCCGATTATTTCATGAATGGTATGCTCCAACCCGGATCAGCTGTTCTGCAGGTAGGGCATAATGTTATTTATCCCAAAATTGTACAAGCCAATATCAAAGCATCCAATGGTGTTGCCCACCTGATCGATCAGGTTATTTTACCTTGATTTTATAATCCTCATTACATAATGAAAAAGATATTTTCTTCCAGGAATAAAGCATCAAAGCATCTTGCGCTCATTGTATGTATCCTGTCTTTATTTTATGCACCTGCTCTCCGGGCGCAGGAAACAGGCGGCGCATTGGAAGGTTGGGTTAACGGTCCCGGGAAAAAAGGATTGGAAGCAGCAGCGGTAATGCTTACGCACGTGCCATCGGCTACCCGTTATTATCTTTCTACGCTTAAAGACGGCCATTTCTATTTCAGCAATCTCAAACCAGGAGGTCCGTATCACCTGGAAGTAACCCATGTGGGTATGAAGAAAACAGATACTACGCTTCAGAAGATTTCATTGGGAGATGCACAGGTAGTATCCCTGCAATTACAGGAAGCTACCGTGTCGCTGACCGCAGTAACGGTTACCGCATCCGGTGGCACAAAGAAGCGGCAAATCGGTTCGGAAGAACAGATCAACCGCCAGATAGTGCAATCCATGCCAACCATTTCGCGTAGCATCACCGACATTACAAGGGTAGTGCCGCAGTCGACGAAAGACAACAGTTTTGCCGGTACCAATTTCCGCTACAATAATGTTACGCTCGACGGCGCCATTAACAACGACGCTATTGGATTCAGTCCATCGGCAGGTGGACAAACAGGTACTTCCAATATGCCCGGCAGCTCTACCAGGACCAATCCCATTTCCCTCGATGCCATCGAGGAAATGCAGGTATACCTTTCTCCCTTCGATATCAAAATTGGTAATTTTACCGGCGGCAGCATCAATGCAGTTACAAGATCGGGTACCAATGAAGTACATGGCTCCGTTTATATTTATGGCCGGAATGCCTCACTGGTGGGGCCCGACAGAACCAAAACGGAACTCAGCAAAGAACTGCCCTCTTCTTTCTATGATCTGCAAACAGGCGCCCGGGTAGGATTTCCTGTTGTGAAGGATAAACTGTTCTTTTTTACCAATGTGGAAATGACAGACAGAAAAGAACCCGTTCAGCAGGTAGCGGGCAGTAAAGGATCGGATAATATTTTAAGTCTGGAAGATGCTACGCAAATTGTGCAACATTCCAAAAGTACCTACGATTTTGATCCCGGCGAGCATCAGTTGTACAATACTTTTGCACGTTCAAAAAAACTCTTCAACCGGTTGGACTGGAACATCAACAGCCGCCATCAATTGGTGATCCGCAACAACACCGTGCTGTCGGAGGCCATGAATATGGAAAGGGATCAGTTCAATTTCCGCTTTTCCAGCATTGGATTCCGGCAGATTAATAACCAGTCTTCCACGGTGCTCGATCTGAAATCCCGCATCGATAACCGGATCTCCAATAACCTGATTGTGGGATATACCAATATTCACGATTACCGTGAACCTGGTAGCAGGGCCGATTTTCCGCAGGTGCAAATTGTCGGGCGTACACCGGGAACCACTATTTTCTTTGGCACCGACAGGGAAGCATCTATCTTTAACCTGAAGCAAAAAACTTTTGAGTTTACAGATAATGTAACGGTTAGAATGGGGAAACATACACTCACCGTTGGTACGCATAATGAGTTCTATAATATCAGTTATGGATTTGTGAACAGCTGGAATGGCAGGGTAACCTATCAAAGTATTGAAGACTTCCTGTCCAACAATCCGCAAAGAGTGCAGGGGAATTTTAATTATTTTAATAACAGCAGGGAATACCTGTATAACCACCCACCAGCCAGTTTCCGTGTTAATTTCCTCAGTGCATATGTACAGGATGAGATCAGGATCTCTCCCAGGTTTAAAGTAATGCCGGGTGTCCGGATCGATTGGGCTAATATTCCCGATAAAGCGCCCCTGAGTAACCGGACCCGGGAGGCTTTTCATGATCCCTATTTTGGAACCACCTATACGTATACGCCGATGAGTAACATCAATCAAAAATATTTATCCCGGCCGCAGGTTTCGCCACGCATTGGTTTCAGGGCTGATCTGAATGAAAGCCGCACACTTGTGCTGCGGGGTGGCGTAGGTGTTTTTACAGGTCGTATTCCTTTGGCGTGGCTGGGGTATGCCTATTACAATACCGGTAATTCTTTTGGTTCCATCGATCTGCGTACCAACGGTGTTCCGCCTAATCCTTTCCAACCAGGTACCGATCCTTTACTACGGCCGGCGAATAGTCCGTACGATGGTATAGCCGCCTTTGCCCACCAACAGGGCAGGGTGGTAAATGATCCCAATGCCGGTCAAACACAGATCGATGTGATCGACAATAATTTCGTGATGCCGTCTGTGGCGAGGAGTAGTCTTGCAATAGATTATACCGACCAGCATGGGTTCAACTATTCATTTGAGGGTATCTATACCAAAACGATCCGGGATGTGAAATTTATACAGATTAACCTGCGGGATAATCCTACGTATTATGCGTATGATACTGCGCTGCATCTCAGAAAGCAACCTGTTTATGCAGGAAGTGTTGATCCGCGTTTGGCTAACGGATATCTGCTTACCAATACTACAAAAGGTTTCAGGTATAGTCTCACCGGTAAAATCAGCAGGCGGTTCAGCAATGGTTTTCATTTCTCCGCAGCCTATACCTACGGAAAATCGAAAGACATTTCCAATGGTATCCGTAACTCTATGGAATCGAACTGGCAGCTGAACCAGGCGCTGAATCCCAATGATCCCGCCCTTGCCTTATCCAATTTCGACATCAGGCACAGGATCATTGCCATGACAGGGTATGAGCGGAGCTGGTCCGACAGATGGCGTAGTGTGATCTCCATATTCTTTTCTGCACAATCGGGGAGCCCGTTTACCTATGGCTTTGTCAATTATACCCCGCAGAATACGCCGCAGCAGATTGCCCTGGCTTATATACCCGCAAAGGGAGAAACGGTCAACTTCTTTGCCACCCGGTATGCCGCCGATGGGAATACTGTCATCAGCACCGCGCAGGAGCAGGCCGCGGCCTTTGATCATTTCATCGATAACAACAAATATTTAAGTTCGCGCAGAGGTGATTTTACAGAACGCAATACAGGCAGAACACCCTGGAATGTAAATGCCGACCTGCACATCGCCCAGGAACTCCACCTGTTTAAAGAGCGGCCATTAAAAGACCGTCATACTATTACACTTTCCGCAGACATCATGAACTTCACCAATCTAATCAACAGCGAATGGGGGTGGTCTTACTTCTCACCCAATACCTACAATTCCACCGCCAGTATAGGTTTGCAGCCTTATATTCCGGCGCGTAGCTCACAGGGGTATCCGCTTTACCAGTTTAAAGATCCGGGTAAACCGTATTCAATTGACCCTTTGGCATCGCGTTGGCAGATGCAACTGGGATTGCGATATAGTTTATAGTATTGTAAACACCGGCGCGACACAATTCAGGATTGTGTCGCGCTTTTTTTTGGAGCCGAAAATAGATACACCCGGTAACTTTTCTTACTTTTACCTCCTTACCTAGCTACAGAAGGAGATCGCAGCCAACATTTACATAGAGCACGAAGCCGTATATCTTCGGCGTATCGCCAATGGTGACCACCTGGCGTTTGAAGTGGTGTTCCGTTATTACCGCGACAAAGTATTCAACATTGCTTATAAGCTCACCGGCTCCCGTGAAATGGCGGACGATATTGTGCAGGACATCTTTTTACAAGTTTGGCTGAAACGAAGCATCATGGCCGATGTACAGCATTTCAAGGCTTACCTGTTCACGCTCTCCCGGAATTATATTGCCCGCTATATAAAGCGCAATGCCCGTCTTATTTTTACCCAGGCATCCGAAAACGATGGCGTACCTGAGGAGGCCGCCGACCGGCTGCTTCAGGAAAAAGAGTACGCGGGCATCCTGCAACAGGCCATTGCCAGGCTCCCGGCCCAACAGGCCGAAGTATACCGCCTCAGTAAACAGGAAGGACTGAAAAGGGAAGAAGTAGCCGGCATCATGGGCATTTCCCCTGAAACGGTTAAAGCCCACCTGGCGCTGGCTATGCGCAGCATCAGGGCTTATTGCATGGTGCGTCTTGGCATTCCCGTATTGGTATACCTGCTTATTTCATAAATTTTTTTCCGGGGCTATACCCCCATCTTTCTTTTTCCGGCCTCTCATATAACAGAGGCACTAACGCTGCTCCTTTTTATATGAATGAAACCAGGTTATCATATCTGTTTAAAAAATTATTAGATCAGTCTTTATCCCCGGCGGAAAAGGAGGAATTGGGCATGCTGATAGAGCAGCAGCAGGACGATGCGCCGCTTGAAGAGCTGATCCAGCAGGCATTGGAAGACGCCCCGGTGGAACACCGGATGGATGACCAGGCTACCCGGCAGGTGCTGGATGCTATCCGGTTTGCCGACAGTGAACCGGCGTTACACGTTAGCCACAGGCGTAGCTGGCTGCGTACAGCCGCAGCAGCCGCAGTGTTCATAGCAGTAGCAGCAACCGCTTATTATTACTGGCCGGTGCGTTCCGGCAGAACACCGGTGGTGAAAGTGGAAGATGTACAACCCGGCGGCAATAAAGCACTGCTCACACTGGCCGATGGCCGCGTGGTAACGCTGGACAGCAGCAGCACACAAACCATGCAGCAAGGCGCCGCCTCTATACAGAAACAGGGCGGGCAGCTGGTATATACTGCTGCTAAGCATGGCAGTCAGCCGGAATTTAATACACTCCGCACTCCCCGCGGCGGCCAGTTCAAAGTACAGTTGCCCGATGGCACCAATGTATGGCTCAATGCAGCCAGTTCACTCAGGTATCCTACGGATTTCAACGGAACGGAACGGCTGGTACAGGTATCCGGCGAGGCTTTTTTTGAAGTGGCAAAAGATGCGGCCCGGCCATTCAGGGTTGCAGTAAGTAAGCATCATTCCATTATAGTGCTGGGCACACGCTTCAACGTAAAAGCGTACGATGACGACGCGATCGCAAAAACTACTTTGCTCGATGGAGCGGTGAAGGTAACCTTCAGCATCGGGAAGGTACAGGAAGTACAGCTGCAGCCCGGTCAGCAGGCGCAGGTGAGCGCCGCGGACGAAACCATGCAGCTGGTTAAACAGGTAAACCTGGACCAGGAAATGGCGTGGCGTTCAGGCGCTTTTAGTTTTGAAGGACAAACGCTGGAAGAGATCATGAAACAGATTTCCCGGTGGTACGATATCGATGTGGTTTTCCCTGGCAAAGTACCAGATATATCGTTTGGGGGAGGTATGAGCAGGGACGTAAATCTGAAAGAGGTACTCGATTTTCTCCGGGATTCGCGGGTACATTATAAGCTGGAAAGCAATGGCAAAAAACTGATCATCACACAATAGCCTATACTATTATCAATCAAAAACCAACCAGATACCAACCATTATTTTTAAAAACACTATCAACCAGATCTATGTATGATGAATGCAACGTAGTTAAAAGAATGCTACCGGGGTTCCAATAAAAAACGGCGGCGATTGGACCCGCCACCGTAAAAGAGATTGGGATGCTGTGTCACAACAATTGGCTTAATCATTATTTACATCAACCCAAACATTGCAAATCTATGCAAATTAAACCACATTGCTACCAATGTGAGAAGGGGACTGCTCATGCCCACAGCGAGGCAATTCCACCCCTTTTGTACAGGTGCTCAACCAAAATCGGATGCTCTGCTGCAAGGCTTTTCCAAACAGTTTCGGGCCCGGCGAACAAAACAATTGTGAATGCAATGAAGTTAACTTTTGTACTCATGACCGTTGTCATCCTGAATGTTGCGGCAAAAGGTTACGGTCAGCTGGTTACATTGTCCGGTAAAAACATCCCGGTGGAAAAGGCGTTGAATGCGGTGAGAAAACAAACCAACTTTATAGCGGCCTACTCCAGGGAAGTGCTGGCAGCCGCAAAGCCGGTTACCATTGATGTGCGCAATATGCCACTGGAAGAATTTATGCGTTTGCTGGTAAAGGACCAGCCGCTGAAATTTAAAATTCAGAACAACACGATCTTCATTACAGAAAACCCGCTTCCTGCTCCCGTGAGCGTAACAACAGCCCCGTACCTGGCAACGGAAATATCCGGCACGCTGGTACATGCGCAAACCAACCAGCCGCTGGAAGGTGCAACGGTGCATATTGTAGGGCAAAAGATCATCGCAGCCGCAGATGCCAACGGAAGGTTTTCTATTAAAGCGGAAATAGGGGATGTACTGATGATCACCTTCGTAGGATTTACTACGAAAGAAGTAAAGATCACCAGCACCAACGTGGGTATCATTACGCTGGAACCATTTACCAGCAGGCTTTCAGAAGTAGTCATCAATAAAGGTTATTACACCGAGTCACAGCGTTTATCTACCGGCAGTGTAACAAGGGTAACGTCTAAAATAATTGAGCAGCAACCAGTCACTAATGTATTGCAGGCTTTACAGGGCCGTATGCCCGGCGTATCTGTTGTACAGAACAATGGTTATCCCGGCGCATCAATCGATGTACAGGTAAGGGGCGTAAACTCCCTGCTGCGCACTTCGCAGCCATTGTATATTGTAGACGGCGTACCGTTTTTGTCTGATGCCATCAATGCGCAAACAGGGAATGTGCTCAATGGCGCCAACGGGCCTACCAGTCCGTTAAACAGTATCAACCCCGCAGATATCGAAAGCGTGGAAGTATTGAAGGATGGCGATGCCACCGCTATTTACGGCTCCCGTGGCGCTAACGGTGTAATACTGATCACCACCAAAAAAGGACGCGCCGGTAAAACCCGGATCGATATGAACCTGAATACAGGCATGTCGCAGGTGGCGCATTTTGCACCCACCTTGAATACAGAAGAGTTCCTGGCTATCCGCAAACAGGGTTTTAAAAACTCAAATATTACGCCCACCACTGCGAATGCGCAGGATCTGCTGGTATGGGACCAGCACGCATATACCAATTTCCAGAAGCTGCTGATCGGTAACACCGCGAATTTTACAGATGCCAGTGTGAGTGTATCCGGTGGAGACGACAGAACGAACTTCCTGCTGGGTGGCACTTTCCACAAGGAAACCACCGTGTACTACCTGGATAAATCTTATAAACGTGGCGCGGCCAACCTGAGCATTAATCACAGCAGTTTCGACAGAAAATTCAAACTCGCTTTTTCTGCGATGTACCTGGCAGATAATAATACGCTGGCGATAGAGGACCTTACAAGCCGTGCGTACCAGTTAGCGCCAAACTTTCCTTTATACAACCCGGATGGCAGCCTGTATTGGTCCACCGACTTCTTTTCGCAGAATCCCCTCGGCGTGATGATGCGTACCAATCGTAATAAGTCGTCCAACCTGAACAGCAGCCTTAATCTTAGCTATACGCCTGTGAAAGGGCTGGAGTTTAAAACCCTGCTTGGTTTTGGCCGTTCCGATATGGACCAGGTGCAGCTTACGCCGCAGTCGTCGCAGGACCAGGTGAATAGCACCAACGCTGCGCGCGCTGCTTTTGTGTATAGTTATACCAATAACTACATTATTGAGCCGCAGGTAAGTTATACCAGAACAATCGGCGCCCACCATTTTTCCGGCCTGGCGGGCGGCTCCTGGCAATACCGGATGTCGCGGCAGCCATACTATACCATTGCATCGGATTTTACTTCGGATGATTTTATAGAGAATCTTGCATCTGCCGCGAGTATCTTTACCCGCTCCAGCTCTACGGATTATAAGTTTGCATCGGTTTTTGCACGTTTGAATTACGTGTACAACGACCGTTACGTGGTCAACGGGATCTTCCGGAGAGATGGCTCCTCCCGCTTTGGCCCCAGCAGCCGTTTTGGTAACTTTGGCTCCGTAGGCGCTGCCTGGCTGTTTACAGAAGAGTCGTTTTTCAAAAATCGACTGAAATGGTTAAGCAGTGGTAAACTGCGCGGCAGCTATGGTATAACCGGTAGCGATAATATTGGCAACTATGCTTATCTCGATTCCTACAGCACCACTAGCTACGTATTTAACGGCGTTACGGGCCTGGTGCCTTCACGGATTGCGAACAGCGACTACCGCTGGGAGCAAACGGATAAGCTGGAAGGGGCGCTGGAACTGGGATTCCTGGACGATAAGCTGCAGTTAACCGCCGCTTATTATAGTAACATCACCAGTAACCAGCTTATTAGCTACACCGTCAGTACACAGGCCGGCTTCAGCAACTACCAGGCAAACCTGCCGGCAGATGTGCAGAACAAAGGATGGGAAATCTCGTTGAATACGGTGAACCTCCGGAATAAATACTTCAGCTGGACATCTAACTTTAATTTCTCTGCCAACAAAAACAAACTGAAAGCATTCCCGAATCTTCAGAAAACTTCCTATTACACCAGTTATGTAGTAGGTAATCCTGTAAGCAGCGTGTACCTGTATAAATACGCAGGATATGACCCTGCTACTGATCTTCCCATTGTAGCAGATTTAAATAATGATAAAGCCATCACCTTTGGTCTGCAGGCAATTGGCAGGGGCGACAGGTATTATGCAGGTACTACTTATCCCGACTTCTTTGGAGGCTTAACCAATACACTCAGTTATAAAAACTTTACGCTGGACTTTACCTTCCAGTTTGTAAAACAGAAAGGCCGCAGTCTTGGATCTGCTATGACTTACCCGCCGGGATTCAGTTATAATTTTTCGAGAGATGTACTGGAGGATTACCTGGCGGATGGAGGCCCCGGTCAACGGCACATACTGGCTGCCTATAGTGCTGCCGCCAATAATTATTTTGGCTCCGATGCTACCTGGGTAGACGCCTCTTTTGTAAGGTTGAAGAACCTTTCGTTTTCCTACGATTTTTCACCGTCACTGCTGAAACGTGCGCGGATTAATCAGGCCAGGCTGTTTATGCAGGCGCAAAACCTCTTTACGCTTACATCCTACAAAGGCTTTGATCCGGAATCAAGAGGTACCTCGCTGCCTCCTTTGCGCACGCTGTCTGCTGGTTTTAAACTTTCGCTTTAAAAAGATTGATGACATGTTAAGGAAAATAAATTCTATAAAAATAATCGCAGGTTTGACGGCAACGCTGGCAATGACCGGCTGCGAAAAGCTGATAGACATTCCTGCACCGGTAACGGAAATTTCTTCTGCACGTGTGTTTACGTCTGATAAGCTGGCGTTGTCGGCTTTATCCGGCGCATTCAGCAGCACCTTCGGCTCACAAACGCTTGCGGTGAACCTTACGTCCATAACGTCGCTGGTATCCGACGATATGAGCTTTCTGGCCAATACCAACTATGATGAGTTTACCAAAAATACGTATGCGCCTGGCTCCAGTACATCTGCGGTAAGTAACCTCAATGGTATCTGGATTGACCTGTACGCGGGTATTTACCGTTTCAACAGTAACATAGAAGGAGCGGCAGAGAGTACGGCTTTAACCGATGCGGTAAAGCAACGCGTTATTGCGGAATCGAAATTCATGCGTGCCTACTGCTACTTTTATCTTGTAAATCTTTATGGGGAAGTGCCGCTGATACTGGAAACAGATGTGAGCAAAACAGCATTGGCGCCCAAAAACAGTATAGCATCCATCAACACGCAGATTATCGCCGACCTGCAGGAAGCCCGTGATCGTTTGCCGGCTGATTACAGTGCCTCGCCAGGCTTCCGTACCAGTGTAACCCGTTGGGCTGCAAGTGCGTTGCTGGCAAGAGTTTACCTGTACAATAAACAATGGGCGCTGGCAGAACAGGAAGCCTCCAAAGTAATAGATGATGCAGGGACGCTTTATGTGATGACGCCGGCTGCTACTTTGGAGAATACTTTTTTAAAAGCCTCCACCGAAGCTATTTTCCAGTTCGGACCTTATCTCAGTATCACCAGCGGTTATACTTACGAAGGTTCCACTTTTGTCAGCAATACTTCTCAGTATTCACTCACAGAAGACCTGACCGGTATCTTCGATGTTACGGATGCACGCAGAACAAAATGGATACAGGACACTACTTTCAGCGGTGTTTTAAATCATCAGTCCTATAAATACCGCCTGGTGTCGATCGCTGCAGCAACAGCGGCCGGCAAACAGGAAGCGCCCACCGCATTACGGCTGGCGGAACAATACCTGATCCGTGCAGAAGCCCGGCTTAACCAGCAGAAGTTGTCCGAAGCAAGGACGGATCTGAACGTGGTGCGGGTACGTGCCAACACCGCTGCCAGTATGGCCACCGCGGAAAATGTACTCCGGCTTGAAATTGAAGATGAAAACCGCCGCGAGTTTTTTAATGAGTACGGTCACCGCTGGATGGACTTGCGCCGTACCGGCCGGATCAACACAGTACTGGGCGCCAAAAAAAGTACCTGGCAGGCGCGCGCTGCTTATTTCCCGCTGCCGCAGGCTGCGGTGGATGCCAACCCCAACCTGATACAAAACCCGGATTACAACTAAGATCCAATATTGATCATTCCAAAGTATGTGCCTGTGGGCGGTTCCGGCCGCCCCTGTCCATACTTTGTCTTTACCATGCTAAGCAATTATTTATGAATACAAGTATTGTTAAAATCGAGCATTTATCGCACAGGTACAGTACTGCCTGGGCGATAAAAGACATTAACCTGGACATCAGGCATAAAGGAATAACGGGTTTGCTCGGCTCTAACGGCGCGGGTAAATCCACTACAATGAACATCCTTTGCGGCGTGCTCAATCAAACGGAAGGATCGGTGCTGATCGATAATATCAATCTGCGCGAACACCCGATCGCCGCGAAGAAACTGATCGGCTTCCTGCCACAGAATGCGCCGCTCTACCTGGATCTCACTGTAGATGAGTACCTCACGCACTGCGCGCATATGCGGCTGATTCCGAAAGACCGGATCAAAGCAGCTATGACGGAAGCAAAGGAGCGATGCGGTATCGCACACTTCAGCAAAAGACTGCTCAAAAATCTTTCCGGTGGCTATAAACAGCGGGTGGGCATTGCGCAGGCCATCATCCATAAACCCAAACTGGTAGTGTTGGATGAACCCACCAATGGACTGGACCCCAACCAGATCGCAGAAGTGCGCCTGCTCATCAAAGAAATCGGGGAGGAGCGCTCTGTGATTTTCTCGTCGCATATTCTATCAGAAGTACAGGCTACCTGCGATACCATCAAGATGATTGAACAGGGCAGGGTAGTTTTTACCGGTACGGTAAACGACTTCAATAATTATATCGCGCCTAACTCCATGCTGCTTTACTTCAGCAATGCACCGGAGCTGTCTGCGCTCAAAGCGATACCGGGTATTACCGGTGCATTACCCACAGATAACGGCTGGTTGCGTTTACATTTTGATGCGGCGCCTGAAATCGCGGAAACAGTAGTGGAACTAAGCGCCCGCAACGGATGGAAGTTGCGGGAAATTCAGCTGGAAAGAAGTTCTCTGGAAGAAATCTTCGCAAAATTATCAAACAAGGTTAAATCATAATAATCAGTACATATGAAACTTACATTCAGGATTGCAAAACTGGAATTAAGCAATCTGTTTTATTCCCCCGTTGCATGGGTAGTGCTGGTCATTTTTATGGTGCAGTCGGGCTGGGAGTTCACCAGCCTCTTAGAACGTTTCGAGCGGGCGCAGCAGCTGGGCATGAATCGCAGCGGTATGACCCACTCGCTGTTTGCAGGGTTTTCGGGCGTATTCACAAAGATGCAGGAAAACTTATACCTGTATATTCCTTTATTAACGATGGGCCTTATCAGCCGGGAAACAGGCAGCGGCTCTATCAAACTGGTATATTCATCGCCCGTAAAATTAAGTGCGGTTGTATGGGGTAAATACCTGGCGATGGTATTTTATTGCCTGTTGCTCATGTGCTGTCTTGTTATCTTAGGTATTGTTACTTCCTTTATCCTGAAAGATACAGACCTGTCATTTATTTGCTCCGGGATCATCGGCTTGTTCCTGCTTATCTGTGCTTATTCGGCCATTGGATTGTTTATGTCTTCGCTTACTACCTACCAGGTAGTAGCGGCTATCAGTACGCTGGCGCTTTTAGGAGGATTGAACTACGTAGGTAAGTTATGGCAGGACATGGATTTTATTCGTGATCTGACCTACTTTCTTTCCATCTCCGGCAGGGCAGAAAATTTTGTAGAAGGATTAATTACCAGCAGGGATGTTTTCTACTTTATCATCGTGATACTTTTATTTGTGGGGTTAACGATATTAAAACTCCGCGCCGGTAAAGAGTCGAAACCATTGCTGGTGAAAGTGTCGCGCTATGCCGCCCTGGTTGTATGCGCACTGCTGGCAGGTTATGCTACCAGCCGCCCGGGCATAGTAGTCTACAAGGACATGACGGCCAACAACAACCGGACATTAACCAAAGGTAGTCAGGATGTACTGCGTCAAATGAAAAGTCCTTTGACGATCACCGCTTATGTGAACCTGCTGGATGCCAACTACTTTTCTTTAGCGCCCATTTTCCGCAATTCCGACCTGGAAAGATTTGATAAATATTTCCGTTTCAGGCCGGATATCCGCATGAAATATATTTACTATTACGACAGCACCAGCAATCCTGATCTTTACGGCAGGAATAAAGGACTCAACACCGCGCAGCTGGCGAAACGTGTGGCATCGTCGTATAAGCTGGACATCAACGATTTCCTTACGCCGGCGCAGATCCATAAAAAGATTGATTTATCAGGAGAAGGCAACAGAACCCTGCGCCTGCTGGAATACAATGGTAAAAGCACTTTCCTGAGAATTTACGAAGACCTGATGCGTCAGCCTGAGGAGAAGGAAATTACTGCCGCTATAAAAAGACTGGTTACAGAACCCGCTAAAGTAGCTTTTGTAACAGGGCAGAATGAAAGAAGCATTAAACGTATGGCGGATAATGATTACAAACTCTCTACTATAGAAAAAACCTTCCGGCATGCTTTGCTCAACCAGGGCTTTTCCGTACAGGAAATTTATTTGGGGAAAGATAGTATTCCGTCAGATATAGCGGTGCTGGTAATTGCAGATCCAGGGATGCCGTATTCACCGGAACAGTTGCAGCAGGTAACTACGTTTATCAATGGCGGCGGTAACGTGCTTATTGCCGGGGAGCCTTCCCGGCGCGAGTATATCAACCCGCTGCTGGCAACGCTGGGCATGAGCATTGAACCCGGTACCATATTGCAGAAATCAGAAGATATGGCGCCACGGTTTATTCAGTCCGCGCTCTCTGCACCAGGACTTAAATTGCTAGGTAATTCCCCGGCATTCCGCCAGGACGATATCGTTATTGGTTTCTCCGGAACAGGCAGTATTTCCGGCAACGCCAATAACGCCTATCATATTACACCGCTTATTGTAAGCAATACGGCCAATACTTTCAAACGTATAGCGCCTATTGATGATAGTCTGCGTACCGCCATATTCAGGCCCGAACTGAACGATGCACGCGGCGCCTTCCCGATGACGGTAGCTTTAACACGGGAGCACAACGGTCGCCAGCAACGGATCATCGTTTCCGCAGATGCCGACTTTATGAGCAATGCCGAACTGCTGCGGAATAATATCCGCACTGCCAATTTCCTTTTTACCACGGAGCTGTTCCGCTGGTTCACTTATGGATTGTTCCCGGTTGATACTTCCCGGCCGCCGTTAACAGACAGCGACCTGCGGATCAGTGCCACCGGTGTAAGCTATCTCAAAACAGGTCTTGTAGGATTGCTACCTGCGCTTATTGTAGCGGGCGTAGTGATCATGATGATAAGAAGAAAAAGAAGATAGTCATTTTTTAAGGGGACCTCACCAGGTCCCCTTTTTTATGGATGATCCGCTTCTCCCGCCATCACTGAAATGGCAGTCTTATTGAAACAACAGCTCCCGCTGCGTTTTGATCAGGTCGTGCGGGTATTCCATCGGGATCTCACTTGCCTCGTCCAATAAAGCGATTTGTTCTTTTGTAAGATGAACCTGCAGCGAAGCAAGGTATTCATCGAGATGCGCCTTTGCCCTGGGACCAATTACCGGGAAGATGCCTTTTGAACAAATCCAGGCCACGGCCACATTGGCAGGACTGCTACCTGTTTCATCTGCAATAGCAATAACACGATCCAGTATGGCCTCATTGCGCCCGTTGTGAAGCTGCTCTTCATTGTTCATTCGGGTGATCCGGCCGGTGCCATTCTTCCTGTATTTGCCGGTAAGCAAGCCTCCTGCTAACGGCGAATAAGCCATAACGCCCAAACCAAAGTTGCCCGCCATTGGCAGCAGCTCTTTCTCCGGCACCCGCTGAATGAGACTGTACTCCGTTTGTAACGCAATAACGGGCGCTTTAAAATGAAGATTGGCACTTGTAACAGCGGTAGCCACTTTCCACGCCGGGAAGTTCGATAACCCGCCGTATATAATTTTTCCCGCACTTACCAGGTCATCAAATCCACGTACCAGTTCTTCTACGGGTGTTACACCGTCGTCGAAATGCGCGATGTAAATATCAATACGGTCTGTTTTCAGGCGTTTCAGGCTTTGCTCTAAAGACTGGATCATGGCTTTGCGGTTATTTCCCAGTGCATTGATGGCCGGCGTAGCACTTGCGCTCCGGGTAAATTTTGAAGAGATCACAAAGTCGTTCCGGTTTGCCGCAATAAATTCACCAATTACTTTTTCTGATTCTCCGTATTGGTAGGCGTCTGAGGTATCAATAAAATTTCCGCCGGCGTCCGCATAACTTTCCAGGATGCTCATTGCTTCGGCTTTGCTTGCGCCATAGCCGGTAGTAGCGCCGAAGCCGGCGCCTCCCAATATCAGCTCGCTTACGTACAACCCGGTATTTGTGCCAAAGGTCTTATATTTCATAACTTGTTCTTTTTTACTGAACACAAAAGTCAGCAGGAATGGGTTAGCCAGCAAGTACGGATAAATTTATCTATACCGGCAGCCTGAAAGAGAACATATACTTTTGAATTTTTTTTATGACATACCAGCGAAAGATTCCAATACTGGATTGCGGACATGAATATATCCGGGAAATATTATACGGGCGATGGAAGATTCCCCTGATTTATTACATTGCCAACGGTGTAAGCCGCCCCGGTGAACTGCAAAGGAAAATTCCTCACGCCAGCAGGAGGGTGCTGGATGCACAACTGACGCAACTGGTGAAGCATGAAATTATCAGCAAAACTGTTTTTGACGAAACCGTGCGTAAAGTGGAATACCAGTTAACTGAATTTGGCTTAACCCTTATGCCGGTGATGATGGCCATGATTAAATGGGGCAATAATAATATTGAACAGCTTAAAAGAGTGACCCGTTAAAGAAGTATCATAGCTGATAGATAAATGCAAAAGTATCCGGCTTGTCTGATTTTACCTGCAAGCTGCCACCCATTTTATTCATAAAATCTTTACAGGTAACCAGTATCAGTTTATCTTCCTGCTGCGGCAGATCCAGCAACCGGAGCAGTGGCGGCGTAACCGCAATAGGGCTGCCCGTTGCGGTGAAGGTGGTTTGCCCGGCATGTTGTTGTACCTGTATATCAATAGTGCCATTATTTCCTGTGAGCGTAATCAGTTGCCGCAGGATGGTACGATGCACAAATTGCAGCATTTCAGCGTCTGCGGCTACCACGGTTGCGTCCGGGATGCTGGTGGTAATGCGGGGTGATTGGTTGCCGGCTTCTGCTTCTATACCGGCGATTATTTCCGCGATCATCTCATTAATATCACAGGGCACGGGATGATAGGCGAAATCGGAGAACTGCGATTTTATCCACCGGAGGATGCCGTCAAAATTGTCGAGGGTTCTGCGGGAGTCGAGTTCCACGCGCCCGATGCTGTTGAGCATGGCACGCTGGTTGTTTGTGCCGCGTTGCCACAACCGCGCGGTGTGGAGAATATCATTGATTGGTGCGCGGAAATCATGCGCTATCAACGATAATAACCTGTTCTTGAAATCATCGCCGGCCTGTAATCGTATGTTCTTCTCCGTTATACCTGCATTAAGCGCGGCCAGCGCCCTGGTATGCCGGCGGTAAGCATAATAGGAAAAGCAATAGATAGCGGTGAAGATGAGTAATAGTATGAGGAGTGCCAGCAGGAATATCAATAGTATCCGGTGACTGGTCCGCTGCAGGTTGCTTTGTTCAATGGCGTGTTGCTGCAGCTGGCTGGCAATCTGCAGTTCCTGCATTTCCTGTTCTTTCAGGAAGTAGCTGATATGATCCACCACGGGCAGTTTACCAGCTTCGGATTGTTCAAACATAGCCAGCTGCCGGATGGATGCGCCATAAAGGGCTATCCGGCGCCAGTCTTTCCCCGGTAAATAATGTTTATATAATTTAGGGATCATTTTCATAATCACTTCATCATCTCCTATTTCTTTTGCCAGCAGGAAAATCTTTTCTGCATAAGCAATAGAGTCTACGTCGTAGCCCATTGGCAGCACATCACGGAGCATCAGCACATAGGCGGTTAAGGATTCGTCGGGTAGTCCTCTCCGGTAGGCGTCGGCGGCGAGGTCTTTGAGCTGCTTTTCTATTTGACGGAAGGGTTTTGTTTTGATGGATGTCAGCGTTTCATAGATCCGGGATTCGTACCACTCCATGCTGTAAGGCTTCTTTGAAGAGATGGTGTGCAATTCGCGCAGCGCCCATTTTACGGAGTCAATTTTCGCGGGGTTGTTCCAGTAGTATTCGAGGTAGTTAATCAGGTCGACCTTGTAATCGCCGAGTTCAGGGTATTTGCTGCCCAGCTGCAACGACCGCTGCTCATATTCCTGTGCTTTACCGAGGTTGCCTTCCGCCCGGTAGGCGAGGGCCAGGTTGCTGAGATCAATGCTGATATTTGCGGAGTCGCTCAGTGCATAGTCTATTTCCAGCGCCCTGTAATTATAGATGATGGCCAGTTTAAGATTTCTTTTTTTGGTATAGAACAAGGCGAAATTCGTATAGGCGTAGGATTTACCTTTCTCATCCTGCCGGCGCAGGGCTATTTCCAGCGCTTTGGTGGCATACCAGAAACAGCTGTCGAGATTATTGCGGTGATGATAAAAGGAAAGGCTGTTTAATAATTTAACATACTTAGCGCTGTCTTTTTCCTGTTGCAGCTTTTCATGCAGCTGCCGGAAGTTATCTGTTTGGGCAAGCGCTGTCATACTGCCGGTGAGCGCCATCAGCAGTAGGATACCATGCAAATATTTTAAGTGATCTTTTATCATAATTTATTGCAATTGGTTGGACTTAGCCAGGGGCAGGCTATAGGAGAATATTGCGCCTCCTTCCGGCAGGTTACCGGCTTTTAGCTGCCCGTTCATCTTATCAATAAAATCCCGGCAAATGATCAATGCAAGGCCGGCGCCTTCGTGCCCGCCACTATTCTCTTTTTTGTTACTGTATTCAAAAAGATGTGGTAAAATATCTTCCTGTATTCCCGGCCCGTTGTCTGCTATTGATAAGGTCATATTATCATGATCTGTGTGCGCTATTATATGTATCACGCCTTTTTCCGGGGAAAATTTTATAGCATTGTGAATCAGGTTGCGGTGTACAAACTGGAGCATTTCCCGGTTTGCCCAAACGGCTGTAGATCCGGTATCCACCACTATCTGCAGCTGTTTGCTGCTGATCATTTTTTCCAGGTATTGGAGCACTTCCGGGATCATATCGGCAGATGTACAGGGTTCGGGGGTATATACAAACCCGGACGACTGGGAGCTGATCCACGCCTGTATGTTATCAAAGATCTGCAGGGTATAACCGGCGGTGCGTTCTACTTCCATCATCCACTCGTTTGCTTCTTCAGGCATTAACACTTCTTCTTTCAAAAAAACAGCAATATTAATGATATTGCTGAGTGGCGACCTGAAATCGTGTGCCACTACGGATACCAGCTTGTTTTTGAAATCGTCGTGTTCACGCAGCAGGATATTTTTTTCATTAATCTCCCGGTTCTTTGAGGCCAGGAGGATGGCGTTCTTTTTTGTTTTTCTGAAAGCGCGGAAGAAATAGATGCCTGTTAACGTAGCCAGCACCAGCAATATCGAAAGGAACCCCACCAGGAAAAGGCGGATCCTGCCTTCGAGTTGTTGTTTACCCAGTATTTTCTCCTGTATGGCGCGTTTGAGTTTCAGGGAATGTATATCATGTTGCTGGGTATAAAAGGAGATGTAATCCATTTCCCCATCGGATTTAACAGCGGTTCTTTTTTGCAGGATGTCCAGCAGCACACCGCTGTAATAGGCCGCGGTATCTGGTTTCCCTTGCTTTGTATACCAATCGTATAGCTGGATAGCATAGGGCAGCATGAGTGAGCGGTAGCCACCCTTTACAGATGAGGCGATCATCTGCGCCAGGTATTGAATAGAATCTGCCTGGTGCATACCGGCGCTGGTGGCGGCCATCAGGCGGGCCGCATTCATAGCGGGGTAATGGTAACCATCTGCAGAGGCGGTAGTAATGAGGGTGCGCAATTTTTCGCGGGCAGCGGCTGTATCTTTTTCCAGCAGCAGGCGCCTTGTGTTCAATAGCTCCAGCTGAAACAGCGCGGGCTTATCATGATAGCGGTTGAAAACAGGACGGGCAGTTGCCAGTGCCCATTGAACCGAGTCCTGTTTGGAAGCGTCTTCCATATTTACGTCTGCGTACTGGCTTAATATGATGGCGTACATGGAATCGCTGCGGAGGCGGCGCCCTATGTCCATTGCTTTATTGACATAATGTACCGCAGAAGGGTGCTGGCCGGATTGCTGGTAATACGCGCTGATACGCGCATACAGCTGGCCGATGCCGCTGCTGTCGTTCAGCTTTTTATATGCCTGGAGGGCGTCTATATAATAGCGGATACAGAGGTAGTTGTTGGTATTTAGTCCGTAGTAGTTGCCGAGAACATGCCAGGCGTCTGCTTTTCCTTTGGTATAATCCAGGCGGGTAGCTATTTCCCGGGCTTGTGTGGCATAATGAAAAGCGGAGTCCAGTTCTTTTTGCTGAAATAAAATAGCCTGGCGATTGAGTTGGTCAACATACCGCATACTGTCTGCCGGGATAACGCCGGCCTGCACGGTTCCTGCATAACTGAGCAGGCATACTGCCACGGATATTTTCCACACGGTGCTGTTATATCCAAAAAAATGAGCCTTCTTTTTTAACCGGCCGGCAAATAGCAATAACACATGACCCTGTTTCATGTTTTTCTACCTGTTTGGTTAATGATGAAGCGCCTGTGATAGTGGGAAGAAATACGTGTATTAATAATGAACAGTTGTTTCCCGGTGCGTGTTTCGGTTTTGTTTTTCAATAGTTATAGAAAGATAGGAGTGTATAATTGGATAATGCATTCCTGGTAATTAAAATTACCTGATTAACGTATGCTTAACGTTAGCCACACCTGAATATACGAAAATATTATGTCAGTGGATTTATTTCGGCTCGGGAGGGGGTAGAAGGGATCTAAAAGATGGCTGGTAGTAACATTAAGCCCGCATAGCCATGCTGTGCGGGCTTAGTAAGGTAGTCATTATTTCTCTCCATAGATCACCAGCGCGCTGGATTCAATCATCACATCTCCGGAAGGATATTTCTGGTTCACTGCTTCAAATACTTCTCTCTTTATTTTTTCTTTCATGGCATCATCGCATTTGCTGAGCGCTGCCACAATGGGGGCGCCTATCTCGGTCATCATATTCCAGTATACATCTGTTGTTTTACAGTTCAGTTTCCCGGTAATTTCTTTCTGGGAGATGTTTTTCAGTCCTGCTTTTTCGAATAAGCCGGCGATCAGCTGATCCTTCGCGCAGCGGAACATTCCCGGTGCGTCCGGAGGTGGCGGCGGCAGTTCCATATTCCGGTTAATGGTGCCCATGATAGCGGTCACCCAAAAGTTTTTCTCCGGCACATTCCATACCGATGTGGCCATTCTGCCACCGGGTTTAAGTACCCGTACCATTTCATTTGCTGCCAGCTGCATGTCGGGGAAAAACATAAATCCGAACCGGCAGCTGATGGCGTCAAATGTATTGTCGGCAAAGGGGAGTTCACAAACGTCACAGGCAACTGTTTCCACGTTTTGGATGCCTCTTCTGGCGGCATTTTCACGGGCTATTTCCAGCATGTGTTCAGCAAGGTCGGTAATTACTACCCTGCCGTTTTTCAGCTTTGATGCAATGGTGAGTCCCGGTTCACCGGTGCCTGCGGCTATATCCAGCACCACATCGTTTTCTTTAAGGTGGAGCGCCCGGATAATTTCATCGCCCATTGGCTGCAGAAAGTCCATCGTAAGTTCATCCCATTTCTTCCAGCCGGGAGAAAACTTATTCCAGGCATCCTTTTGCTGATCGCGGATTTGTTCAAGTACTTGTTCCATAATGTGGGGTTTAATTAAAAGATTACAATAATTACGCTTAACTCCTGTTGAAGCATTTGTGCCATTGATAATGAAAGTGCCAGACGTTTATGTTTGCTGACAATCAGGTGTTTGGGGTGTGTTGTGGCCTGGCGGTTGATCTGTTTGCCAAAAATAAGGTCTTTTAACGGGAAAATGGCGGGCGTTTTTTCCGATTTGAGCATGGATGATTTTTCGCTGCGGGCAAGGAATGCCGGTGCAGTAAGGATTTAACGGGTATCTGCCCCGGAAAATTGTTTTCCCGTAAAATTCCGGATTACATAAACACCTTAGCCGCGCATGTATTCACTTTGCAGTACTAAATTTTAAATATGAAACATCGTTACCAACCTGATATCTTTTTTTACTTTTCAGCCTTTCTTTTATTCCTGCTGCCGTTGTTTGGGTTTGCGGAAAATGGCGGTACCGGCATAAAGGGCCAGGTGCTGTCGGCCGATGGTAAACCCGCGCCCGGCGTAACCGTGGGGTTAAAGTCCACCCGGTATTATACGGTTACCAATGAAAAAGGGTTTTTTGAAATAAAGGCGCCTGCGGGCAGTTATACGTTAACCGTTTCCTTTATTGGCGCTAAAAGCCTGGAACAGCTGGTGGTGATCACCGATGCAACGGTCGCCAATATTCCGGCTATAAAGCTGGAAGAAACGGCTTCTTCACTGGGGGAAGTGGTAGTGGTAGGAAACCAGTACCGCGTAGCCGATAAGGAAAGTGAATACGTAGCCAAAATGCAGCTGCGCAACCTGGAAAACCCACAGGTATATTCAGTAGCCTCCAGGGCCTTATTACAGGAGCAGGCCATCGTGGACTACGTATCTGCATTGAGGGCTATTCCCGGCGTAAGCGGGGCGTTGATCCGTCCCGGATACAACAGCTGGGTATACCTCCGCGGATTTGTTGCCAGCGATAATTTCAGGGATGGCATGTATGTGGACCAGGGAGTGAATGCAGATCCGGTGAACACAGAAAGAATAGAAGTGATCAAAGGCCCTTCCGGTACGCTGTTTGGCGCTAACGGGGTTTCCTATGGCGGATTGATCAACCGTGTTACCAAAAAGCCTTTCGACAGAAGAGCCGGTGAAATAGATGCCAACCTCGGCAGCTATGGCTACAGCCGCTTAACAGTGGATGTGAATACACCGCTGAATGACGATAAAACAGCGCTCTTCCGCGTTAATGCCGCCGGTAGCTGGGACAATGGTTTCCAGGATTACGGATTTAAAAAATCCTATACCATTGCGCCTTCATTTTCCTATAAACTGGATGACCGGACAGATGTGCTCTTCAGCACAGAGTTTCTTAACATGAAGGCTAATTCACCGGTGCGGGTAAGTGCTATCAATGTGCCGGGCGTTACAAACATCAACCAGTTGCAACGGGATTACTTTAAATCATATGGCTCCAATAAACTGAACGGCACATTTAATATCCGGAGCTTTTATACAAGGGTTACCCACCGCTTTTCGGACGACTGGAAGCTGGACGTAAATGTAAATTACTCCGACTACAACTATGAGATCGGTAATGTTTTCCTTAGATTTCAGAAAGATAGCCTCTGGCGTTATTACGGCGCTTTTTCCAACGCCACCAAATCACTCGCCATACAACCCAACCTGACGGGCGATTTCAAAATAGGTAAGCTACGTAACCGCCTGCTGGTAGGTTTGGACTACCTGCATCGTGACACCCGTTATTCGCCTCTCGGAAATACGGTGCTGGTAGATGGCCTGGATTACACCAAATCCTTTGTGCCGCCCATCAACGCCGCCAAAGTACTGGCAGATGGAGAAGCCGCTGCGGTAACTACCCTCAGCAAACCGGTAAGCTATGCCGCTTATATAACGGATGTTATTTCCCTCACGGAGCGGCTGAATGTATTGCTCAGCTTACGGCTCAACTACTTCGATAATAAAAAAGGAACGGAAGTACTGGAAACCGGTGAAATATCGGGCGACTACGATCAAACGTCGCTGTCGCCAAAGTTTGGCGCTACCTACGAAATTGTAAAAAGCAAGGTTTCCCTGTTTGCCAACTACCAGAGCGGATTCAATAATGTATACGGCCAGGATATTTTTGGTATCAGTTTCAAACCGGAAAATGCACGGCAGGTGGAAGGTGGTGTGAAAATGGAGCTGTTGAACGGACGGCTCAGCAGTACCGTTAACTACTACAACATCCACGTGGAGAATGTAGTGCGCCAGGACCCCGGTAACCCGGCGGCGAGTATCCAGGATGGTACCGAGAAAAGCCAGGGTGTGGAAGCCGAAGTGACCGGCACTATATTGCCAGGCTTAAATGTAGTAGCAGGATATGCTTACAATGATATTCATTTCGTGAAAACCGATAAGGGATATGAAGGAAAAAGGCCGGCAGGCCCCCCGGCGCATGCGGCCAACCTGTGGGTGAGCTACAGCTTTGTAAAAGGACGTTTAAACGGGCTTGGCGCGGGTTTTGGCGGCAACTACAGCAGCAATGCTTTCTGGAATGATCTTAACACCATCACGGTACCGGGATACACGATTTTAAACGCCGTAGTGTTTTATAATACAAAGCGTTACCGTTTTTCTGTGAAGGCAGATAACCTGTCGGATCAGCGCTACTGGGATGCCAGTGGTAACCCGCAGATGCCACGGCGGTTAATACTTGGTATTGCCTTTAAATTTTAGGAAATTCAGGTATCCCGGAGTACCCCGGCTATACCGTTAAGTTGGTATAGACAACAACTGCAGGAGCGGGGGGAAATAAAACCGCCGCTTTTGCCGCTTTCCGCCGGATTATGCCGGTCACGTCCTGAAAAAGGTTTACACTTAAAAAAGTGTAAAACATGCAAAAAACAAACATTTCAGGTCGAAAATGCT
>NZ_JBBHLF010000013.1:0-26616 GCF_037483205.1 Chitinophaga sp. CCNWYY40
GCATTTTCGACCTGAAATGTTTGTTTTTTGCATGTTTTACACTTTTTTAAGTGTAAACCTTTTTCAGGACGTGACCGATATGATTTTTCAGGGAGAAGGGGTACAGCGGTATTTATCTCCTTTAATTATAATATCAAAACATATTTTCTAAACATTAATATTAAATACCTGCAACGGATCATCATACAGGAAAGTATATCCCAGCAGGTTTCTCAGTTTACTGGACCCTACAATCTTATACGGCTCCTCTTCGGCGGGCAATCTGCGCGGCATCTGGATACCGAGGCGGTGTGCGGCAGCCTTGTAGTAATGGCTGCGTTGCGGATGTCCGCTGGCGCAGGCGTTAAACACTTCTCCCCATACCTCTTTTTCTATCACCTGCCGGATAACACCGATGCAGTCGTCCCGGTGGATCACGTTCATGGGCTGGGCGTTGGCTTTCCGGCCTTCCATGATACGGCGCTGGTCCGGTAGCCGGTCGTAGCCAATAAGGCCGCCGAAACGCAGCACAGTGGTATCAAATGCACCTGATTCCAGCAGCAGGTTTTCTGCTTCCCGCAATGCCATCCCGTTGGGGGTATCGGGCAACTCTTCATTTTCTTCTGTTACCAGTCCGTTGATGTCTTTATATACGGAGGTGGAGCTTACAAATATAACTTTGCGGATAGGCGTGGTTTCTATAAAGCTGCGCAACAGGGCTATTTCAGATACATGCGCATCTTTGCCCCTTTCTTTTCGTGGCGGAACATTTATGATGAGTATGTCAGCATCCCAGAAGGCGTCGGGGCCGGTTAGTACATCTTCCGACAGTACTACGGTGTATGCTTCCAGGCCGAGTGCCTGCAACTCCTGTACGCCTGCAATGCTGGTGCGGGCTCCTTTTACGGAATAGCCCAGGGTTTGCAGGTGCAATGCCAGGGGCTTTCCGAGCCAGCCACAGCTTAAAACACTGATCCTCTCCTTTCTTTCCTTTTTGTGGGTTACTGCTGTGCTGTCCATATAAAATAATATTTTACCGCAATAATGCTGATTACCATCACGAAGGTAACTGCGTGATTAAGGTACATCACCTTGCTGAATTCTCCGTGTTCAATACTGCGTTCATTTTCACCGATATAAGGCTTGTGTACTACCACGCCCTGGTACAAATTGGGACCACCAAAGCGGCAGTCAAGAATCCCTGCCAATGCGGCCTCCGGGTATCCTGAGTTTGGGCTGCTGTGTGCCGGTCCGTATTTAATCATAAAATGCCAGGCACGACTGCTGCCATACAGGAGGATCATCAACAACGCCGTGATACGGGCCGGAATAAAATTAGCTACATCATCCAGGCGGGCGGCAAAGCGTCCAAAATACAGGTATTGCCCGTTCTTATAACCTATCATGGAGTCAAGGGTATTGATCATCTTATACAGCATCATACCGGGCAGGCCCAGCACTGCATAAAAAAACAGTGGCGCTACTACCCCATCGCTCAGGTTTTCCGACATCGATTCAAACACCGCGATACGGATCTGATCCGGTGAGAGATGAGCGGTATCCCTCCCAACTATCCACGACAGCCGCCTGCGGCCGGCTTCCAGTCCTTCTTGATGTAAAACATCAAATACCTCTTTGCCTTCCTGCAGCAGGCTTTTGTTAGCCAGCGCAAAAAAAACAAACACTGCACTGAATGCATAGTACACTACTGGCCACCCCGATAGTACTATAAGCGTAAAATAAAAACTTATATACACGGCCACGCACAGTGTAATAGTGAGCAACGCTCCCTTCCAGAACCTGGCACGGCCCCTGTTCAGCAAACGCGTACCCTGGCTGATCAGCCAGCCATAAAGTTTTACCGGATGCGGCCAGCTGCGCGGATCTCCCAGCAGCAGATCGGCGGCATACCCTAACAGTAACGGCAGTACGAATGCTAATAGAGGGTCCATTGGCGCAAAGCAATAGTCAGTAATTGATTATCGGCGGCATTGCGGCAGGCCACCCGGCAATGCCCGGGTCCCAGTCCGTAGAAATTAGAGGCATCACGGATCAGCAGTCCATACTTCTCCATCAGCCAGGCCTTCAGCGTAGCCGCCGTACCTGTTAATGTTTCAAACAAAAAATAATGCGTATGCGATGTATACACTTTATACTCCGGCATCTTACGGACGCTCTCCCATAAATGAAAAGTTTCCTGCAACAGGCTGCCGGTGGCAATGGTAAACTGCTCCGGGTGTTCCAGGATATAGTAGCCGGCTTCCAGCGCCAGGCTATTTACCGACCACGGCATCCGGAAAGTACGGACACGGTCCAGCAGTTGTTTTCTTCCCGCCACATAACCCAGCCGTAATCCGGGGATGCAACAGGTTTTTGTCATGGACCTCAGCACCAGTACATTCGGCAACCGCTGCAGGTGCGGCAGCATGGTAGTGGCATTCAGTGTAAATTGTATATAGGCTTCATCAATGATGAACACCGTATGCTTGTTATGTGTGATGAGTTTTTGCAGGGCCGCTTCATCCAAAGCCTGCCCGGTAGGATTGTTAGGATTGCAGATAAATACCAGGTCGCTGCTGAACACTGTATCCGGTGTAAGTTTATCCCATTGCAGGTATTGCATCTGGTGCCGGTATAGCTTACACGCATCTGCATACTCCGAAAAAGTGGGCACTACTACCGTGGTAGTGGCTCCTGTGAATGCCTGTGCCACAAGGTAAATAGCCTCTGTGCCCCCATTGGTGACCAGGATGCTGCCAGCAGGCAGCGCGGCCTGACTTTCCAGCAGGGCCTGTAGTTTTGCACCACCAGCATCAGGGTAATGATCTATGCCGGTTACTTTATTCTTCAGATGCTCCTTCAATCCTTCCTGTAAACCGCCATACCATACGTTGGAGCTGAAGTCAGCTTTCACCTGCTGATTAAACAGGTACCCATCGTCTCCGTGTCCTTGTATCATAATGCAATAATATTATAATTCCAGTGCCTTATAAACAGCCGGAATGTCCAGATGTTCACGGATGTGTGTTGCCAGTTTATTATATTGTTCCTCTTTAAACCGGCGGTAATCGAACTCCTTTGCTACTGCTGGTTTCCCGCAATGCGCCAGCAGGTCGTTGATCACCGTATCATTATCCAGGATACCATGCAGATAAGTACCCCAGCAGTTGGCGCGGAGAAAATACCCGTCTGTGCCGCCACCTGGAAATGTATTTAGCGGAGAAGGGATGGTGGCGGTAGTATCTCCCATATGAATTTCATATCCTTCACACACTTTCTGCTGATCCCGGTAGTAAAAACTTCTTTGCCGGGTTACTTTTTCTTTTGTAAGCACGGTGGAAACCGGCAGGATACCCAGTCCTGGTATGCTTCCTGCAACACCTTCCACACCGTGGGGATCCGCTACCTGCTGGCCCATCATCTGGTAGCCACCGCAAATACCGATCACTGCTTTATTTCGTTTATACGCTTCCGTTATAGCGGCAGCGGTACCGTTATTCCTGATCGAGACCAGGTCGGCGATGGTATTTTTACTGCCTGGCAGGATAATAATGTCTGCTGCAGCCAGTTCAGCGGGATTATCTGTATAAAAGATATTCACCCGCTCATCTTTTTCCAGTGCATTAAAATCAGTGAAGTTGGACATATGCCGCAACAACACAATGGCTATATTTATTTGCCCTGCGGCAAACCGTTTTTGTTTCAGCGGTAATGAAACCGCATCCTCTTCTTCAATATGAATATCATGATAATAAGGCAACACGCCAGTTACCGGCACGCCGGTAATGCTTTCCAGCATTGCCCGTCCATCTTCAAATAAACGGATATCGCCACGGAATTTATTGATGATAATACCTTTGATCAGTGCTTTTTCTTCCGGCGGCAACAGCGCGATGGTTCCGTATACGCTGCCGAAAATCCCCCCACGGTCAATATCTGCAATGAGATATACTGCTGCCCCGGCATGCAACGCTATCCGCATATTGGTGATATCTTTTGCGCGCAGGTTCAGCTCTGAAATACTGCCTGCACCTTCCATTACCACGGGATTAAACTGTTGCGATAAACGGTCAAACGCACCTTTCACTTCATCAAAGAGGGCGCGTTTATCATCTTCCATGAAGTATTCCCAGGCCGACTGATTACCGGCCGGCTTGCCGTGTAGCACCAGCTGGGCATTGCGGTCGCTGGTAGGCTTCAGCAGCACCGGGTTCATATCGGTATGACACAGCACCCCGGCCGCTTCCGCCTGTACGGCCTGCGCACGGCCTATTTCGAGGCCATCGGGCGTTGCGTAGCTGTTGAGCGACATATTCTGGGCCTTAAAAGGCGCCGGAGCATATCCATCCTGTTTAAAAATACGGCAAAACCCGGCAGTGATCACGCTTTTGCCTACATCGGAAGCCGTACCCACAAACATTACCGGCCGGAGTTGTTTCATTCGTTCATGACATTGGTGCTGGCGCGAAGATATTAACTTTAAGATAAGAATACCAGCTTATACCGCCCACAAGACGATGACCAGCACTGTAATTATTTAAATATTTCATCTCCTACCCCACTATTAATCGCCGCCTTTTTCACTTTCATCACCGCATCATAACCACCGGCATTGGTAGTAATGGTAAACGGCAATTGTACACCATTTACATCGCGGTAATCGGTGAAGTCGGTAGTCGTTTCTTTTTCGTTGCCTTCCTGTCCGGGCAGGGAAACGGTGCGTACTTTCAGGCCCGTTTTTATATCGTAGTAGTTGCGCAGCAATGCCCCGTTGGAGGTAGCAATACTGATAACATAGGTGCTTGTATTATTTACGTTGGCTGTCAACGGCGCCAGTTCCAGCTTTACATCGTTGGTGCGGTTGAGGTATTGCAACTCCGGGAAAAGGCTGTTCTTATCTTTGAGGATAGCTTTGTCTGCCGGCGAGAGCGGTACTTCCTGTCCCATGCGCATCATGCTTATATTACTGCCATTGATCAGCAGCTTAAAGGCAATTAATTTATTAACCGGAATACTTACCACCTGTAGTATTTTATCCGGTTGTTTGGCCTGCAAAGTGCGCTCAATAGGCGTTCCCTGGATGTTCCCATCTTCTTCCAACAACAGGTCTTTTACACCATTCAGCTTATCGGCCCCGCCTATGGCATCGATATATTTTTTTAATATAGCCGTGCCCGTAGTACCATCCGGTACAGGTTTGCCCAGGTCTGCTTTCCAGCTGTTATTGGCAGGATTGATATCGGGGAAATTACCTGCGGGATCAATGATTACGCTGGTTAGCTTAGTAGTGGAAGGATAGCGGAACGTCCAGCTACTGCCACGCTGCCATACTTCCACGGGCAGATGCATCGTATCTGTTTTACCATTGGCATCTGTTACTGCCAGCACTACCGGCATCGGAAGTTGCTCCAGGTTCTGAATGGTGATAAGTGCGCCCTGTGCAGGATCGTTCTTTACATACTTCACTTCTTTTACGGCCTGGTCCAGTTTCCAGGTATTAAAGAACCAGCCGCGCCAGAACCAGCTGAGGTCTTCGCCGGCAGCATTCTCTATACTTCTGAAAAAGTCCCATGGTGTAGGATGTTTAAATGCCCACCGCTTAATATATTCCCGGAATGCATAATCGAAACGTTCCGGACCCAGGATCTCATTTCTGAGGAGATTCAGTCCTGCTGCGGGTTTATAATACGCCGCGATGCCATTGTAATTAAGACCAATAACATCCGGGGTATTCATGATGGCTTCTGCGTTAGCGGAAAACAGCATGGGGGCTGATCGCTGCATACTTTGACGGGCAGCGTATTCTCCCATGTTGAAATTTTTGGTAGAGATCCCGTTAATGAAAGTATTGAAGCCTTCGTCCATCCAGGCATATTTACGTTCGTTGGAACCTACGATCATAGGGAACCAGTTATGTCCGAACTCATGGTCTGTAACGCCCCAGAGGCCGCCCTTTGTGGATTTCCAGTTACAGAAAACAATACCGGGATATTCCATTCCACCTACAACGCCTGCTACATTGGTAGCTACCGGGTAAGTATATACGTACCATTTATCTGAGTAGTGTTCGATACAGCCTTTTACATATTCGGTAGATCTTCCCCAGGCGTTTTTGCCGGCTACTTCTACCGGGTAAAGTGATTGTGCCAGCGCCTTTTTGCCACCGGGCAGGTTAATACGGGCGGCATCCCATATGAAGGCCGCGGAGGCGCCCCAGGCTACATCGCGGGTATTTTTACATACGAAATGCCAGGTACGGTTTCCTTTGGGTGTATTATTTCTTACGTCTGCGCTGTCGCGGATATACACGGTTTCATCGCTGTTACGCGCTTTGGCAAGCTGGCTCATTTCCTTTGGCGACAATACCTGTGCTTCATTTACCAGTTGCCCGGAGCCTCCTATCAGCAGGCTGGCGGGAGCAGTGATGGTATAATCGAAGTTGCCGTACTCGAGGTAAAATTCCGATGCGCCCAGGTAAGGAATGTTATTCCATCCGAGTACATCGTCATATACCGCCATGCGCGGGTACCATTGTGCTATTTCGTAGATCCATCCGTTAGCGGTGCGCAGCCGGCCGGTGCGGTCGGTACCATATTCCGGGATTGTATAAGCGTAATCTATTTTCAGTTGCAGGGAGGCGCCTGTTTTGAGGACATCTGCCAACTTCACCTGCATACGGGTATCATTTACCAGGTAATTGGCGGAGACAGTTTTCCCGTTGGCAATCACACTTACGCTTTTCAATTCAAAACCCTGTGTGAAGCTCCGGTTGGCAAAACGTTCGCCGGAAACTGCTACCGTAGCGCTGCCACGTGAATCTGCGCGGTAGATGTTCTGATCCAGCTGCAGCCATAAAAAGGGCAGTTGATCCGGGCTGTTATTTTTATAGGTAATGACTACGGAGCCGCTTATACGATGTTGAGCCGTGTCGAGGGTTACGGCCAGTTTATAATCCGCCGCATTCTGCCAGTATTTCGGACCAGGCTGGCCGCCTGCACTGCGGTATTCATTACCGGGAGCGGGATAAAATAGCGGGGAAAAAGCCTCATGCGCATCGTATTTGGATACTGTCTGGCCCATTCCCTGCTGCATCCCGGTGCATAATAGCAAGGATGCGATAGCATAGATTCTGTTGATTTTCATCGGAAGAGAATAGATTTAGAAGCACCGAATATACAGAAAATGCCGGCAGTATAAAACCGTTACAGCGAACAACAAAGTGTGGAATTACTTTGCGGTTCGCTGTAACGGCTTTTTATGGGACACGTTTTTTAAAGACCGTGTTCTTTTAATTCTTTTTTGACATGTTTAAGACGGAAAGCAAAGATAATGCTGAGGATACCCGTTCCCCAGAAGGCCGCCGCCATAAGTCCCAGTACCGTGGCTACACCGAGTGCCGGGTTATCGAGAATAAAGATGGAGATAATAATCAGGCCGATCCCTCCTACCAGCAGCCAGCCCCAGTTGGGCACCTTATCTGTTTGCAGCTGGATGGAAAATCCTATCAGGCTGATACCCTTGAACAGGAACCAGAAAGCCAGGAAAAGCGGGATCACCGCCATGCTCACAGAGGGATACAACATCAGGATAAAGCCTATCACCAGATCTATGATGCCTGAGGCAAGCGACCATCCCCAACCGCTGTGTACTTTACGGTTGCCCACTGCAAAAGCAATTTCAAAGATACCCGTCACAAACAGGGTAACGCTGAAGAAAATGCTGAGCAATACATAGCTGCTGAAGGGATTGGAAAAAACAATACAACCTGCAATAAGGAATATGATCCCGTTGAGCAGGTACAACCACCAATACTTCACATTGTTCCTGATAGCCGAAATGAATTGTGACATAATAATTACTTTAACGTGATGAAAGGATAGTACTACGTTTCTCTCTAACACATCCCGTAGTAAAATGTTCGCCGGGAATATAGGCGCACAAAAACCGGGGAAAAGCACTTAACTTTGTCCAAATGATTTAAATCATTTATTTAATAAAAGACGGAAACTATCTTTGTGGAATGAATAAGGCGATCAAGCAAGACAGACAGCCACCTAACTGGTGGCACCAGGCAGACTTCATGGGCATTCACGCGGTGCCCTTACTGGCATTCTTCACCGGTACAACAGCATTTGACTGGATATTGTGCGGTGTACTGTATGTAGTACGTATGTTTTTTGTAACGGCTGGTTACCACCGTTATTTCTCGCACCGTGCATTTAAAACGTCGCGGTTCTTCCAGTTTATCCTGGCGGGAGGTGCGCAAAGCAGCTTACAGAAAGGCGCCTTATGGTGGTCGGCCAATCACCGTATTCACCACAAGCACAGCGATACCCCCGAAGATCCGCATTCAGCGAATGTTTACGGATTCTGGTACGCCCATATCGGCTGGATCATGGGGCCTGAATACAAACCTACCCGTTTTGACCTGATCAAGGATCACAAAGCGAAAGAGTTGTTGTGGCTGAATAAATGGCATATGGTACCTGCAGTGGTATTGGCTATAGCCGTTTATTTTGTGGGTAATAAAGTAAATGGCACCGGCTGGTTCGACTGGTCCGCAGGGTTATCTACCTTATTGATCGGGTTTTTCCTGAGCACCGTGCTGTTATATCATGGTACTTTTACCATCAATTCACTTATGCACAAAATTGGTAATAAGAGATATTATACCGGAGATGAATCCCGCAACAGTGCTATTCTGGCGCTGATCACCCTGGGAGAAGGCTGGCATAACAACCACCACTATTACCAGAGTGCAGCCAGACAAGGTTTCTACTGGTGGGAATTCGATATCACCTACTATGTTATCAAAACATTAGGCTTCCTGGGAATAGTATGGGAAATACGCCCGGTTCCGGCCAAACTGAAAGAAAGCAATAAGCTGAAACAGCAGTCTGCTCCACGCGTACCAGTGGAGGAACTGAATTAAGCGGATATTACAAAAGAATTGGGGAGATGTAAGCGGGTATACCCGTTTTACATCTCCCCAATTCTTTTATAATCAAAAGTGATCAAATCAATCAATCAGCCTAATCCTGAGTAAGACAAAATCCGCGTTATTTTTCTATCTTGTCTCCCTAAAATTAAAATTCCATGCAATACACACCCGCAGCAGACAGGTATAACAGTATGACCTACAACAGGTGCGGTAAGAGCGGTTTACAGCTGCCTGCCGTATCACTGGGTTTATGGCACAACTTCGGATCTGTTGATAATTTTGAGAACGGACGCAGTATTATTCATAATGCTTTTGATAAGGGTATCACCCATTTTGACCTCGCCAATAACTACGGACCGCTACCCGGCAGTGCGGAAGAGAATTTTGGCAGGGTATTGAAACAGGATTTCACCGGGCATCTGCGGGATGAACTGATCATTTCCACCAAAGCAGGGTATACGATGTGGCCCGGTCCTTATGGCGACTGGGGTTCCCGCAAATATCTTGTTTCCAGCCTGGACCAGAGCTTACGCCGCATGCAGCTCGAATATGTAGACATTTTTTATTCGCATCGTCCGGACCCGGCCACCCCTATTGAGGAAACAATGGGAGCGCTGCACAGCATTGTGCAACAGGGAAAAGCGCTGTACGTGGGACTTTCCAATTACACTGCCGAACAAACAAAAGTAGCGGTGGAAGTATTGAAATCACTCGGTACCCCCTGCCTTATACATCAGCCTAAATACAGCATGTTTGAACGCTGGATAGAAGGCGGACTGCTGGATGTGCTGGAAGCCAACGGCGTAGGCTGTATTCCCTTCTCCCCCCTGGCACAGGGATTACTTACCGACCGTTACCTGAACGGTATCCCCGCCGGTTCCCGCGCCAGCAAGCCTACCGGGTTCCTGCAGGAAGGTGAAGTGACGCCTGAAAGAATTGAGAAAGTGAAAAAGCTGAATGTACTGGCACAGCAACGCGGCCAGTCCCTCGCACAGATGGCGCTGGCCTGGATCCTGAAAGACAAACGGATCACCACCGTATTAATCGGCGCCAGCTCCGTTGCACAACTGGACAACAACCTGGATACATTGAAAAATACAGCTTTTACAAAAGAAGAACTGGACGCTATTGAAGCGATATTGAAATAGTTTTATAGTGGTAAGCCGTTAGCATCTCCTGCTAACGGCTTACGGCTACTTTCTTCGTTTTGCCCGCTCGTATTGCACCGGCCATTTAATTTCTGCCCCCAGTTCATGGGCGGCCCTCAGCGGGAAATAAGGATCACGCAGCATTTCGCGGGCCATCAATACCATATCGGCCCAACCGTTGGCGATGATTGACTCGGCTTCTTCAGCCGTGGTAATTAATCCTACTGCACCGGTGGCAATACCGGCTTCCTTCCGGATCTTTTCTGCAAAAGGTGTCTGGTATAAAGGTCCCACTTTAATCTGCTGGTGTGCCGCCAATCCGCCGGAAGAACAATCCACCAGGTCTACTCCCTTCTCTTTTACAATGGCAGCCAGTTTTACTGATTCTTCCGGGGTCCAGCCGCCTTCGGCCCAGTCGGTAGCTGAAATACGCAACAGTAAAGGATATTGCTCCGGCCACACTTCACGTACGGCTTCCACTGTTTCCACGAGGAGCCGGATCCTGTTTTCAAAACTGCCGCCATATTCATCTGTACGGTGATTACTAAGGGGAGATAAAAAGTTGTGCAGGAGATAACCATGCGCACCATGTATTTCTATTACCTGGAAACCTGCCTTCAGTGCGCGGATAGCCGCTGCTTTAAAATCTTCTTTCACTTTACGTATGCCTGTTTCCGTGAGTGCTACCGGCACCGGGTATACGTCGTTAAAAGGAATCGCGCTGGGCGCTACCACCTCCCAGCCGCCATCTTCTGCGGGCAGGGCGCGGCTGCCTTCCCAGGGCCTTAATGTACTGGCTTTCCGGCCGGCATGGGCCAGCTGAATACCGGGAATGGCGCCCTGCGCGGAAATAAATGCGGTGATTTCCTGCAGCATAGGTATGTGCTCATCCTTCCAGATACCCAGATCGTGAATGGAAATACGGCCTTCCGGAGATACTGCCGCCGCTTCCGTAAGTACCAGCCCTGCACCACCCACAGCCCGGCTTCCGAGATGCACCAGGTGCCAGTTGGTGGCAAATCCATCGGTGGAAGAATATTCACACATAGGCGATACCGTTATCCTGTTCCGGAAAGTAATTTCCCTCAATTGCAAAGGACTAAACAAATGTGACATAAAACGCTGCTTTTAAGACCGTTAAAATTAAGCATTAATCGTATAGCGAAAACATAATATTCAAGACCCGTCAGGCAAAGCAAATATCCCCGGAAAAGCCTATTTTTAGGGCATATACCTATAAGTCCGATGTACCGTTTCCCTGTCCGATGCAAATTTGTTGTGTCCCTTGTGCTCTGTTTTGTTTTCTGTTTAAGTGCTGTTGCTCAACAAAACGCTGATTTTAGTGCTTCCGCTACCAGCGACTGTGAGTCGCTCATTACCAGTTTCACCGACCTCTCTACCGGCAACCCCACTGCATGGTTGTGGGACTTTGGGAATGGTACCACATCTACCAAAAAAAATCCCGGCGCTACCTATGTAAAAACCGGGAAATACACCGTATCGCTAAAAGTAACTTTTGGAGATGGCAGTACTAAAACGGCTGTTAAAACAGATTACATTGCCGTAAGGGCAAAACCGGTTGTAAACTTCAGTGTATCTTCCGGTAAAGGATGCGCCCCCTTCACCACTACCTTTACGGATAAATCCACCGCGGAAGGAAGCCTGCAAAATTTCAGCTGGGACTTTGGCGATGGCGAAGTGTTACAGAACGGCAGCAGTACTCCCAGCCATACTTATACCAAACCCGGTGTTTACAGCGTCATTCTCACGGTAACTGACAGCTACGGCTGTACGAACTTTAAAGTGCTGGAAAAAGTGGTGGACGTAGCACCGGCTATTGACGCCAACTTTACCGTAACAGAAAAAACGCTGTGCAAAGCGCCGGTAGATGTACTGTTCACCAACACTTCCACCGGCCCGGGTACGCTCTCCTATAAATGGGAATTTGATGATGGCGGCACCAGCACGCTCAAAGATCCGTTGAAACATACCTTTACCACCAAAGGCACGCATAGCATTAAACTAACGGTAACGAACGAACGGGGTTGTGCTGCTACCGCATCAGTTACCGACATCAACGTGGCTAACTACGCTACTACTTTCTCTGCCCCTTCGCTGATATGTACCGGCCAGGAGGCGCAGTTCCAGGCTTCTTTTTCACCCGTTCAGCCGCAAAGTACCACCTGGGAAATCAACGGTGAGTATGCATGGTCGTACCAAAGCAGTGTGATTTACCATCCCCTCGCTGAAGGGCCCCTTCATGTTAAGCTGACTGCCTTATACGGCAACTGCCCGGATGTGGTGGAAAAAACCGTTACCGTAAAACCAACGCCCACCGGCCAGATAAGTACAGATAACAAACCTATCTGTAATGTACCGGCTACTGTTAATTTCAAAGACAATATGACCGGCGCCACCAGCTGGAGCTGGACTTTTGATGACGGACAAACCTCCACTCTTCAAAATCCTACACACGTATACAACAATGCAGGCACCTATTATGTAAGACTGGTAGCCACCAGCAAAGATGGTTGTTCAAATTACAGCACCAATTACCTGTACATCAGTCAAACCGATGTATACCCATACATGAGCAATAACAACGGTTGCGAAGGGCTTAAAGCAACTTTTTATGCCAGCATCAACAATAACGATGTGATCAAAACTTACCTCTGGAACTTTGGCGATGGTACTACATCCACCGAAGCACAACCGGAGCATACCTATAGCAAAGCCGGCATGTATACCGTAACACTACAGTATACTACCGGGAACGGCTGTACGGGAACCAGAACAGTACCCGGCACCGTAGCCGTTTATAAAAAACCGGTACCCGACTTTACTTCTCCCGGCGCTCCCGAAGTATGTGGTAATACCCTCACTACTTTTATCGACAAGTCGGATGTAGGTACCAGCTGGTCGTGGAATTTCGGCGATGGCAGTTATGGCTACAACAGTACATCCCAGCACAGTTATTCAGAACCCGGCACTTACGATATTACCTTAACGGTTACCAATGGCAGCTGTCCGAATACCATCACTAAACCGGCGTATATAAAAGCCGTCAACCCCTTCCCGCGATTCGATATTGAACCGGTGGATTGCAGTAAACGTACAACCGTAACCGTTACCGAAGCTTCTTTGGGCGCCACCAGCTGGAAATGGAGCTGGGGTGACGGTACAGAAACTTCCTATACTATCCAGAGCAGTAAGGTTACGCATACTTATGCCAAATCGGGTACGTATACGATACAACTCACCACATCCGATGGTCATTGCACTACCTACCTAAGCAAAACGGTGACTATTATAGCGCCATCTCCCGTTATTATTGATGCCGACAAAACAGCGCTTTGCAGTAGTGAAACCGTTACTTTTAAAGTAACTTCATCGGCCTCGGGTATTTATCATTATGATCCCTACTACTGGCAGGTGGATGAAAGCACCACCAACTGGGGATGGAACTACGGTACCTATGCGTACACCAATCCGCCGCCTGGTAAGCATAGTGTACGTTTGCTGATGCTTAATCAATTGTATTGCTATGATACCAGCAATGTGATGGAGGTGAATGTACGCGGCCCCATTGCAGATTTTAATCTCCCTACAGAAGCACAGTGTAAAGGGACAGAACTCACCTTCACGGATAATACGGATCTTACCTACAGTAATAAAATAGTAAAATGGCAATGGAACTTTGGTGATGGCACTCCCGTACAATCCTTTACCAGCGCTCCATTCAAACATACCTATCAACAGGCCGGAAGTTATTATTATCCTGTAATGACCGTTACAGACCAGGACGGATGCACCAACACCACCAGCGGAAAGTACCTGCAGGTGAATGGCCCGGTAGCATCGTTCTATGCAGACTATTACCTGGTGAAGCCCGGAAGTACCGTTAATTTTGGGAATACCTCCTACGTAACCGGCGGTAATATTACCGACATAAAGTGGAGTTTTGGAGATGGCAACACCTCCAATGAGCCTTACTATGTATCACATTTCTATCCCGACAAAGGCGTATACCCGGTAACGTTAGAGCTGAAAGATAATAACGGCTGTACAGATAAAGTAACACAAAACATTAAAGTATCCGCCGTAGGCGCAGGATTTACCTATACATCAGAATTTGTAAACGGCAGCAAATGCGCCCCGATGATATTCCGTTTCACGAATACGTCCATCAACTACACTTCCTGCTCCTGGGATTTTGGCGATGGCGGCACCTCCGATCAGTTTTACCCGGTACACACTTACACCGAATCCGGGCATTATACCGTGAAGTTAAAAGTAAAAGGCGATGCAGATACAGAAGATGAATACAGCGAGGTGGTAATCGTTACCGGGCCTTACGCTACCATTGCAACCAGTGCCGACGGCGGTTGCCTTGAAAAAGAAATCACCTTTACCATCAAGCCCGAAAATGCCACTACCTTTAGCTGGGACTTTACCGATGGCAATGTGGAACAAACCACTGCACTCGAAATAAAACATCATTTCACAGAACCAGGCATCTACAAACCCCGGTTACTACTAAAAGACGACGCGGGCTGCAAAGGCAGCGCCTTCCTGGATCACCCGGTAGTGATAGATCAGCTGGATATTAAACTGAATCCATCTCCCGCAAAAATATGCGATGCAGGAACACTTACTTTTGAACCTGAGTTTAACAGCTATTCTGCAGATGAACTCGGCATTACACCTACTTTTACCTGGACATACGACGCCACACTTACTCCTATTGATATCAATACCGCTACGCCGGTATTTCACCTGGATAAGTTAGGCGAATATAAATTCGGCATGACGGCCACCACTAAATACGGCTGCACGCAAACGGTAGAAGTACCGGTAAACGTATATCCGAAGCCGTTAGCCGCCATCAGTGCGCCGGATAAGGCTTGTAAAGATGTACCGGTAACTTTCAGCGGCAGCGTTACCAAAACAAATGACGTTACCTGGAGCTGGGATTTTGGTAATAATACAACCAGTGATATACAGCAACCACCGGCCTTATCTTATTCCCAACCGGGCCTGGTACAGGTGAAGCTCACCGTTACCAGTAAAGAGGGCTGCACCGACGAGGTAATACATCCACTAAATATTTTACCGTTACCGGATATCAACGCCAGCGCACCGGCGGATTTTGTTTGTCTTGGTAACACCACCGTATTACATGCCGGCGGCAGCGGTACTTATGAATGGACGCCCACAACCGGGTTAAATGATCCTTCCATTGCAACGCCCACGGCCTCACCGCTGGTCAACACCACTTACCAGGTAAAAGTAACCGACAACAATGGATGTATCAATAACGATGAAGTAGCGATCCGCGTAGTACAGCCGTTCACGATCCAAGCCACTCCTGATACTGTGTTATGCCTCGGCGACAAACTGCCGCTGCATGTATCGGGCACCGACTATTACACGTGGACAGGACCCGGTATCGACAAACCCTCCTCTCCTGCGCCGGTAGCCACGCTCACAGGCGCCGGTCAATATGTGTATGAAGTGACCGGGTTTGATAAAGACAATTGCTTCTCTGATAAAACATCCTTTACCGTAAGGGTAAATCCCACGCCCACCGTAAATGCAGGTGTGGACCGTGAAATAATGGCCGGCATTCCCGTATACCTGGCAGCCAACACCAGCAACGATGTGATCCGCTGGCGCTGGACGCCTGCTGAATTCCTGGACTGTGCCACCTGCGCACGGGTACAGGCACTGCCCGATTTCACCACGAAGTACCGGGTAGAAGTAGAAAACGTATATGGGTGTAAGGCTGCCGACGACGTGGTGCTGCATATCCTTTGCAACCAAAGCGCTATATTTATGCCGAACGCGTTTACGCCGAATCGTGATGGCAGGAATGAACGGATCTATCCCAAAGGCAAAGGCATGAAGGAAATTGAGTGGCTGCGTATTTACGACCGTTGGGGTACCCTCGTTTTTGAGAATACGCACTTTGCTATCAACGCTCCTGCTGCAGGCTGGGATGGCCGTAGTGGTAATAAAGAAGCCCCAATGGGCACTTATATTTATTCCATGCAAACCGTGTGTGAAGGCGGTGAAAAATTTGAGTTTAAGGGAAGTATTACGCTGATAAAATAAACTTATCTACACTTGTTAAATAAATCCTAAACAGATTGCTCTCCCGGAAAATTTTAATTAATTCACACCAGATCAATAAATGTTTTAAACCTGCAGCATTTATGCTTCACCGCTAATCCCGTTCTGTTATGCTGGATTCTGACTGGTCGTTATTGCGAAAGATACTTTTCCGTTTCTACACCGTTTATCTCGCATTATTTGCCTTTTTCTGCATGATACCTGTAGGAGAAAGCTTTCCGCTGGATAAATACTGGAACTGGCCTGTTACGTTAACCGGCAGATGGTTGATTAGCGGGGACTATAAAATCGGGACATGGCCCAACGGTAGCGGCGATACAACTTTCAACTACCTGCAGGTAGTTGCGATGGGGACAATCTCGGTAATCACCAGTATCATTTGGGGAATTGCCGACCGTAAAAGAAAAAACTACGATAAGGCAAAATACTGTCTGATGGTGGTTCTCCGCTATACACTTGCCATAAGTATGCTCACTTATGGCATGGCAAAGATCATCAAAATACAATTCCCTTACCCCCAATTGTTTCAACTGGATCAGCGGCTGGGCGATACTTCTCCTATGGGACTTGCCTGGACCTACATGGGTTATTCCGGAGGTTACAATTTATTTACAGGAGTGGCAGAATTCCTGGCTGGTTTCTTTTTATTCTTCCGCCGCACACAATTGTTTGGCGCCTTATTATGCCTGGGTATAATGGCGAATGTAGTAGCCATGAATTTCTTTTATGACATACCGGTGAAAATATTCTCTGCCCATTTGCTTCTTATTGCAGGGGTAATTGTTTTACCCGATCTGCAACGGCTTATCACTTTCTTTTTCAGCGACAAAACAGTTCCTGCAGCAAGCTCCTGGCATCCACGGTACTCCCTGAAACAACAACGCATTACCTATCTCACAATAAAAATTATAGTAGTAGGATTTATCCTTTACCATAAAATCTATAGTTTTACTCTCATGCAACAGACATTCAGTAACATCCCCACTACACCATTGTATGGTACTTATGAGATACAAGCTGCTCCCGCATTTCCAGATACTACCCCCCTTTTCAATAACTGGAAGAAAATGTATATTGAGAAAAGTGGGATGCTGATAGCACGGGATACCAATGAAGAACTGCTGGTTTATCATACTGCTACCGACACGTTACATCATATATTGTCTGTGTGGAGTACCAGCGTGGATAATATCAGTTTGCATTACCAGTTTCCCGAAGCAGGGCAACTTTCCCTTAATGGATACATTGGTGCAGATAGCGTAAACATCAGCCTGAAGCGCAAAGCCCCTGACGAGTATCTGCTGATCAACAGGGGATTTCATTGGATCAATGAACAACCATATAACCGATAATTGAAAATGACGAACGAAACCATCATACAACACCGGCAGGAACTTAACAGCAACGGCTATACGGTAATACCGGATGTATTCTCTGAAAGTGCCATTGGGGAAATGATTGCTGTGATTGATAGCGCGGATCATACCGGCCCGCTGTTCCGGAAAACCAATGACCTCTTCGCCATCCGCCGTTTTTTACAGGAAGTGCCTTCTATTGCCCCGCTGATATTTACACCTGGCATCAGGCAAATTGTCCGGGAGCTGTTTGGTGAACAACATGTTCCCGTTAAATCTATTTATTTTGATAAGCCCGGGCAATCCAACTGGTTTGTGGCCTGGCACCAGGATCTCACCATTTCGGTAGCCGAAAAGCTGCCTGTAGCCGGTTATGGCCCGTGGACTGTAAAACCCGGCCAGTTTGCCGTACAGCCGCCAACAGACATACTGGAAAGCATCTATACCCTCCGCATTCATCTTGACGATACGGATGAACAGAACGGCGCATTAAAAGTATTGCCCGGCTCACACGCAAAAGGTGTTTACCGTGCCGACAGTATTGATCTGAACCAAACCCCGGATGTGAGCTGCTGCGTGAAGAAAGGCGGCGTGATGATTATGCGGCCATTGCTGATGCATGCTTCCGGGCGCAGCAGCAACGGGCATAACCGGCGGGTAATCCATATTGAATTCAGCGACCGGGAACTGGCGGGGGGACTGCAATGGGCGGAAACGCGGATGTTGTCTTTCTCCGGATTAGACTGATTATACTGATTTAGAGATTTGATCACTTTTGATTTAAAAGATTAGGGGAGATATAAGCGAAATTCACTTATATCTCCCCTAATCTTTTAATTATTATAAAATCCAAAAGTAAAATCAAGGTAATCAGTCCAATCCGGAGAAAGACAACCTACACTCAATACCCCACGTTCTGTTTCAACGTAGCCGTACCGTTTTTAACGCTAAGATCAATCTGGCGTTGCGGAATCGGGAACCTCACATTTTTGCTGGTGAAGTTGCCGTTCACGATGTCGGTGGTGATATCTTTTTCGTAACTGAAATAGCGGTTCAGTTCTGTTTGCGCAATACCCCAACGTACCAGGTCAAAATAGCGGTGGCCTTCCATTGCCAGTTCCAGCTTACGTTCAAACTGGATCGCTTTGATGGCCCATGCTTTCCCGTTAGCAGTAAAGGCGCCGGCAGGATATGCTTTGATATTGTACTTCGCTGCGGGCGTGTTGGTATATCCATCCATCGGGTGGGCCGGGTTCAGGTATGTTTTCACCCAGCCAACGGGGTTGGCGGCGCGGGTGCGTACGGTGTTTACATGATCCTGTGCAGTGCTCAAACTTCCGGCCTGTGCCTGGCATTCAGCAGCCATGAGCAGTACATCGGCAAAGCGGATCAATACGTAGTTGATGGCGTTGCCGGGCGCCCAGCCGTTACCGTCGTAAAACTTATCCTGGGTAGCCTGCATATATACATTTTTGATGGCGGCATAGGGACCTGCAGATTGCTGGTCACGTACCCAGTTCATGCCGGGGTGGTTGCCCCAGTCGAGGAAAGGAATACCACGGCGGCCAACGGTCCAGTCGAGACGAGGGTCCAGGTTGCCCGCATCCGGTGTAAAGGCGGCGCTGCTGGCTAACCCCATGTCATTTTTTACGGGGTGATCATTAAAGTTATCGATGTAAGGCAGGCCGTTGGCATCGGTGCGGTAAGAGTTTACCAGGTCCTGTGAGGGCTGGTAGAAACCGCAGCAGCTGAAAGGTCCATTGTAAGGATAGTTCAGCATTTCGCCCTGGTTAGCATTGCCGGTGCCACCGGAACCATCGTTGGCGCTGTACTGGATAGAGAAAACCGCTTCACTGTTGTTCTCTGTAAAAGCATCAAAATTATCATGGAACTTTGTAGTGAGGGCGTAAGGAGTTCCTTTGGCAGTAACGCCGTGTGCAATCACATCTTCAAAGATGGGCATGGCTTCCGCGTACTTCTTTTCATAGAGCAGTGTTTTGGCCAGGTAAGCTTTGGCAGCCCAGCTGTTAGCCCGACCAATTACATCCTGTATTTCATTGAGATTTTCAGCTGCATATTTAAAATCCGCTTCAATCATTGGCCACACGTCTTTATCGTTGGGTATCTTGTATTCATCTACATCCAGCTTGTTATAGCTGTTGGAATTTTCATCTACCCAGGGAACATTATCAAACATCTTTTTCAGGTCTGAATAATAATGCCCGCGAAGGAACCGGGCTTCCGCTGCCAGTTCTTTCTTCTCCTCTTCCGTCATATCTGTAACGTTTGGAAGAATGTGTAATACAAAGTTACAGCGGCGCACACCTTCATAATTTACGCGCCATTTATCATTAAAAAAGCCGTTGGTGGCATTTCCCACGAACGTGCCTATTTGCAATATGGCGGCGGCATCGCCGGGATCGCTGCCTTTGTGGGCATCTCCACCGCATACACTGCCATAGATCCAGTTATCGGGCGACACGGCAAAACCGCTGCCACCGGAGATATTCACCATATCTCCATCTTTAAAATCCTGGCCGTCCAACGCGCCATAGGCGCCTATGAGCAATGTGTTCACGCCTTTCTTATTGGTGAGGGAAGATTCTTCCAGGGAAGATTGTGGCGTGCGTTCGAGAAAACTCTTACTACAACCGGAAATAAAGGGAGTTGCAATCACCGCACTCAATAGTATATGATATAATGATTTCATGATCCTGCTTTTTTTAAATGAGCAATTGTTAGAAACCCAGGTTAATTCCAATGAGGAACTGGCGCTGGTTGGGGTAGGCGCCTTCGTCTACACCAAAGTCCGTGATATCGGAACCACCGATTTCAGGATCCAGGCCGGAGTATTTTGTAATGGTGAATACGTTGGCGGCCTGGATATACACCCGCAGCTTTTCTACGTGTATGCCCGACAGCAATTTAGTAGGCAGCGTATAGCCGAGCTGCATATTTTTGGCCCGGAGATAAGCGCCGTTTTCCACCATATAAGAGTTGGGTACGCCCTGTGTGCTGGTAGATCCGTCCACTTCCTGGATAGGCGCTGTTGCGTTGTGGTGATCGGGACGCCAGGAATCATATAAGGCGTTTTTGCTTTTCGCGCTTTCAAAAGATGGGTAGAAATCGCGCCACCAGCGCACGTTATTCCAGATCTGGTTGCCATGTGTACCGAAGAGGAAAATGCTGAAGTCAAATCCTTTGTAAGTTACGCCCAGGTTGATACCGTAGGAGAAGTCGGGGTTAGGATTGCCGAGGAAGGTACGGTCGTCCGGTGTAATGATACCATCGCCGTTCACATCCTGGTAGCGGAAGCGGCCGAGCCCTTCGCCTTCCTGGTAAATGGCGTCTGTGCTATTGGTTACTTTCTTCGCCTGTTCATCTGCTGCTGCAATTTCTGATTCTTCGTTCCAGAAGCCGATTACTTTATATCCAAAGAAAGAGGAAACCGGCTGTCCTACTGCGTTGCGGATGATGTTGCTGCCATCGAAGCGGCGACCGTCGCTATCGAAGTAGTCTACTCCATCTGCAATTTTTACGATTTTATTTTTATAGGTGGTAAGCGTACCGCTGATGTTTAACTGGAGATCTTTATTGATATTTTTATGCCAGCCGATGGAGAAGTCGAACCCTTCATTTTTCATGCGGGCGATATTTACAAACGGCTGTGCGCCAGTGCCGGCCAGCCCGGGCAGTTCCGGATTGTACAGCAGGTCTTTGATGTCTTTGCGGTAGTAGTCGGCCGAGAAATCCAGTTGTCCGTTAAACAGACTGGCATCGATACCGATATTTGCATTCACATCACTTTCCCATTTGGCATCGGGGTTACCGATTTGTGTGCCTGCAAAGCCTGCGTTGAGACCATTGTTAACGCCGGCCAGGTCGTAATAGGAAGAGTTGCGGTTACCACCGTACAGGAAGTAGCCGTTGTTAACGCTGAGGTTTAGCTGGTTACCCATGATCCCCCATCCGCCGCGGATCTTCAGGTCGGAGATCCAGGTGATCTTCTTCATAAATTCTTCCTGTGAAATACGCCATCCTGCAGTAATAGCGGGGAAGGTACCGTAATGATCATTTACAAATTTAGAGGACCCATCGCGGCGCAGGGTGGCGCTTAAAAGATACCGGTCGTTGAATGAATAATCCACGCGGCCCAGGATAGAAAACAGTCCTTCTGACTGGCGGTTGCTGTAATTGGTTTGCGTACCGGTACCAGTGCTCAGGTCGGGGAAGTAATCATCGAAAGTAAAATAATCTTTCGTGGTACCACCTACTGCGCGGCTACGGCTATCAAAAGATTCTGTGCCGGCAATTATTTTCAGGTCGTGTTTATTAAAGGTCTGGTGATAAGTAAGGGTATTGGTCCAGGTCCAGCTGTGTGCGTTGTTTGATCCTTCTGTGTAAGAATTGCTGGTAGAATTTTCTTTGTTTTCATACTGCGGGAACAGGAAGGAGTGCGACCAGCCGGAGGCTACTTCCCCACCGAAGCTGGTACGGAAAGTCAGGTACCTGAGGAAGTCCACTTCTCCATATACATTACCAAACAAACGGGTATTCAATCCTTTATTATTCCGGGTACGGTATTGCATGGCTACCGGGTTAAAAGCGTCGCCCAGTGCGTCTCCGGAGGAGCCGGCAAAGTTACCTTTGATATCATATACCGGTATAATGCTCTGTTCGCGCATAGCATGACCAATAGCGGCATCCGACGTATTAATATCTACCGAAGGATTTTCTGACATCGAAAAAGCGAGATTCTCTCCCACCCTGATACCGGGTGTGATATTATACTGGGTGTTGGAACGCACGGTATATCTTCTCAGGTAGGTGTTCATTAAAGTGCCTTGCTGATTAAAATAATTCAGGGAGAAGAGATAGTTCCCTTTATCGCCGCCGCCGCTTACAGCCACATTATGACTGGTAATAGGCGCCGGGCGGAAGATCTCGCGGTACCAGTTGGTACCTGCTTTGTTGGCCCTTGAAATCTGGTAGAAGCTATTATAATCGTCGAGGTCAGTATAGTTTGGATTTACATAATAGAGAGATGGATCAACGGAGGGATCTCCTTCCATTGCGCCCGATGGCAGGATATAATCCGGAATAACGGGTTTTGTACCATTGCCATAGAGTTCCGTTCCGGGATCAAGTCCGGAATTTTTATAGGCCAGCCACCGGAGATCGCCCTGTTCCTGCGGGTTGAGGGTATTCCATACGTTGCCATTTTTCGGATACTGGCGGCCGTAGTAGCCATCGTAAGCCACCTTTACTTTGCCGGAGCCGCGGCGGGTGGTGATGATGATCACCCCGTTGGAGGCGCGGGAACCGTAGATGGAGGCAGCACCCGCATCTTTCAATACCTGCAGGCTGGCTACATCATTGGGATTAAGGTCCGCAATATCAGTGGTAGGTACGCCATCCACTACATAGAGCGGGGAATTGGCGCCAAAGGTATTTACGCCGCGGATACGGATCTGCGGGGATTCTCCCGGCTGACCGGAGCCTATAACGGTAACGCCTGATGCCTGTCCCTGTAACTGTTCAGTTACCTGGCCGGAGGGTTGTTTTTTCAGGTTATCGATATTCACTACGGCTACGGAGCCGGTGAGGTCTTTCTTCTTTTGCGTGGTGTAACCGGTTACCACTATTTCATTCAATGCGCTGGAACCTTCTTTCATGGTAACGTTGATGAGTGATCTACCGCCAACGGGTATACGTTGTGCTTCGTAGCCGATGAAAGTGATATCCAGTTCATCACTGCTTCTTCCCGGCGCCGGAATAGTATAAGAGCCATCGGCATTGGAAACGGTGCCGATGTTGGTTCCCGCAATGCGGACTGTTACACCGGCTACGGGGTTACCCTTTTCATCCCTTACCACACCTTTTACCGGGTGCTGTTGCTGTATGGTGGCTGGTTCTGTGGGAACGGGAACGATGGTTTTTTCGGTGACCATGTAAAAGTGTTCCCTTACCTTTTCGAAGTGCAGGTTAAAGGGAGACAATGCCTTGCCGAGTGCTTCTTCGGCCGACTGGCACGCAGCTACCGACAATTGTATCTTTTTGTTTTTAACCAGGTTGCTTTTGTAGGCGATGGATACCTTGAAGTGTTCTTCGATCAGGTGAAGAACAGTTTTCAGGGATGATTCATCTGGTTGTGCTTCCGCACTGTTAACGGTTTCGGGGGGAACCGGGTGGTTGCCGGCATCAGCTAATTCCTGGGCTGATACCGTTTGGGACAGGAAATACAGGGCCAATGCTTGCATCAGCAAAACACGTAAACCTTTTTTCATCTTGAACAGGTTTTAACGATTAAGAATAAGACATCTATAAAATCGGGCGGCGAGTGTTACGGTTTATGGATCCAGACTTCATCGCCTCTTTGGTTGAATTGCATACGGAAAACCTTACCCAGCTGTGTCATCATGGTATCGGCGTTGTAAATGATAGGCATTGAACCCGATACTTTATAGTTTAATAGTTGTGTGTCACGAACGATCAGTTTTTTACCAAACACCTGTTCCATAAAAACGGCCGCATCTGCCAGTGTAAAATCATCCATGATTAACCGGCCGGTGTGCCAGGAGGTGTAGTGTATGGCATCTACACTTTTCTTGGTATAATCGCCATCCTGTTTGTTGTAGCGGAGCATTTCCCCGGGCTGCAGGTATAGCGCTGCAGCTTTTCCTTTATTGGTTTCGCCGATATTGAGCAGGATACTTCCCTGCTGCAGTACTACTACTATTTCTTTACCGGCGCTGTTTACGTTGAACTGTGTACCCAGCACTTCCACATCGAGATTATCGTACGTATGAACGATAAATTTCTGTTGGGAGGCGGTGTGTTTTACATGAAAGAAGGCTTCTCCATCGAGCCATACTTCGCGCTGCCCGTTTCCGGCTACGGCGTACAACAGGCGGGAGTCGGCGTTCAGCGTCACTTCCGAGCTATCGGGCAGCATCAGGTTCCTGGTTTCTCCCAGCCGGGTGAAAGTGCTGAGGATAGCCGGTTGCGGCCCTGCAGGCTTCCACCACCACCATGCTGCGGTAAGCAGGATGCCCAGTATAACCGCGGCGGCATATTTGCCCACGCTTCTCCAGATGGATGGACGCGCCGGCATCGCTGCTGCCTCCTCCTCTTCTTCCAGTCCATTCAGCACGGCATCCCACAGTTGTTCCTTGTCCGGTGCGGACAGGGAATAATCGCGGAAGCGGATGCTTTGCACGAGTTGCCTGGCGTTGCTGATGACCGGTTCTTTCTCCGGGTGCTGTCTGAGCCATGATTCCCAGAACACATTCCTTTGCTCCGGGTGTAATACCCATTGCTGAAAGTCTTCATCCATTGCAAACTCCCGGGCGGTGTACGATAAATAGTTACTGGCTGCCAAGAGAACGTGCTTTTACCTAAAGAGCAGGTAAAGCTTAAAATCTCATCACTTTTTTTCAACTTTTTTTTATTTACCTAAAAGCAGCAACAGGAGCGGCATAGGGAGATTTTTTTTGAGGATGCCGATGGCTTTGGAGATGGTATTATATACAGAATCGACCTGCATGGACATGATGTCGGCCACTTCTGTATAGTTCAGGTTCTGGAAGAAACGGAGATAGATGGCTTCCCGCTGGCGCCGGGAAAGGTTGCCGAGGGCTTCCTGGAGGAGACGTTTTTGTTCTTCTGCGGTTTCGTGCTGGATTAACTGGTTTTCGAGAGGAAGGGTATATTCAAATTCAAAGGCTTCCCATGATTCGCGGTGCTGGTACCGGCGATCTTTACGCAAAGCACGGAGCAGCCTTCTTCTCAGGCTGCTGATGAGGTAATACCGGACGTTTCCGATACTGGTGGTCAGGTGCTCCCTGCTGATCCAGAGGTCCTGGAACAGATCCTGTAAACAGTCTTTGACTCTTTCTTTGTCCTGGCAGAAATGCATGCCATAATGAAAGAGGTCATCGATGTGTGCATCGTATATTCCGGCGAAAGCGTGGCGGTCACCCTGTAGAAAGAGTCCCCAAAGTGAGGAATGGGAAGCCACCACGTGTAGCCCCGATCTGAAGGCTTTCCCTGTATTCATACTATTCTGGTTGATCTGCTAAAGCTTGTTAATTATTCTGACACTTGCAAATATTTTTTGGTACAGGATATGTCTGGTGGTATATAACATTAAAACTGAACGATATGAAAAACCTCACTTATTTGTTACTGTCATGCCTGGTACTTTTACTCAGCAGTTGTGAAGTGATAGGCGGAATATTCAAAGCAGGCGTATGGACCGGGATACTAGCCGTAGCAGTGGTGGTGGGCCTGATTATTTTTTTGATAAGTCGTGGAGGCAAACGGGGATAGTTTTATTAAGTGCAGCCTTGTAGCGGATGGTTACAAGGCTGCACTGTTATCACCTGTGTATAGAGGGTGAGTTCTTCTACCTTTTTGAGGAGTATTACATTCATGGCTCCAACATCCACACTGCCCGCGCGTTCCACTTCTACCTGTGAAGGGACTCCGGGTAAATGCTGATGCGCATTAATAAAGTCTTCTATCTCTAATAAACCTGGTAATTTATAGGATGCGTGAAAAACATAATCCGGCCAATCGGTGGTAGTTACCTTTACACGTTTTGCTTTAATATCACCATTTACCGCCAGTTTCACCGTGGGGTTATTGGTGCCGATCGTTGGAGGCGATACGCAACCTTTCCTGCCCGGTTAAACTATTGTTGGTTAGTATTTTGGATATTTTTTAAAAAACTATATTCAAAATTTTGAAAAATAAAATAATTAACTACTTTTGCATCCCGTCTAAGCGGGGAAATCCCGGTAAAACGGGACGTAGCGCAGCCCGGTAGCGCGCTTGCATGGGGTGCAAGAGGTCGCTGGTTCGAATCCAGTCGTCCCGACAAAATGGCCAAATGACTTGTAACGCTTTGTTACGGCTTAAGCCTAAGAAGCTCGCAGATATTGAATCTGCGAGCTTCTTTATTTTCCACACGTATCAATTTGTTTCGGATCAAGTTGAAAAGTTGGGGGATAAGACAAAAAATAGTTGTTTTGCAGCAGATTAGCCAACGAAACACGTG
>NZ_JBBHLF010000014.1:0-9164 GCF_037483205.1 Chitinophaga sp. CCNWYY40
GCCAGGCGACCGGATATTTCATCCAGCTCCCGGTAAGTAAAGTGGCTGTCTTTAAACACCAGCGCTGTTGCCTCCGGCTGTAAGGCCACCTGGCGCCGGAACAGTCCGGGCAATGTTACTCCTCGTTCATAATCAACATCCGTATCGTTGAAAGTATGTAATAACTGTTGCTCTTTTTCCTGTAGGTAATTATGTGCATACACAGGTATGCCGGGTGCTTCTACCAATAACCTGAGCAATTGTTTATAGTGATTGATCAGACCTGTGATAGCTGACCTGTCGTAGATATCTGAATTAAACTCCACCCTCAGGTACATGCCGTTTGCGATTTCGGCAAAGTTGAACAGCAGGTCCAGCTTTACGGCTACGGCCCCTTCTTCTGTTATGCCGTCCTCACCCATTTTGCGGAGGTTGGCGCTTGTTTCTCCCTGCTGCTGGTTCTGTAATACTACCATCACATCAAACAGGGCAGAACGGCTCGTATCACGTTTCAGTCGCAGGTCATCCACCAGCCGGTCGAACGGATAAGACTGATGATCAAAAGCGCCCAACGTGATTTCACGTACATGCTGCAGTAAAGAAAGAAAACTTTCATCGCCATTGAATTGTGTCCGTAATGCTACCGTATTCAGATAAAAGCCAATCTGGTTTTCCAGTTCCGCCTGTTTTCTGCCGGCCACAGGTGTACCTATGATAGCGCCACCCTGACCCGTATAACGATAGAATAAAACATTGAGCACGCTGATAAGTCCCATAAACAGGGAACAGTTCTGTTGCTGGCATAAACGCTGTAAACCGTCTACAAGGGATGGATCAATGCGGGTAGACAGGTAATAACCGTTATCTGTAAAAACCACTGGTCTCGTTTCTGCTATCGGCAGTTCCAACGATGGCAAAGTACCGGACAACTGCTGCTGCCAGTATTCACGATGTCTGTTCAATGCACCGCTTTCTACCTGTAATAGCTGCGAGCCCGCAAAATCTTTATACTGCACCAGGAGCGGTGATAATGCCGGTGTTGTTCCTTTGGCATATGCGGTATACAATGCCAGTATTTCTCCGCTCAGCAATTCCATCGACCAGCCATCACTGATGATATGATGCATGGTATAATGAAAAATGTAGCGGTCGGCTGCCAGGCGTACCAATCCTGCACGCAACAGCGGACCTTTGGCCAGATCAAAAGGGGCATTGGCATCCTGCCGGATATAATCGGCTACTTCTTCTGCAGTAGCTTCTTCCAGGTCTTTATAATCAAATCTGAACAGGGATGCTGCCGCCGGCAACACCACCTGCCGGAGATCTCCCTTCGCATTTTCCCTGAAAATGGTACGTAATATTTCATGTCGTTCAATACAGGTCTTTACCGCTTTTTCAAACCAGGGAAAAGAATAGGTACCTTCCAGCACAATCTCACCCGATAAATGATAAGCAAGGGAAGCTGCATTGATCTGATGCAATACCCACATCCTGCGCTGGCCATCAGATACCGGGTAATCCTCCATTTCCTCTACCTGCCGGATAACAGCATATTCACTGCGTTGATCGTATTTATTCAGATAGGCAATAAGCGCCTGTTTGTTATCTCTGATTTCTTTAATGAGCTCAGGCGCCAATGTATCATTGCCATTCCCGAACCGCAGTTTCAGGTCATTCCCTTCTACGGTCAATGATATCTTTTCGCGGGCAAGTTTCTTTATAAGGTTAATCATAACAGTCTATATTATTAGTTCTTTAATGTCTTTTGTATCTGTTTGCGATTTCAGCTGGCGGATTTCCATACTTATTTCTATTTCTTTCGATAACGCGGTGATAGTGGGGTTACGGAAAATGGTTTCTATCAGCAGTTCAATATTTAAAATCTTATGTATCCTTTTCAGTAAGGTCATTGCCTTAATGGAATCACCACCCAGTTCAAAAAAATTATCTTCCGGGCCAATATTATCTAACCCAAAAAACTCGCACCAGATGAGCATCAGTTGTTGCTCAATGCCGGAAAAATTATTATCCGCTAAAACAGGCGCCGGAGATCCGGGTGTAACCACCTTTACCGACGCGTTTCCTTTGTTATTGTTAGCTGCCCTGGTCAGTCTTGCGTACAGATCTGTGGCAGTAACTGTCATGGAACCTTTGTTACGAAGAGAAAGTGACTGTTCAAAAACCGTTATCAGCGCTGCAGGCGTAATACCGGCGCCCGCAGGCTGTTTATCATGAGGGAAAGAAAGTCCGTCCAGGTTTACCGTTATCCAGTTCCGCAGTTCCCTGCGATGGCTATCCGTAAAATGCTGCATAAAAGTATTGGCGGCAGCATAAGCACCGAAGGTTAAACCACCGAGTACAACAGACAGGCTAGACATCAGCCATACAAAATCCGGCTGCTGGTCCCTGAATATTTCATAGAGATGCTGCAGGCCATTGACCTTTGCCCTGAAATGCGCATTCACATCCTGTTCGTCCAGTTGTTCTACAGCAGCAAAATGCCCAATGTTGCCTGCGGCATGAATAACACCGTGAATAGCTCCCCAGCCGGCTGTTATTTCATTGATCGCCCCGGACAAGGCATTATAGTCCGCTACATCTGCACAGTAATAGGCTACCTGCCCAGGCAGTTGCTGTAATGTTTTAAATACGTCTGTGTTGGTTTGTTTTTGGAGAGATGTACGACCGATCAAGGCTACTTTCGCATTATACTGTTTCAGGAGATACGCTGCCAAACAGACGCCTGCTTTTCCCAGTCCACCGGTGATCACGTAAATGCCTCCTTCCCTCAGTATTGGAACAGCTGCCGGCGCTGGTTCCACCTGCTCAAAATCTTCTGCCCAGCGCTCTCCGTTTCTTAAAGCCACTACCTGTTGCTTTGCATTGTATTGCAACTCATCGTAAATACCGGCAGCTATGGCTGCAGGCGCTTCTTCCTGCGGGATGTCCACATTACAGTAAAAAAAGCCCGGTGTTTCCTGTACGAATACTTTTAATAATCCCAGCGCAGGCGCTACGCTTATATGACTACCGGCTGCGGGTCCGAAAACCGGGTGCAGCTGCTGCGTGATCAGCAGCAAACGTTTCAACGGCAAGGTATCATCTGCTTTCAACATTTTGCATAACTGCAGCAAGCAGATGAAATGTTGATGCAGAGCGGCGGCTGACAGGCTCCAGGTATATATCAGTTGTCCGGAAACAGCTTCGTTGACAATAAGATATTCCAGCAATTGCACATAATCCTCCTTCTTCAAAGGATTCACGGTAATTACACCATCTGCCGATATTTTAAATTCATCCCCCTGCAGGATGGTCACAACATCATGTCCTTTTTGCAGCAATAATGTTTTCAATGCCTCTGCAACGGCGCCGCCATTATCGAATAGCAGGCAGGTGTTACCAGTCTGCACAGGCCGTTCCATCAGCGACGATCGTTTCCAGCCATGCAGGTAATACAATGGATTTACCGGATTATCTGTGAGTCCCTGCTTGCGCAGCAGGTCGTTCACCGCTGTTATGGGATGCACTACAGCCGGGAGGTCCGTTTTATCAAAACAATAAGCAGGCAGCGGAATGTTTCGCCTGCCTGTATGGTAAAAACTATTCAGATTGACAGCCACTCCCTGCAACCATAATTCTCCTATCCGCTCCAGCAGTAATTGCAGGTCGTCTACCACTTCAAGTGGATGCCTGATCAGATTAACAGCGGTATTCCCGTTTGTTTTTTCATGGATTTTCCGGCAGAAGGTGGTCAGCGTATTACCAGGTCCGATCTCTATAAAAATCATTTTCCCGAAAGATGCCAGCGCATTGATCCCATCACGGAATAGTACGGGCTGTCGCATTTGCCCGTCCCAGTAGCCAGGCTGCAGCACTTCGTCGCCGGCTATCTTTCCGGATACATTAGATACAAACGGGATAAGCGGTTTTGAAAAAGTGATCAGCGCTGCCTTCTCTGACAGTTTACCTATAATGGGATCCATCATAGCAGAGTGAAAAGCGTGGGAAGTTTTAAGCGGTGTAAAGGGGATCCGCCGGGCGGTTAATATCTCCCGCAAGAGATTAATATCCTCCTCTGTACCTGACACCACACAATAATCCGGGGCGTTAACAGCCGCGATGGTTGTTCCTTTCACCAGTAAGGGTAAAACATCGGCGGCATCCCTTCCTATACTTAACATCGATCCGCCAGGCAAACCGGCCATCAATGCTGCTCGTTCCAGTACCAGCTTCATTCCGTCTTCAAAAGAAAACACTCCACTGATACAGGCCGTGGTAAGCTCACCAATACTATGACCAATCATATATTGCGGCCTGATTCCCCACTCGATCAGTAAGGAAGCCAGCGCGTATTCAAAAACAAACAACAACGGTTGCGCATGCAATGTGTTGTTGATATCACCGTCGTTAAAAAGCAGCGCCTTATAGTCTCTTCCAGTGAGTTGCTGCAACAATCCGAATCCTTTATCCATCTGCTGTTTGAAAAAGGGTTCCTGATCATATAATCCCTTTCCCATGTTGAGGTATTGTGCACCCTGTCCGGAAAACATAAATACAACAGCCGGTGGCTTTCCGTTTACCTCCGCGTACCTGCCCTGCTTCAGGCTGGCAATGGCATCACCGTTATCCTTACCAACAGTAAAATACCGGTGTTTGAACTGATGCCGGCGCTGCAGGGAGAAACTAATATCTTCCAGGGAGACTGGCTGTTCTTTCATAAAAGTTTCCAGGCTACCCACAAAAGTATCCAGCGACAATTTGCTTTTAGCAGTACATAGCAGCAACTGCGGCGCACTGCCTGTTGCCGGTGCCGGCAATTGTGGTGCCTCTTCCAGCACCACATGCACATTCGTACCGCCAATACCAAAGGAACTCACGCCTGCTCTCAGCGGTGTTCCCTGTAATGATTCCCATTTTTTGAGATGGGTGTTTACATGAAAAGGCCCGTGGTCAAAATCAATTTCAGGATTGGGGGTTCTAAAATGTAAACTGGCGGGAATTTCCTTGTGATACAGGCATAACACTGTTTTTATCAACCCGGCTATGCCCGCCGCTGTATCCAGGTGTCCCATATTGGATTTTACGGAACCGATGGCGCAATGCTTTTCCGGGTTATTGCCAAAGGCTTTGTTCAACGCTTCCACTTCTATTGGGTCACCCAGTTTGGTAGCTGTACCATGTGCTTCTACATAAGAAACAGAAGAGGGATGTATACCGGCCAGCTTATGCGCCATGATAATGCATTCAGCCTGTCCGCTGGCACTTGGTGCTGTATACCCAACTTTACGGTTACCATCGTTATTCACTGCGGAAGACCTGATCACCGCATAAATGTGGTCGTTGGCAGCAACGGCTTCTTCGAGCCGTTTCAGCACAACAATACCCAGACCTTCGCCACCCACTGTTCCGGAAGAATCCGCATCAAAGGTTTTACAATGTCCGTCGATGGAGTTAATCATGCCTTCTTTGTATACATAGCCGGTGCCATCCACCGTTTTTATCTGTATTCCACCCGCTACAGCTACATCACATTCTTTCATCAACAGATTACGGCAGGCGATATGCACGGCCGCAAGGGAGGTGGAACAGGCAGTATCGATAAAGTAGGCCGGCCCTTTCAGGTTCAGTTTATAGGCAACCAGCGTACTTAGAAAATTCCTGTTCACCAGCTGGTTCCTGGAGAAGGAGTCTACATTACTGTTTAAACCGGTTATAAAGTTATGCGCCAGCCAGTTGGAATTATCTCCCGCACCGGCAAACAAACCTATTTTCCCGGCATTCAGATACGGGTCTATCCCGGCATCTTCCAGGGCTTTCCATGTGTACTCATGAAAAAGCCGGATCTGCGGATCCATGATGGCAGCTTCATCCCGGGTATATCCGAAAAAAGAATAATCAAAAGAGCCCTTGTCTTTAACAGCAGCTCTTACTCCTACATAACCAGGCGTGTCTGTATCCGTATCAGCGGGTACATCAAAATCCAGCAACTCCTTTCCGGCGCGGAGATGCTCCCAGAATTCCTGTATATTTTCCGTATCAACGAACTTACAAGACATTCCTACAATGGCAATATCCTTTTTATTCATAATGGCATTTTTTGGGAATGATGGGCGTGTGACAAAAGATTATTATTCAAATACAGTCAGTATATCATCCAGGTCCTGTTCAATATTTTCATAGGTCGGCAGCAACTCAGGTTCCTGGCTGTTAAAAAGATAATCTGATAATTCCTGTATGTTAGGATAAGTGAACAGCTGTGTTACTTTAATTTCTTTATCAAACTGCCGGCTGATCTCCCCGGTCATCCTTACCAGGTCGAGGGAATTGGCTCCCATATCAAAAAAATTCTCCCTGATGCCAACAGCGGTTAAAGGTGTTTCTAAAATCCCGGCAATAATGGCAGTGAGATCTGCCTCTGCTTTACTACGGGGAGGAACATACGTAGTGGAGCTATGCCCATCCTCTACGGGCAGCAATACCAACGCCTTCTTATCTATTTTACCATTGGGTGTCAGCGGAAATCGGTCCAGTTTTATAAGCCTGGCAGGTATCATGTATTCCGGCAGCAGGGTTTGTAATTGCTGACGGATTTCTGTAGCTGTGTTGTTGTTACTACCGGTAAAAAAAACTACGAGTATCTTCCTGTTTGCATAGCCGTTATGTATCAATGCAATTGCCGCATCAATACCATCCAGCTGCGTCAGCGCATGTTCTATTTCGCCGGCTTCTATGCGATACCCCCTTACTTTTAACTGGTCATCCAGTCGCCCGAGACATTCTATATTACCATCCGGCAACCAACGTCCTATATCCCCGGTACGGTATATCCGCTCATCCGGATGATAAGGGTTGGGGATGAATTTCTCTGCTGTCAGCAAAGGGTTGTTCAGATATCCTCTCGCCAGCTGCACCCCGCCAATACAAATCTCGCCTACTGCGCCTACAGGTAACAACTGCCGACGATCACCCAGTATGTACAACTGCGTATTGGCAATGGGTTTCCCTATCGGCGGCGCTTTCCTGTTGTGTTTACTGATGGGATAATCTGTTACCATCACCGTACTTTCAGTAGGCCCGTACTGGTTCACCAACGTAAACGACAACTTCGACACATCTACATAAGGTAGCCTGTCGCCGCCAATCAATACATATTTCAGCAACAACCCTTCCGGCTGTGGTGCCGCCACCATATCCGGTATCAGCGCCGGTGGTACAAAAGCATGCGTGATCCCGTGCTGATGATAAAATTGCAGCAACAGTTCCGGACGTAAACGCAATTCATTATCGATAATATAAAGCGAGGAAGCGGATAATAACGCCGACCACATCTCCAGCGAACAGGCATCAAACCCTACGCCCGCCATAGTGGTAGACCGGCTTAAAGGCGTTACATCATAACGTTTAATATGCCATTCAATCAGGTTGATCATACTGGTATGCTCAATCATTACTCCTTTGGGCTTCCCGGTGGAACCGGAGGTATATATTATGTAAGCGAGACTGTCAGCGCTGACATCTGCTATCACCTCCTGTGCGGGGAAAGCGGCGATGCTGCTCCAATCCCGGTCGATCAATACGACCTGCTTATCCGTAATACCGGCAAAAGATGGCAGTAGTTCTTCCCGGGTGAGAATAATACCTGTACCACTATCTTTTGCTATATACTGTATCCTTTCCGCAGGATAGGAAGGATCAATGGGAACATATGCCCCACCGGATTTTAATATACCAAGTATGCCAACGATTAATTCAATACTCCTGTTCATACAGATGGCCACTGGCTGTTCTTTCACAACGCCCTTGCTCAACAGGTAACTGGCCAGGCAATTGCTGCGTTCATCCAGTTCCCGGTAAGTAAGCGCCCTGTTTTCAAAAACAAGTGCAGTTACTTCCGGATAGGCCTGCACCCTTTCTTTAAAAGCAGTAATGATTGTTTTGGTAGCAGCATAGTCTACAGCGGTATCGTTAAATGTTTTCAACACCTGCTCCTCTTCTGCGGATGTTAATCCGGCGATCTCCTCCAATGTTTTATCCTCCGGCCCGGAAAAGAGGCTGATGATGCCTTTCAGCTGTTCACTAATACATTTTACAGCGGCGTCGGTATACAGGTTTTTATTATAGTTGAATTTTATCTTTAGTTGCTGATCTCTCGTAATCACTACTACGTTAAAAGGATAGTTAGTACCGGCGGCTGCATCTGATGATAACAGTTCCAGTTCTTCCAGCCCTTTACCACCGGTTTCTTTTCCTTCCGCTATTTCCCATACAGGAAAGTTTTCGTGGATCAATATATGATCAAACAGGCGGTTGCCAGGTATACTGCGTGATTGGATGTCTGATAATTTCACGTAGTGATGGGGCAAACTTTTAACAGCATCCTGGTGCAACTGCTGTAATAATGCTTTAACGGTCATCTGCCCGTTGTAACGGGCCCTCACCGGGATGGTATTGATAAACAGTCCGATCATATTCTCCACTCCTTCCAGTCCGGCCGGACGGCCGGATACGACGGCGCCAAACACCACATCTTCCGTATTATTATAACGGGACAGCAGGTAACTCCATGCTCCCTGTATAAAAGTATTTTCGGTAATGCCTGTGTGCCGGCAATAACGGGTGATCTGTGCCGCCTCTGCTGCACTGAATGTCAGCATGCTTTCCCCGGTCAGATATGCTTCACTCCCAGCCTCCCTGAAAGGTAAAGTGGCTACCTGTTCGTATCCGTCGAGATAAGAGGTCCAGTATGAGTGGCTGTTTTCCTGATCCTGCTCCGCTAACCAGCGGATGTAGTTAACATAGGGAGCTACAGGTGGAAGAACCGGGATGCTGTTCTGTAACAGACTGCGGTAGATCGCGAAAAATTCCTGCAGCACTACACTTCCACACCAGCCATCCATCAGGATATGATGATGCGTCCAGATAAATTCATATTCGTCCGCGTTCAGCTCCAGTACCATGAGCCGCATACAGGGTCCCCTGTGGAGATCAAATCCTTCTTCGCAATCGGCCGTTTTATAGGCCTGCACCGCCACTGCTTCCAGTTGCTGATGCCGGAAGTCCGGCGCCATGTATTGGTGTACTGCCTGGATGGTTTGTTTGCTATATGCATGATGAAAAGAAGTGCGCAATATAGCATGCCTGTTCACCAGGTACGCATAACTTTGCCGCAGCACATCCATATTAAA
>NZ_JBBHLF010000015.1:0-8531 GCF_037483205.1 Chitinophaga sp. CCNWYY40
CACCAGCCATCCATCAGGATATGATGATGGGTCCAGATAAATTCATATTCACCCGGTTTCAACTCCAGAACGGTCAGACGCATACCCGGTCCTTCATGCAGGTTAAAGCCTTCTTCACGATCACTGATTTTATAAGCCGCTACCTTTGCTTCTTCCAGCTCACGATAACGGAAATCGGGAACATTGTACCGGCGCACTACCTGGATATTATCTTTTCCGTAACCATGATGGAAACCAGTACGAAGCATCGCATGCCGACCTACCAGGTAAGCGTAACTCTGCTGCAGTACTTCTACGTCAAAACTACCATGCAAACGGTAAGACATCTGTTCTACATACATCGTCCGGGAAGTGCCCAACAACCAGTGATAATACAAACCTTCCTGTAACGGCGATAAAGCATAGATATCCACGATATCCTTTTTGCTGTTCAGCTCCTGCAATGCTGCGAAGCTGAGTCCTTTATAAGTGAGGTCGCCGGCTGTGAGGTAACTGCCATCTTTTTCAGATAATGTTGTTATCAATGACCGTAAGCGGTTTGCATAACAATCGCTCAGCCGGTTGATGGTTTCCTGGTGGAATTGTTCTTTGCTGTAGCGGATACGAACGCGTAAACGCCCGGATACAAGAATGCCCGTAACCGTTAATGCCGTTTCCTGTTCATACGACATACCTGTTTCCTGCCCCCTGTGTTCCGTAGCATAATCAAATACGGATTCTCCTTCACCGGAGCTTACACCAGACCCGAAATCACCCAGGTAATTGAAAGTAATATCCCCGGGCCGTAAACCTCCCAGCCGCTCCCTGCCAATGGCATTTAAATAACGCAGCATTCCATAACCGATGCCTTTATTGGGTAAACGGCGCAGGTGATCCTTAACCCGGATCAGCGTATCTTCCGCCTCTTCACCCGGCATACTTTCCAGCAACACGGGATACATGGTAGTAAACCAACCGACAGTACGGGAGATGTTAGCGCCGCCGCCTGTTTCTTCACGGCCGTGGCCTTCCAGCCTCAGCAACAAACTGTCCTGTTGGAATATCTCCTGTACGGATTGTAATAAACAGGACAGTAAAATATCGTTGATATCGGTATGATAAACTCTATGTGCTTTTGTTTGCAATAAGTGGGTAATATTTTCTTCCAGCAAAAATCCTTCAGATGCACTGCAACCAATTACATTGGCGCCGGAAGGCATATCTAACGGTAAGGGCTCTCCGCTGTTGGCGGTTAGTGTCGTCCAGTAAGCCAATTCTCCTGACAGCGCGGGGCTGTTTGCCTGTTGTTGCTGATGATTGGCCCAGTCGCGGAAAGAATCACTTTTCAGGGGCAGCTGTGGACGTTGCCCCTGGCCCAGTTGTACATACAAAGTAGACAAGTCTTCCAGCAGGATACGCCAGCTTACGCCATCCACCACCAGGTGATGAATCACCAGCAACAGGCGATCGCCAGCCGGCAGATGGAAAAGACCCGCCTTCACCAATGGACCCTGTTCCAGGTTAATGCTTTCCTGTAAGCCGTAGCACAGGATTGTCATACGCCCTTCCGGATCGGCGTGTTCCCTCAGGTCATATTCTTCCAGGTGGTAATCAGGCTTTTCTGTTCCCTGGTTGTACTGCTGCCATACCCCATCTTCATAACGAAATACCATACGGAGCGCGTCATGATGTTTCACCAGGTGCGCCAGGCTCTGGTCCAGCACCGTCACCTCTACCGGCAAACGGCTGCTTAAGATCACTGATTGATTATAGTGATGTTTGCGGTCGTAGGTACCGGATAAGAACCATTGCTGAACCGGCATCAGCGCTACGTCGCCTTCTACTGCAGATTGTTCTGTAATGATATTGTCGGCTGCATGTACGTGCAGCGCCAGTTCTTCCAACACCGGGTATTTTAATATGTCTCCTACTTTAACAGAATATCCCCGTTGTTTTAACTGGCTGGCCAGCAGGATGGCTTTGATAGAATCACCTCCCAGGTTGAGGAAACTTGCTTGTATACTTACCTCTTTTCTTTTAAACATCCGTTCACAGATGCCGGTGAGAATAACTTCTACCGGACTACGCGGCGCCACGTAATTATCTGTGGCTCCTGTTCCCGGAGCAGGCAACGCCTTACGGTTTACTTTACCACTGGCTGTTAAAGGGAAATATTCCAGTGGTGTGAAATAGGCCGGCACCATGTATTCCGGCAATTTCAGCAACAGCTGTTGTCTGAGCAAGGCCGCATCGGGTGGTGTTTCGCTGATGTAATAGGCGGCCAGTAGCTGCCCGCCACTGTCCGGTTTAAATGCCGTTACTACGGCCGCATGAATACCGGGTAATGCAAGCAGCGCCTGTTCTATTTCTCCCAGCTCTATCCGGTAACCACGGATCTTCACCTGGTCATCTATACGACCCAGGTATTCAATATTACCGTCCGGAAGCCAGCGACCCAGGTCCCCCGTGCGGTATAAACGTTCATTCAGGAGAGGGTGGTCAATAAACTTTTCGGCTGTCAACTCCGGACGATTGTGATAGCCACGGGCCAGCTGAATACCACCAATATGGATCTCCGCAGCAACGCCTACCGGCACCAGCTGACCGTATTGATCCAGTATATGCAAATGGGTATTGGCGATGGGCTTACCGATAGGAACTTTATCTGTACCGGGCAGTGTATCATAATAACTTACTTCTATAGAAGTCTCCGTAGGGCCGTACAGGTTATACAACGGAACATCGGTAACTGCATACCAGGCGGCGACCGTAGCGGGCGATAAAGCCTCGCCACTGGCGAATACCCGCTTAAGACTGGTCAGTGAAGCAATATCTGTATTCTCAATAAAACTTTGCAGCATCACCGGCACAAAATGCGCATTACTGATCTTGTATGTGCTGATCAAGGCTGCCAGGCGGGTGGGAGAATACACGGCTTCATCTTCACACAATATCATCTTACAACCAAAGCAAAGCGGTACAAACAATTCCCATACAGATACGTCAAACGTAAATGTTGTTTTCTGCAATACCACATCTCCGGTGGTGAATCCATAATGTTCCCACATCCAGCGCAACCGGTTGATCAATCCTTTATGTTCAAGCATACAACCTTTCGGCAAACCGCTGGAACCGGAGGTATACAATACGTAGGCTAACTGATTTTCCTTTACTGCGTGATAAGTAATTGCGGCATAATCCTCTTCATTAAAGGAAGCAAGTAACGCTTCATCTATGCAGGCTTTGTAGCCACTATCTGCTGCAATATACCGCTGCCGCTCTTCCGGATAAGCAGGATCAACAGGCACGTACGCACAACCTGCCTTCAATACCGCCAGTAAAGAAATGATCAGCCATTCGCTTCTCTGTAATTTTATGCCGATAAGATCTTCAGGAGCCAACGTATAATGCGCATGCAGGTATGATGCCAGGTGCCCTGACTTTTCGTTCAGTTCCCGGTAAGTAAAGCTGCGGTTGGCATATACCAATGCAGTTGCATCCGGCTGTAACACTACCTGACGGCGGAATAATTCCGGTAATGTTACGTCGCGTTCATACAACACAGCGGTATCGTTAAACGTGTGCAGCAGTGTTTGTTTTTCCGGTTCTCCCAGGTAACACAACTCCTTCAGCTTTACAGCTGCAGGATTCACAAAGGCTGTCAACACCCTGTTGAAGTGTTCACTGATGCGCTGTACCGCTGCCGTAGGGTAACGCCGGCAGTTGTACCTGAACAATACCTGTATCCCTGCTCCGGCGGGCGCCACCACGATGGTAAAATCATAGTTTGTTTGCGCTACCACCTCTGAGCTTTCCAGCGAAAGCGTACTTGCCCCGTCATGCTCCATGCCACCGGACAAACCATCAGAAATCAACTCTTCTACCGGGTAGTTTTCATATACCAGGATATGATCAAACAACTGATGCCCCGGCAAACTGGCCGACTGTATATCGGATAACTTTATATAATGATGTGGCAGGCTTCCGATGGCATCCTGTTGTAACGACTGCAGCAATTCCTGAGCTGTCATATCGCCTTTATAACGCACCCGTACCGGGATAGTATTAATGAATAAACCAATCATATGTTCCACACCTGTCAATCCTGGCGGGCGGCCGGACACCACGGCGCCAAACACCACATCTTCTGTATTGTTATAACGACCCAACAGATAACTCCACGCGCCCTGCATAAACGTGTTCTCCGTAATACCAATGGAACGGCACACATTTCTGATACCGGACACCAGCTCTTTATCCAGGTTAAGACGTACTACCCCTCCCTCATAATCGCTTCCCTCCTGTTGCCCGAAAGGTATCACTGCCTGCTGTTCATATCCCTGGAGATAAGACTTCCAGTAGGATACACTGCTGCTGTGGTCCTGCACATCTAACCAGCGAATGTAGTTGACATACGGCGATACCGGCGGCAACAACGGCGTTTTCCCCTGTATCAGCTGACGGTAGATCTGATAAAACTCATCTATCAATACACCGGCACACCATCCGTCCATCAGGATATGATGATGTGTCCATACAAACTCATATTCATCTGGCCCAAGTTCCAGCACTGATAGCCTCATTGCGGGGCCTTCATGCAGGTTGAATCCTTCTTCACGGTCGGCTATCTTAAAAGATGCCACCTGTTCACCGCTCAGCTTTTGATAGCGAAAGTCCGGCTTCATATGCAGATGAACGACCTGGATATTTTCATCGCCATATCCGTGATGGAAACTGGTACGCAGCACCGCATGACGATTGGTAAGATAAGTATAGCTTGTGTGCAGTATGTTCAGGTCGAAGGTGCCACGTAAACGGTACGACATCTGCTCTACATACATGGTATCCCTGATACCCGCTAACCAATGATAATATAATCCGCCCTGCAGCGGAGATAAAGTATAAATATCTGTTACATCGCCGGTATTGTTAAGTATTTTGAGCTCTACCGGACTTAATCCTTTATAGGTAAGATCACCTGGAGTTAGCTCACTGCCCTCCATTTCCGACAACAATCTTATCAATGACGCAAGATGATCTGCATAATGCTGGCTTAACCGGGCGATTGTTTCCGGATAATATTGTTCTTTGCTATAACGGATACTGACATGCAGCTGACCGGAAGTGAGGATAGCAGTTACTGTAAGCGGGCTTTCCGGCTCGTATGATAAAGCACTTTCAAGACCTTTACCTTCTTCACCATAGTCAAAAACCGACTCCCCTCCACCTGCACTAAACCCGGAACCAAAATCACCCAGGTAATTGAAAGTGATATCACTCTCCCGCAATTTCCCCAACTCTTTCTCTCCATCCGGGTGTAAGTACCGCAGCATACCAAAACCAATACCTTTATCCGGTACACGACGCAGGTGGTCTTTCACCCGGATCAACGTATCTACGGCCTCTTCTCCGGCGTTTGTTTCCAGCAGTACCGGGTACATACTGGTGAACCAGCCTATGGTACGGGCAATGTTTACACTATTACCTATTTCTTCCCGGCCATGACCTTCCATTGTGAGCAGTAAATGTTCCTGCGGGAAAACCTCCTGCACAGCGCGTAATAAACCCGATAATAAAATATCGTTTACATCCGTGTGGTAAACGCGGTGCGCTTTTGTTTGTAAGAGGCTTGTGATGTTTTCATCCAGTGAAAATCCTTCAGTTACGCTATTCCCGATATTGTTGATACCGGAGGTCAGGTCCTTTCGCAACGGCAATCCGCTGCTATTAACGATCGTAGCCCAGTAATCCAGGCTTCTGGACAGTACGCCACCATTAGCCTGTCGCTGCTGATGAGCGGCCCAGTCGCGGAACGAGTCGCTCTTCAGCGGTAGCTGCGCGTGCTGGCCTTTACTTAGCTGCAGGTATAAAGTAGACAGATCTTCCAGGAGGATACGCCAGCTTACGCCATCTATTACCAGGTGATGAATAACCAGCAATAAACGATCGCCGGCAGGCAGGCGGAACAGGCCGGCTTTCACCAGTGGCCCCTGCTCCAGGTTGATACCTGATTGTAAGGCATTACATGTTGCTCTCATACGCCCATGCGCGTCAGCGTCTTCCCTCAGGTCATATTCTTCCAGGTGATAACACGGCTGCTCTGTTCCCTGGTTATATTGCTTCCATACATTCCCGTCATTACGGTATACCATACGAAGCGCATCATGATGCTTTACGAGGTACGCGAGACTCTGGTCAAGCACATTTATTGCTACAGGGATACGGCTGCTTAGCATCATCGACTGGTTGTAATGATGTTTCTGATCGTAAGATCCGGATAAAAACCATTGCTGCACCGGCATAAGTACAACATCTCCCGTTACTGTCTTCTGTTCGGCATCATTATTATCCAGTATTTTTACGTGTGTGGCCAGTTCTTCCAACAGCGGATATTTTAACACGTCTCCTACTTTCACCGTATAGCCTTTTTGCTTCATCTGGCTGGATAGCAAAATGGCTTTGATAGAATCACCACCAAGATCCAAAAAGCTGGTGGTTATACTGATCCCTGTTTTTTTCAGGATGCGTTCACAGGTGTCCACCAGGCTTATCTCTATCGCGTTGCGTGGGGCTACATATGGTGTGTTCTGATCTGCTACCTTTTCACCGGGAGCCGGTAATGCGTTGCGGTCAATTTTTCCGTTGGCCGTTAATGGTAGCCGGGGCAGCTGTATAAAATGCGCCGGTACCATATACTCCGGTAATTTCAATAACAACTGTTGCCGCAAAGCAATACTATCTTTTGCTCCATCACTGGTAAAATATGCCGCTATGGCGTGCTCTCCGTCTTCTTTCTTATAAGTGATTACTACTACGGCTGTAATACCGGCAAGGGCTTGCAGGGCATGTTCAATTTCTCCCAGCTCTATGCGGTAGCCACGTACCTTCACCTGGTCATCCTGGCGGCCGAGGTAATCTATCCGTCCATCGGGTAACCAGCGGCCAATATCACCGGTACGGTATACCCGTTGTCCGGCAAATCTCACAAACCGCCCGGACGTTAATTCAGCGCGGTTCAGGTAACCCTGTGCCACCTGCCTGCCACCGATATAGATCTCCCCGGTTATGCCGGCAGGTACCAGTTGCTGTGCTTTATCAAGTATATAAATCTGCATGTTGCTCACCGGAACACCGATCGTGATACCCGCCGCTGCATCTCCCTGCCCTATCCGGGATACGGTGCAGCCTACCGTCGTTTCCGTTGGGCCGTACTCGTTATAAATTATCAACGTGGAACTGATTTCATGTAAGCGGTGAATATGCGACAGCTGTAAGGCTTCTCCCCCTACCACTACCTGTGATACGGTAGTTGACCCGCCGTTGCCTGTTTCCACCAAACCAATATGTGCAGGCGTGCATTTCATAAAATTGATGCCTTTGCTGCCGTAAAAAACATCATGCAATACTTCTCCTACATGTTGCTCCTGATCATAAATGATCAGCTCTCCTCCGCTTAACAGGCTGCCGTAAATACCGGTCACCGTCAGATCAAACGACAAGGAGGTGAACAACGGCACACGGTATGTTTGCTCCGTTTCCCGGAAGTAAGTATCCAGGCAGTATCGCAGATAGTTATATAAGTTGTTGTGGGCAATCAGTACTCCTTTGGGATGACCCGTTGTTCCGGAAGTATATAATACATAGGCGATGCTTTCGGCGCTCACCACTGCAGAAGGCGACGGTTGTTCCGTCAGCCCGGCATAAATATCCTCCAGTATTTTTTCATCTACCAGCAGGCGGCAACCGCTGTCTGCCACAATGAAAGCGGTCCGTTCTTCCGGGTTGCTCATATCTACCGGTACATAACCGGCGCCGGCTTTCAGTATCCCCAGCATCAGTGTGATGGCACGAGTGCTGCGGGGAATGCGCATCCCGACAAGATCTCCTTCCCGGATGGCGTAGTGCTGTTGCAGCCTCGCCGCTACCTGGTCCGACTGCTCATCCAGTAATCTGTAACTCAACGTGGCAGCCCCATCTGTAATGGCCGTGCGATCGCCGTAACGGACTACGCTTTCGCGGAAAAGGTCCAGCACCGTGCCATCATTTCCATAGTCTTTTGTAGTGGCATTAAACTCATGCAGCAGTTGTTCCCGTTCCTCTTCACCAAGGTAATCCAGTTGATTTAAAGCAGTGGCCGGTTGTGTAATCACCGCTGATAACAATCGCTGGTAATGTTCCAGCAAACGGATAACAAACCACTGATCATAAATATCACTGTTGAACTCTGCATAAACGGACAGGCCGCCTGCTGCTGTTTCCTGGAAGTTAAAGATCAGGTCAAACTTACTCGGAGATGGCCCCAGCTGCGACACCTGGCCGGAAGGCAATACCGTTGCTGCTGCAGTGGCCGTGTCGATGTTTAGTACGTTCAGAAAAACATCGAACAAGGAGGAACGACTGGTATCGCGTTTCAATTTAAGATCATCCACCAACCGGTCAAACGGATAGGACTGATGGTCATAGGCTGCCAGTGTGGTGCTGCGGATATGTGATAACAGCGAGAGAAAATTATCTCCGCCGCTGAAGCGGCTACGCAACGCTACCGTGTTCAG
>NZ_JBBHLF010000016.1:0-5519 GCF_037483205.1 Chitinophaga sp. CCNWYY40
CTGAACACGGTAGCGTTGCGTAGCCGCTTCAGCGGCGGAGATAATTTTCTCTCGCTGTTATCACATATCCGCAGCACTACACTGGCAGCCTATGACCATCAGTCCTATCCGTTTGACCGGTTGGTGGATGATCTTAAATTGAAACGTGATACCAGTCGTTCAGCGCTGTTTGACGTAATGATGGTGTTACAGAATCAGCAACAGGAGCAACAACAGTCAGATCATCTCACAGAAAATATTATTGAAAAAGGAAATCAGGATGTAAAGCTGGACCTTTTGTTCACCTTCGCGGAGCAGGAAGATGGCCTGTATATGCAGGTGGAATTTAATACCGCGATCTACGAAAAAACAGGCATTGTCCGGTTGCTTCATCACTTTAAAAAATTATTATCGCTGCTGGTATCCGATCCGGCAACCGCTATTCATACGCACAATTATTTATCGGCAGAAGAACAGCATTTGCTGTTGTATACTTTCAATGATACCGCTGTTGTATATGAACAGGGAGCTACACTGCCGGAATTATTCCTCCGGCAGGTAACATTACAGCCGGATGCCATTGCACTGGTATATGTTGATCGTCATTTCACTTACCGGGAATTGGATGAATGGTCCGGCCGTTTGGCGGATTACCTGCATACGCATTATCACCTGTCGGCAGAAGACCTGGTAGGGATAAAGGTACAACGGAGTGAATGGCTGGTCATTTCCCTGCTGGCAGTATTAAAAGCGGGATGCGCCTATGTACCTGTAGATCCTTCCCATCCGCAGGAGCGCCAGGACTATATCGCGAAAGACAGCGGCTATAAAACCTGTATTGATGAAACACTGCTCGCTGCTTTCCGGCAGGATGCGGGTGTGTATGATCCTGGTTATTATCACGCAGTGCAGGACGATCAGCTGGCTTATGTATTGTATACTTCTGGTTCCACTGGTGAACCGAAAGGCTGTATGCTGGAACATCGCGGGCTGGTGAATCGCCTTGAATGGATGTGGAGGCAATATGGTTTTACCACGTCCGATATTATTCTGCAGAAAACCACTTTTACTTTTGATGTATCGGTATGGGAACTATTCCTGCCGTTATGCTGGGGGTGCAGGATGGTATTGAGTGATGATGAAGCGGTATACGCACCGGCACGGCTGGCTGCTTTGATACAAACCCGGCAGGTGACCACGATGCATTTTGTGCCGGTATTATTGCAGAACTTTTTAGAACAGACTGACATTTCAGCGCTGGTGAGCCTGAAACGGTTATTTACCAGCGGAGAGGCGCTTCCCGCGGCTACGGTAGGGGCCTGGTATGCAAACAGCAACGTACCGTTGTATAACCTGTACGGCCCTACGGAGGCATCGATAGATGTGAGTTACTATAACACGGTTGCGGGTATTGATAAAGTGCCTATCGGGAAACCGGTAGCCAATACCCGTTTATATATTCTGGATACTCATGCACAGCTGGTGCCGGTGGACGTTGCCGGCGAATTGCATATTGGTGGTATACAGCTGGCCCGTGGCTATCATCAGCGGCCGGCGCTTACTGCTGAAAAGTTTGTGACGCATCCTGCGTTGGAAGAACGGTTATACCGCACCGGCGATCTGGCCCGCTGGCTACCGGATGGTAATATAGAATATCTTGGCAGGACCGACAACCAGGTGAAGCTACGTGGTTACCGCATAGAGCTGGGGGAAGTGGAACAGGCGTTGCAAAACCTGGAAGGTGTTGGTAACGCCATAGTAACCGTATACACAGGTGCATCCGGCGAACGTGTGCTGGCAGCATATTTTACCAGTGAATCGGCGCTGGACCTGTCCTCATTACGTCAGCAGTTGTTGCTTAAACTGCCGGAATATATGGTACCCGGTTACTTCATGCAGCTGGATGAATTTCCGCTGACACCAAGCGGGAAAGTAAACCGCAAAGCGTTACCAGCTCCCGGAGTAATAACACCGGTGGAATATATAGCGCCGCGTAATGAAGCGGAAGCTGCTGTTGCGCGTATCTGGGAAGAGGTGCTGAAAACAGCTGCGCCGCTCAGTGTAACAGACGATTTTTTTATGTTGGGTGGACATAGCTTAAAAGTAGTGCAGCTGGTAAATCATTACGTGCAGCAGTTTGACGTGAAGTTACAGGTACAGGCACTTTTTCACCACACAACGATCGCGTCTCACGCCCTGCTGTTATCTACGCCGCTGAGAACCGCCTACCGTGTGATCACGCCGGTATCACCTGCACCTGATTATGCAGTGTCTGACGGGCAACGGCGTGTTTGGGTGCTCAGCCAGCTGGAAGACAGATCAAGGGCTTATTACCTGTCGGGGCAACTGGAACTGAATGGGGATTATAAACCAGCACATCTCGAAACAGCTATCCTGCTTATAATACAGCGTCATGAAATATTGAGGACTGTTTTCCGGCAGGATGCTTCCGACGAATTGCGGCAGGTAATCCTGGATCCGGCGGACGTTTCTTTCAAGTTGAATTATGACAACCTGGAAGGGCAACCTGTCAGCGCTGCAGAGGCGCTGATAACCACCTTCTCCGGCCATGTATTTGATCTCAATAGTTTCCCCCTGTTAAGGGCAGGATTGATAAGGTTATCGGAGAACCGTTATATTTTCCATTATACCATGCACCACATTATCAGTGATGGCTGGTCGATGGAAGTGCTGAAGGAAGAAATCATGCGTTACTATGATGCGTGTGCCCGTGGCGAAAAAGTAATACCTGCCCCGCTTTCCATACAGTATAAAGATTTTGCTACCTGGCAGCAGCAGCAACTGCAGTCAGGTAGCTATCAACCTCATAAAGAATATTGGCAGTCGCAGTTCAGCGGCAGTCTGCCGGTGTTACAGTTGCCTGTCAGCAAACCGAGGCCGCTTATTTTAACAGACAACGGGTACTGCCTGTCCTCCATACTCAGTGAAGCACTCACCGCTTCGTTGAAAGCCCTTTGCCGCGAAAATAAAGCCACGCTGTTTATGGGATTGCTGGGAGCACTGAAGGTATTGTTGTACAGGTATACCGGTCAGGAAGATATTATCATCGGCAGCCCGGTTGCCGGCAGGGAACATGCCGCGCTGGACGATCAGATCGGGTTTTACATGAATACGGTGGCATTGCGTACGCGCTTCAGCGGACAGGATAGCTTTGCAGACCTGTTGCAGCACATCCGTAAAAATACACTCACTGCCTACGAATATCAATCCTATCCGTTTGATCGCCTGGTGGATGAACTGGATCTGCACCGCAACCGGTCACATTCCCCGCTGTTTGATGTGATGCTCACACTGCAGAGCCAAAAGGAAAACAGTTTGTATGAAAATTATGATCTGAGCCACACCGATGTGATAAAAGAAGAAGGCCCTGTAGCCGTTAAATTCGACCTGCATCTTAGTTGCAGCGAAATCGAGGGGACCCTGTATATGGAGCTGAAATACAACCAGGATATCTACGATAAAGCAGATATCAGCAGGATGTTTAGCCACTATAAAGAATTGTTACAGGCATTGATACAGCATCCGGCGTTACCGGTGAATCAGCAGGAATATTTAACAGTTGCCGAAAAGCAGCAGTTACTCGAAACATTTAACATCGTAACAGATGCTTTGCCACTTACAGGTAAAACGGTGATAGACCTGTTTGAAGAGCAGGCAGCGGCCGTGCCTGATAAAGTGGCGGTGGTATGTAATGGGGAACAACTTACTTACCGCGCGTTAAGCAGGCAGGCCAATCAACTGGCGCACTATCTGAAAAGCAGGGGGGTAGGAAAGGAAGACAGGGTGGTGATTGCCGCTGTAAAGTCGCTGGAGCTGATTGTAGGGTTTCTGGGAATTATGAAGGCGGGTGCTGCTTTTGTACCTGTTGATCCTGCATTTCCGGAAGAAAGGATCAGGTATATACTGGAAGATACCGGTTGTAAAGCTGTGATCGGGGATAACACGATGCGCCGGATAGTACGGGAGCATACGGAGTTTATTGACCTGCAGGAATACGAACCATTGATCGCCGCTATGCCAGGGGAGGCGCCGGATGAGGTGGTTGCGGACGGACAACTGGCGTATGTTATCTATACATCCGGATCAACCGGAAGGCCTAAAGGAGTCATGATCACGCATGCATCGCTGACCGACCACATTGGTGGTATCATTCCCAGAACTGTGCTTTCTACTTGTACTTCTTTTGCTATCCTGGCTTCCCTGGCGGCAGATGCTTATCATTCCATTTTATTTTCTTCATTGGTACTTGGTGCTTCCGTACATATTCTCACAGATAAAATATTGTTCGATACCCATGCCCTGGTAAAATATCTTGAAGAACATACCATTGACGGAATTAAAATATTCCCTTCTTTATGGACATCCTATGCGGAACAGCAGATCTTTATTTTGCCGGTAAAGGTGTTGATATGGGGAGGAGAAGCGTTGCCGCCTAAAGTGATCCGGCAACTGCGGTTGGCAGGTTACCAGGGACAGGTATTTAATCATTATGGTCCTACCGAGGCTACCATTGGCGTGCTGACGCACAAGGTAGACCTGGCGCGTGACTATACGAAAGTTCCCATTGGAGTACCTTACTCTCATTCGAGGATCTATATCCTGAATGAAGCACAACAGCTTTGCCCGGTGGGGGTACCCGGCGAATTGCATATCGGAGGTGCCGGACTGGCCAAAGGTTACCTGAATAAACCGGCACTGACAACAGAAAAATTTATTGAAGATCCGTTTATAGCAGGAGCGCGCGTATACCGTACCGGCGACTATGCCCGGTGGCTGGCAAACGGGGATGTGGAGTACATCGGCCGTATAGATGACCAGGTAAAAATAAACGGCTACAGAATTGAGCTGGGAGAAATCGAATTTGCATTGCAGCAACTAAAGGGCATTCAATCAGCGGTAGTCGCCATACGAACAACCACCGGGGACGATAAAACCCTGGCGGCATATTTTACAGCGGAGGATAAATTAGCCGGAGAAACGCTGAAATCCTTGCTGAAGGAGATATTGCCGGCTTATATGATACCGCATTATTTTATACAGCTCGATACGCTGCCTTTAATGGCGAATGGAAAGGTAGATAGAAATGCATTGTCGCTTGAAGTGGTAAAGCAAGAGGTGGCGGAAGAAATAATAGCGCCCAGGAATGAGGTAGAGCAGGTGTTACTGGAAGTATACCAGCGGGTGCTGAAATCGGAAGAAATCAAAAGCGTGCGCTTTAGCTTTTTTGACCAGGGGGGAGATTCCATTAAAGCTATTTTGCTGGCCAGCCAGTTGAAACAACGGGGATATGCCGTAAAGGTGGGAGATGTATTAAAATATCCGGTATTGGAAGATCTGGCCAGGAAAGTACAATCCCTGAACCAGGAAACAGTCGGCGTGCAGACCGTTGTGAAAGGCCCTGTGGGGCTGATGCCTGTACAGCGCTGGTTCCTGGCCGGCAACTATGCGCACAAGCATCATTATAACCAGTCGGTGTTGTTAAGCAGCCGTGTAGCAGTAAACCGCGCCCACCTGGAACA
>NZ_JBBHLF010000017.1:0-5226 GCF_037483205.1 Chitinophaga sp. CCNWYY40
ACCTCGGCCGCCAGGATGACCAGGTGAAGGTACGTGGCTACCGCATAGAGCTGGGAGAAATTGAACATGCCCTGCAACAGTATCCCGGAATAAAAGAAGTAATAGTACTGGCAGGCACGCATGGAGACGATCGGAGGCTGATCGCTTTTGTAATAATGAATGACGTTTTACAACCCAAAGAAATAAAAAAATACCTCGCAGATAAACTACCGGATTACATGGCGCCGGAATTGTATGTGCAGGTAAAAGCATTCCCGTTAACCACCAATGGAAAAGTAGACAGGGGAAAATTGCTGGAGGCAGACCCGCTTTCTGCAGCAGTAGTTAAACAGCCTTATGTACCACCAGGCAATGATGTGGAAATGAAACTGGCGGCTATCTGGAAGGAGGTGCTGAGATTAGAACAGGAAGTGGGTATAAAAGATGAATTATTTGAATTGGGTGGGAATAGTATCAGCGCTATTAAAATACTAGCCAGGGCATCAAAAGAATTTGGTGTGAAATTAAGCATACAAAAGATGTTTGCCACTCCCAATATTGAAAGCCTCGCCGGTGAAATTCTCAATATTCAGTGGTTTAACAATAACAATCTCCCCAAAGCAGATAATCCTGAAAACGAAAAAATCAAAGTGTAATCATTCATCTTATAAATAACATAATATGGAAAATAACTTGCAGGAACCCAACACCGGTGCGGCTGTAAGCATGCGTCCCTTTCATGATAACGGAGATCAGCTGCTCCCCTTGCTGATCACTCCCCGGAATGGAGATACTGATCTGGTACAATGGATGTTGCATAACAAAGAACAGTTTGAACAGGGACTTGTAAAACATGGCGGCATATTGCTGAGAGGATTTGATGTGGATACGGCAGAAAAATTTAATGGTTTCATGAAATGTTTTAATACCGAACCATTGCCATATATGTTCAGGTCTTCTCCCAGGGCGGAGCTGGATAAAAAAATAAAAAATATCTATCTCTCTACTTCTTATCCCAACGACCGTAGCATCAATATGCACAATGAATCGTCGTATAGCAGGGTGTGGGGAAAGAAGATAGTGTTTTGTTGTGTGAAACCTTCTGATACTGGTGGAGAAACACCCATCGCAGATTCCAGGAGAGTACTACAGGATATTGATCCGCAACTGGTAGCAAAGTTTCGGGAAAAGGGAGTGAAATACAGGCGCAATCTACTGCCCGACCTGGGAATGCCCTGGCAGGAAGTATTTCAGACAGAGAATCTTGCCGAAGCCGAGGATACCTGCCGGAAAAATAATATCAGCTACCGGTTTGAAGAGCAGGATCATATGATCATAGAATGGGTAAAACCAGCTGTATACAGGCACCCGGTATCGAAAGAAGAAACATGGTTTAATCATGTGATGTTTTTCAATAAGTTTTCCCGTTATGAAGAGCTCGGGATGGAACATGATGATTTTCTACCGGAAGAATATCTCACATCAGACACTTTCTTTGGTGATGGTACAGAAATTACTGCTGAAGAATATACCGCGATCAAAAATGCTTATGATAAAAATAAGATCGTATTTCCTTATCAGAAGGGCGATATTATTTTCCTGGATAACATGCTGGCAGCGCATGGACGCAGTCCTTACAGCGGAGACCGGGTAATTGCAACTGCCATTATTGAAGCTGCCTACGATAACGAATTTTAATGCATTCAGAACCGGATAATATTCTTGTAATATGAATGAGCAGGATGTGCTCCTCGATACACTGAGAAGAAAGAAGATATCCATCCGGATAGATAAGGATGGTTTGCTGGATATAGAAGCTCCGTCGGGAACATTGACAGAGGAGATCATTACCCAGATAAGGGAAAAACGGGAAGTGTTGCTGAACTATCTGAAGGGATTGTCCGGGCAGGGTTCCCATGCGCATATTCCTCTTGCGCCATTGGCGGCATCGTACCCATTATCTTCTTCCCAGCGGCGGCTTTGGGTATTAAACCAGATCAATCAATACTCCACGGCGTATAATATCCCATGTAGTGTGATGCTGGACGGGAATTTCAGCAGTGAGCAGCTCTCGCGTGCCATTACAGCGGTAGTGAACAGACACGAAATTCTGCGCACTGTATTCCGTGAAGATGCCTCCGGCGTAGTACGCCAATGGGTGCTGCCGGAAACATCGCTGAATGTGGAAGTGGCATTTACAGATCTGAGCCTTGTGCCCGATCAGGATGCACAAGCTGGAATAAAGATGGAGGAAGATAAGAAGACGCTTTTTGATTTAAGTAAAGGGCCTTTGTTCAGGGTGGCTTTGTTTCGGATGGCAACAGACAAACATCTGCTCTATTTCAATATGCATCATATCATCAGCGATGGCTGGTCCATTAATGTGCTGGCAGAAGAGGTGTTAAATTACTATAACGCATACGGGGAAGGCCGTATACCCGACCTCAAACCACTCACGATACAATATAAAGACTATGCCGTATGGCAGCAGGAGCAGCTTGCCACAGCGGCTTTTGAGCAACACCGGCTATACTGGATGAAACAGTTTGCAGGGCCATTGCCGTTATTAAATTTACCGGCAGACCGTGTACGGCCGGCCGTTTTTGCGCATCATGGCTCAGCAGTGGCTACCATCATCAGCAATGAGCTGCTCACAGCATTACAGGAGTTGTGTCAGCAACACGGTGCAACTTTGTTTATGGGTTTGCTGGCTATTACCAATGCGCTGTTTTACAGGTATACCGGTCAGCAGGATATTATTACCGGTAGCCCCGTAGCCGGGCGGGAACAGGTGGAGCTGGCCAACCAGATAGGCATGTATGTAAACACCTTGCCATTCAGGATACATGTTAACGCAGATGAGAGTTTCAGTGCACTGCTGAAAGAAGTACGTAACATTACTTCTGCGGCATATGAGCATCAGGAGTATCCTTTTGATAAAATAGTGGAGGACCTGGCATTAAAGCGTGACATGAGTCGCTCCCCTTTATTTGATGTGATGATATCACTGCACAATTTACAGGACAAGCGCCTGGTTGAAAATGTACATGCCATCCCCGAAAATGAAATAGTAACGCTTGGCAAAGAAGTGGTGAAGTTTGATATGAGCATTGATTTTTTGGAGATGGCAGAGGGGCTGTACATGAAGGTGGCATATAATGAAGATATCTATCAGCAATCGATGGTACACCAGCTGATCTGTCACTTCAAAGGAATGCTGAGCTATGTTGTGCAACATCCGGAAACGCCTGTTAACCAGATCCTTTATTTATCTGAGCGCGATAAAGGCCGTTTGTTACTCACATTTAACGATACCGCCACAACATATCCCCGCGATGTCACCATTACCGGTTTATTTGCCCGGCAGGTAGCGTTGCATCCCGGCAATACGGCGGTAGTATTTGAAAACGAAACGATCACTTACGAAGAGCTGCAGGAGAACGTACATTCGCTTGCTGCCATGCTGATAGCATATGATGTTAAGCCGGGCGACTTTATACCATTGTTGATGTCGAGAGGTATCGATTATGTGGTAGCGTTTATGGCGCTGTTACAACTGGGAGCCATTTGCACGCCGGTGAGTATCAACTGGCCGGAAGAGCGGGTGGAGACATTGCTAATGGAACTACATCCCAAAGTTGTGCTGGCCAATGAAGAAGGTATCAACAGATGTGGTATTAAAAGGCCGGCGCAATTGCTGGTCATTTCCCATCATCAGCTGAAACCGGTGAAAACCTTTTTTGAAAGCAGGGAAAATCCGGAAGGCCCTGTTTGTATGTTTTATACTTCCGGCACCACAGGATTGCCTAAAGGCGTGGTGGTAATGCATCGTGGCATTATGAACCGGTTTTTGTGGATGAATGATTATTTCGGAGTCGCTGCGGCGCAGTCGGTACTGCGTACCACGAGGCACATTTTTGACAGTGCACTCTGGCAGTTGTTCTGGCCGCTGATCAATGGAGGAAGAACGATCATTCCATCTGAGCACCGCCCGCTGGACCTGGAATATTTTGCGGAGTTGATCCGGGATTACCAGGTAACGATGACGGACTTTGTACCGTCGCTGTTTAACGAGGTGGTGAATGAAATAAGACAGCAACAAGACGATTATCATTTCGATAGCCTGAAAGATATTGTTATTGGCGGAGAAGCCATCCATGTGCTTTCTGCCAACATCTTCCGGCAGCATTATCCCCATATCCGGCTCACTAACCTGTACGGGCCTACGGAGGCCAGCATTGGTTGTATCTATTATGAGCTGAAAAAAGATCATTATGATAAGATCCCGATAGGCAAACCCATTCATAACGTGAGGATATACCTGGTGGATGAGAAAGGAGAACTGGTACCTGAAGGCATCGGTGGAGAGATTTGCATTGCGGGTGTTTGCCTGGCTGCGGGTTATTACCGGGACGAGAACAGGACAAACGAAAAATTTATTGAAAACCCCTATGCTACGGCAGGATATGGGCGGATGTATCGTACGGGAGATATCGGCAGGTGGCTGCCGGACGGTAATATTGAATACCTGGGACGTATAGATGAACAGGTGAAGATCCGCGGGTACCGCATAGAGCCTGGCGAAATAGAACATGCATTGACAACACTGCCAGGAATTACAGCTGCTGCAGTAATTCCCTGGAAAACAGCAGCAGAACAAACCCACCTCGTGGGATATGTAACTGCCGGTTATGCGATACATAAGCAGACATTAAAACAGGAGTTAAGAAAGCAGCTTCCTGAATACATGGTGCCGGTTCACTTTGTACAGCTGGACCATCTCCCTTTGTTACCCAATGGTAAAATCAATAAGAAAGTATTACCGGTACAGTCGGTGACCGATCTGGAAACAGGCGTAGAGCATATCGCTCCGCGCAACCCGGTTGAAGAGGCGCTGGTAGACGCTTATAAGGAGGTGACCAGGCAGTCGGCGGTGAGTATAAAAGATAGCTTCTTTGATCTTGGCGGCGATTCTATCAAAGCAATTCTATTGGCCAGCCAGTTGAGGCAACGGGGATATGCCGTGAAAGTAGGTGACGTGTTAATGTATCCTGTACTGGAAGAACTGGCAACACAGGTACAATTGCAGCACAACCCCCTGCCGGAACAAGCTGCCGTGGAAGGAAGGGTGGTACTCACGCCGATACAGCGCTGGTTCATGGACCGGAATTATGCGCACAAGCATCATTATAACCAGTCGGTGTTGTTAAGCAGCCGTGTAGCAGTAAACCGCGCCCACCTGGAACA
>NZ_JBBHLF010000018.1:0-1524 GCF_037483205.1 Chitinophaga sp. CCNWYY40
ATATCTAAATACTAAATTTTTTAAAGCGAATAAGAGCGCATGGTGGATGCCTAGGATCTAAGAGGCGACGAAGGACGTGGTAAGCTGCGATAAGCTACGGGGAGATGCAAACGATCGTTACATCCGTAGATTTCCGAATGGGACAACCCAGTACACTGAAGGTGTATTACCCGCAAGGGGGCCAACGCAGGGAACTGAAACATCTAAGTACCTGCAGGAAAAGAAAATAAATAATGATTCCCTAAGTAGTGGCGAGCGAACGGGGAAGAGCCCAAACCGGATCGAAGCAATTCTGTCCGGGGTTGTAGGACTACTTTTAGAAAGTCAGATCAAGTTGAATCATCTGGAAAGATGAGCCGCAGCAGGTGATAGCCCTGTAGACAGAAATTCTGATGGACGTGTAGTATCCTGAGTAGTGCGGGACCGGAGGAATCCTGTATGAAACTGCCAGCACCATCTGGTAAGGCTAAATACTCCTTAGATACCGATAGTGAACCAGTACCGTAAGGGAAAGGTGAAAAGTACTCCGAACAGGAGAGTGAAATAGTTCCTGAAACCGTGCGCTTACAAGCGGTCGGAGCTCAGCAATGAGTGACGGCGTGCCTTTTGCATAATGAGCCTACGAGTTACTCCTCACTGGCAAGGTTAAGGTCTTCAGTACCGGAGCCGTAGCGAAAGCAAGTTCTAACAGAGCGAATCAGTCAGTGGGGGTAGACGCGAAACTTTGTGATCTATCCATGGGCAGGGTGAAGGTTAGGTAAAACTAACTGGAGGCCCGAACTCATTAGCGTTGAAAAGCTATGGGATGACCTGTGGATAGGGGTGAAAGGCCAATCAAACTGAGAGATAGCTCGTTCTCCCCGAAATGTTTTTAGGAACAGCCTTGGATATAGACGTATTATAGAGGTAGAGCTACTAATTGGGCTAGGGGGCTTCACCGCCTACCAAACCCTAATAAACTCCGAATGCTATAATATAATCTCCAGGAGTGAGGCTGTGGGCGCTAAGGTCCATGGCCGAGAGGGAAATAACCCAGACTAACAGCTAAGGTCCCTAATGATATGTTAAGTTGATCAAACGCGGTTCAAATCCTAAAACAGCCAGGATGTTGGCTTGGAAGCAGCCATTCATTTAAAGAGTGCGTAACAGCTCACTGGTCGAGGGTTTGGGCACGGAAAATAATCGGGCATCAAACATATAACCGAAGCTTTAGGCCTGACATTTAGGTGTCAGACGGTAGGGGAGCATTCTAAACTGCATCGAAGGTGTGTTGTGAAACATGCTGGAGCGTTTAGAAAAGAAAATGTAGGCATAAGTAACGATAAATAAGATGAAAAATCTTATCGCCGTAAGACTAAGGGTTCCTGATCAACGCTAATCGGATCAGGGTTAGTCGGGTCCTTAGGCAAAGCCGAAAGGTGTAGCTGATGGCAAACTGGTGAATATTCCAGTACCTGCTATAAATTCGATGGAGTAACGGAGTAGTGAAAGGATCGCGCACTTACGGAATAGTGCGTTAAAGGG
>NZ_JBBHLF010000018.1:1624-3124 GCF_037483205.1 Chitinophaga sp. CCNWYY40
ATGCTGAAACCTGATAGTACAGCAAAGCTTCGGCCGCGCTGATAGTATCCCTAATCAGACTTCCAAGAAAAACTTCTAAGGTTCGTTTATAGCAGCCCGTACCGTAAACCGACACAGGTAGTCGAGATGAGTATTCTCAGGCGCTCGAGTGATCCGTGGTAAAGGAACTAGGCAAATTGACGCTGTAACTTCGGGATAAGGCGTGCCACAGTGATGTGGCCTCAGTAAAATGGTACAACCAACTGTTTAACAAAAACACAGGGCCCTGCAAAATCGAAAGATGACGTATAGAGCCTGATACCTGCCCGGTGCTGGAAGGTTAAGGAAGGATGTTCGGAGTAATCCAAAGCTTCTGACTGAAGCCCCAGTAAACGGCGGCCGTAACTATAACGGTCCTAAGGTAGCGAAATTCCTTGTCGGGTAAGTTCCGACCTGCACGAATGGTCTAATGAGTTGTACACTGTCTCTACCACGAGCTCGGTGAAATTGTAGTATCGGTGAAGATGCCGGTTAATCGCAACGGGACGGAAAGACCCCGTGAACCTTCACTACAACTTAACATTGATTTTGAATGCCAGATGTGTAGGATAGTTGGGAGACTATGAAGCAGCTTCGCCAGGAGTTGTGGAGTCATCGTTGAAATACCAACCTTCTGTTATTTAGAGTCTAATCCCAGCAATGGGAGACATTGTTTGGTGGGTAGTTTGACTGGGGTGGTCGCCTCCTAAAAGGTAACGGAGGCTCGCAAAGGTACCCTCAGTACGGTTGGTAATCGTACGCAGAGCGCATTAGTATAAGGGTGCTTGACTGTGAGGCAAACAAGCCGAGCAGGTGCGAAAGCAGGCTAAAGTGATCCGGTGGTTCTGTATGGAAGGGCCATCGCTCAAAGGATAAAAGGTACTCCGGGGATAACAGGCTGATCTCACCCAAGAGCTCATATCGACGGTGAGGTTTGGCACCTCGATGTCGGTTCGTCACATCCTGGGGCTGGAGAAGGTCCCAAGGGTTCGGCTGTTCGCCGATTAAAGTGGCACGTGAACTGGGTTCAGAACGTCGCAAGACAGTTCGGTCCCTATCTGTTGTGATCGTTAGTAAATTGAGAGGACATGACCTTAGTACGAGAGGACCGGGTCGTACATACCGCTGGTGTATCTGTTGTGCCGCCAGGTGCAGTGCAGAGTAGCTATGTATGGATAGGATAAACGCTGAAAGCATCTAAGCGTGAAACCTGCTTCAAGATGAGTTTACTTTTAAGGGCCGTCGGAGACTACGACGTTGATAGGTTACAGGTGTAAGGGTGGTAACATCGCAGCCGAGTAATACTAATTGCCCGTAAGCTTTAATTTTTTAAATATTACGCTAAAGAGTCTTAGAATACAACTTTCCCGATATGTTATCTTATTAGTTTGCTGTAATAGCAAAGAAGATCTTATGGTGGTTATGCCGAGGGTGTTCACCTCTTCCCATTCCGAACAGAGAAGTTAAGCCCCTCATGGCCGA
>NZ_JBBHLF010000019.1:0-2843 GCF_037483205.1 Chitinophaga sp. CCNWYY40
AAGGAGGTATCTGTTCTGAGTACTTCCTGCCAGATAACCACCAGCTGTGCTTCTGTTGCATTGCGGGGAGCTACATAAACCGCGGATACCCGCCCTTCCGGTGCCGGCAGTGCCTTACGGTCTAACTTCCCGCTCGGCGTTAGTGGCAACGCCGCCAGTTGGGTGAAGTAACCAGGCACCATGTATTCCGGTAATTGCTGTAATAACTGTTGCCTGAGTAACACGGCATCCTGTGTTACATCGCTCAGGTAATAAGCCGCCAATGCCTGTTCTCCTGATGATTGTTTATAGGCGGTAACTACTGCTGCTGCTATTCCAGGCAGCCCTTTGAGTGCATGCTCCACTTCTCCGGGTTCAATACGGTAGCCACGCAACTTAATCTGATCATCCATGCGGCCCAGGTATTCCACCGTACCATCCGGCAACCATCTTGCGCGGTCACCGGTTCGGTATAACTTTGCACCCGGTAGCTTACTGAATGGATCGGCTACAAATTTTTCTGCAGTTAACTCCGGTTGATTCAGATAACCCCGGGATACACCATCACCACCAACATACAGTTCTCCGGGTGTGCCCACCGGCAACAACTGCATGGCGCTGTTGAGGATATAGGCTGTGCGGTTACCCAATGGACGGCCAATGGGAATACTTCTGCCGGGAACTATTGCTGCAATATTCCAGGTGAGGGAGAAGGTGGTATTTTCCGTAGGTCCGTAGCCGTTAATGATCTGTGTGGCAGGATAAGCAGCCTGTAATTTACGTATATGCTCTTCCGATAATTTTTCCCCACCTGCCATCACGGCCTTTAACCCTTCAAAAATAGTAATATCATCATCGACCAGCTGATTAAACCAGCTGGCGGTAAACCACATTTTGGTAACGCCTCTGTGGCGGATTTCCCGCTTCAACAACTGGTTGTCCAGCAATTTCTTCTCCGGACATAATACAAGCTGACCACCATTCAGTAACATGCCCCAGTATTCAATTGTAGTGGCATCAAAAGAAGGAGAACCAGTAGATAACAACGTATCGGCAGCACTCAGTTCCACAAAGTTGCCGCCCCGGGCGAGGCTGATAACGTTGCGGTGAATTACCATTACTCCTTTAGGCCGGCCGGTAGAACCGGAAGTATAAATAACATATGCCAGTGAATCCGGGTCAGTAGTCACCACCGGCGGATGCGCCGGCATCGTGGCAAGTAAGTCCGGGATATCATCTACAAATATCAGGGTAGCATGCGCTGCTTCCGCTGCCAGCAACGCCTGCTGACCGGTAGTGGTTAACACCAGTTTACTACCCGTATCCTGCAGCATATAGGCAATACGATCTTTGGGATAAGCCGGGTCTACAGGCACATAAGCGCCTCCTGCTTTCAGGATGCCCAGGATACTCACGATCAGGTGAGGCGAACGCTCCATGCATAAAGGGACCATTACGCCCTCTTTTACGCCCTGTTGACGGAGGTAATGGGCTACCCTGTTCGACTGTTCCTCCAGCTCCCGGTAAGTAAAGCAGCGGTCTTCAAATACCAGCGCCATTGCTTCCGGCTGTAATACCACCTGACGGCGGAACAGCCCGGGCAATGTTGCTTCACGTTCATAATCAACGGCCGTATCATTGAAAGTATGTAATAGTGTTTGTTTTTCTTCTTCCCCCAGGAAACACAGCTCTTTCAATGCGCTACCGGCGTTATCTGCGAAAGCCGACAGCACCTGCCTGAAATGTGCACTGATCCGCTGTACAGCTCTTTCATTGTAACGCAAACCATTATACCTGAACAGTACCTGGATGCCTTCTGCCCTGGACGCAGGCGCTATTATGATTGTAAAATCATAATTGGTTTGCGCTACTACTTCAGCACTTTGCAACGACAAATCATTTAATCCTGCCCCTGCCGGCAATCCGTCTGAGATCAGCTCATCTACCGGGTAATTTTCATACACCAATATATGATCAAACAGCCGGTTTCCCAGTGGGCTGCACGATTGTATCTCCGACAATTTCACGGCATGGTGCGGCAAGCTGTCGATGGCCGAATCCTGTAACTGTAACAGAAATGCCTGCACCGTCATTTCCGCATCATAATGCACCCTCACAGGGATGGTATTGATGAACAATCCGATCATATTCTCTACTCCTTCCAGTCCGGCCGGACGGCCAGACACCACCGCACCGGATATCACGTCGTTTGTATTGTTGTATTGGCTCAGCAGATAACTCCAGGCTCCCTGCATAAAAGTATTCTCCGTAATACCCCCCAACCGGCAGAAAGCACTGATACCTGATACCTGTTCTTTATCCAGCAACAACTGCTCCACCCGTCCTTCATAACCGACACCCGGGATTTCGCCAAAAGGAATGGCGGCCACCTGTTCATACCCTGACAGGTAACCTTCCCAGTATAACCGGCTGCGTTGAATGTCCTGCTCTGTTAACCAACGGATATAATTAACATAGGGTATTACCGCCGGTAATGAAGGAGTAACCTTATCCAACAGACTGTTGTAAATATGATAGAACTCATTAATTAACACGCTCCGGCACCAGCCATCCATCAGGATATGGTGATGCGTCCAGATAAATTCATATTCATCTGCGCCCAGCTCCAGCACTGTAAGCCGCATACATGGCCCCCTGTGAAGGTCAAACCCTTCTTCGCGGTCCGCAATCCTGTATGCCGGCAACTGTGATATTTCCTGCTGCAGATACCGGAATTCCGGCTGCATCTGCTGATGCACTGCCTGGATACTATCGCCACTATAGCCGTGATGAAAAGAAGTGCGCAATATAGCATGCCTGTTCACCAGGTACGCATAACTTTGCCGCAGCACATCCATATTAAA
>NZ_JBBHLF010000020.1:0-2261 GCF_037483205.1 Chitinophaga sp. CCNWYY40
ACTGCGGCGCCAATACCCGGTAAGTGACTGATGGCATGTTCCACTTCTCCCAACTCTATACGGTAACCACGGATCTTCACCTGGTCATCTAACCGGCCCAGGTATTCAATATTGCCGTCCGGCAACCAGCGGCCAAGGTCGCCGGTGCGGTATAAACGTTCCTGTAATACCGGATGCACCATAAACTTCTCCGCCGTAAGTGCCGGGCGGTTGTAATACCCACGCGCCAGCTGTACTCCGCCAATGTGGATCTCCCCGGTTATACCAGCAGCAGCCGGCCCACCATAATTATCCAGGATATACAGCTGCGTATTGGCTACAGGTTTACCTATCGGTACTTTATTTATACCCGGTTTCGTATCGTAATAACTTACATCTATTGAGGCTTCTGTAGGACCATATAAATTGTATAACGGGATCTCCGTTTGACGATACCACCCGGTTACCGTTACAACAGGCAGCGCCTCTCCACTGGTAAACACACGCCGCAGACTATACAGCGAAGCGATATCTGCATGTTCTATAAAACTTTGCAGCATCACCGGCACAAAGTGCGCATTACTTATTTCATGGGCACGGATCAGCGCGGCCAGTTGTACCGGTGAATACACCGTATCATCATCGCACAATACCATCTTACAACCAAAACACAATGGTAAAAACAGCTCCCATACCGATACGTCAAACGTAAACGTGGTTTTCTGTAACACCACATCTCCGCCCGTAAAACCATAATGCTCCCACATCCACCGGAGCCGGTTTACCAGCCCCTTATGCTCCAGCATACAGCCTTTCGGCTGACCGGTAGATCCGGAGGTGTATAACACATACGCCAGCTGATCTTCCCTCACTTCTTGATAACAATCCGGCGAATACTCTCCTGCCCGGAACGATGCCAGTAAACCATCATCTATGCATACTTTGTAGTGGCTGTCTTCCGCAATATAAACCTGCCGCTCCTCCGGATAAGAAGGATCAACCGGCACATACGCACAACCGGATTTAAGGACGGCCAATAACGAAATAATCAGCCATTCGCTCCGGTGTAGTTTTATCCCGATCAGCTCTTCCCCTGACAGTGTATAGTGTGCATGCAGATAAGATGCTAAACGGCCTGACCACTCATCCAGCTCCCGGTAAGTAAAATTGCGGCCATCATATACCAATGCTGTGGCATCCGGCTGTAACTCCACCTGACGGCGGAATAATCCCGGCAAAGTGTCTCCCCGGTCATAGCTTACTGCCGTATCGCTATAGGTATGTAATAACAACTCCTGTTCTGCTGCTGTCAGGTACGACAGTGTTTGCAACGGCTGGCTGGCATGTGCTGTAAAGCCGGTTAACAGTTGCCGGAAGTGAGCGCTGATACGTTGTACATCCTCTTCTGCAAAACAAGCGCGGTTATACCTGAACAATACCTGTATCCCCTTGCCATGAGAAGAAGGTGATACCAATACGGTAAAATCATAGTTGGTTTGTTCCACCACTTCTGAACCCTGCAGGGAAAGAGCATCCAGGCCGGCTCCCTGTTCTCCGGCCGCCAGTCCATCCGATACCAGTTCTTCCACCGGGTAGTTTTCATACACCAGGATATGATCAAACAAGCGATTACCAGGCACACTGCGTGATTGGATATCTGATAATTTAACGTAGTGATGAGCCATGCTGCTGATAGCATCCTGTTGCAGTTGTTGCAGTAGTTCCAGCGCTGTCATGCTGCCTGCATACCGCACACGCACCGGGATGGTATTGATGAATAAACCAATCATATTTTCCACCCCCGCAAGACCGGCAGGACGACCGGATACCACGGCGCCAAACACTACGTCTTCCGTATTGTTATACCGGCCCAGCAGGTAACTCCACACCCCCTGCATAAACGTATTTTCTGTAATGCCCGCAGACCGGCAAAGACTATTAATTCCTGCTACTTCTTCTCCGCTTAACACCAGCTTTTCTTCTCCTCCGATATAACCCTCACTGTCTGCTTTTCTAAACGGTATAGACGCTGCCTGCTCATAACCCGACAGGTAAGATTCCCAATAAGCCTGGCTGCTGTCCTGGTCCTGTTCCGCCAACCAGCGGATATAATTAACATAGGGAATAACGGGCGCAAGTACCGGTGTAGTTGCATTCAACAGGCTGCGGTAGATCTGGTAGAACTCATTGATCAATACGCCTGCACACCAGCCATCCATCAGGATATGATGATGGGTCCAGATAAATTCATATTCACCCGGTTTCAACTCCAGAACGGTCAG
>NZ_JBBHLF010000022.1:0-1205 GCF_037483205.1 Chitinophaga sp. CCNWYY40
TATGTAGCTCCCCGCAATGCAACAGAAGCACAGCTGGTGGTTATCTGGCAGGAAGTACTCAGAACAGATACCTCCTTTAGCATCACCGACGACTTTTTTGTGTCGGGAGGTCATAGTTTAAAAGTGATGCAGCTGATCAATCATTATGCACGTCACTTTGAAGTAAAGGTATCGGTACAGGACCTGTTCCGTCATACCACCATATCGGCACATGCGTCGTTGTTGTCCACGCAGGGGAAGACGGCATACAGCGATATTCAGCCGGTGGCGCCGGCATCCGACTATGCGGTATCCGATGGTCAGCGCCGGCTGTGGGTACTCAGCCAGCTGGAAGACAGCTCCCGGGCTTACCACCTGTCAGGTCAAATGGAGGTGGAAGAGATGTTCCGGTCATCACACCTGGAAGCAGCGATTAACCGGGTGATCGGTCGTCATGAAATTTTACGGACCGTTTTCCGGGAAGGAGCCGGTAGCGGGTTGCGGCAGGTTGTGCTGGAACCGTCAGCAGCCGTGTTTAAACTGGATGATGCGGCACTGGAAAATGAAAGCCAGGTGCCTGCTTATATTGCAGGCTACTCGGGAAAAGTATTTGACCTGGGCAGCTTCCCGCTGCTGCGGGCAGGGCTGATCCGGTTATCTTCCGGTCGCTGTATTTTCCATTATACGATGCATCACATCATCAGTGATGGCTGGTCGATGGAGTTGTTGCGGGAAGAAGTGCTGGCTTATTACAACAGTTATGTGAAGAACGAGGAACTGTCCTTATCTCCTTTACGTATCCAATACAAAGACTTTACCGCCTGGCAGCAGCAACAGGCGTATGGAGTACATAAAGATTACTGGGAAACACAATTTGGAGGGGAGCTGCCGGTATTGGAATTACCAGGCAGCCGCGTACGGCCGGCGGTGAAAACCTACAACGGATATATGCTGTCCACTGGTATCAGTCCGGCGTTGACGCAAGGTTTGCAGGCATTGTGCCAGCAGCAGCAGAGCACCTTGTTTATGGGCCTGTTAGGGGTATTGAACGCTTTATTTTACCGTTATACGGGCCAGGAAGATATTATTATCGGCAGCCCGGTAGCAGGTCGTGAGCATGCAGAGCTGGAAGGACAGATTGGTTTTTACCTGAACACGGTAGCGTTGCGTAGCCGCTTCAGCGGCGGAGATAATTTTCTCTCGCTGTTATCACATATCCGCAGCAC
>NZ_JBBHLF010000023.1:0-1185 GCF_037483205.1 Chitinophaga sp. CCNWYY40
AACTACTGCTGCTGCTATTCCAGGCAGCCCTTTGAGTGCATGCTCCACTTCTCCGGGTTCAATACGGTAGCCACGCACTTTCACCTGGTCATCTATACGACCCAGGTATTCAATGTTGCCGTCTGAAAGCCAGCGACCCAGGTCGCCGGTGCGGTATAAACGTTCCTTCAGCACGGCATGGTCAATAAACTTTTCTGCTGTCAGATCCGGGCGATGGTGGTAGCCCCGCGCCAGCTGGATACCTCCGATATGGATTTCCCCGGCTATACCAACCGGTACCTGCTGACTGTATTGATCCAATATATGCAGATGCGTATTAGCAATAGGTTTACCTATAGCTACTTTATCGCTTTCCGGATTTGTATCATAATAACTTACTTCTATCGATGCTTCTGTAGGCCCGTACAGGTTACTTAACGGCACTGCCGTGCGCTTATACCATGCCTTTACGGTGGCTGCAGACAGGGCTTCCCCGCTCGCAAAAACATGTTGCAGACTATCCAGCGAGGCAATATCCACCTCTTCTATAAAACGCGACAGCATCACCGGTACAAAGTGGGCCCGGCTTACTTTGTGCCGGCGGATTAAGTCCGACAGCTGTGCCGGTGAATAAACCGTTTCATCACTGCTCAGTATCATCCTGCAACCAAAGCACAACGGTATAAACAGTTCCCATACCGATACATCAAATGTAAACGTCGTTTTCTGTAAGACTACATCCGCAGTGGTAAATCCGTAATGATCCCACATCCAGCGCAACCGGTTGATCAGCCCTTTGTGTTCCAGCATACAACCTTTGGGAACGCCGCTGGAACCCGAAGTATATAACACATAGGCCAGTTGATCCTCCCCCACTTCGTGGTAGCAATCCGGTGGATATATTCCTTCACGGAATGTTTCCAGCAGCGCATCATCGATGCAGGCTTTGTAACCGCTGTCTTCCGCAATATAACGTTGCCGTTCTTCCGGGTACAAAGGGTCTACCGGCACATACGCGCAACCCGCCTTTAATACCGCCAGTAAAGAGATGATCAGCCATTCACTTCTGTGTAATTTTATGCCGATGAGATCTTCAGGAGCCAGCGTGTAATGTGTATGCAGATATGAAGCCAGGCGACCGGATATTTCATCCAGCTCCCGGTAAGTAAAGTGGCTGTCTTTAAACACCAGCGCTGTTGCCTCCGG
>NZ_JBBHLF010000024.1:0-745 GCF_037483205.1 Chitinophaga sp. CCNWYY40
ACAGAGAAGTTAAGCCCCTCATGGCCGATGGTACTGCACTATCATGCGGGAGAGTAGGTAGCTGCCATACTTATTAAGAGAAGCCTTGGTGCATTTGCACTAAGGCTTTTTCTTTCTTTAAGAGTAGAGAACATCTGTTAAAGAGCAGATCTCAAAATAACTTGACACACAAAGCAGTCACTACTGCTAATCGATGATACATCCGGCTAGGCAAGAACCTACCACTACACTTTACTGTGTATCATCATTGTTTTCTAAAACAGAAAACGTACTTAAGCTCAACGCTTAATATCAATTTGAAATACAGCATAATACCAGCAATTAAGTTGAAATAATTTTTGCTGCGAGTGATAAAGATGCTATCTTTGCCATCCGCTTCAAAAAGCTACTGTTCTTTGTAAAATAAAGGGTTGATTATCAGATAAGTATACTGCACTTTCCCAATAGATAAGTCATTAGCATTGAGATAATTAAATATAAAAAATGTTGTAAAAGTTTTGGTGGTTAAATAAAAGATCCCTACCTTTGCAACCCCAACACAAACGATACAGAAAAGTTCTTCTAAAAATAACAAAAGATGTTTGGCAAGAGTGCCACAGAGATCGGATCTCACACATCACCAGCGGTCATGCAAATGATCAAAAGTTCTTTGAAAGATTGGAAACAACAGCACGAATCTAAGTAGTGATGCTTAGGTTCAAACAGGTAATGTACAGCTAAACATAATTAATAAAGATCCGATTGA
>NZ_JBBHLF010000025.1:0-734 GCF_037483205.1 Chitinophaga sp. CCNWYY40
CGTCCTTCGTCGCCTCTTAGATCCTAGGCATCCACCATGCGCTCTTATTCGCTTTAAAAAATTTAGTATTTAGATATCACTATCTTGAATACAACTTGCATTTCCCAATATGTCAAAGAACTTTTAATCACTGATATCTCTTACGAGATTTCATTTATGTGATTATTGCCGATGTGTGAGATCCGATCCCGGTGACTCTTTAGTCAAACATCTTCTTGTTATTATTATAAGAACTTATACTCTGTATTGTGCTGTTTGTGTTGGGGTTGCAAAGGTAGTGATCTTCTATTTAACCACCAAAACTTTCTTAAAGTATTTTGCATCTTTAATTATCTTAGTATCAATGACTTGTCTATTGGGAAAGTGCTATTAATATCTTTGATAATCAGACCCTTATTTTGCAAAGAACAACAGCTTTTTTGAAGCGGATGGCAAAGATATGCCCTTTATCATTCGCAAACAAAACTATTTGAGTTTTCTCTCAAACTATTTTTCAATCTTGTTTCAAATTGTTTTCAACCTTATCGTTGAGTGTAATTTTGTAATCCCTGTAAGGATCATCACTTTAGAGTAAAAATGTACTGACGCTTTATGTAAATAATCTGCTCTTTAGCAGATGCGTCTACTCTTAAAGAAAGAAAAAGCCTTAGTGCAAACGCACCAAGGCTTCTCTTAATAAGTATGGCAGCTACCTACTCTCCCGCATGATAGTGCAGTACCATCGGCCATGAGGG
>NZ_JBBHLF010000026.1:0-592 GCF_037483205.1 Chitinophaga sp. CCNWYY40
GAAGTTAAGCCCCTCATGGCCGATGGTACTGCACTATCATGCGGGAGAGTAGGTAGCTGCCATACTTATTAAGAGAAAAGTCCTGGTGACATGCCAGGACTTTTTCTTTTCTTTCTCTCTATGTTTAAGAAAAGGGGATCATTCCAGATCTGTCGGAAATACACTCAACAATAAGGTTGAATACTAATTGAAATTGACTTAAATAGTTTTTGCTGCGAATGATAAAGATTCTATCTTTGCTGTCCGCCTCAAAAATTTATGGTTCTTTGTGAAATAAGGGTTTGATTATCAAAGATATTAATAGCACTTTCCCAATAGATAAGTCATTGATACTAAGATAATTAAAGATGCAAAATACTTTAAGAAAGTTTTGGTGATTAGATAAAAGATCATTACCTTTGCAACCCCAACGCAAACGACGCGAATACAAACAAAAAGTTCTTCTGGAAAATAATTTAAGATGTTTGGCAAGAGTGCCACAGAGATCGGATCTCACACATCACCAACGATCATGTAAATGATCAAAAGTTCTTTGAAAGATTGGAAACAACAGCACGAATCTAAGTAGTGATGCTTAGGTTCAAACAGGTAA
>NZ_JBBHLF010000027.1:0-583 GCF_037483205.1 Chitinophaga sp. CCNWYY40
CGGTAATTGGGGCTAAGTCGTAACAAGGTAGCCGTATCGGAAGGTGCGGCTGGAATACCTCCTTTTTAGAGCTCATTATCCTGAGAGCTGTTGTTTCCTTCTTTTAAATTTATTAAGTTCTTTTATAGATGAAGAATCGCCAAGTTGGTAATATGGACTGGATCGGTTAGAGAGAGTGAATACCGCCAACCGGCAACCTAGACAGATCCGTAGCTCAGCCTGGTTAGAGCACTACACTGATAATGTAGGGGTCAGCAGTTCAAATCTGCTCGGGTCTACAATGATTACGGGGGATTAGCTCAGTTGGCTAGAGCACCTGCCTTGCACGCAGGGGGTCATCGGTTCGAATCCGATATCCTCCACTTAATCACCTTAGGTTTTCTTCTTACATAAGATGTAATGACTAAAGAGTCACAGAGATCAGATCTCATACATCATCTACGATCAATTTTATTGATCAAAGTTCTTTGACATATTGGGAAATGCAAGTTGTATTCAAGATAGTAATATCTAAATACTAAATTTTTTAAAGCGAATAAGAGCGCATGGTGGATGCCTAGGATCTAAGAGGCGACGAAGGACG